>CACMTZ010000001.1:0-162500 GCA_902616725.1 uncultured Pelagibacteraceae bacterium
AATCGGATTATCAGCATTAGCTGGTTCTCTAGCGACTTTTTCTGTTAACGCTGCTGACTTTTCAGTAAGTGGTTCTGCGTCAATATCTTTTGACGACACTAACAGAGGATTTGGTGATAGAGGAAACGGCTTCTACATGGGTGATAGTCTTAAGTTTAACGCGTCTGGTGAAACAGATGGTGGTATTGGTGTTGCTGTGTACTACGAAATTGATGGTAGCACATTCGACGACCATAACATCAAACTATCAGGTGACTGGGGAACATTAACGTTCGATGGTCATGGTGGTTCGTCTGCATTCGGTGCAATGGATGACAAAACTCCAAACGCTTACGAAGAAGCATGGGATGTCATAGACACTAACGGTGCTACAGCTGGTGGAACTCCAACAGTAATTAATGGTGGTGGTGCAGATAATATGTTTATCTATACTTCACCAAGCATGGGTGGAGCTACTGCTACAGTTGCTTATGTAAACCATGGTGGAAGTGATGCTGCAGAGTCTTACATGGACTTCGCGGTAACAATATCTCCAGAAGCAGTTGAAGGTTTAACTCTTGGATTTGCATCTTCAGATAACACTATTAATGGTGGTACAAATAGAGAGCAAGATGAAACTACAATGTATGCTACGTATGCAATGGGTGGAATCACAGTTGGTTATCAAATTTCAGATTTAGATGACACAACAGCTAGCTCTGACCAAGAGTCTATCGCTTATGGTATTACATATGCAGTAAACGATGATTTCTCAATTGGTTACAGCTACCATGAACTAGAAACAGAATCAACATCTGATCAAGATCAAGAGTCAACTGGTGTTTCAGCTTCATACACTTCAGGTGGAATGACACTTGCAGGTGCTATGAACGAAGTTGAAAACATGGGTGGAATCGCTGCAACTGACAGAGAAGGTTACGAGTTCACATTATCATTTGCATTCTAATTTAATTAGAAAACAAATTTAAAAAGGGCCCCTTTATAGGGGCCTTTTTTTTAATCAAAATGTTTGTAACACAAATACTTTACTCAAATGAGTATTGAAACAAAAATAAATGAGGCTAAAGATCTACTTCTAAGTGGAAAATTAGAGGAGTCTAAAGATATTTTTCAAGATATAATAAAAAAACAACCCTCTCATTACAAAGCACATACAAATATTGGGGCCATAAATCTTCAGCTTGGTAAACTAGATAATGCTGAATTAAGCTTTAAGAATGCAATAAAATATAATCCAAAATTCGAAATAGCCTTTTTTAATTTGGGAATTACTCAAAAAAAGCTGGGAAAATTAGATGAAGCTGAGATAAGTTTTAAGGAAGCAGTAAATCTTAGACAAGATTATATTGAGGCAATTACTAATCTTGGAATTTTACTAATTGAAAAAAATAAACTCAATGAAGCTGAGGAATGTTTCAACAAGATAATTAATTATAAACCTAAATTTGCTGAAGCTTACTATAACTTGGGTATTACCTACGGAAAATTAAGTAAATTTGATCTAGCAGAAGTGAATTACAAAAAAGCACTAGAATTGAAACCAGAATTTATCGACGCGGATTATAACTTAAGAAAAATTTATAGACAAAATAAATTTTTATCTAGTATTGAAAAATATAAAAGAGAAAATAATAAATCTGTTATTCATTCAGGACTTGATGTTAATCCATTTATTTCAATTAGAGAAGTTGAGAACAGCCTTATAGAAGAACTTTATAAAGTAAATACTATGGATTTAGATAAAACTTCTGATGTACGATATGGAAATGGAAAATGTTCTAATTTTGAGTTATTTGAAAATAAATCTCTAATTTTAGATAAAGTAGAAAAAGATCTTATTAAAATAATGAGTGAAGCAGTTAAATCTGATATATTTATAATAGAATCTTTCTTTAATATACTAAGAGCAGGTAGTGGTTTAAAATCACATAACCATATCAATGATTTTGATACAAACCACAACTTTATTGACAAAAAATATAGTCTTACTTACTATCTCTCTGTAGGCGATCAAAAATGTGCTGAACCAGGTATCTTAAAATTGTATGACCCTGATCATGAAATTTTACCTTCCGCTGGAACAATTGTGATTTTTCCAGCTAATAGACTACATTCGTCAACATATGGTGGAACAAAAGATAGAGTAATGATTGGTGTTAATTTTTATACTCTAGCTTAGATAGTCAAATAAATATTATTCTTCAAAGAAGGAAATCCCCGCAAAACCAGAAACTTTTAATAATCTTAGTTTTCTGATATTTTTTTTTGATATTCCACCTAAGGCAACAACCTTTTTTTTTGAATACTTAGAAATTATTTTAAATTTATTTATCCCAAGAAAATTATTATTTTTTTTAAATAATGATGAAATAAATATGATTTGGACTTTTTGATGCTCTTTTATTTTTATTTCTTTTAGATTATGAGCAGATCCCAAAATGATAAAATTTGAAGAAGTCAAATAATTTAAATGATCAAATTTATTATTAAAAGATGGCAAATAAACACCATCCAATTTAAACTTCAGAGCTATTTTAAAATTATTTGCTAATAGTAATTTATTACCCCTTTTTTTAAGAAAAGTTTTAATCTTTAAAATTTTATTAGTATCTAATTTTGCAGATTTATAATCTCTGTATATAAACGTAGTTGTTTTATCTTGTTTATTGATAATATTTGTATCAAAAGAATTAATAAAGTAATATTTTTCTAGTAATTTATCATGCATAAAACTATTCAAAATTTATTAGATATCCAAAAAAAAATTAATTCAGTTCTAGATACCCTAAAAGTTAATAAAGTACCAAAAATCATTGCAGTATCAAAGACTTTTGGAATGGATAAAATATTACCTTTAATAGAACATGGTCACTTGGATTTTGGTGAAAATAAAGTCCAAGAAGCAGTTGAAAAGTGGAGCGATGTAAAGACAAATAACAAGAGTTTAAAATTACATTTAATTGGTGGGCTTCAAACAAATAAAGTTAAAATAGCTGTAAAATTATTTGATTTTATTCATTCAGTAGATAGCGAAAAGCTTGCAAAAAAAATATCTGATGAACAACAAAAACAAAAAAAAAAGATAAAAATTTTTATTCAAGTAAATATTGGAGATGAACATCAAAAATCTGGTGTAAATAAATCATCAGTGTCTGATCTATACTCGTATTGTAAAACTCTTGATTTAGATGTGGTTGGATTAATGTGTATCCCACCTATAGAAAAGCCATCAGATATCTTTTTTAAGGAGATGAGTATTTTGAATACAAATCTTAATTTAAATGAACTTAGTATGGGCATGTCATCAGATTATTTAGATGCTATAAAAAATTCAGCTACATATGTGAGAATAGGATCAGACATTTTCGGACAAAGAGGTTAGTTGATTTGAATTTTTGTTTTTTTATTGATTAATTTTAACAATATTAAAAAATCTTTTTTTTGTAAGGCTATGCACCCTGCTGTTGGTTTATAATCATTCGTTAAGTGAATAAAAATGCAGCTCCCTTTAAATTTAATTGGTCTTAAATAATTATATTTTATTGGAATCATCAAATCATATTTATGATCTCTTCGGTAAAGTTTTTCACATTTAATATTTTTTCCTAAGTAAATTAATTTATTATAATTTTTCTGGTCCAATGGATCATCACACCAACCCATTTTTTTTTCAATTTTAATACATCTCAACTTGGTTAGAGGTTTTTGAATTCTATCTGATCTATAATACAAATTTTCAATAGAAAAACGACCAATAGGTGTTTTTTTATCACCTTCTTTTTTGTTTTTAGTTAAACCATTTTTACCAATGCAGCACTTGAGATAAAAATCATCAATTTTAAGTGAATGTTTATTTTTAATATAAATTAACATATTATACTTATATGAATACCTATAATCTTGTTATTTATGGACTCGATGAATTATATAAGATTTTTGAAGAAATTAAAAAAGATATAAATTTTAATTTTGAGAAAATTAATAAACAAGAATTATTAAACTTAAAATCTAACGCGAATTGTTTAATACTGACAAAAAAAGAAATACCAGAATTAGACAATCAAATAATTTTCGATAAATTTCCTATTTCAATATTTAAACTATTAGAAAAAATTAATATTGAATTTATAAAAAAAAATTTCCAAGAACAATCTGAGATTTTAATAGGTAATTATATTTTTAATATAAATTCGCGTGAAATGTCCTCAAATACAAACAAACTTAAACTTACAGAAAAAGAAATAAGCTCAATAATATACTTATTAAAAGCCAAAAAACCTGTCAAAATTCGAGAATTGCAATCAAATGTTTGGGGATATCAATCTCAATTAGAAACTCATACTGTTGAGACACATATTTACAGATTGAGAAAAAAAATTTCAAAAGTTTTTAAAGACAAGAGTTTTATTTTAAGCAAGGATGATGGCTACGAAATTAATAAGAAAGAATAAATTTGCGAGAGAGCTTTTTTCAAGAAAATATAAGCCTCGGGTAATAAAGCCGAAAAAGGGCAAAGGCAGTTTTAAGAGAAAAAGAGTTAAAGTCTAGCGCCGATTTGTTGAATTACTTTTGATGATAATTCAACTCCTTCCTCTAAGCATTTTTCACTAGATAGATTATTAACAAAACCATGTAAATAACCAGCCGCAAAAAGATCTCCTGCACCAGTTAAATCTCTAATTGTAAGATTTTTTTTAGCCTTGGTCTCAATTATCTTATCTCCAATTATGGAGATTGCACCTTTTTCTCCACGAGTAATAATAATATGTTTTTTAACTTCTTTGGCAAAAGAGATTACTTCATTAAAATTCTTTGCACTAATTAGTGACATAATTTCATTCTCATTTGCAAAAGTAAGATCTAATTTTTCTTTAACTAATATTAAAAAATTTTTTTTATGTCTTTCTACACAAAACAAATCTGATAGTGACATTGCAGTTTTGTTAGAATACTTAATCGCTTTCTCAAATGCCTTTTTGGGTTCACCCTCATCCCATAAATACCCTTCTAGAAAAATCAAATCACTTTTTTTAATTAGTTCTTCATTTACATCAATTTCACCAATTTTTCCTGCTACACCTAAAAAAGTGCACATTGTCCTTTCAGAGTCTGGTGTTACTAAAATAAGACAAGACCCCGTAGGAAGGCTCTCTTTTTTTTTTGAATAGAAATACTTAACATTCTCTTTTTTTAACCCTTCCTCATATTTGGCCCCAAAATCATCATCAGATATTTTTCCTATAAATCCAACTTCATTTTTAAGTTGAGATAAGCCAACGATTGAATTAGCAACTGAACCTCCAGAAACAGTTTTTTCAATTTTAAGATTCGTTAAAATATCTTTAAATTCATTTTCATCAAAGATTAACTTCATTGTTCCTTTTGTAAGATTATTTTTCGTAATAAAATTCTCTTCTACTTTACAAATGACATCGATAATCGCATTTCCGATACCAAGAATTTTCATATCAAGCTTTTTTAGTTTTAATAGGTTTCTTTCTATTAGGATAACAAGTGGTACAAATTTTACAAGTCACACCATAACACTCTCTTGCCTTACAATATTCTCTTCCATAATATATGATTTGAAGGTGAAGTTTGTTCCAATTTTTTTTAGGAAAAAGTCTCTTTAAATCTTTTTCAGTTTGAACAACATTTTTTCCATTTGTTAAACCCCATCTTTGAGCCAACCTATGTATATGGGTATCAATTGGAAATGCGGGATATCCGAAGCCTTGAGACATTACAACTCCAGCAGTCTTATGACCAACACCAGGAAGTTTTTCTAATTCCTCAAAAGTTTTTGGCACTTTGCCATTATATTTTTCGATTAGTATTTTTGATAGATTGAAAATGCTTTTTGCTTTGATTCTGAAAATACCAATTTTTTTAATTAATCTTTCAATTTTTTTTCTTCCTAATTTAACAAAATGTCTAGGTTTATAAAATTTTGGATAAATATTTTTAGTTACATTATTTACATTTACGTCTGTACATTGTGCTGAAAGAAGAACAGAAATTAAAAGTGTAAATACATTTCTACTTTTAAGAGGAACATAAATTTTTGGATATGTTTTGTTTAAAATTTTTAAAACTGTCTTTGCTCTTTGAATTTCATTCATTACTTGAAATTCATCAAATTTCTCATTGAATAAAGACCTGGTTTTTTATTTATAAGCCATTTCGCTGCTGTTAAGGCTCCCTCAGAATAAAGAGCTCTATCAAAGGCTTCATGATTTAAAGTGATTATTTCTTTACCACTTGAAAATTTTACTTCGTGTTCACCAATAATCTCACCCTTTCTCACAGAATTAAAATTTATCTTTTTGCTATATGGAAAAGTTTTTTTATTTAAATATTTTTTTCCTAATAAACTATAAAAATTTTTATTTTTTCCTACGGCTATTCCTTTACCCAACATTAATGCAGTTCCTGATGGATAATCTTTTTTATGCTTGTGATGGATTTCAAAAATTTTACTTAAAAAATTTTTCCCTAATGAACTTGAAGCAATTTCAGTTAAATACATCAAAAGATTTATACCTAAGCTCATATTTCCTGCTTTTAAAATAGGTATTTTTTTTGAAAAATTTTTAATTAAATTTTCCTCTTTTTTTGTAAAACCAGTTGTGCCGATAACAACTCTTTTTTTTAATTTTGTAGCAATTTTTAAAACCTGAAAAGTACATTTTGGTATTGTAAAATCAATAATTAGATCGACATTTTTAAATAATTTTTCATTATTTAGTTCGACTTTAATTCCATTAATCTTTTTATTAATTTTTCTATTTTCTGTAAGAGCAGTAAGTTTAAAATTTTTATCTTTTTTTACAGATTTAATTATTTGTTGCCCCATACGACCCATGCAACCGGTCACTAATAATCTAATTTTTTTCATTTAAAGATAAAGATAGAAAGTATCACAATGATAGCAACAATTATAGACCAAATAAATAAATTTTTGATAAATCTTTTTGATTTTGAGTTAGATCTTAAAAATTCAGGTAACACTAGAATTAAAACTGCTATCAAAAAAATAGCTGGAACGATCTCTTCTAATCCCATTTCCTAACTATTCCAAAAACTTTTAGCTTTTTGGAAGAATTTTTTAATACTTGGATTTGATTTTTCATTCTCAATTTTTCTAAATCGTTCTAACAAATCTTTTTGCTCTTTGTTTAAAAACACTGGAACTTCTGTTTTAACTTGTACATATAAGTCACCAAAATCTCCTCTTCGCATAAATGGCATACCTTTACCTTTTAATCTAAATTGTTTACCATCTTGGGTCCCATCTGGTATTTTAATCTTAGCTTTTTTTCCATCAATTGTGGGTATTTCTATTGTTGTACCAAGTGCAGCATCTGCAATTGAAATTGGAAACTCAAAAAATAAATTTACATCAGATCTTTTGAATAATTCGTGAGATTTAACATTAATAAATAAATATAAATCTCCACTAGTACCTCCTCTTGTTCCAGCCTCACCTTTGCCGGCAAGTCTTATTCTCGTCCCATCATCTACCCCTTTAGGTATTGTTACAGATACTTTTTTGTTTGTTTGTTTATTACCTTGCCCATTACAATCTCCACACGGATTGGTTATTTCTTCACCACTTCCTGCACATTGAGGACAAGTTTGTTGAACTGTAAAGAAACCTTGATTAGATCTAACTCTTCCATTTCCTCCACAATAGGTACATCTGTCTGGACTTGAGCCTGGTTTAGAACCATTTCCTTTACAAGTATTACATTTTTCAGACGTGGAGAATTGAATGTTCTGTTTTTTTCCAGTGTATGCCTCTTCTAGTGTAATTGATAAATCATATCTTAGATCTGAACCTCTGTTATTTGAGCTTCTTCTTGAACTTCTTCTGCCTCCACCACCAAAGTCTCCAAAAAAATCTTCAAAAATATCGGAGAAATCTGCACCACTAAAACCTCCAAAACCACCAAAACCACCTCTACCACCGCCACCATTTTCAAATGCAGCATGTCCAAAGTTATCGTAGTTTTCTTTTTTTGATTTATCAGAAAGCACACCATAAGCTTCACTGGCTTCTTTAAATTTATCTTCTGCTGATTTATCCCCAGGATTTTTGTCAGGGTGATATTTAACAGCTAATTTTCTGTAGGCTGATTTTAGTTCGTCGGGGCTTGCGCTTTTACTTACTCCTAAGACATCATAATAATCTCTTTTAGCCATGTATATAACCTGGACAAATAGATGTCAGTTAAGCGCTTTTTTCTTTATTCTCGTCTTTTACTTCCTCAAAGTCCGCATCAACAACATTATCGTCTTTCTTTCCCTTTTCATCATTTCCATCATCTTTACTAGAATCTGGTTTTGTGCTTTGTTGTGACTTGTAAATAGCTTCTCCTAGTTTCATCGAAGCTTGTACTAATGCCTCTGTCTTCTTCTTAATGTCCTCAATATCTTCACCTTTAAGAGATTCCTTTAATGCATTTGACCCATCTTCAATCGCTTTTTTCTCTGCATCTGAAACTTTAGATCCATGCTCTTTTAGATTTTTTTCAGTTGAGTGAATTAGAGTATCTGCCTGATTCCTAACATCAACAGACTCTCTTTTTTTCTTGTCTGCTTCTTTATTGGCTTCAGCATCTTTTACCATCTTTTCAATTTCCTCATCACTTAATCCACCAGAGGCTTGAATTTGAATTTTTTGTTCTTTACCCGTACCTTTATCTTTAGCTGATACATTAACTATTCCATTAGCATCTATATCAAAAGTTACCTCAATTTGAGGAACTCCTCTTGGTGCAGGAGCAATACCAACTAGTTCAAAATTACCAAGTAATTTATTATCTGTTGCCATCTCTCTTTCACCCTGAAGAACACGTATTGAAACAGCTGGCTGATTATCTTCAGCAGTAGAAAATACCTGGCTTTTTTTTGTAGGTATCGTTGTATTTTTTTCAATAAGTTTTGTAGATACACCGCCTAGAGTTTCAATTCCTAGGGATAATGGTGTTACATCTAATAAAAGAACATCTTTTACATCACCTTGTAAAACACCAGCTTGAATTGCAGCACCCATTGCAACCACTTCATCTGGATTAACACTTTTGTTTGGTTCTTTACCAAAGAAATTTTTTACTTCAGAAATAACTTTTGGCATTCTAGTCATACCTCCAACCATTACCACTTCATCAACATCGCTTGCTGAAATTCCAGCATCTTTCAAAGCAGTTTTACATGGTGGAATAGTTTTAGCTATTAAGTCCTCAACTAAAGCTTCTAACTTAGCTCTAGTCATTTTTAAATTAATATGTTTAGGACCAGTTTTGTCAGCAGTTATAAATGGTAAATTAATATCTGTTTGCTCAGCTGCTGAAAGTTCAATTTTTGCTTTTTCAGCCGCCTCTTTTAATCTTTGTAATGCCAATTTATCAGTTTTTAAATCAATACCGCTATCTTTTTTGAACTCAGAAATTAAATATTCCACAACAGCGTTGTCAAAATCTTCCCCACCTAAAAAAGTGTCACCATTGGTGGATTTTACTTCAAAAACTCCATCTCCTAATTCAAGAATTGATACATCAAAAGTTCCCCCACCTAAATCGTAAACTGCAATTTTTTTATTTTGTTTCTTATCCAAACCATAAGCTAGTGAAGCTGCAGTTGGTTCATTGATAATTCTTAAAACTTCTAATCCAGCTATTTTTCCAGCATCCTTGGTAGCTTGTCTTTGTGCATCATTAAAATACGCAGGTACAGTTATTACCGCTTTCGTAACAGCTTGACCTAAGTATTTTTCAGCAGTCTCTTTCATTTTTTGGAGAATAAAAGCAGAAATTTGTGAAGGTGAATATTTTTCACCCTTGGCTTCAATCCATGCGTCACCCTTTTCAGAATTTACAATTTTAAAAGGTGCAGCTTCAATATCTTTTTTAACAGTTGGGTCTTCAAAATTTCTACCAATCAATCTTTTAACTGCAAAAATTGTATTTTCAGGATTTGTTACCGCTTGTCTCTTGGCAGGCTGTCCTATTAATTTTTCTTTTTCTTCAGTAAAAGCAACTACTGAAGGTGTAGTTCTTGCACCCTCTGCATTTTCCAAAACTTTTGCCTGGCTCCCTTCCATAATAGCTACACAAGAGTTTGTTGTTCCTAAATCTATTCCAATTATTTTGCTCATATCAGTTATTTATTCTCCTCATATAGGGTTGAAATTGAATTCTACAAGTTCATTTAAATATTATTTATCTCCTGAATTTTCTTTATTTTCCTCATTTTTTTCCTCTTTTTTTTCACTTTTTTTTGCTACGCCAACTAGAGCTGGTCTCAACAATCTATCTTTAATTGTGAATCCTTTTTGTATTTCTTGAACAATTGTTCCGGGTTCTTTTTGATCATCTTCTATTTCAATCATTGCTTGGTGAAAGTTTGGATCTAATTTTTTATTGAGACATTCAATAGGCTTGATTTTATTTTTTGAAAAAATTGAAATTAAATCTTTATTGATAATGTCAAAATGTTCGAGTGTTTTTTTTAATGCCTCAGTATCTTTTAAAGTTTCATCGTTTAATAAAATTTGTTTTGATCTTTCAAGATTATCTATTAAATTTAAAGCTTCTCTTGCAAAAGAAAACCCTCCATATTCAAAAGCATCTTCTTTTTCTTTTTCAAACCTTCTTCTTTGGTTTTCCATTTCAGCAAATGATCTTGCAAGTTTATCTTCTAACTCTAAAATTTTCTCTTCTGGGGTTTTTTCTTGATCTTTATCATGTTCTTGGTCTTGTTCTTTATCATTAGTTTCTAAATTTTCAGATTTTTGATCTTGATTTAAATCTTTTTGATCTTTCTCTGATGGTTTGTCTGTATTTTCTTGGTTTTGATCTTTTTCCATATGGACATATATGGTAAGAAAAAATTAAATTTCCAGATGCTAAAAAAAAAAATTAAACAACTCCTTATAGGTACAAATAACAAAGGAAAATTAAAGGAAATAAGAGATTTATTACCAGCTAGTATTAAATCATTTCCCACCTCAAAATTTAATTTAAAGAGCCCAAGAGAAACAGGAAAGACTTTTAAAGAAAATTCCCTGATTAAATCTCAATACTTTTCAAAAAAAACAAATCTAATCTGCTTAGCGGATGATTCTGGTTTAGAAATTGACATTTTAAATAAAAAACCAGGAATCTTTTCAGCACGATGGGCTGGAAAAAAATTAAATTTTAATAAGGCAATTCAAAAAGTTTATAAGGCATTAGATAAAAAAGATAAAAATTGGAGAAATAAAAAAATTAATGCCAGGTTTGTTTGCGCCTTATCCATAAGTGATTTAAATAAAAAAATAGCTTGTGTTGTTGGAAAAGTTGAAGGGTATATTTCCAAAAAACCTAAGGGTAAAAATGGGTTTGGATACGATCCAATATTTATTCCTAAAAATAAAACAAAAACTTTTGGCGAGATGAAGCCATTTCAAAAGTATAAATTAGACCACAGATCAGATGCTTTCAAAAAGCTTAGAAAATTTCTTTAATCTCTCCCCCATCAATTTTGTAAAAGTTTAATCTATGATTTATTTTGTTATTTTTAACATCAAAAATACCAATTTTACCTTTAAACGAATTTTCTTTTTTGAAAATATTTTTTATGTCTGAAAAATCAGATTTTAAAGATAAATAATAAATCAATCCTAAAAGATCATAACTTAATAAGCTTAAATGATTTGGTTTAGAATTGTAGGTATCTAGAAATTTTTTATTAAATGTCTCTAGATTTTGTTTATTAATTGATGGATAATATAAAGGCTGGATATTTTCCTCTAAAAGTAAACTTTTATCAAACCATTGATTAAGAGTTATAAATAATTTATTTCTTGGCGATACATCAGTGTAAATAAGTGAAGTAATTACACTTTTAAGATTTTCATCAAAATCAGAAATAATAACTGAGTCAAAATTTACATTTCCAATTGTATATCGTTTTTCCAATTTCTTAATTTGTTCCTCCTTATCCACTAAATCTGAGTTTTCAACTCTTAAAATTTCATCAGCCAAGTTTTGTTTTCTCACATCATAATTTGTTATTTTTTCAATTTGCTTTGTAAGTTTAGTTGGTTCGGTTTCATAAGTGTATTGTTTAAAAATTTTGATTTTTGATTTTTTAATTGCCTTTTTAATTTCATTTTTATAATCAAGGTCAGGTGTTAAAAAAATTGTTTTTTTTACTTCACTTAATTCCAAAAAATCTTTAATTGCATTTAACTGGGATAAAGAATTTACTCCGCTGCTTATCACATTTTTTGGTAGATCATTTGTTTTATTTGTTAAAGATAGAAAAATAACATCTTGTATTTCATCCAAATACATTAAGCTTTTAAAAAAAATTGGACCGATAAAAATTTTTATTCCTTCATTTTTTAACTTAGTAGCTGATTGAAGAGTTTGATTAGGATCAATACCTGTGTCCATTGGATAAATTTCAATATTGTCTGTTCCAATATCACTCAAAGCCATCCGAGTTGATTTAATTATTGATTGTCCTAATTCTTTATATTCACCAGATAAAGGTGCAAGTAACCCAATTTTAATTTTTTCATTTTGTGAAAATGCAAATGAGTGATTTGTTAAATAGATAATTATTAATGTAAAAATAATTCTAAAAATTTTGTTCATTTTAATGATACTATAATATTTTAATTACAAATATGATTGAAAATTTAAAATCTGCTAATAGAGTGTTCAAAAAAAGTCTATATTTAGTCTCAACTCCAATTGGAAATTTAAACGATATAAGTCTTAGAGCTATAGAAACTCTTAAAAGGTCAGATTATGTTTTGTGTGAAGATACTAGAATATCTAAAAATTTATTAGAAAAATACCAAATCAAATCAAATTTAATTGCCAATCATAAATTCAATGAGAAAAAAAATGTTGTTAAAATTATAAATTTAATTAATCAAGGATCATTTATTTCTTTAATTTCAGATGCTGGCACCCCAGGCATTTCTGATCCAGGTTCTATATTAGTTAATGAGTGCATAAAGAATAATATCAATATTATTCCTATACCCGGTGCTTCAGCAGTAATATCAGCAGTATCAATATCAGGATTTTCAGAGAAGTTTTTCTTTTATGGATTTTTTCCTGAAAAGGATAAAATTTTAAAAGAGGATTTGGAAAATTTATCAAAATTAAACAGTTCAATCGTATTTTTCATTTCGCCAAAGAAAATTAATAAGAATATTCCTCTAATTAAAAAAAATTTTATAGGAAGAAAAATCCTAATTTGTAGAGAAATGACAAAGTTTTATGAGGAATATAAGAGATCTAAAGTTGAAGATTTAGAACCATTAAAGAGTAATTTAAAAGGTGAATTGACTATTGTTATTTCGGAAAAGATTCATGACAAAAAAGCTTCACAAACTTTGGATGAATCAGATAAAAGATTGATTAGAGCGATGATAAATAAACTAAGTATAAAAGAAATAACTGATTTAATTATTCACAAAAATAGTATTTCAAAAAAAATTATCTATGATTATTGTTTGAAAATTAAAAATGAAAAATAAAATACTTATTATACTTTTTGTTGGCTTCATTTTAAGTGGATGCGCAGGTGTATCGTCTTCAGGAATTTTTGGAACAGGTGTAAGTGTGGCTATCGATCCAAGATCTTTAGGGACACAGATAGATGATTCTTTGATGCAAAAAAACTTAACTGCTAGAATTTTACTCCTAAATAAAAATTACCTTTTATCAGTAAAATCAAAAGTTTTGGATGGTAGAATATTTCTAACTGGAAAAGTTGATGAACCAGAAGAAAAATTGAAATTAACCAAAATTGCATGGGAAACTGATGGAGTTAGGTCAGTTAGAAATGATATTAAAATAAAAGAGGCATTTAATTTTAAACAATCTGCCAAGGATCTATTAATCACTTCGCAATTAAGGACTGCATTAATTTTGAACAAAGAAATTAAGGCAACAAATTACCAAATAGATACTTATAAAAAGAAAATCTATATTTATGGAATTTCACAAACTAAAGATGAAAAGGATTTGGTTATTACTGAGGCAAAAGAGATTTTAGATGTCGAAGATGTGATTGCTAGTATTTTATTAGTAGATAATTTAAGAATTAAAACTAACTAATTTTTTTTATAATCAATTACATCAGCTGAGTAAGCTGCAATAGAGGCTAAATTTAAAATATCAGAAGTTGAAGATCTCAAAGGTGCTATTTCAATAGGTAAACCCAAACCAATTAATAAAGGTCCAATTACCTTTGCTCTACTCATTGACTTAATCATTTTATAGGAAATAGCTGCACTATGTTGGCTGGGCATAATTAATACATTTGAGTTACCAACTATTTCTGAAAATGGATAAAGTTCTTTATACATTTCCTCCAAAGCAACATCTGGCTGCATTTCACCATCAAATTTAAAATCAACTTTATCATTTTTTAAAATTTCAACAGCATCACTTAGTCTTTTTGTTCTATCTGTAGCTGGCTCCCCAAAAGTAGAGTGAGATAAAAAAGCAACTTTTGGATCAAAACCAAATAATTTTGCAACCCTCGCTGCTGATTTTGCCATTTCAGCCAATTGTTTTGCGTCTGGATACTCTATAACCGATGTATCGCAGATAAAGATTGTTTTACCTCTATTTACAACCAGGTTTAACCCAAACATAATTTCCCCAGGTCTTGGATCAACGACTTTAATAATTTTTTCTAGTGAAGATGAGTATCTCCTTGTGTTCCCAGTTATCATCGCATCTGCATCCTGACACGCAACCATGCATGAAGCCCAAATAACTCTATCGTTTCTTACAAGTCTATCACAATCCCATTCTAACATTCCCTTTTCTCTTTGAAGTTTTTTAAATAAATATTTTACATATTTTTCTCTTTTAGCTGTGTCTTTTGAGTTTACAATTTCAATATCAAAATTTTCATTATAACCAATTTTTTTTATTTGATTTTTAATTAGTTCCTCTTTTCCAACTAGGATGGGTATTCCTAGGGCAGAGTTTTTAAAAGCTATAGCAGCTTTAAGTGTATTTTCATCCTCACCATCAGCAAAAACAACTTTTTTTTGTTTTTTCTTTATATAGCTATTAACACCTTGCATAATTGTTACAGTTGGATCTAATCGTTGCTTAAGTTGATCTTTATAAACATCAAAATTATCAATTTTTTTTCTTGCAACTCCAGCATCAATAGCAGCTTTAGCAACTGCAGCCGGTATTACACTAATTAATCTTGGATCGAATGTTGATGGAATTATGTAATCTTTTCCATAGTGTGGCCTCTCACCTCCCATTGCTGCAATGACTTCATCCGGAACATCTTCTTTAGCTAATTTTGCTATTGCATGTGCAGCTGCAATTTTCATCTCCTCATTAATTGTTTTTGATCGTACATCTAATGCACCTCTAAAAATATATGGAAACCCTATTAAATTGTTTACTTGATTAGGATAATCTGACCTTCCTGTCGCTATAATTGCATCATCTCTAACCTCTTCAATTTCCTCAGGTGTAATTTCTGGGTCAGGGTTAGCACATGCAAATATAATTGGATTTTTTGCCATTTTTTTAACCATGTCTTTAGTTAACGCTCCTTTCGCAGATAAGCCTAAAAAAACATCTGCATTAGTAATAGCATCATCTAGAGTTCTATCTTTTGTTTCAATTGCATGACTTGATTTCCATTGGTTCAAATTATCTCGACCTCTGTAAATGACTCCTGTTCTGTCTACCATTGTAATATTTTTTTGGGGTACACCAGTCTTTTTAAATAAATTAGCGCAAGCCATAGCCGAAGCTCCGGCACCATTGACAACTATTTTAACTCTATCAATTTTTTTTTTACTAATGTCCAAAGCATTAATAAGCGCTGCAGTTGTGATAATCGCAGTTCCATGCTGATCATCATGAAATACAGGTATATCAAGTATTTCTTTAAGCTTTTCTTCAATAATAAAACAATCCGGAGCAGCAATATCCTCAAGATTAATACCTCCAAAACTTGGAGCAAAATTTTTTATACTATTTATGATTTCATCTGGATTTTCGGAGTCTATCTCTAAATCAATAGAGTCAATATCAGCAAATCTTTTAAACAAAACAGCCTTACCTTCCATCACCGGTTTAGATGCTAACGCACCTAAATTTCCCATACCTAAAATTGCTGAGCCATTACTAATTACTGCAACAAGGTTTCCTTTACTTGTATAATCAAACACAGCCTCAGGATTATCACTGATTGCTCTCACAGGAGCAGCTACACCAGGCGAGTATGCTAAAGCCAGATCTCTTTTTGTCGTCATATTTTTTGAGGAAGATATTTCAATCTTGCCTGGCTTTTTATCTTTGTGAAAATCTAAAGCTTCTTTATCTGTGTAATGATCAATTTTTGTTTTTTTCATTTATGCTAATTAGGTGTACAAATGGGGTAAAATTAAGACTAATATGATTTATGAATTTAGTTAAGTCAACAGGGACTTTTGGTTTTTATACTATTATCAGTAGATTACTTGGTTATTTAAGAGACGTTTTGATAGCGATCTTTCTTGGAACAAGTTTTTTAGCAGATGTATTTTTTGTAGCATTCAGAATACCTAATACTTTTAGGAGATTATTTGCAGAAGGAACTTTTAACGCAGCTTTTATACCAAGTTACACTTCAGAATTAGTAAAAAAAAAAACTGGATCACAAAAATTTGCTAACGAAATTTTCAATTTATTATTTTTAGGACTATTGTTTTTAGTTTTAATTATAGAAATTTTCATGCCAGTTTTTGTAGGGTTAATAGCGCCAGGTTTTGTTGATAATTCAGAAAAAATTCAGCTAGCTGTCAATCTTACAAGGATAACTATGCCATTTTTAGTGTTTGTGAGTCTATCTTCTTTTTTTGCTGCAATTCTAAATTCTCACAATAAGTTTGCTGCAGCCTCTGCAGCTCCAATAATCCTTAATATAGTCTTGATTGGAATTTTATTTTTTGGAAAATTTCTTAACGACGAACTAGTTTATTATTTATCATATGGAGTTTCTATTGCAGGATTATTACAACTTGTTTTTTTATATCAATTTGCGAAAAAATTTTATTCTATAAATCTTAAGTTTAATTTCAAAATTGATAATAAGGTTAAATTTTTTTTTAAAAAACTTTTACCTAGTATTTTTTCATCTGGTGTAACACAAATTAATATTCTTGTAGGTACTATAATTGCATCTTTCCAAACTAGTGCCGTATCTTATCTATATTATGCTGATAGGATTTATCAAATAAACCTTGCAATCGCAGGAATTGCGATAGGCGTGGTTGTTCTGCCACAACTTTCAAAACATGTTTTTTTAAAAAAGAAAAATAAAATTCTTTTACTACAAAATAAAGCTCTTGAGCTTAGTATGTTTTTAAGTCTACCAGCTGCAGTTGCTTTAATTGTAGGATCAGAACAAATTATTTCTGCATTATTTGGTTATGGCTCTTTTGATGAGTTGTCAGTAACTAACTCGGCAAAGGCACTTTACTATTTTGGATTAGGATTACCTGCTTTTGCTTTGATTAAAGTATTTTCGACTTTTTTTTTCGCAAATCAGGATACCAAAACACCATTTTATATTTCATTATTTTCAGTAATTTTAAATATATTAATAAGTATTTATTTTTTTAGAGAAATTGGTTTTATAATCATTCCTATAGCTACGACAATTTCATCATGGTTTAATGCAATAATATTATTTTTTTACTTAAAAAATAAAAATTTATTTTATTTTAATGAATTATTTTTCGCCAAATTAATAAAAATACTTCTGGCCTCTATATTAATGGGAATATTTTTTGATTATTTAATTTTGTTTTTTCAAAATAAATTGATTTATGAATATAATTTTAAATCTTTCTATTTGATATTTTCAGCTTTTTTAAGTCTTATATTTTATTTGAGTTTTTCATTATTTATCAAAGCTTTCAAATATGGTGATATTAAACTAAAGTATTAAATATGGAAAAAAAAATATTTTCAGGTGTTCAACCTACTGGAAATCTTCATCTTGGAAATTATTTGGGAGCAATTAAAAATTTTGTAAAACTTAATAATGAAGATCAAAATGAGTGCGTGTTCTGTGTTGTTGATCTTCATGCCATAACAGTTGCTCAAGATCCAAAAAAATTAAAAGATAATATTTATGAAACTGTAGCAACTTTTATTGCTTGTGGTATTGATCCTAAAAAAAGTATTATCTTTAATCAATCAAGTGTGAGTGCTCATCCAGAAACAGCCTGGATATTAAGTTGTGTTGCTAGAATGGGATGGCTTAATAGAATGACCCAATTTAAAGAGAAAGCCGGAAAAGATAAAGAAAAAGCAAGTATCGGTCTTTATTCTTATCCTGTTCTAATGGCAGCAGATATTTTGTTATATGACACCACCCACGTACCTGTTGGAGATGATCAAAAGCAACATTTGGAACTTTGTCGAGATATAGCCCAAAAATTTAATAATGATTTCAATGCTGACAATTTTTTTAAAATTCCTGAGCCATTAATTCAAAAAGAGTTTTCAAGAATTATGAGCTTGAGAGATGGTACAAAAAAAATGAGTAAATCTGAATTATCAGATCTGAGCAGGATAAATTTAACAGATGATAAAGAACAAATAATAAATAAAATCAAAAAAGCAAAAACTGATACTTTGCCATTACCATCCGCTAGTGCAGATTTAGAAAAAAGACCCGAGGCAAAGAATTTGATGGGTATTTATTCTAGTTTGATGGATGTAAGTTTAGAGGATACAATAAATAAATTTTCTGGAAAAAATTTCTCAGAACTAAAAGAAAATTTATCACAAGTTATGATTGATAAAATTTATCCAATATCTTTGGAAATTAAAAAGTTGTTAAGTGAAAAAAAATATTTAGATAAAATACTATTAGAGGGAACTCAAAAAGCAGATAAAATAGCTTCGGAAAAAGTAAAAAAAATCCAAGAACTTGTTGGTTTTTAGGATTTTTTTATTAACAAGTTTCATTTTTATAATTATTGATTATATATAAATCATGTTTGTTCAGACCGAAATAACGCCGAACCCAAATTCTTTAAAATTCTTACCAGGTAAGAATGTTTCAAATAATGGGTCATTTGAAATTACACAAAAGGATCAAACTAATAATGAATTAGTTAAAAATTTGCTCTCCATAAATGGTGTCGAAGGCATTTTTCTAGGTAAAGATTTTATCTCAATAAATAAATATGATGACACATCATGGGATGAAATTAAACATATAGTAATTTCTTTAATCAATGATTTTTACTCTAGCGGAAAAGAGTGTGTTGTTGAAAATACCTTAATTGAAAATAATGAAAATTTAAAAGATATAGAAAAAAAAATAGTTAAAATATTAGATGAAAAAATCAGACCTGCAGTTGCGAAAGATGGTGGAGATATTAAATTTAAAGAGTTTAAAGATGGTATTGTTAAAGTGCAGCTCCAAGGGAGTTGTTCAGGTTGTCCAAGTTCAACTATGACATTAAAACAAGGTGTACAAAATCTTCTTTGTCACTATCTACCAGAAGTTAAGAAGGTTGAGGCTCTTTAAATGTTTAATTTTAAATTAAAAAATCTAAAATTTTTAAACCAATTGATTTTTTTTAAGTCAAAATTTTATTTTGTTAAAATGAGAAGAAAGAACTTAAAGATGTTTAAGTTTTTTGATGACAGACGAATCGGTGCAATTCCAAGGATATTTTTAACGAGTATTTTTGTTGTTTTTTCATTCTATCATATTCCATCAATAATTAATTTTGCAAATAAGCAACTTTTAGAAGACAAAGAATTTCAAAATAATTCAAAAGCTATTCTAGCATATACACTTAATAAAAAAGAGGGTGTCGAGTCTGATGGAGGAGAATTAAATGAAAAAGATTTGTTAATCGATATTTTTAGTTTGAACGATCTTGAAACAGACACAGTAAGATTAAACGCATCTACAATTAAACAATTATTTCAAGACACCGATTATAAACTAGATGACGTAAGGGAAACAAAGTTAGTTAAGCCTGTCGCCTTAACTTTACTTCCTGGTGAAATCAAAATGATCGAAAGCACCAAGAAAAGAAAAGAGTTTTTTATTCAAATTGTTTTACCTTTGGTTTTAAAAGAAAATAATAATATTAGATTAGATCGAAAGACTTTGTTTAAAATTATAAATAAAAGCAATAATACTAAATTAGAAAAAAAATGGCTTGAAAAAAAATACAAACAATATGGAGTAACATCCAAAGATTTAACAACTCTTAAAATTAGAATGGATGAAATACCAGTTTCTTTAGCACTTGCTCAAGCTGCGAAAGAAACAGGATGGGGAACATCAAGATTTGCACAAGAGGGCAATGCACTTTTTGGGCAATGGACTTGGTCAGGTGAGGGCTTAAAACCTAAAGAGGCTGATGAAAACAAGGGTCACAAAGTTATGAAATTTAATGTATTACAAGCCTCAGTTAGAGCTTATCAAAGAAATTTAAATACCCATAGATCATATAAAAATTTTAGACTGGCAAGAGCACATTTAAGAGATAATAATCAACCTTTAGATAGTTTAATTCTTTCTCAATTTTTAAAAAATTATGCTGAAACTGGAAATAAGTATGTAGAAGTTTTGCAAAAAATTATTAATCAAAATAATTTAAAAGATTTTGATGATGCTAAGTTACTTCCTTCGAGCAAAGACCTTGAAAGTTTAATTTAATTTTCCATTATAACAAATTGGGTTCCAAACCAACGCCACCTGCCATCATCATTTAAGGAACAGTTTACTCTTCCACGTCTTGGTAAAAATTTTGACTCAAAACTGATATAAAGAATATTTTTTTCAAATACTAAATTTGGTTGGCCCCATGAACCACCATCATTTGAATAACAATTAATATTTTTAATATTTTTTTGATTATCAAAAAATTCCACAATTAATTTAGGTGGATTATCTTTATTTTCTAACTTTTTTTCTACTGGTTTAAGAGATTTGTATTCCAGAGGATTATAATTTATTAGTGAGTTAAATCGTTTTAAATCCCCATACTTTTCATTTATTGGAAATCTTGGTAATTCAAATTTATCTTTATTGTTATCAATTATTCCAGAGTGTTGTCCAAAAGCAATTTCAAAATTTTTTGATATATAATTTTTCATAAAAAGAGAATATTCACCAAAAGGATATGAAAATATTGGTGGTACATACCCTAGTTTATCTATAAAAATTTTAGTTGCTGTTTCTATATCGTTTATGAATTCTTTTTCTGTCATATCAATTAAATATTCATGTGTATGTGAATGGTGTCCTATATAGCCTATATCGGAGTCATCAATTTCTTTAATTTCATCCCAAGTCATATACCCTTTTTTACCTACAGGTTCAGTAGATACAAATAAGATGAATGGAATTTTATTTTTTTTAAGATATGGCCAGGCCTCATTATAAAATGACTTAAATCCATCATCAATTGTAATTAAAATTTTCTTATTCTCTTTTACTTTATTAAATTCATTTAAAAAATTGTTAGGATCATAAAATTCATACCCTTGATTTTTAATGATTTTCATTTGCTCATCAAACATATCCATTCTTATATTTGTTGATGGATATTTATTTTCATTAAATCGATGATACATCAATGATAAAACACCACTGTCTCTAGAATAAGATTTGATATTATTCTCTTGTGAAATAGAATTAACTAGAAAAATAAATTGTAAAATGAATAAGCTAATTATAGATGCCGCTAAAGATAAAATTTTTTTAATGATCATTAATAATGATATTAATTACAGCATTACACATGAAAATTCCAAAATAAATTATGAAAAATTATCAATTCTAATTAATGATTTTTTAAATAAAAAAAATTTAGATTTAGATAAAGTTTCTCAAATTTATGTAAATCGAGGTCCAGGAAGTTTTGCGGGGATAAGAAATTCTTTATCAGTTGTTAAAGCTTTTCATTTAGCTAATAAAATTGATTATTATTGTTATAGTTTCGAGGATTTTAGTGAAAAAAATGAGGTTAAATACGAAAATATCCCAAAACTTTGTGATAAATTGAAAGTTGAAAAAAATTTGATAAATCCTATTTATTTAAGTTAAAATCAATTATGTCAGATACAATTGAACAACAATGCTTATCTAAAGGGGTAAAATTAACTGAACAGAGGCGAATTATTGCTAAGGTAATTTCAGAGTCAAAAGCCGCTTACGGTGAGTCTGATCATCCAGATGTTGATGAGTTATATAGTCGTGTATCAAAAGTTGATCCAAAAATAAGCATAGCCACAGTTTATAGGACAGTTAAGCTTTTCGAAGAGGCAGGAATTTTAACAAAACATGATTTTAAAGGTGGTAAGGCTAGATATGAAGCAATGATAGAGAGTCATCATGATCATTTGATTGATATAAAATCTGGTGAAATAATTGAATTTGTGGATGAAGAAATTGAAGAGTTGCAAAAAAAAGTTGCAAAAAAATATGGTTATAAGTTAGTAGACCATAAGCTTGAGTTATATGGTGTCAAAGTAAACTCAAAAGATGAATAAAAAAATATTTATCAAAACTTTCGGTTGTCAAATGAACGAATATGACACTAACAGGATATTTGATACTGTGAGAGAAATAGGTTTTGTAAAAACTGAAAATTTAGATGAGTCTAATTGTTATCTACTCAACACGTGCCATATTCGGGATAAAGCTAAGGAAAAAGTTTATCATGAGATTGGGCGGGTTAAAAAAAATTTCAGATCACGAAAAAAACCAATTGTTATAGTTGCTGGATGTGTTGCTCAGGCTGAAAATGAGGAAATGATCAAAAGAGAACCATATATTGATATCGTGATTGGACCGCAAGCCTATCATAAAATAAATGACAAAATTGAAGAATTTTTATCCAAACAAAAAAAAATAGATGAAACCGAATTTGATGCTATTACAAAATTTGATTATTTAGATAATATTAAGAACTCATCAAAAAAAATTTCATCATTTTTAACTATTCAAGAGGGCTGTGATAAATTTTGTCATTTCTGTGTAGTACCATTTACAAGAGGTCCAGAATATTCAAGACCATTCAAAAAAATATTAGAAGAAGCAGAGAATTTGTCAGAAAATGGAGTTCGTGAAATAACACTACTAGGTCAAAATGTTAATGCTTATAATTACAAAAATTACAGATTGTCAGATTTAATTTTAGAAATAGAAAAGTTGGATGGAATTAAAAGAATTAGATATACGACTTCTCACCCAAGGGATATGACAGAAGATCTTATCAATGTATATGGTGTTTCAAAGAAGTTAATGCCTTTAGTTCACCTGCCCGTTCAAAGTGGATCTGATAAGATCCTAAAGTCAATGAATAGAAAACATCAAATAAGAGATTATTTCAATACATACGAAAAACTTCAAAAAATTAACCCAAAAATAAAGTTTTCGAGTGATTTTATAATTGCCTATCCGGGTGAGGATGAGAGGGACTTTAATCAAACATGTGATTTAATTAAAAAAATTGAATTTATAAATTCTTTTTCTTTCATATTTAGTCCAAGACCAGGAACAACTGCAGCAAATTTTGAGTTAATTGATAAAAAAATTTCACTTACAAGATTAGAAAAAGTTCAAAAACAATTATTTACCAATCAAATTAACATGAATAAATCGCTTGAAGGTAAAGAAATTGATGTTTTAGTTGAAAATAAAATAGATGGTGGCACAAAGTTTTTTGGTCGATCAGAATATATGACTTCAGTTATTTTTGATGGTAATTATTTAGATATGGGAAATGTTATAAAAGTAAAAATAAATAGCAGTAATCAAAATACATTGTTTGGTAAAAGCTTAGAAAATTCAGAACAAAGAGTGGCTTAAATTTGAGTAATACTATTAAAAAAGATATTAATTCATCTCTAAAATTTGTTTATTCAGAAAATAATTCAATTAGTGTAATTTTTCATGAAAATGACCTCCTGATGGGAGTAGTTGGTGAATTTAACCAAAACTTGAAAGAGTTAGAAAAAATAACTAATTCAAGTATTTATTCCAGGGGAAATTCAATCTTAATCAAATCAACTTCAGAAAAAAATGAAATTTTGAAGAATGCAATTCAATTTCTTGCAAATCAATTTAAAAATAATGGTAGTATAGAACAAAAAGATATTTTATCTTCTGTTGATCAATTTATGATAAATGAAAAGGTAAAAAATACCAACGTTACTGATATAATCAAAACTCCAAAAAAATCTATAATTCCAAGATCAGAAAAACAAAAAGAGTATGTTAGAGCGTTGAGACAAAATGAAATAATAATATCTGCTGGACCTGCTGGTACAGGAAAAACCTTTCTTGCTGTTGCTGTAGGTTTAACAATGTTGTTAGAAAAAAAAATAGAGAGGATTATACTTTCTAGACCTGCGGTTGAGGCAGGAGAGAGATTAGGATTCCTGCCAGGAGATATGAAAGAGAAAGTTGATCCATATCTTCGTCCTTTGTATGACTCTTTGTATGATCTGTTTCATTTTGAAAAAATTCAGAGAATGATAGAAATTGGCGATATTGAAATTGCTCCTTTAGCTTTTATGAGAGGAAGAACTTTAAAAAATTCTTTTGCAATTTTAGATGAAGCTCAAAATGCCACTGATACACAAATAAAAATGTTTCTTACCAGGATAGGTGAAAATTCAAAAATAGTTGTAAATGGTGATCCTACCCAAATAGATTTACCTAACAAAAAAATGTCAGGTTTAGAAAGATCAAAGAAGATATTATCACATTTAAATGAGATTGCAGTTATAGACTTTGATCATTCAGATGTTGTGAGGCATCCTTTAGTTTCAAAAATTGTGAAAGCGTACAACAATAATGATCAAAGTTAATGTGCTTTCAGAAGAAAATTCTTGGTCAAAAAAGATAAAAAAAAAAGAATTATTTTTTAATAAAATATGTAACGTGTTCCCAAAGAAATATAGATTTATTAACAAAAAAATCTATTTAACGCTGCTACTATCAAATAATAAAACAATTAAAACTTTAAACAAAAAATTTAGAAATAAGGATAAACATACAGATGTACTTTCTTTTCCATTTAATAAAAAACAAAAAAAATTAAAAGAAAATTATCTTGGTGATATAATTATAAGTTTTAATTACATGAATAAGCCGAAAAATTTAGACAATTATCAATTTAAAATAAAAACAATAAAAATTTTTATACATGGTTTTCTACATTTATTGGGTCATGATCATAAAAAAAGTAAAGAGTACCAAAAGATGTTAAATGAAGAAAAAAAAATTTTTAGATCTATAGAAAAAACTTCCATTTTAAATTGAAAAAAAATTTTATATTTGAGACTTTATTGATAATTTTTTTAGGAAGCTTAACCTCCTTAAGTTTACCTCCTTATAATTTTTTTTTTTTAAATTTTTTTACATTTAGCGTTTTCTTTATTTTTTTATTTCAGAGACTAAAGCAAGGAATAAAGAAATCCTTTTATTATGGATGGTTGTTTGGTTTTAGTTATTTTTTATCCAGTTTGTATTGGTTAACTATATCCTTAAGTTTTGATCAAAGTTTTAATTTTTTAATTCCTATATCTTTAATTGTCATCCCAGCATTTTTAGGTTTATTTTATGCATTATGTGTTGCTATTTTTAATCTATACAAACCGAAAAATATATTAAGTGCTTTTTTCCTATTTTCTCTTTTGTTTGGTTTAATAGAGTTTATTAGAGGAACAATTTTAACTGGGTTCCCTTGGAACTTGGTAATTTACAGTTTTTCTGAAATTAATAGTTTCCTTAGCATTCTGTCCATAATAGGAACTTATTCATTAAATCTTATTGTAGTAAGTTTTTTTACAGCTCCCGCTCTTTTCATATTTAGAAAATCTAAAAAAGAAGTGGTTGTGTGTATTTTTTTACTGCTATTACCTATCTCTTTTAATACTTACGGAGAATTTTTAAAAAAAAATTTTTATAATAGTAAAGAGAAAGAACTTCATTTTGCAGTCAGGGTAATTGGAGCAAATATAAGCTTAGATAGGTACTATAAAAACGTTGATGCGGAAAGTGTGATTAATGAGCTTATTTCAATTAGTTCACCCATTGAAGAAAAAAAGATATTTTTTGTATGGCCAGAAGGAATAATACCCAACACCTTTGAAGATCAATTAGATTTATACAATGACATATTTGAAAAATATTTTAGTGAAAATCACTTAATCGGTTTAGGAATAACAAGCAGAATGACTATGAATAATGATTACAATTATTACAATTCATTCTCAATATTTGATAGTAAAGTAAATTTAATTGACAATTATAATAAAATTAAACTTGTACCTTTCGGTGAATTTGTTCCTCTTGAAAATATTCTTAACAAATTGGGTTTAAAAACAATCACAAATAATATTGGATCATTTGATAAAGGTGTAAACAAAAAAATTATTAAAATCCAAGATGATCTTAAACAAATAAATTTTTTGCCATTAATTTGTTATGAAATTATATATAGTGGAAATTTGACTAAAAATTTTGATTTCGATTTTATATTGAATATTTCAGAAGATGGATGGTTTGGTAAATCCATTGGACCCAAACAACATTTTGTACATAGTAAATTTAGAGCAATTGAAAATGGAAAATATGTTATCAGATCATCAAACAATGGAATGGCAGCAATTATAAATCCATTAGGTTTTATTGAGAGTAAAATAGATTATGGGGTTTCAGGTTTTATTGATTTAGAGATCATAAAAGAATTAAAACCAACATTGTTTTCTAAATATGGAAATAAAATATTTTTCTTATTAATTTTGTTGTATATTTTATTAACATTTTCATTTAATAGGATCAAAAATGAGTAATTTAAAAAATTTTCTTTTTACAAGTGAGTCTGTGTCAGAGGGACACCCAGATAAGGTGTCGGATAGGATATCTGATATGGTGGTAGACACTTATTTATCGAACGATCCATATTCGAGAGTGGCCTGTGAAACTCTTACAACTACTAATAAAGTTGTATTAGCTGGAGAGGTTAGAGGACCAGAAATTAAAAAAGATGATTTAATCAATAAAGTAAGAGAATGCATTAAAGATATTGGATATGATCAAGATGGTTTTACTTGGAAAGAAGCTACAAAAATAGAAAGTCATCTTCATTCACAATCAAGCGATATTGCTATGGGTGTAGATTCTTCAGGAAATAAAGATGAGGGTGCAGGAGATCAAGGTATTATGTTTGGTTATGCCTGTAATGAAACTGATGTTTTAATGCCAGCACCAATTCATTTTTCTCATAAAATTTTAAGACTAATGGCGGAAGATAGGAAATCAGGTATATTAAAAAATATCGAGCCGGACTCCAAAAGTCAGGTAACATTTGAATATGAAAATGGTAAACCGTCAAAAGTTAAATCAGTAGTAATATCCTCTCAGCATACCGCTAATGTTAACCAAGAACAGGTAAGAGAATTGTTAAGACCATATTTAATAAACTCTATACCAAAAAATTTTTTGGAGGGTTTTAATGAAGATGAATTTTATGTAAATCCAACTGGAAATTTTGTTATAGGTGGCCCAGATGGAGACTGTGGCTTAACAGGTAGAAAAATTATCGTAGATACTTATGGTGGTGCTGCTCCACATGGCGGAGGAGCTTTTTCTGGAAAAGATCCAACTAAAGTTGATAGGTCTGCGGCTTATGCAGCCAGATATATCGCCAAAAATGTTGTTGCATCGAAAATTGCCGACAAATGTTTGATTCAATTGGCTTATGCAATTGGTGTTTCAAAACCTTTATCTATTTATGTGAATCTTTTTGATAATGATTTAGATAAAAATAAATTTGTTGCAGATAAGATTAAAGAAAGTTTTGATCTTAGCCCAAGAGGTATAAGAGAGATGTTAGGGCTTAATAAGCCTATTTATGAAAAAACATCTGCATATGGGCATTTTGGAAGAGAGCCAGATAAAGAAGGTGCCTTTTCTTGGGAAAATACTAATAAATCTGACATTTTCTTAAAATAGTTTTTATTGAAAAACAAAAAAAAACTTTTATATATTCACTTACATTGTTGAATTATCAAAATGGGCTTTGGCCCATTTTTTTTTGGAGTAAACAAAATTATGTTGAATAAAAGAGCAGACAAACTTGAACTATTAAGAATCGCAGAAGCAGTAGCTTTAGAAAAATCAATTGATAAAGAACTTATAATTAGTTCAATGGAAACTGGAATTGCTAAAGCAGCAAAATCTAAATTTGGCCAGGATAATGAGATTAAGGTAATGATTAATAGAGATAATGGCGATATCGAAATTTTTAGAAAATTGATAGTTACAGAGAATCCAGAAAATACAAACACTGAGATCAAATTAGAGGATGCAATTACATTGAATGAGACTAATAAAGACAAAGTGATTGGAGATGAGGTTTTACAACCACTTCCTTCATTTGATTTTGGAAGAATAGCTGCCCAAACAGCTAAACAAGTAATTAATTTTAACGTTAGAGAGGCGGAGCGAGAAAGACAATTCAATGATTTTATCGATAAAAAAGACTCGATATTAAGTGGAATAGTGAAAAGATTAGAGTTTGGAAATGTAATCGTAGATCTTGGAAGAACAGAAGCGATAATTCAAAAAAATGAAATCATACCAAGAGAGAATATTAAAGCTGGAGATAGAATTAAAGCTTACTGTTTTGATGTAAGACGAGAGCCTCGTGGTCAACAAATTTTTTTATCAAGAGCTCACCCAAAGTTTATGGAAAAACTTTTCGTCCAAGAAGTTCCTGAAATTTATGATGGTCTGATTGAAATTAAATCATCTTCTAGAGATCCAGGAAGTAGAGCAAAAATTTGTGTCAAAGCAGTAGATACATCATTAGACCCAGTTGGAGCATGTGTGGGAATGAGAGGATCTAGAGTTCAAGCAGTTGTAAATGAATTACAAGGTGAAAAAATTGATATTGTAAATTGGTCTGAGGATCCTGCAATATTAGTATCTAATGCTTTATCTCCAGCTGAAGTGCAAAGAGTGAATGTGGATTTAGAGAGAAAAAAATTAGATGTGATTCTTACTGAGGAAAATTTAAGTAAAGCTATCGGAAGAAGAGGACAAAATGTAAGGCTTGCTACAAAATTATTGAATTTTGAAATAAATATTATGACAGATGCAGAGGACTCAGAGAGAAGACAATTAGAGTTTAAGGAGAAAACAGAAAATTTTGTTAAGAATTTAGAGTTAGACGAAACACTTGGGCAACTTCTTGTGGCTGAGGGTTATTCTACTATTGATGATATAAAAGATAGTTCCGCAGAAAATCTGTTAAAAATTGAAGGTATAGAGGAAGAAACTGCAAAAGCTCTTATAGAGAGAGCAAAAGAATTTCATCAAAAAGATCAAGAGGATATTTCTCAGAGGATTAGAGAATTAGGCCTAGACGATGGACTAATAAATTTGAAAGGATTAACTCCCGGAATGCTGGTTACTTTAGGTGATCAAAAAATTCTTACGCTTCAAGATTTTGCCGATCTAGCATCAGATGAGTTAACTGGTGGATATGATGTAGTAAAAGGTGAAAGAGTAAAAATTCAAGGTTACTTAGAAGATTTTGCTTTGTCAAAAGAAGAAGCAGATGAACTTGTTATGTCTGCAAGAAAAATTATTTATGAAGATTGAGAGATGAGCTATGGAAAAAAAAACAAAATTAACAATATCAGGTGGCATAGCCAAAAAGTCTATCAAAAATATAGATAAAGTAAAAAAACTTGGAAACAATTCTGTAATAATTGAAAAACAAACTGGTAAATATACTAGTAGAGGTGGTTCATTTAAGTCAAACCCATCAAAAATCAAAAATAATTTTACAAGTAACAAAGGAACTTTTGGTAAACCGAATTACACTCCTAAATTACCTCCTTTAACAAGTGATTTTGAAAGACGTAAGTTAGCCGAACAAAGAGCGACTAAAAAACTTAAAGAAGAAAATGAAAACAAGAATAAAAAATCAGTAAAATCTAATACCAAAAAAAGAGAGTTAAAATTAACAGTTTCTAGAGCTTTGAGTGATCAAATTGAAGCTAGAGAAAGAAGTTTAGCCTCTGTCAAAAGAGCGAGACAAAAGGAAAATAGAAGTTTAACCAAAGAAGAAGTTCAAGAAAATTTAAAGCCAGTTAAAAGAGATATAAATATACCAGAGGTTATCACTGTTAGAGAACTTGCAAACAGAATGGCGGAACAATCCAGTAATATTATTAAACATATGTTTGGTATGGGGGTAACAGTAACAATTAATCAAAATTTAGCTGCTGATACTGCGGAGTATTTAGTTAAAGAATTCGGACACAACCCAATTCGAGAGGAAAAAGCAGAAGAGATAATTCAAAAAATTAAAGCTTCTAGGACTGAAAACTTAAAAAATAGACCACCGATTATAACAGTTATGGGTCATGTAGATCATGGTAAAACTTCAGTTCTAGACGTGTTAAGAAGTGCAAATGTGGTATCAGGAGAGTTTGGTGGAATAACTCAACACATTGGCGCTTATCAAATAGATAATCAATCAAACAAATTAACATTTATTGATACACCGGGCCATGCGGCTTTTACTGAAATGAGAGCAAGAGGTTCAAAATTAACAGATATTGTTGTTCTAGTTGTTGCGGCAGATGATGGTGTAAAACCACAAACAATTGAGTCAATAAAGCACGCAAAGGCTGCTAATGTACCAATAGTTGTAGCAATCAATAAATGTGATTTACCAGAGGCTGATCCACAAAAAATTAAGAATCAATTACTTGAACATGAGTTAATAGCTGAAGATTTATCAGGAGATACTTTGATGGTAGAAATATCTGCAAAAACTAAATCAAACTTAAATAAACTTATTGAAGCAATTATTCTTCAAGCTGAAATTTTAGATCTTAAAACTGATTTTGAGTCAAAAGCCACAGGTGTTGTTTTAGAATCGAAAATTGACATTGGAAGAGGTCCGGTTGCAACAATCATTGTTACTACTGGGACTTTGAAAAAAGGAGATTTTTTTGTAAGTGGTCTAAAATGGGGTAAAGTTAGAGCTATTATAAATGATAAGGGAAAAAATATTGATGAAGCTCCACCATCTACTCCAGTAGAAATACTTGGAATAAATGGTGCTGCAAAAGCTGGGGACGATTTTATAGTCTTAGATAACGAAAAAGAGGCTAAAACTTTAAGTGAAAATAGAGCTCAAGAAAGTATAGATACTAAAAATCCTCTCACATTTGCTACTCAAGAATCTGCTTTTTCTAATAAGTCCACTGAAGAATTAAATCTTATAATCAAATCTGATGTTCATGGATCCTCTGAGGCAATAAAAAACGCTATAAGTCAGATTAAGCATGAGGAAGTAAAACCTAAAATAATTTTGGCCGATATTGGAATGGTAACCGAGACAGATGTGACTTTAGCAAAAGCTTCAAATGCAGTTTTGATAGCGTTCAATGTAAAGCCTAGCAAGGAAGCCAAAAAACTTGCTGAGAATGAAAAAATAAATATTTCATCTTACAACATTATTTATGAAGTTTTAGATTTTGTAAAAAAAAGAATGTCTGGATTATTAACACCTGATGTGGAAGAAAAAGTAATTGGAACTGCACAAATTTTAGAAATTTTCAAAGTTTCAGGTGCTGGTAAAGTTGCTGGCTCCAAAGTAACTGAGGGAGAAATTAATAGCAATTCTGATGTAAGAGTGATTAGAGATGGGTCAATTGTTTTTACAGGAAAAGTTGGAAGTTTGTTTAGAGAAAAAAATCAAGTAAAACAGGTTAACAATGGTCAAGAGTGTGGAATTGCACTCAAAGATTACATGGATTTTAAAAAAAATGACACAATAGAAGCTTTTAGTGTTACATCTAAAGAGAGGACAATATAATGGCAGATAGAATAGGAAAACCAATTTCACAGAGACAGTTAAGAGTGGGTGAAATGATTAAACAATCTTTAAGCATGATTTTTATGAGAAATGAGGCTAAAGTTCCGAATTTAGAAACAAATACGATAACAGTTACTGAAGTGAGAATGAGTCAAGATTTGAAAATAGCCAAAGCATATGTGCTTCCTCTCGGAGGAAAAAATGCAGAAGAAACTGTAAATATTTTAAAAGAATACTCATTTCAAATCAGGAAAAACTTATCTCAAAAAGTAGTGATGAAATTTTTACCAAAACTACTTTTTAGAAAAGATGAGTCTTTTGAGTATGCTGAGAAAATAGAGAATTTAATTAAACAAACAAATAAATAGGAAAATAGAAGTATGAACAAAAAAGCTCAAGAGTTAGCAATACATGAAAAAGACACTGGATCGTCAGAAATTCAAATTGCTTTGTTAACAGAAAAAATTGAAACGCTGTCAAAACATATAAAACAATTCAAAAAAGATAAACATTCATCTGTTGGATTATTGAGAGCGGTCAATAGAAGAAAAAAATTGTTAGATTATCTTAAAAGAAATAAGGTAGATTCTTACAAGAATGTCCTGTCGAAATTGAATTTGAGAAAATAAGAGTCAAGAAAGATAGAACGGAATGGAACGAAACGAACGAATGAAATGGAAATGAAATGTTTAAAGTATACAAGAAGGAAGTTGAAGTAGAAGGTAAAAAGATAAGTTTAGAAACAGGTAAAGTAGCAAGACAGGCAGACGGAGCAATCATCGCAACATGTGGGGAGACAGTTGTTTTAGCAACTGTTGTTGGAGCAAAAAAAGTTAATCCAGATATGGATTACTTTCCATTATCTGTAAATTATCAGGAAAAATATTATGCAGCTGGAAAAATTCCTGGTGGATATTTTAAAAGAGAAGCAAGACCAACTGAGAGTGAAACATTAATCTCAAGATTAATTGATAGACCCATCAGACCATTGTTTCCTGATGAATTTAAAAATGAAGTTCAGTTGTTACCAACTGTAATTTCTTATGATAAAGAAAATGAAGCAGATATTTTATCAATTATTGCATCCTCTGCAGCTTTAGCTATATCAGGAATGCCATTCATGGGTCCTGTTGGAGCGTCTAGAGTTGGATATATCGATGGCAAATATGTTTTGAACCCGTCAAAAACTGAACTTGAAAAATCAAAATTAGATTTAGTTGTTGCTGGTACAAAAGATGCTGTGCTTATGGTCGAGTCTGAAGCGAACGGGTTAACAGAGGAAGAGATGTTAAATGCAGTAAAATTTGGTCATGAAGGATTTGTTCCAGTGATTAAAATTATAGAGGAACTGGCTAAAGAATGTAGGAAACCCGAGTGGATTGTTGAGAAGAAAGATTTATCTGATGTAAAGAAAAAACTAGAGGAAACTTTTACTGAAGATCTTAAAAAAGCATTTGCGACAAGAGACAAACAAGACAGATCAAACCAAATTTCAGAAATTACCGATAAAGCAAAAAAACTTTATGAGGAAGATGAAAACTACACAGATCTTGATGTAAATTCTGAGCTAAAAAATCTTGAAAAAACAATTGTCAGAACAGATATTCTAAAAAATAAAAATAGAATTGATGGCAGGGGTTTATCTGATGTTAGGCCAATCTCATGTGAGGTTGGGGTTTTGCCAAGAACACATGGCTCTGCTTTGTTTACTAGAGGCGAAACGCAAGCAATCGTAACTGCCACTTTAGGCACATCTGATGATGAACAGAGAATTGAGAGCTTAGATGGATTACAAAGAGAAAGGTTTATGCTTCATTATAATTTTCCACCTTTTTCTGTTGGCGAGACTGGTAGAATAGGAACTGGCAGAAGAGAGATAGGTCATGGTAAATTAGCATGGAGAGCAATTCATTCTTCATTACCCTCAAAAGAGTCCTTTCCTTACACTTTTAGAGTAGTATCAGAAATAACAGAGTCTAATGGTTCATCATCAATGGCTACAGTTTGTGGAACATCACTTGCACTAATGGATGCGGGAGTGCCAATAAAAGAGCCTGTTGCAGGTATAGCAATGGGTCTAATTAAAGAGGGTGATGATTTTAGCGTGTTATCAGATATTTTAGGTGATGAGGATCATCTAGGTGACATGGACTTTAAAGTTGCTGGAACAAAAGATGGAATTACCTCGCTACAAATGGATATCAAAATTACTGGTATTACTTTTGAAATTATGGAGCAGGCATTAAGTCAAGCAAAAGAGGGAAGAGTTCATATTTTAGGTGAAATGAATAAAGCATTATCAGCATCAAGATCCGATGTTGGAAAACATACTCCAAAAATGGAAAAAATTACAGTTGATAAAAAAGATATCGCAGCAGTAATTGGAAAAGGTGGAGCAACAATTAGGGAGATTGTTGAAAAATCAGGTGCCAAAGTAGATGTGAATGATGAAGGAGTCGTGACTGTTGCTGCTCCAGATGAAGAGTCTAGGAATATCGCAATGCAAATGATTAAAGACATCACCGCTAAAGCTGAACTAAATAAAATTTATTCAGGTAAAGTTATGAAAATTATGGAGTTTGGTGCATTTGTTAATTTTTTAGGAAAACAAGATGGTCTTGTTCATATCTCAGAACTTGCAGACAAAAGAGTGGCCAAAGTTACTGATGTTGTAAAAGAAGGAGATGAGGTTAAAGTAAAAGTCATTGGTTTTGATAGAGGCAAAGTTAAACTCTCAATAAAACAAGCCCAAAATTGAAAGGCTAAAATTGAGTCATGATATTAAAAAATTTAAGTTATTAAAAAAAATTATTGGGGCAATTGGTTATAAACTAATTGATAAAAAGTCAGCTAAGAGTGAGAGAATAATTGAAAATTTTTCTCTTAAAATTGAAGATATTTTAAAACACCTCATTAGAAAAAAGAAGATAAAAAAAATTATTCAAATCGGAGCTAATGATGGCAAGAGTGATGATTTTTTATTCAATTGCTTCGATGATAATTTAGAGGCAATTTTGATAGAACCTATAGAAGATGCTTTTAAAAAATTAGAGAAAAATTATGAAAATTTTGTTAAAGCAAAATGTTTGAATCTAGCAGTTGATATAGACAACAAGAGTAAAGAAATATTTTGTGTAAATAGGAAATTTTACGAGTTTTACAAGAAAAAATATAATGAAGTCAATGTTGAATGGCTTGATGTGTTGTCATCATTTAACAAAAAACACTTGATTAACCATGGCATAAAAGAAAAGCATATAGTTTCTAAATTTATTGAGTGTAAAACAATTAGTGAATTGATTAATCAATATAACTTTCAAAATTTTGATTTGCTTATAATAGATGTTGAGGGCTATGATTTAGTTATCTTAAATAATTTTATACAGACAATAAATATAAAACCAATGATTATATTTGAATGGATACATGCTCAAAAAAATGACATAGAAAAATTATTAATTGAGTTAGAAGGTTTAAACTATAAATTTTTAAGAATAGGAAGAGATTTGATTTGCTTTCAGAGAGATTTCTTATTTTAGACTATATTTTCGAGCCAGAGACTCCAGTTTTATGATGTTGAGAATTTATATAATTAATTTTCACCTATAACACTATTTGCAAGATCACTTAAATATAATAATATTTTTATATGAAGAGATTAAAAAGATTTGTCAAAATATTTTTTAATTCTTTGGGTTTTGATTTAAAAAGAATTAATCCAGAAGTGAAAAATCTAAGTTTTGATGAAATTTTGAAACAAAATTTATCTCAAGATCCATTAATATTAGATGTGGGCGCTAATAAAGGCCAAACAATAAGAAGGTTTTTGGACCTTTTTGATAATCCAACAATACATGCATTTGAGCCAGTTGAAGAAGCTATCCAAAAAATAAGAGAAAATTATTCAACTCATAGAAATATTTTTATTAATAACCACGCTCTTGGAGATAAAAGAGAAACTAAAAATTTCAATATTTCTCATAGAACTGAAAATTCAACTTTTCATCAATTTAACTCTAATACTAAATGGTTAAAAACAAGAAGCCGACAATACAATGTTGGTGTGAATGAATATGTAAAGAAAGTTGAAAAAGTAAATATCGGAACTATTGACGATTATGTTGCAAAAAATAAAATTGAAAAAATAGATATACTAAAAATGGATACAGAAGGTTATGAAGACAAAGTTTTAAGTGGTGCAATAAATACACTAAGAGAAAACAAAATTAAAATTGTTCTTACTGAATTAGCTTTTGATAATGTAAGAGATAAATATCTTTCATTCAGCGATCTGGAGAAATATTTACTTCCAAATAATTATAGATTGGTTGGTATAGATCTTGAGAATAATAATTTATTTTCAGGTTTAGTTTTTTTTGCAGAAGTTATGTATTTTAATAAAAAATTTTTTGATATTTAGAAAGCTGATTTATTTATTAAAATTTTTAAGAGATATTTTTAGGATCTGGCATTCCTACCTTATTATATCCCGCATCTACATAGTGAATCTCACCTGTAACACCATTTGCAAGTTCGCTTAAAAGATATAAAGCTGAATTTCCCACATCATAAATATCAACATTTCTTTTTAGAAAAGAGTGGTCTTCATTCCATTTGTACAAAAATTTTGCATCACCGATTGCAGAGGCGGCTAATGTTTTAATTGGTCCAGCACTTATTGCATTCACTCTTATGCCTTTGGCACCTAGGTCTCTAGCTAAATATTTTACACTAGCCTCTAATGCTGATTTACAAACACCCATAACATTATAATTTGGAATAGCTTTAGTGGACTCATAAGTTAAAGTCAGTAAACTACCACCCTGTTTCATTACTTTTGATGCTTCTTTTGCAACTTCAGTAAAAGAGAAGCATGATATTAACATACTTCTTAAAAAGTTTTCTCTAGTGGTATTCAAATATTCACCTGCTAGTTCTGATTTATCTGAAAAAGCAACCGCGTGAACAACAAAATCAACTTTACCCCATTTTGATTTTATATCCTCAAATAATTTTATTACGTCTTCTTTTTTTTCAACATCACAACTAAAAGTTATATTTGAGTTTAATTTTTCTGCTAAGGGAACTACTCTTTTTTTTAAGGCATCTCCTAAATACGTAAATGCTAGTTCAGCACCTGCTTCAGATAGTTTCTGAGAAATACCCCATGCAATGGACCTTTCATTTGCAACACCCATGATTAATCCCTTTTTACCTTTCATTAAACTCATGATTACACTTTCTCAAAAATTAAAGCAGCGTTAGTTCCACCAAAACCAAAACTATTTGACATTACTGTATTTAAAATGGAGTTGGTTTTAGTTTTCGAAACTATTGGAAATTTTTTAGCATCCTCGTCCATTTCAGAAATATTTGCTGATCCTGCAATAAAATTATTTTTCATCATAATTAAGCAATATATAGCCTCATGAACTGATGCAGCACCTAAAGGGTGACCCGATAAAGACTTTGTTGAACTTATTTTTGGAATTTCTTCCCCAAAGGTTTCTCTGATAGCTTTTAGTTCAGTTATGTCACCTACTGGTGTAGAAGTTCCATGAGTATTGATATAATCAATTTTGTTTTTGGTGGTAGCCATTGCCATTTTCATACATCTTACAGCTCCTTCTCCAGATGGAGCTACCATGTCATATCCATCTGAAGTGGCACCATAACCTGTCAACTCAGCATAAATTTTGGCACCCCTAGCTTTTGCATGCTCATATTCCTCTAAAACTAACACACCCGCTCCCCCAGCGATTACAAATCCATCTCTTGTTTTGTCATATGCTCTTGATGCTGATTGAGGTGTATTGTTATATTTTGATGATAGTGCAGTCATAGCATCAAACATTGCTGTCATTGCCCAATGTATTTCCTCACTGCCACCAGCAAAAACAATATCTTGTTTACCCATTTGAATTAGTTCCATTGAATTTCCAATGCAGTGACCACTAGTCGCGCATGCAGAACTCATTGTATAATTAGTTCCTTTGATTTTAAATGGAACTGCTAAAGTTGCAGATGCGGTACTTGCCATGGTTCTTGGAACTATAAAAGGACCCATTAATTTTGGTGTTTTTGCTCTTGTTTTATCAGCTGCTAAAATCACGTTCTCAATTGAAGGGCCTCCAGATCCCATGACTATACCAGTACTAAAATTACTTACCTCTTTTTCCTCAAGACCAGAATCTTTGATCGCCTCTTTCATCGCAATATAGTTATAAGCTGATCCTGAACCCATAAATCGAATTGTCTTTCTATCTATATGATCTTCAAGTTTGATGTTTGGTTTACCATGAACATGACTTTTTAAATTATGCTCTTTATACTCTTTAGCAAATGAGATACCTGATTTTGAATTTAATAAAGATTGATGAACTTCTTCTTGATTATTACCCAAACAAGAAACTACACCTAAACCAGTTATTACAACTCTTCTCATTGTTTAAATAACCCCACTTTTAAATTATCCGCTGAATAAATTTTTTTTTCGTCTGCTAATAATATCCCGTTAGCCAAACCAACAGTTGTACCACCAGGAGACATAATTTTTTTCATATCGATTTCATATTTTACTAATTTAACATTTTGTAAAACTTCTCCTGTAAATTTTACTGTACCAACGCCTAAGGCTCTGCCTTTTCCAGGATTTCCAATCCAGCCCAAATAAAATCCTACGAGTTGCCACATAGCATCAAGTCCAAGACATCCTGGCATCACTGGATCTTCTTTGAAATGACAATCAAAAAACCATAGGTCTTTCTTTATATCTAGTTCAGCTTTTAAAGAGCCTTTTTTAAAAGCACCATCCTTGTCATTAATTTCAGTAATTCTATCAAACATTAACATTGGTGGAAGTGGTAATTTTGCATTTCCTGGACCAAAAAGACCTCCGTTTCCGCAACTTATAAGTTCTTCATAAGAATAGGAGTTTTTTTTCATAAATAGATCACCTTAATACTTGATTTTAAACCATTATAATATACATAAAGTTTAGAATTATTATAATTAACAATGTTAAAAAATAGCGAATTTGTTAGCAAATTAAGAAATTCTGGTCTTAGACCAACTAAACAAAGACTTAAAATTTGTGAAGTCTTATTTAATAGAGACAAAACTTTTCACTTTACTATTAACGATTTAGCAAAAAATATTTCAGAAAATTTTAATGAGAAAATTTCTTTAGCAACAATTTACAACACGGTTCATGCTTTTAAAGACAAGGGTTATTTAAAAGAGATAACGATCAGTAGTGATAAAAGTTATTTTGATACAAATATAACTAAACATCATCATTTTTATGATGAGGATACAAATTTACTTATAGACTGCAATGATAACGAAATAGGAAAAGTTAATATTAAAAATAATATTACAGGAAAAAAAATTAGTTCCGTGGAAGTTTTGGTAAGAGTTGCGAGTGATACTCAAAATCAAAATTAAAAAAATCAACCTGTCTAAATTTATATTATAATCATTCTAAACTGTTGACATTTAGTTTAGAACTATTATAAATTAATCATACTATAACCATGGGGGAAATATTAAAATTATGAGTACTGAAAATTTCAAAAACAAGTCTTTTAAAGCTAATCAAATGAGCAAGTGTCCTTTTACCGGAGCAGGAACACCAGCAAAGTTTTCTGCAGGAAGAGGTCAAACAGTAAGGGACTTTTGGCCAAACAGTTTAAATCTTAAAATTCTTAGTCAGCATTCAAATTTATCTAACCCTATGGATAAAAAATTCAGTTATGCAAAAGAATTTAAAAAATTAAATTACAAGGCATTAAAAAAAGATCTAAAAAAATTAATGACAGATTCACAAGAATGGTGGCCAGCAGATTATGGTCATTATGGTCCGTTATTTATTAGACTAGCTTGGCATGCTGCAGGAACTTACAGAACTGGCGATGGAAGAGGTGGGGCAGGAACAGGGAACCAGAGATTTGCACCGCTTAATTCTTGGCCAGATAATGTAAACTTAGATAAAGCTAGATTACTTTTATGGCCTATTAAAAAGAAATATGGAAGAAAAATTTCATGGGCAGATTTATTCATCCTTGTTGGAAACGTTGCTTTAGACTCAATGGGTTTTAAAACTTTTGGTTTTGGAGCAGGAAGAACTGATATTTGGGAGCCAGAGGATGATATTTATTGGGGCTCAGAAAAAGAAATGTTAGGTGTGGAAAGGTATAGTGGAAAGAGAGATTTAGAGCAGCCATTAGGAGCTTCACATATGGGCTTAATATATGTAAATCCACAAGGTCCCGATGCTAATCCAGATCCAAAACTGGCAGCACATGATATTAGAGAGACATTTGGCAGAATGGCTATGAATGACTATGAGACAGCAGCATTAGTTGCTGGAGGACATACGTTTGGAAAATCTCATGGTGCAGCATCTGAGTCTTTCAAAGGACCGGATCCTGAGGCTTCAAGACTTCAAGACCAGTCAACTGGATGGAATAGCGGATATAAATCTGGAAAAGGTGTTGATACAATAAGTAGTGGTATTGAGGGCGCTTGGACTCAAAATCCGATTCAATGGGATATGGGTTATTTAGATTGTTTATATGGACATGAGTGGGAGCTTACAAAAAGCCCAGCTGGCGCTCATCAATGGACTCCGAAGAAAAATGGGCAAGAGATTAAAATGGTTCCTGATGCACACCAAAAAGGTGTACTTCATCCACCAATGATGCAAACAACCGATATATCGATGAAAGTTGATCCTAGTTATGGTCCTATCACTAAACATTTTCATCAAAATCCAAAAGAGTTTCACGATGCTTTCGCAAGAGCATGGTTTAAATTAACTCACAGAGATATGGGACCAAGAGTTTGCTATCTTGGTAGCGAGGTTCCAAAAGAACAACTAATTTGGCAGGACCCAATCGATAAACCTAAATACAAACTCAAATCAAAAGATGTTAAAGATTTAAAAAGTAAAATTTCTAAATCAAAAATATCAATTTCAAATTTAGTTTCTACTGCATGGGCTTCAGCATCTACCTTTAGGGGCTCTGATAAAAGAGGTGGTGCTAATGGTGCAAGAATAATGTTGGAACCACAAAAAAATTGGAAAGTGAACAATCCAAAAAAATTATCGGCTGTAATTAAAGCTTTAGAAAAAATTAAAAGCAAATTCGATAATAAAAAGAAAAGCGTTTCAATGGCAGACTTAATTGTACTAGCTGGCGGTGTTGGTATCGAAATGGCTGCAAAAAAAGCTGGCTATAAAGTCCAAGTTCCATTTTCGGCAGGAAGGGGAGATGCAAGACAAGATCAGACTGATATTAACTCATTTAGTCTTCTAGAACCACAAGCAGATGGTTTTAGAAACTACCTAAATGGTGGAGCTTCAAATGTTTCTGCAGAGGAAAAACTAGTTGATAAGGCTCAGTTGATGGGTTTAACAGCTCCAGAAATGACCGCACTTGTGGGTGGTATGAGAGTATTAAACACAAATTTTGATGGCTCAAAACATGGTGTTTTTACTAACAGACCTGGTTCTCTTACTAACGATTATTTCATAAATCTTTTAGACATGAATACGACTTGGAAAGAGGAAGATAAATCTGAACAAACATTTATTGGTAAAGATAGAAAAACTCAAAAAATTAAATGGAAGGCGACAAGAGTTGATTTAATTTTTGGTTCAAATTCTCAACTAAGAGCTCTAGCGGAAGTTTATGCATGTGAAGATTCTGGTGATAAATTTGTAAAAGATTTTATTGCAGCATGGGTGAAAGTTATGAATTCTGATCGATTTGATTTGAAATTAAACTAATTTTATAAAGCAGGACAAAAAAATATGGGAACAGCAAATTTTGAGGACTTCTACGAAGTTCCTAATCTTAATTTTGATATATCAAAGTTAAGAAATGATTTGGATAAAGTTTTAAAAGCTAAAAAATTTAACTCTCCTGGAGTTACCCACTTTGGAGCAATACCATTAAATCAAATTCCAAATGATAGAAGTTCTATCGAAGGTAATAATATAAGAGGAAAATATTGGACAATTGCTGATGAAACTGGAAAAGAGGTTTCGCGAGACGTTGATATTGATGAGTCAAAATATACTCAATTAGTTCCTGAATTTGAAAATACTTATTTTAAAGAAGTTTACGACACTTTAAATAAAAGGTTTAAATTAGGTAGAGTTAGATTATTATTAAAAGAGCCAAGATCAACATTAAGCTGGCATAAAGATCCTGAATGTAGACTGCATGTACCCATTATAACTAATAAGGGCTGTTCAATGGTAATTGAAAATGTGGCAAAACATCTTCCAGCTGATGGTAAGGTATGGATAACAAATAATACGAAATATCATAATTTTTTTAATGGTGGAGAACAGGCTAGAGTGCACCTAGTTGCTTGTGTGCTTGATAGTCCGTTTGAAAAATAATGGAATTAACAACTGGCATATTCAAAGCTGCTGGTCAGATTTACTCAAATAATAGAGGTTCAATTTTAAGAACCATTATTTATACAATTGGTCATTTTGCTATAGCTATAACTGTTTTAATGTTTGTCGCTGATGTTAGCTTTATGATAGCACTTACAGACGCAATAGTAGAACCAATAGCTAATTCTATATGGTATTTTATTTTAGATAAGTGGTGGGCGAGTAAATCAAAAAACTCTTAATCTAATACACCCCAAATATTGTCTGTCTTTATCCAACCTTCAAAATCATCCGTATTTATTTTGCACCAAATTCCATTGCATTTTTGAACTATTAGAACTCTTCCACTTTTAATTTTAGCCAATGGTTTAGAAAAATTTGTCGGATTTTCGAATAAAATTTTGTCTTTTGTGGGAATTATTGAATTTATTTTTTTTAATTGAGACCAATGTATCCATCCGCTGTTGTTTTTAAAATCAATTACTCTTCGCCAGTTCTCTTTTTTATCAATTTGCTTTAGAGGCAAATTCACTTTTTTATAAATAAACTTTATAGGAGATTCAAAACTCGGTCCATACCTTACATTCACTTTACTTTTCTTTAAAGACAAGAAAGTTTCTTGAGCATAACTTAATGAGGTAAAAAATAATAAAAATAAAGTTATAAGAAAAAGTTTAAATTTTTTTTTTAACATCTTTTAACTTTTTAAATTTAATTTTTCTAAAATTCAGATTTAATAGGTCTATAACCAAAACTTGACCATTCAAATTTTTACCAATAGATAAAATTTTTTTTAAAATTTCATTCGCTTGCATAATTCCTATTATACCAGCTACTGTCCCCAAGATGCCTTCATATTCACAATTTAATATATCGTCTGAAATCTCATATTCTTGATAAAAAGATCTTATACAAGGTGTTTTTTTATTTTTAAAATCAAAACTAAAAATATGACCATCAAATTTACTTATTGCTCCAGTTACAAGAAATTTTTTATATTTTCTTGAAACATCATTAATAAAAAACTTTGTTTCAAAATTATCTGATCCATCAATTATGTAGTCATAATTTTTTATAATTCTTTGATAATTTTTAATATTTAATCTTATTTTATACGCGTTTACTTTTATTTTTGAGTTTATCTTTTTTAATTTTTTTTGAGCAGACTTTATTTTGGATTTTTTTAAGTCTTCGATGCTGTAAAGACTTTGTCTGTGAATATTTGATAAATTAACAATATCAGGGTCAACAATGCCCAAAACACCTACGCCTGCTCTAGCTAAAAACTCAGCCGCAGGACAACCTAAACCCCCCATTCCAATAATTAAAACTTTAGCTCCAATAATTTTTTTTTGACCTAAGCTTCCAATATTTTTTAAAACTATTTGTCTTGAAAATCTCTCTATTTGATTTTTATCTAAATTGATATTCATTTACCTGTTGAACCAAATCCACCTTTACCTCTAATAGACTTAGGTAAATCATTTTTTTCTTCTAATTCCATCTTGACCACAGGTGCTAGGATCATTTGAGCAATTCTATCACCATTATTAATTGAAAAATTTTCATTACCATGATTATAGATGATAACCTTTATTTCTCCTCTATAATCACTATCAATTGTTCCTGGAGTGTTTAATACACTAATATTATTTTTGGCTGCTAAACCTGATCTTGGTCTTATTTGAATCTCGTAATCTTCTGGGAAAGCAACAGATAATCCTGTGGGAATTAAAACAGATGTTTTAGGTTCTAGATTAATGGGTTCTTTTATAAATGCGACTAAGTCTACACCTGATGCGCCACTGGTTTTATATTCGGGTAATTGTACAGCTGGGTCAAGTTTTTTGATTAGAACTTTAACCATTAATTTATTTGAGCAACTATTCTATCTACAATTTCCTCTGAAATCTCTGACTTCTTTTTTAATGAAAGTTTCTCCTTTTTCATTTTTTCATTTTTATAGAAAATTGTAACTTCATTATTTTCATTATCAAAACCACTTTCATCTTTTGAGACGTCGTTAGCTATTATCCAGTCGCAATTTTTATCTTTTAATTTTTGCACAGCATTTTTCTCTAAACTTGTTGTTTCAGCAGCAAAACCTATAACCATTTTTGGTCTCATAGAGTTATGATTAGAAACATAGTTCAAAATATCGATATTCCTTTCCAAGTTTAATGTTAAATTATCAACCTTTTTAATCTTTTCTTTATGTTCATAACTAGCTCTGAAATCAGCAACAGCAGCAGCAAATACAGCTATATCAGTCGGAAGATTTTTTTGAGTGGCCTTAAACATTTCTTCAGCAGTCTCAACTTTGATTAATTTAATATTTTCATCTATTTTTAGGTTTGTAGGTCCAGATATTAAAGTGGTATCAAAACCTCTTTTATAGAGCGATTTTGCTATCTCGTAACCCTGTTTACCGCTAGATTTATTTGTAATAAATCTTACAGGATCTATATATTCATTAGTAGGACCCGCGGTTACTAGTGCTTTGAGTTTATTATTTTTAATTTTACTTAATAAAAAATTTTGAATTTCTTCATAAATAAATAAAGGTTCAGACATTTTACCCTCACCATATTCACCACAAGCCATATCACCTATTTCAGGCCCAATAATTTTGTAGCCAAAACCTTTCAATGTTTTTAGATTATTTTGTGTAGACTGATGTTCCCACATTCTAACATTCATTGCTGGAGCTAAAAAAACTTGTTTATTTGAAGCTAATATAACTGTGGATGCTAAGTCGTCTGAGTTACCCTGGCTTAATTTGGAAATGGTGTTGGCAGTTGCTGGAGCGACGATAATTACATCGGCCCATCTTGATAAAGAAATATGGTCCATTTCTGTCTCATTCTCTAGGCTAAATAAATCATCATAAACTTTACCTTGAGTTAATGAGGCTACAGATAATGGGGTTACAAACTCCTTTGCACTTTTAGTTAGTATTGTTTTTATTTCAGCATTATTCTTTCTAAACATTCTTATCGTTTCAAGACTTTTGTAAGCAGAAATTCCACCACATATTATAAAAAGAACTTTTTTGTTTGATAAATCTTTCATCGACTGAATTAAAATATTAAAAGACCAAAAATTACAAGGATTAATAAACCAATAATAGATTGGTTTCTAAAAGCAGTCATTTCTGATTTTTGAGTGTTTAAGGCCGTATAGGAATTTGAGTTTTGTGGGATTTGTCCACTAGCAAGATAAGTAAGAGCTTGATTAGCTTTATCCATAATTTCAGGAAATTCCGGTAATCTTTTTATTACTTCAGATGTATTTTGAAGTGTTTCATTTAGTTTTGTCATTGGATCTTTTGTTTCTTTTAGCCAACTTTCAAGAACTGGTTTTGAAGTGGTCCAAATATTTGTGTTTGGATTTAATTTTCTAGCTACACCTTCAACAACAACCATTGTTTTCTGTAACATTAGAAGCTGAGGTTGAGTTTGCATGTTAAATTTTTCTGTGACATCAAATAGTTGCTTTAATAATTTTCCTCCAGAAATATCTTTAACTGCTTGACCAAAAATTGGTTCACCGATGGATCTTAGGGCTTGAGCCAAATCATCTATTGGAACTTCTTTTGGCACAAGACCTGCAATCAAATGTACTTCAGCAACTTTACGATAATCTCTTTGAATAAAACCAAATAAAATTTCAGCTAAAAATCTTTTACTCATTTTATCTAATCTACCCATAATTCCAAAATCAATAGGAACAATTTGACCATCATTATCTACGAAAATATTGCCTTGGTGCATATCTGCATGAAAAAAACCATCTCTTACAGCATGTCTTAAAAAATTTTGAATAATATCTTCTGCAATTTTTTCAGTATTAAATTCTTTATTTTTTAGTTCTTCCGTTTCTCTAATAGATATTCCATCCACCCAATCTAGGGTCATTACATTTTCGCTTGTATAATTCCAATAAATTTTAGGAACTCTAAATCCAACATCATTCTTTGTATTTTCAGCATATTCATTTGCAGCAGCTGCTTCAAATCTTAAATCCATCTCTAGATTTGTGATTTCTTTTAATAAAAATACTACTTCTACCAGCTTGAGTCTTTTTGTCTTTTTAATAAATGATTCTATTAAGAAAGCAAAAAGCATTATTGCATCAATCTCCTCATTGAATATTTTTTTTATGTTTGGTCTTAGAATCTTAATTGCAACGTCCTTAAGAACTCCATTGTCATTAATTTGAGCTTTGTGGACTTGAGCAATTGAAGCAGCAGCAACTGGTTCACTTAAATTTATTATAGAGTCATAACTTTCGTTACCTAGATCATTTTTAATTATTTCTTTAGCTTGTAACAGAGAAAATGGTGGCAATTTATCTTGAAGGTTTTCAAGTTTTTTGGAAAGTTCTTCACCAATTATATCAGGTCTGGTTGCTAAAAATTGACCAAGTTTAATAAAAGTTGTTCCCATTGACTCTAAAGAGTCAGATAGTCTCTCTCCCTCGTCTTTATTTGCATCTATTTGTTTTTTTGGTGAAAAGGAAAATGATAATATCTTAAATAAAATCTTTATAGATAAAGGTGGTTCCTTAAATTTTGATACAATATTTAAAATATCAGAACAAGCTACTTTTCTTCCAAGTTTAAAGAGAATAATTAATTTTTTTACCATCAAAATTTCCATCCACTATGAATAGAAACTATTCCACCTGATAAATTTCTATAGGTACATTTTTCAAAATTGTTTTTAACCATTGCGTCAATTAATTCCTCCTGGTTTAAAAAATCTTCAATACTTTTAATTAGATATTCATACGGCTGCTTTTCACCAACAACAAACTTGCCAATATAAGGTATTAGCTTAGAGTAATTTTTATAAAGGGTTTCTAAATTTGTATTCTGAATTTTTGAAAACTCTAAGCATAAAAAACGACCCCCTGGTTTTAAAACTCTATAAGCCTCAGAAAGAGCTTTATCTATATTGGCAGTGTTTCTTAAACCAAAACTTATAGTATAAAAGTCAAATAAATTATCAGATAAAGGAATTTTTTCGGCTGGAGATATAATCCAATTTATATTTTTAAACTTAGATAACTTTTCTTTCCCTTTATTTATCATCCCTTTATTTGGATCGACACATGCAATACGAGATAATTTATTTACATGTTTAACAAATAGTTTAGCTATGTCTCCAGTACCACAAGCAACATCAATTAAATTTTGATTACTGGATGGATTCATCATATTTAACAGACTTTTTTTCCACAATCGATGAATCCCTAATGACATAAAATCATTCATTAGATCATAACGATCGTACACTTGATTAAACACATTTTGGACTAATCCTTTTTTATTTTGTAGATATTGTTGCATAATTCAAAAATATATAATCAATATAGTATTAAATGCCAGAATTACCAGAAGTAGAAATTGTACGTCAATCTTTAGACAAAAAGATTAAACAAAAAAAGGTCAAAAAAGTAATAGTTAGAAATAGAAATTTAAGAACTAAAATCCCACTTAATTTTCCAAGATTCCTTGAAGGCAAAAAAATAATCAAAGTAAAAAGATTTTCAAAATATCTGATTATTTGCCTGTCAAATCAAAGTTATTGTCTTTTACATCTGGGTATGTCAGGAACTATTCATCTAATTTATAATCAAAAAAAAAGTTTGGTAACTAATACTAGTTTTTATAGCTCACCTACATTACCTAAAAAACATAATCACGTAGAAATAGTTTTTGATGATCTTAAAATTGTATATAACGATCCAAGAAGATTTGGTTTTTTTGAAATAGTCGTTAATGAACATTTTTTGGATAAAAGATTCTCTAAACTTGGACCAGAACCTTTTCAATCAGAATTTAACTTAAGTTATATTTATTCTTTTTTAAAAGGAAAAACAAAAAATATAAAAAATTTTTTATTAGATCAAAATTTTGTATCAGGGATAGGAAACATTTATGCAAGTGAAATTTTATTTTTATGTAAAATTAAACCTGATAAAAAAGTATCTTTATTAAATAAAGAAGATTGTAAAAAAATAATATTTAATTCTAAAAAGGTTTTGATTAATGCTATCAAAAAGGGAGGATCAAGTATTAGAGATTTTAAAAACACATCAGGTAAATCAGGAAATTTCCAAAAGAATTTTAATGTTTATGAGAGAAAAGGACTTAATTGTAAGAGGTATGGATGCAACGGAATTATTAAAAAAAAAATGATTTCCAATAGATCTTCTTTTTTTTGTAATATCTGCCAAATATAATAATTATTTAATTGACCAAAATTCATTCTCAAGTTATACCCCTGCGCATATGGCTAACACAAAATCAGCAATCAAAAGAATTAGAAGAATTTCAAAACAAACAGCTGTTAATAAGGCTCGAAAAAGTAGATATAAAAATGCTTTGAAGAAAATGAATTCTTTAATTGAAGCTAAAAAGAAGTCTGAGGCTTTAAAGTTCTTACCTAAGTTGAATTCTGAGTTGATGAAAATAGCTAAAACAGGCATCGTAAAGAAACAAAACGCTTCTAGAAACGTTTCAAGGTTTACCAAAAAAATAGCATCAATCTAGTTTAATAACACTTCAGGTTGTCAATCCTAATACAACTTTTAAATCTACAAAATCTGTGATCTTAAAAATTCTCCACACAATATTTAGATTTAGTAAATAAACAAACTTATTTAATTCAATTATAAATTTTATTTATATTTTTTTTTATTTTTCTTTATTTTTTTTTGTCAAATACTTTTTTTTAAAAAAAAAAAATTTACACAATCCTAGATTTTATTTTTTTTTTATTTTTGAAAATTATTTGTTGCAATAATTTTATTATGGTTCTAACTGAACACTCTCCACATTTATGAACAATTCTATAAATAATAATAGTTTAAAAGATTCTAAATCCGATATTCTTGATTGGAATTTAGTTCAAGCTGAAATGAAAAATAAATTAGGACTAGATATTTACGAAAGTTGGCTTAAAAAAATAACTTTTGTCGAGGAAATCAATAATTATATCTTATTATCTGTACCTACTAGATTCATTCGTGATTGGATTACATCTAGATACTTAGATCAAATCTTGAAAATTATAAAAAATTATAAAAAAGAAATTGTTCGAATTGAATTCAAAATAACTGAAAATAAACCTACTTCAACTCAGGATGAAAATAATACTAATGTCATAGAAAATAAAGAAAATGTTTCTTTTATAAAAGACTCTTATTTACAATATAATCGAATAGATCCTAACAAAAATTTTGAAAACTTTATTACTGGCTCCAGCAATAAATTAGCATACGAAGCTTCTGTAAAAGTTTCAGAGAATATTTCACATTATAATCCACTTTATCTTTATGGTGGGGTTGGAATGGGCAAGACACATCTTTTAAATGCAATTGGTTATCACCTGAAAAAAGACAATAAGGTTATGTTTATATCGGCAGAACGTTTTATGTATCAATTTGTAAAATCAATCAAATCTAATGATATGGTCAAATTTAAAGAGTATTTTCGTAATACTGATATTTTGTTAATTGATGATATACAATTCATGAATGGTAAAGAGGCAATGCAAGAAGAATTTTTTCATACTTTTAATGCATTATTAGACAAAGGTTCTCAAATTATAATTTCTGCTGATAGATCTCCTAATAAGCTGTCAAGAATTCAGGAGAGGATAAAGTCAAGATTTGCAGGAGGTCTAGTTGTGGATATTCAAAAAACTGATTTAGCACTCAGAAAAAAAATCCTTGAAAGTAAAATAAGTGACTTAAATAATTTGTATCCTGAAAAGTTTAATATACCTGAAGAAATTAAGGATTTTATGAGCATTAAAATCACAACGAGTGTAAGAGAATTGGTGGGTGCAATAAATAGAATTATATCCTTTTCAAGAATTTATAACAAAATACCAAGCTTAGCTGAGACAAAAGTTATATTAAAAGATTTACTTAATTTAAATGAAAATAAAGTAACTATTGATCTCATTCAAACTATTGTGTGTAAATTTTTTAAGATTAGTAAAAATGAAATGCTTTCATCAAGAAGATCTAGGTACCTAGTGAGACCACGGCAAACAGCAATTTATTTAACAAAAATTTTGACTTCAAAATCTCTTCCTGAAATTGGAAGAGAGTTTTCAAATAGAGATCACACAACTATAATTCACTCAGTTAAAACTATTGAAAAATTAAAAGAAAAAGATCCAGATATGATTGCAAATATAGATAAACTAAAAAATCAAATATTATATAGCAATAAAGAAAATGAAATTTAATGTAAACCAACAAGACCTACAGCAAGCATTAAATTATTGTCAAGGAGTCATAGAAAAACGAAGTACACTTCCAATATTGTCAAACATATTGCTCGATGCACAAAATTCAAAACTCACTATAACAGCGACAGATTTAGACTTAATATTTATTAATCAAATAAATAACGTCGAAGTCATAGAGGAGGGAAAAACAACCACTACGTCGTCTACTATGTATGATATTGTTAGAAAACTCTCATCAGGAAAAAAAATAAATTTAACTTTAACAGACAATAGCAAACTTCATCTAGAATCAGAAAAATCTATTTTTAATTTAAATTGTATGCCCGCTTCGGAATTTCCTTTAACAGATGAAAATTTTAATGAGAATGAATTTAGCCTTAAATCAAAAGACCTATTAAAGTTGCTAAATAAATGTAAATTTTCTGTGTCAAATGATGAGACCAGACATTATTTAAGTGGAATTTATTTTCATCAAACAGAGGTTGAGGATAAGAATTACTTAACTGCGGTATCAACTGATAGTCATCGTATGTCCATTTCTAAACTCAGATTAAGTGAAAAAAAAATTTTTGAACCGATTATATTACCTAAAAAGACTATTTTTCAATTAAGTTCATTATTAGAAAATTATGATGGTGATGTAAAAATTTCAAATATGAAATCTAAGATAAAATTTGAATTAAATAATAGTATTTTAATTTCTAAGTTAATAGATGGAAAATTTCCTAATTACATTCAAGTAATTCCAAAAAATAATCAAAAAAAATTAGAAATTGACCTTAAAATTTTTCAAAGTTCGGTGGATAGAGTAGCCTCAGTATCGCTTGATAAAAAAGATGGTGTAAAATTTAGCTTAAGTAAAGATAAATTAGATTTGTCTGTAAATAATACCAACAGCGGTGATGGAAAAGAATCCCTTGTAGTGAAATTTGATCATGATTTAGAAATTAGTTTTAATTCTAAATATCTTATAGATGTTGCTTCACAATTAGATGGAAATAATATTGAAATGTTTCTAAATGATTCAGGTTCACCTGCGCTGATCAAAGATCCTGGTGATTTCGATAGTATTTTTGTAGTAATGCCTATGAAAGGTTAATTTAGCAATTTAAGTTCAGAATATATAGTTTTCTCTAAAATCCCTAAAAATTCTTCCTTGGAATAATCAGGTTTGATAGGTTCCAAAATTGAAATTGTAATTGTTTTGTTAATATCTTTTTTTCCTTTTTTTGGCCAGACGTAACCAGAATTAATAGCAACCGGTTGGCATTTTATTTTCAATTCTTCATAAATCCTTGATGCACCTTTTTTAAATGGAGGTTGTTCGTGGGGTAATACTCGAGTTCCTTGAGGAAAAATTATTATTGGTCGATTTGTATTTGCAATTATTTTAGAAATATCCTCAAAAAAATTGATGTTTTCTCTCGATACCTTATTTCTTTTGATAGAAATTGATCCTATTTTTTTTAAGTACCAGCCAAAAATAGGTATCATAAGTAATTCTTTTTTTAAGATAAATACAGGAGAATTAAAAATTGTTTGTAGGAAAAAAGTTTCAAACATAGATTGATGAGAGGAAGCAATAAAAAATTTTTCATTTTTAATTAAATTTTCTTTACCTTTGACAATGATTTTTGTGGACAAGAAAATTTTTAAACAAATAGCAGCCCAATAACCCATTAATTTCCCACCAAAAAGTGTAAATTTTTGTGGTAAGATTAACGCTGGCAGAAAAATAATTGAAATTAAAATTATTCCTGAAAAAAAGAAAATTGAAAATAGAAAGTTTCTTATCATTAATTATCAAAAGCTAAATTATCTCATGGTGCTTTTGTCTTTTTTTAACTACTCTTATTTTAGATCCATTAATTAATATTTCTATAGGTTTAGGTCTAAGATTATAATTAGAACTGAGTGATATACCATAGGCACCTACATCGCAAATTGCGATAAAATCTTTCTCTTTTAGTTCTTGAAAATTTTTTATGGACGTAAACTTATCAGTGCTTTCGCAAATTGGGCCAACAAATTCATAAATTTTCTTTGATTTTTTACCTCTTTTTAATAAAGGTAAGATGCGATGTACTGCACCATAAAGTGCGGGTCTCATCAAATCATTCATAGCAGCATCTAGAATAACAAAATTTTTTTTATAACTCTCTTTTATGTAAATTACTTTTGATATTAAAACTCCTGTATTGCCGATTATTGATCTACCTGGCTCAAATATAATCTGAGATTTTTTATTTTTTAAAAATTTTTTAATTGCTGAATGATATTTTTTATAATTTAGTTTTTTATCATTATTGTATGGGATGCCCATACCTCCCCCAAGGTCAATAAAATCAAATTTATATTGGGTCTTTTTGATGATTTTATCTAATATTCTTAACATTTTTTCATAGGGTTTATGATCTAAAATTTGACTTCCAATATGAACACTTAAACATTTTAAATTAATATTTTTAGAATTCTTACAATATCTTACAAGTTCAAAAAATGTTTTATCATTAACTCCAAATTTATTATCTTTTTTACCTGTCGATATTTGGCTCAAAGTTTTCGCATCAGTATTTGGGTTTAATCTAATACCAATATTAACTTGTTTTTTTTTTATTTTAGCAATTTTATCAATTTCTATGATTTCACTTTTGGACTCTGAATTTATTAATAAAATATTTTTATCAATTGCAAAATTGATTTCTTTGGAAGTCTTACCAACTCCTGAAAAAACAATCTTCTTTGGACTAATTCCAGCCTTAAGAGCTAACATTAATTCACCCATTGATACAACATCTGCCCCAAGTCCAAATTTTTTTATTTCTTTTATTAAATTTAAGTTAGTATTTGATTTAATAGCAAAACAAATTAATGGTGATATGGATTTAAAATTTTTTTTAAAATCATTTATATTTTCTCTTAGTTGTTTATACGAGTAGCAATATGCAGGTGTTCCATATTTTTTAGCAATATTTTGCAGGATTGTATTTTCAATCTTAAGTTTACTATTTAAAAATCTCATTAAGCTTTATTTAGAAAGTAGCTTGGTATTTTTGAATTACTTTGAGATTCTTTATAGACTGGGTCTCCTTTTTTTCCACAAGCGATCAATGTAGAAAATACAATTATTGCTAAAATAATCTTTTTTTTCATTTTTTTCTCTTATATTTCAATATCATTTTTTTAATATTATCAAAAGATGTTCCACCATATGATTTCTTAGAATTTACAGAATTCTTTAAATCAAACACTTTTAATACATCATTTGATAGTTTTGGTTCAATTTTTTTAAGTTCAGCCAGCGTTAATTGATCGAGATTTTTTTTCTTTTTTTCAGCAAAGTTCACAATATTAGCAGTCACTTTGTATGCTTTTCTAAATGGCATTGAGTGATTTTTTACGAGATAATCTGCAAGATCAGTTGCAGTCAAATATCCTGTGTTAGCTAATTCTATCATTTGTTTTTTATTTGGTGTAAAATTTTTAAGAATCTCATCAAGTATTTTTAAACAATTTTGTAGTGTATCATTAGATTTAAAAACAATTTCCTTATCGTCTTGAAGATCTTTGTAGTAAGATAAAGGTAAACTTTTTAAAACTGTAAGCATAGAAAACAAATTACCATAAATAATTCCAGACTTTCCTCGTAAAAATTCCAGTAAATCTGGATTTTTTTTTTGTGGCATTATCGAAGAACCAGTTACAACTTTATCTGATAAATTTATTAACTTGAAAGCATCAGAGTTCCATATGATAAGTTCCTCAGCTATTCTAGAAATATGCATGGCACAGACTGAAATAGAGTAAAGAAAATCTAGCACAAAATCCCTGTCAGAAATTGTATCTATTGAGTTATTAGTTGGTTTTGTAAATCCAAGTTTTTTTGTAGTGTAATTTCTATCAATATTAAAAGAGGTTCCAGTTAAAGCTGCGACACCTAAAGGATTTTCATTTAAACTATCTAGATTATTTATGAATCTCTTTTTATCTCTTTTAAACATTTCAACATAAGCCATCAAATAGTGGCCAAATGAAACTGGCTGAGCATTTTTTAAATGAGTAAATCCAGGCATAAGGGTATATATATTTTTTTCTGCTGCTTTTATTACACTTTTAATAATAGTATCTAATAGAACATTAATTTCTTTGGTTGATGATTTCATCCAAATTTTTAAGTCTGTGATCACTTGATCATTTCTTGATCGTGCTGTGTGAATAAAACCCGCATCTTCACCAATTATTTCGAAAAGTCTTTTTTCAATATTTATATGAATATCCTCGTACTTTTTATTAAATTCAAATTTTTTGTTCGTTATTTCCTTTTTGATTTTGTTTAAACCATAAACAATCTTATTCTTTATTTTAAAAGTGATAATTTTTTGTTTAAATAACATTTCGGCATGTGCAATTGATCCAATTATATCCTCTTTATATAATCTCTTATCAACATCTATAGAACTTCCCACTTTTTGAAAAATTGATGAAGTGTTTTTTTTTATTCTATTGACCCATATTGCCTGGTTGTTTTTATTTTTCGACATGATAATTAATTATACCTATTTAACATGAGATTTTTAATATTATTTGCTTTTTTAATATCTAATTGTGTTGCAGCAGAAATCAAAGATATAAAAAATCTTGTTATCAATAAAGAGCTTAAAAAATATGATGGATTAACGTTTTTAGATGATCAGAGTAATGAAATTCAACTTGATCAATTTGAAGGCAATTTGGTTTTACTCAATTTTTGGGCAACTTGGTGTGCCCCATGTAAAGAGGAAATGCCATCTCTTGATCAATTGCAATCTCAAAAAAATTTAAACAATTTAAAAATATTTCCGATTAATGTTGGTCAGGATAATTTAGAAAAAGCCTCTAAATTTTTTGAGGATTTAGGTATAGATAATCTTAAGATATATTTCGACTCACCAATTACCTTAGCGAAAAAGTTTGGACTAAGAGGAGTGCCCACCACAATTTTGATAAACAAGGATGGATATGAGTTTGCAAGAATTGTTGGGTCAATAGATTTTAAGGAAAAAAATTTTGTTGAATGGTTGGCTAGTTACAACTAATTTTTGAAAAAATATGCAAAACCAACTAAAGCAATTATTGCAATAAATTGAAGCAAAACTCTTAACTGCATTAATTTATTTGAATATTTTTTGCTGGTTTCACCACCTTTAAATAAAGTTCCGATACCAAGAATTAAAACAATCCCAACCGCCATTAACAAAATTATAGATAATATTTTAACTATTATTCCAGATAACATGAAGGTATTGTAGGGTGTTTTTAAAATAAAAAAACATAATTCACACACTATGACATTTTGCCTAGATTCAGTAATGGTCAAACCAGAGACTAACAAAAAGATTAAAAATGCTATCATCTTACTTCATGGTTATGGTGGTGATGGCAAGGATATTAGTATGCTCTCACTGAACTGGAAAAGACATTTACCTAATACTATTTTTATTTGTCCCAATGGTCATGAACCATGCAGTATAAACCCAAATGGATATCAGTGGTTTGATTTAAGCAAAGATGATCCAGAGTATATTTTGGATCAATCTATAAAGGCTGAAAAAAAGTTATCAAAATTTATTGATGAAATTAAAAATGAATTTAATTTTGAAAATAAACAAATATGTTTATCTGGTTTTAGCCAAGGCTGCATGATGTCAATAAACTTAGGACTTACTTCTGAAGAACCTTTTAATTGTGTTGTGGGTTTTTCTGGAAAAATTATTGATGAAAAGGATTTGAAATTGAGAAAAAAAAACCCATCAAGTATTTTGTTAATTCATGGTGATTCTGATCAAGTTGTATCGCCAAATTTTATGTTAGAGGCAAAAGATTTTTTTATGAGAAATAACATAGACATTGAGACGCATCTCATAAAAAATTGTGACCATCATATTCCTGTAAATGCTTCAAGTATTGCATTGAATTATATCTTAAAAAAATTTAATAATTCCTAAATATTGAAAAAAATTTTTATTTAAGTTAAAATTTGATATGAATAATTTTATTGATCAAGATGTTTCACTAGAAAAATGTCCTGCACTAGTTTTAAATGCTGATTATAGACCATTGAGCTACTATCCTCTATCACTATGGTCATGGCAGGATACTGTTAAATCAGTTTTTTTAGATCGTGTAATTATAGTAAGTAATTACGATCGTGTAGTAAGAAGTCCTTCTTTTAATATGCAATTGCCTAGTGTAATTGCTCTAAAAGATTATATTGTTCCTCAATCTAAACCAAGTTTTACAAGATTTAATGTTTTTCTGAGAGATAAATTTTCCTGCCAGTATTGTGGCAGCAACGAGGAATTAACTTTTGATCATTTATTGCCTAGATCAAAAGGTGGAGAAACTAATTGGGATAACGTCGTTACAGCATGTTCAGCTTGTAACGTTAAAAAAGGAGGCAAACTATTAAAATTATCGGGCATGAAACTGGCCCAACATCCTTATCAACCTTCAACAGAAGATTTACATCGTAATGGAAAAAATTTTCCCCCAAATTATTTACATAAAAGCTGGATGGATTATTTATATTGGGATGTTGAATTAGAAGCTTAAGTTTTATACTTTTTCTGATATTCGAATTGCAATTTTTGAACCTGTTTTTATTATTTTATCCATAATTGAATAAATGCCTTTTTTGGTAGCTCCTTTTTCATAAGCAATATCTTTATGATGAAGCTCATCTTCTCTGAATTTTATAATTTTCTTTTTTAGATTTTTTTCTTCTGGACCAAGTTGATTTATTTGGTCTTGGTAATGTTTATCTATTACTTCTTCAACAGAGGCAGTACATAGCATAGCTGCTTTTTTCCCAAGAATAGTAGACCCAAAACCTAAACCTACACCTAGCAGATCCCACAATGGCAAAAATTTTGTTGGCTCAATATTTCTTTTTTTTATTTCGTTTTCAAAAAATTGACAATGTTCAACTTCATGTTCTTTCATATCCTCAATTGTTTTTTTTAAATTGTCATTTTTAACAATTGTATTTAAAGCTAATAACTGACCTTCATAAATTTTGACAGCACCCCTCTCGCCTGCATGGTCAACTCTAATAAATTCTTCAACTCTTCTGTCAGTTTTTTTCATATTTAGTAAAAATTTTTGCTAGGGTTATAATAAATAATATACTTATTACAATATTAATAGTAGTTAGTGATAATCCTAAAATCCTAAATGTCACATCTTTACAGCTTATAGTCTTTTCACTTAGTTGGTTTAGTAATTCCTCTTTACTTACATTTTCAGAAAAGTTTTTTACACCACAAACAGTTGATTCTTGAAAAATGCCTTGTTCTATGCCGAAATGATACAATGAAATAAAAAAAGAAAAAATAAAAGTTAGTATTAAAAGCAAAATAAAGAAATTTTCATTTTTCTTTATAATAAACATTAGAGATATCAAAATTATACTTAACCCATAAGGAATTCTCTCTATCAAACATAAATTACATGGTTGGTGGCCCAGAACATGCTCTATAAAATAAGCAGAAATCAAAGCTATTAGACTAAACAGAAAAATTATTCTCAAGTAAATTTCAGTTTTAAGGTTAAACATGAGATTTAAAAATCAGATAAATTATTAAGCCAATAATAACAATTAATATTCCAATTATTGTAAACCATTTTGACCCATGCTTATCCATATATTCATTAAATAAATCACCGAACTTATAAGAAAGGTACGATACGATGAAAAATCTTAATCCTCGGGAAATTAAACTTATCAAAACAAAGATTAAAAAGTTGAATCCTATTAGGCCGCTTGCAATTGTAAAAACTTTATATGGAAGAGGAGTAAAACCAGCTAAAAAAAAGTACTCCTAACCAAGCATAAAAACCATCACTATTAACTAAGTTTTCTTTTATTTTTGATAACTTATCCTCATAACCATAAAAACTCATAATGTGTGCTCCAAATTCAAAAAAGAACGCACCAATTAAGTAACCAAGCATACCACCCAAAACTGAAAAAATTGTAGTTATAAGAAAGATTTTAATAAAATCATTTTTTTTTGATATTACCATTGGAACAACCATTACATCTGGCGGAATAGGAAAAAATGAACTTTCAACAAAAGAGACTATTGCCAAATAATATTTAGAACTTTTGTGAGCTGCTAAATCTAAACATTTATTGTAAAGACTTTTAAACATTTTTTGGTTTTAATATAATTTTAGTTCTTATACTATTTAATAAATTATTAAATAACTAGGGCGAATGGCGGAACTGGTAGACGCGCACGACTCAAAATCGTGTTTCGCAAGAAGTGAGAGTTCGATTCTCTCTTCGCCCACCAAATTATGGAATTGAATAAAATTAACAGTTTAGTAGAACTTTTTTTCACGAAATATAAGGAGTTAAACTCTACTTCTAATAAACCATTTTTAAAGTGGTTAAAGGATAATAAAAAAGATTTTCTTACTTGGAAACAAGTCGAAAGAAATATTCAAATTTTATCTGAATATTTAAGAAAAAATTTATCTAAAGGGGATAGGTGCATTTTATTATCCGAAAATCGACCTGAATGGCTTATTTCTGATATAGCCATAATGAACGCTGGTGGGGTAACAGTTCCTTTATTTACAACTTACTCTGAAAAAGATTATGAATATATCATTAATGATTGTAATCCAAAAATTTGTATTGTCTCAAATTATACTCAATTAAAAAAAATAGATAAATTCATTTCAGATCAAATAAAAGTTTTATCAATAGAAAATATAGATAAACAAATTGATAGTATAGAAAATATTTTTGAAAGATTTTCTAAAGAAAAAACTTTGGATCATTTAAGCTTTAACCAAAATATTGAAAGAAAAGATCTAGCTTGTATCATTTACACATCAGGAACAACTGGTAACCCTAAAGGTGTAATGCTGAGTCATGGGGGTATTTTATCTAATTGTGAGGGTGCGCAAGAAATTTTGAATTCGCTTGTTAAAGATAGTGAACCTATTTTTTTAACTTGGCTACCCTTATCTCATTCATATGAACATGCTGTTCAATTTGTACAAATCACATTAGGAGCAAAAATTTATTATGCTGAAAGTTTAGAAAAATTATTATCTAATATGTCAGTTGCTAAACCAACCATAATGACTGCTGTGCCTAGATTTTATCAAAATTTGTATAGCAAGATTTCGATTAATTTCTCAAAACAAACAGGTTTCAAGAAAAAATTAATATCTTCGACGATTTTGCTTGGAATAAAAAAACTAAATAATGAGAATATGAGCTTAAAAGAAAAAATACTAAATTATTTATGTGAAAAATTAGTAAGACGAAAAATCAAAAATCAGTTTGGCGGAAATTTAAAGGCTTTTGTTTCTGGAGGGGGTGCGTTAGATCAAAAAATTGGAGAATTTTTGAATTCTATCGGACTGCCAACTTTACAAGGTTATGGCCTAACAGAAGCATCTCCAGTAGTAAGTTGTAATATACCTGAAAAAATCAAGATTGATACAGTTGGACCTCCTTTTAAAACTAATGAGGTGAAGATTGCACAGGATGGTGAAATTCTGGTCAAAGGCGAGAATGTAATGCTTGGTTACTGGAACATGAAAAAAGAAACAGGCGATATACTTAAAAATGGTTGGTTACACACAGGAGATATAGGTGAAATTACAAAAGAGGGAAATTTGAAAATTACTGACAGAAAAAAAGAAATTATTGTAAATTCTGGTGGTGATAACATTTCACCCTCAAAAATTGAAAATTTATTGTGTCTTGACGACAAAATTAAACAAAGTTTTGTTTATGGAGACAAAAAAACTTATTTAGTTGCTTTAATTGTAAGTGATAGTGAAAAAAATAAAAAAGAGATTGAATTATATATAGATGATCTAAATAAAAACTTATCTCTTGTTGAAAGAGTAAAAAAAATAAAATTAATTAATGAAGAATTTACAATTGAAAATGGAATGTTAACACCAACTTTAAAACTAAAAAGAAAAAAAATTTTAGAGAAATATAAAGAAGATTTAGAAAAACTTTATTAATTTTTTTAAAAAAATTTGATTATTAAGCGCATAAACACTAACTTTTTTACAATTTAAATTTTTTTAAAAAAAAATTTTTATTTTAATTTTCATTTTAAAAGTTTTCTTTAAAATTTAAGATTTGACATAAGGCACATAAAAAAATAAAAATAGATTAATAGCGAATCAATTGATTCGTTTAACTTAAAAAAGGGAGCTAAAGATGCCTAAGAGAAGAAAAAAAGCAAAGAAGGCTAAGAAAAAAGCTAAGAAAAAAGCTAAAAAAAGAAGAAGAAGATAATTACTTAGTATTCTTTATTAAAAACGCTTCTCATAACGATTTACGTGTGAGAGGCGTTTTTTTTTATTCCTCTATATCTTCTTCATTTTCTGAAACAGCCTCTTCTTCAGGTAAATCTGATGAAGCTTGCTTTATTGGTGCTGCTTTTGGTTTTGGTTGAGTATTTAAGTTTCTTTTTAAAGCTTTATCTAATTTTTTTTGAGTATCCTCTAATGACAGATTTAGAATTATTTGAAATTCTGAAAGAATTCTTTCATATGCTTTTTCAAACAATTGTCTTTCACTATAAGATTGGTCAACCATCAAATCATCCCCCTTATTAAGGTCTCTTACTACTTCAGCTAGCTCATAAATTTTACCTGATGAAATCTTTGCCTCATATTCCTGTGCTCGCCTACTCCACATAGATCTTTTTATTTTAGGCTTACTTTTTAATATTGAGATGCATTTATTTACCTGATTGATAGTAGCTAATGGTCTTAAGTGTAATTGTTTATTAACAGGCACCATTCCATTTGCTTTATCTTTTTCAAATTTTATAACGTAAGTTTCAACGTCTATTCCTCCAATATTTATTTTTTTAAATTCAGTAATTTGCCCAACACCATGTTTTGGGTATACGACGTAATCTTTGATTTTATATTCTCTTTTTTCTGTTTCTTGTTTTTTTACTTTTTTAATTTCTGGTTTAGCCTCATTATTTTTTGTGATTCTTAAACCATCACTTTTCTGTTCTGTAGTTTTGACTTCAGATTTTATAGATTTTTTTAAAGGTATTTTTTTAGTCTTAATTAATTTTTTTGGTAATTTATTAATCTTCTTTTTTACTTTTTTTAATTTAACAATCTTTTTGGTTTTTGCTTTTTTTTTCGATTTAGTAGCTTTACTTTTTTTAAAGGTTTTCTTTAAAATACTTTTCAAACTTATTTTGCTCATCTTTATATTTTTCGTGATCCGATGGAGGATCTTTCTTAACTGTTATATTTGGCCAGATTTCGGAATATTGTTTATTGATCTCTAGCCATTTTTCAGACCCTGGCTCTGTATCAGCTTTTATTGCATCAACAGGACACTCAGGCTCACAAACGCCACAATCTATACACTCATCAGGTTTAATTACAAGCATATTTTTTCCCTCATAGAAACAATCTACAGGGCAAACTTCAACACAATCCATTAACTTACATTTAATGCATTTGTCATTAACTATATATGTCATTATTGATTTTCTTTTTTAATTTTTTCTTTGATATCTCCCATGATCTTATTGTCAATATACAATAAGCCTGCAAGTCGTCTCATCAAATTAGTTTCATACATATCTGCTTCTTTATTTGAGTAAATTATTCTCCAAAGGGTTTCTATAATTTCAATTTTTTTTTTATCATCCATATTTTTAACTTCCCTTGTAAAATCCAAAATTTGGTTAGAGTTTTCTTCTATTTTTTTACCTTCTTTTAAAATATTTTCTAAATTATCTTGGTTTGCACCTATTTTCAAAAGTGCCTTACTTATTATAATCTCTTCTTCTTTTGAGAAGTTCTCATCAATTTTTGCGGCATGTATCAATAATGCCGCAACTCTTGCTAAATCACTAGTTTTAGTATCTCCTTTTTTTTCTTTAAAAAACATTACTTACTGGTTTAAATTTAAATTTTTTAACACTTTAAAAGGACTTTCTTTAATGAATTTTTTACTTACTTTTTTTGAGCTTTTTCTTGGATTGTATTTAAAAAATATTTCATTATTTTTTTCAAAAACTTTATAACCCATAATTTTTAAAAGCTTTTTAAAGTTGTCCTTATTACATCCAAGTAAATTCAACATTTCAGGAATTAACTTAATTTCATTCTTTTCTGTGTTTGAATTAATAATTTGAACAAATAATCTCTCTAAAATATCAATTCTTACGTAAAAATTGTCAAATTTCTCAAATCCACAGAGTAACATAAAATTTCTGTTTTTAATTTTGTCGTTTTCTAAAAAATTTAAGCCAAACACAGGAGGTTTTAAATTAAAATATTTTTGATGATAATTTTTCCAAAGTAAAGTTCTTAAGGACACAGCCTCTGGTTTGATTAATTTGTGTAAAAATACATGATATCTTCCAAATTTTACTCCTTGATCTCTCAAAAATTTCCTCTCATTTTGTCCTAATATTTTTAGATAATCTGTAACTTGATTTCTTTGAAGGACTCCATTGTTCTCATACAATTGATATGCAAGCGCTTTAATTGATGAATTTTTTTCCTTAAGGTTTCTCAAATCAATTAAACTGCTCAAAACATTTTGTATTTTATTTTTTAGCCATTTCACTAAATAATTATTTAATTTTTTTAATTGATCTGTTTCCAGAATATCATCAACTATAAGAACAATATTTGGATTTAAATAATCTCTACCTGGTTGCAATTTTGCTATTGGAGACTTTCTCCAATAAATTTTAAAATCCTCGTTTAGTTCTATTAAACCTGTCTCGGTTATTGTATCTATTCTTTTTTTAAGTTCTGGACCAACTGTCTGTCTTGCTGCTTTTTTGAGAGATTTGATATCTGTCTCTAAAGCACCCTTTTTTAAATCTAGTTCTAATTTAAGTCCATTTATCTTTCCAATAAATTGATCATCAATCATTACTTTGTTATTTTCTAAGATTTTAGTATCAAATTCCATATCTTGCTTTAAGCCTCTTGCTAGGACACTTGCCCTTTTGTCAATAAAAGTTTTTGTAAGCTCCTCATGTAATCTATCTGATAACTTATCCTCTAAGTGTTTTGTTTTTTCTATCCAATAGTTTTGATTTTCTATCCAATTATTTTTATTTGAAACATATGACCAAGTTCTTACATTTGCAATTCTATTTGATAAAGAATCTACATTTCCATCTAATTTATCAAGTTTGACGAGTTGAAGTCGCATATAATCATCTGTAATTTGACTTTTTTCACTTGTTAAATATTTAAACACATTTTCAATCACTTCATAGTGATTGCCATAGGTTTTTTTAACAAAATCTGGTATTTGGCAACATTCCCATAAAAGACTTAATCTATCTTTATCAAATTTAATATTTTCCAAATTTTTATCTCTTAAAAAAAATTTTAAGGCTTTTTCATCTTCGCACTCATGTATTTTTCTTAACCATCTTCTATTAGGCTTTTCCTCTAAAGACTTTAATAATTTAAAAGGACTTTCAAAATTTAAATTTGAATTTCTCCAAAATAAGGATTGGATTTCCTCAAATTTATGATTTTCCAATAAATCTACTTCATCAGCATTTATTTCTTTGCATTCTCCTGTTATACCAAAATTTCCATTGTTCATATATCTTCCTGCTCTACCAGCTATTTGTCCAATTTCTGCTAAATTTAGCTTTCTTAATTTTTTTCCATCAAATTTTTTTAAATTGGAAAAATAAACGTGATCAAGATCCATATTAATTCCCATACCAATAGCATCAGTTGCGACTAGAAAATCAACATCTCCAGATTGATACAGCTCTACTTGTGCATTCCTTGTCTTTGGGCTTAAAGATCCCATAACAATAGAAGCGCCTCCTTTTTGTCTTCTTATAAGTTCAGCGATGGCGTAAACTTCCTCTGCAGAAAATGCTATAATTGCGGTTTTTCTTTGAATTCTTGAAATTTTTTTATGACCAACATAAGAAAGTTTTGAAAGTCTAGTTCGATTTATAAATTCGATGTCATCATCAAGATTAGAAATAATTGGTCTTATAGTATTTGATCCCATTAACATTGTTAATTTTATTCCTCTTAAGTTCAATAATCTGTCTGTAAAAATATGACCTCGCTCATGGTCTGCGCACATTTGAATTTCATCCACGCCTACAAAATCTAATTCTTTATCAATAGGCATAGATTCAACAGTACAAAGATAATACTTTGCATTTGTAGGAATTATTTTTTCTTCACCAGTAATTAATGCAACTTTATCTAAACTTACCTTTTTAATTACCTTGTCGTAAACTTCTCTAGCTAACAATCTCAAAGGAAAACCTATCATTCCAGTGTCAAACGACAGCATTGTCTCAATAGCAAGATGAGTTTTACCTGTATTTGTCGGGCCAAGGACAGCTGTAATTTTATTTTTTGTCATTTCTATCTTTGGTATATATTAATTTTTATCTACCAGATGTAGTTGTTGTTAAAGAACAAAAATAGACTAAAACATGACCGAATCGATAGATAAAAAGTTCTCATTTTTTTTAAATAATAATTTAACTTAACATAATTAAATTAATTATAAAGATTATGTACTGAATGCTTATTCAGTTGTTTTGATTTTTAAAATTTTCCAAATTCCTGATGCTGACGTAATTATCTTACCATTACAATTTAACTCACAAAATAAAAATACAAGAGTTTTTGTTTTTTTTAATATTTTAACTTTCCCGTAGATTTCATCATTAACTTTTGATGATCCAATAAATTTTATATCTAAAGAAATTGTTACGCAGGGTGCATTATCAGCTGATCGATGTGCTGCTGTACCGGCACCGGCATCTATTAGTGCAGACAAATAACCCCCATGAGTAATTCCTGCAGCATTTAAATGATTATTATTAATTGTTGATTTAAATTCGTATTCATTTTCGGAGATATTTCTAAATAAAAGGCCTCCGTTATGTTTCATAAAACCTGGTTTGAGACTGATTTGTTCAAATTGATTAGACATAATTTTTTATAATACAAAAGTTAAGATTAATATAATTACAAAAATAGAAACAAAAAAATATATTACTGACATTTGAAGAGATATTTTTTCTAACCATTTTAACATAATTTTCCTTTTTTATGGTGCGCCTGCTAGGAGTCGAACCCAGAACCTCCTGGTCCGTAGCCAAGCGCTCTATCCAATTGAGCTACAGGCGCATTTATAAATATATTTGTTTATAGTATATCAATATTTAGTGTATTTTAATGATAAGATAAAATTAAAATTTATGAACAACAAACCTGATGACGTGGTCATTTGTAGTGCAGTTAGGACTCCTATAGGCACTTATAAGGGATCATTAAAAGATTTGAAAGGAGATCAACTTGGTACTATCGTGATAAATGAGGTTTTGAAAAGAAGCAAAATATCTAATAATCAAATTGATGAAGTAATAATGGGCCAGGTTTTAACTGCTGCTGGAGGACAGAACCCTGCGAGACAAGCAGCAGTAAATGCTGGGATCCCCATATCCAAACCTGCTTATTTGGTAAACCAAGTTTGTGGATCAGGACTAAGAGCCATTATTTCAGGTTACCAACAAATTAAATTAGGAGATGCAAAAAATGTAATTTGTGGGGGTCAAGAGAATATGTCGATGACACCTTACTCTTATTTTTATTCAGAGAAAAAAGAAATTTCAAAAGATCAATTAATCAATACTATGATTCATGATGGTTTAACTGATGCTTTTAAAAATTACCACATGGGAGTTACAGCTGAAAATGTTGCAAAAAAGTTTAATATTTCTAGAAAACAACAAGATGAGTTTGCTCTTAAATCCCAAAAAAAAACAGAAATTGCAATTGAAAATAATAAATTTGATGATGAAATAGTGCAGATAAATCACAAAGGTATTATTTTAAAAAAAGATGAACACCCAAGAAAAGATTTAAAGTTATCTGATTTAGAAAAATTAAAAACAGCTTTTAAAGATGGTGGGACTGTAACACCCGGAAACTCATCTGGTATAAATGATGGAGCAGCTGCTTTACTATTAACTACATTTAAGGAAGCTCAACAAAATTCACTCAAACCATTGGCCAAAATTATTTCCTGGGCATCTGTTGGTTTGGAACCGTCTTTAATGGGTCTTGGTCCTATAGAAGCTATTCGCCAAGCATCAAAAAAAGTAAATTGGAATTTAAATGAAATCGATTTATTTGAAATTAATGAGGCTTTTGCCGCTCAAGCCATAGCAGTTATCAGTGAATTGGGTATTGATGAAAACAAAGTTAATATAAATGGTGGGGCTATTGCTTTAGGTCACCCAATAGGTGCATCTGGAGCAAGAATACTTGTGACACTTATACATGAAATGAAAAAACAGAATAAAGAAAGAGGTTGTGCCGCACTTTGTATAGGTGGCGGTATGGGAATTGCGCTATGTGTAGAAAAAATTTAGGAATTAATTTTTCCGTATTTTTCCTCTAACAATATTTTTTGGATCCACACATTAGCATCTTTATATGTGTTGAATTTTGGTTGAATAAATATATTTAATAACTTTTTAATCATTATTTGAGTATTTCAATAAAGAGTGTCAAAAAATTGGATAGAATGTGTTAAAATTAAAGATTAAGTAAATTTTTTTTTATGTATAAAACTTTTAAAAATGACTGAAAAATTGTTAGTTCCTGACATAGGTGATTTTGAGAACGTGGAAGTTATAGAACTTTTAGTAAAAGAGGGTCAAGATATTAAAAAAAATGATCCTGTTGTTACTATTGAAAGTGATAAATCGAGTGTTGAAATACCATCAATATTTTCTGGCAAAGTCGAGTCTATAAATGTCAAAGTCGGAGATAAGGTTTCAAAGGGAGATCTATTAATAAATATTTCTTCAAATCAATCATTATCTCAAAAAGAAAGTGTTCCAAAAGAAACTGAAAATTTAATTCAAGAAGCTGAGAGTACTTTAAAAAAACATCAGGACCAAAATATTCCACAAAAAATAATTGAGGCCGAAAAACCAAAAATAATCCAAGTGGTTAAAGAAGGCGATATCGATCCACTAGAAACAAGTGAATGGCTAGAGTCTTTGTCAGCAGTAATAGAAAAAGACGGAAATCAGAGGGCACATTATTTAATTAAAGAACTTATCAACAAAGCTTATATGGAGGGTGCCAATATACCCTATACGCAAAATACTCCTTATATAAACACTATACCAGTTAACGAGGAAAAAAAATCTAATGGAGATCAAAACATAGAGAGAAGAATTAGATCCTTAATTAGATGGAATGCTGCCGCAATGGTAGTTAGAGCAAATAAAAAATTCCCAGAACTTGGAGGGCATATTGGAACTTTTGCATCTGCTGCAACTCTTTACGATGTTGGTATGAATCATTTTTGGAGAGCTAAAAATAATAAATTTGGCGGAGATTTAATTTATTTTCAAGGTCATAGCGCTCCAGGTATGTACGCTAGAGCTTATCTGGAAGGTAGACTAAACGAAAAACAATTAGATAGTTTTCGACAAGAAGTAAACCCTGGTGGTCTTTCTTCATATCCTCATCCTTGGCTAATGCCGAATTTTTGGCAATTTCCAACAGTGTCCATGGGATTAGGTCCAATGCTTGCAATTTATCAAGCAAGATTCATGAAGTATTTAATTAATAGAGGCCTCATCAAAGATGAAGGGAGAAAAGTTTGGGCATTTTTAGGTGACGGAGAAATGGATGAACCGGAATCTTTAGGCGCGATTGGTTTAGCCGCAAGAGAAAAATTAGATAACTTAATATTTGTTGTAAATTGTAATCTTCAAAGACTGGACGGACCAGTTCGTGGAAACGGAAAGATAATTCAGGAATTAGAGGGAATTTTTAGAGGTGCAGGATGGAATGTTATAAAAGTTATTTGGGGTTCTTATTGGGATCCATTGCTTGCTAATGATAAAACAGGTCATTTAGTTAAAACAATGAATGAGACTGTCGATGGCGAGTATCAAGCAATGAAAGCAAGAGACGGTGCGTATGTGAGAGAAAAATTTTTTGGAAAATATTTAGAGACCAAAGAGTTGGTTTCCAGTCTTTCAGACAAAGATATTTGGCGATTAAACAGGGGTGGTCACGACCCACATAAAGTTTTTGCAGCTTATGATAAAGCATCTAAAAATGTTGGAAGTCCTACAGTTGTAATTGCAAAAACTATTAAGGGGTATGGAATGGGCAAAAGTGGTGAAAGTGTTAATACAACTCACCAGACTAAGAAGTTAGATATCGACGACTTAATGTATTACAGAGATAGGTTTGATGTTCCATTAACAGATCAACAAGTTAAGAATATTGAATACTACAAGCCTGATCAAAATTCTCCAGAGATTAAATACATAAATGAAAGAAGAATTCAACTGGGTGGTTTTATTCCTGAAAGAACAACTTACGCGAAACCTGTTAAAGCACCACCAAAAGATATTTTCGATAATATGAAAGTTTCTACAGGTGAAAAAGAAATGTCGACCACAATGGCATTGGTCAGAATGTTAACAAACCTTTTGAGAGATAAAAATGTTGCACCAAGACTGGTTCCAATTATACCTGATGAGGCTAGAACATTCGGAATGGAGGGTTTTTTTCAAAAAATAGGAATTTATGCTCATGAAGGTCAAAAATATGAGCCAGAAGATTCTGCTCAATTAAGTTCGTATAAAGAGGAAAAGAGTGGTCAAGTTTTAGAGGAAGGAATTAACGAGGCTGGAGCGATGTCATCTTGGATCGCTGCAGGGACTTCATATACAAACCATGATATAGAAATGATCCCAATTTATCTTTTTTACTCAATGTTTGGCTTTCAGAGAATTGGTGATTTTGCTTGGGCGGGTGCTGACAGCCAGTCGAGAGGGTTTTTGATTGGAGCAACCGCTGGAAGAACAACTCTTGCTGGGGAAGGTTTACAACATCAAGATGGTCATAGCCATTTAATGGCCTCAACTATTCCTAATTGCAGATCTTATGATCCAACATTTCACTATGAGCTTGCAGTCATTTTTCGAGAAGGTTTAAGAAGAATGCATGAGAAAAAAGAAAACATTTTCTATTATATTACAACCATGAATGAAAATTATCCTCATCCAGAAATGCCCAAAGATAAATCATGTGAGGATGGTATTTTAAAAGGAATGTATAAAATAAAGGAGTTTAACAAGTATAAAAAAACTAAAATTCAATTTCTTGGATCTGGCACAATCTTAAGAGAAATGATAGCTGGTGCGGAAATATTACAAAATGAGTATCAAATCGATAGTGAGATTTGGAGTGTAACCAGCTTTAATGAATTAAGAAGGGATGGCCTTGAGGTAGAGAGATACAATCTTCTAAATCCTGATAAAGAGCCTAAAAAAAGCTATGTAGAAAAATGTTTGGGTAATACTGAAGGGCCAATTTTAGCAGCTTCTGATTATATGAGAATGAATTCTGATCAGATTAGACCATATATAAATAAAAGTTTTTATTCATTAGGGACGGATGGATTTGGTCGAAGTGATACAAGAAAGAAGTTAAGAAAATTTTTTGAAGTTGATAAGGAACATATCACAACATATGGGTTGAGTATTTTAGCTAAGGAACAGCTTATTGCATCAAAATATGCAAAAGAAGCAATCAAAAAGTATAAGATTGATATTGATAAACCTATGCCAACAAAATTATAGAATGCCCAAAAAAGATATAAAAGTTCCAAATATTGGTGAATTTAAAGATGTAGAGGTTATTGAAATTATAGTCAAAAAAGGTCAAGAGATTAAAAAAAATGATCCTTTAATAACAATTGAAAGTGATAAATCGAGTGTTGAAATACCTTCATTACATAATGGAATAGTTACAGAATTAAATTTAAATGTTGGGGATAAGGTTTCTGAAGGTGATAAAATATTAGAAATTGAATTAAAAGACAATCAAGTAGAAACTCAATTAAAAACTGAAGAAATCAAAACAATTAAAAAAGAAAATACTAAGGAAAAAAAAATAGAAATTAGAAGAGAAGTTGGATCAAAAAATGTTATCGTAAAAGATTTTTCTAAAAAAACTGCAGCCTCACCAAAAGTCAGAAAATTTGCAAGAGAACTTGGTGTTGATATTAGTAAAGTTGAAGGTAGTGAAAGACTAGGAAGAGTAACTGAAAGTGATGTAAAGTCATTTGTTGCAAATAAACCTGAGAGAAATTTTGAAAAAGAATTCAAAAAAGATGAAACGATAGAACTAGAATATCCTCACTCTGAATTTGGAAAAACAGAAATAAAGGATATTCCAAGAGTGAAGAGACTTTCGTCTAAATATCTTATGAATTCTTGGACTAATATTCCCCATGTGACCAATCATGATGAAGCAGATATAACTGAATTAGAGGAGTTTAGAACATCTCTTACAGATATTTACACTGGAGAAAAAAAAAAAATTACTCCTTTAGCTTTTATCGTCAAAGCATTAACTGCATCACTTAAAAAATTTCCAAATTTTAATTCATCTATAGATGAAATTGATAAAGGAAAAATGACCTTAAAAAAGTATTACCATATTGGAATAGCAGTAGATACGAAGCATGGACTTATGGTGCCAAAACTAAGAAATGCTGATAATAAGAATATTTCATTAATTGGCAACGAACTTAAAAAATTAAGTGATCAGTGCAGGAATCTTAAAATTGATAAAAAAGAATTATTTGGTGGTTCCATGACAATAACAAGTCTAGGAGGTATTGGCGGTTCTTTTTTTACACCTATAATTAATTATCCTGAAGTTGCAATTTTGGGAGTTGGCAAATCCCAAAAAAAACAAATTTTTATTGATGGAAAATTTATTACACGAACTATGTTACCTTTATCTTTATCATATGATCACAGAATAATTGATGGAGCTGAAGCAGCTCGATTTAACAACGATTTGAAAGACAATCTTGGAAAAAATTTTGCTTACAAATTAGCCGTGTAAAATATGTCAAAAACTCTCTCATTATTTAGTGCACTATTATGCACTTTCATTTGGGGGACTACATTTATTGCACAAGATACAGGCATGGACGACATCGGCCCATTCACTTTTAATTCAGTAAGATTTTTTGTGGGTTTTTTAGCAATTGTTCCTTTAGCATTAATGTTTGAAGCAAAAAAATTAAAAAAAGAATTTAGGTTTGATACAAAAACATTCGTTATCCTGTCCTTTTTAATCGGACTATCATTATTTTTGGGCTCAGCATTACAACAGGTTGCGTTGCTTTACACTGATGTAGCAAATGCTGCTTTTTTTACAATTTTTTATGTGCCAATGGTCCCAATAATTATTTTCATCTTTAAAAAAGATTTTTTACACTGGAGTGTATGGCCATCAGTAATTTTATGTTTGATTGGTGGATATTTATTAACAAATTTTCAAGATGCAACTGTAAGATTAGGTGATACCCTTGTGGTATTAGGAGCTTTATTTTGGAGTACACATATTATTTTTACTGGTATGATTGTCAAAAAGTACAATCTACCATTGACTATTGGTGCAATTCAAACTCTGCTAGTTGCTCTATTCTCATTTATAATAGGTTTATTTTCTGAAGAATTTGTAATCGCTAATATATTAAATGAAATAGACTCGATTTTATATGCTGGTATTTTATCAGGTGGTTTTGCATTTGTTTTACAAATTTATGCTCAAAGAAATATAACTCCAGCACCAGCAGCAATAATTTTTTCTTTAGAGGGTGTGTTTGCAACAACTGCCGCCTGGTTTCTTTTAAATCAAATATTAGACATTAATAATTTACTTGGTTGTTTTTTTATATTAAGTGGAGTTTTATTATCTCAATTAGTTCCATTAATAAGGAAAGCAAGTTAAATGTATATTATATAAAATAAAATTAAGCCAAGAATTATCCGATAAATTACAAATACATTAAAAGAAATTTTACTTATAAATTTAAGAAAATACTTAATTGTAAAAAATGAAAACATAAATGATAAAAAAGTAGCAATTAATAATAAATAATTAATTTCTATTGATTGTTCAAAAGCCTCTCTTAAACCTAGGAAGCTTGCTCCTGCTAAAGCAGGTATAGACAGTAAAAAAGAAATTTTACTAGCGTCTGGTCTATTGAAATTCAAAAATCTTGCTGCCGTAATTGTTATTCCAGCCCTACTAACTCCTGGTATTAATGCTAATATTTGAAATAAACCAATTAATAAAATTGATTTAATATTTAAATCTGTAGAAATATTTCGATCAATTTTTCTTTGATCAGCAAAGAAAAGTATGAATCCAAAAAATAGTGTTGTTGATGCAATTACTTTTGTGTTTCTTAAAAGATGAATAAATTCGGTGGAATATAAAATATATCCAAAAAATATTAAAGGCAAGGAGCCAATAATTATTAAACTTAATAACCTATTATTATTTCTTAGATCAAATAGCTCTTTTCTAAAATAAAAAATTACCGCAATTAATGAGCCTAAATGTAAACTTATGTCTATTAATAAAGAACTTGTTTCTAAATCATAAAAATTTGATACCAATATTAAATGAGCTGACGAACTTATAGGTAAAAATTCAGAAATTCCTTGAACAGCAGAAAGAACTAAAATTTCTATAAAATCTTGCAACATACATGTGTCGTAGCTTAAAAAATATTCATTTTAAACAATTCGATTTAATCATATTAGGTATGCAAAAATCAGATTAAGTAGATTTTAAGCTAAATATTATTGTAATTAGGTAATAATAACTGACCTATTTATTTCTTTTACTAATAAAAACTATGTATATTTTGCGATAAATTTATAAAAAATTATGACTGATAAAATGCTAAAATTCGTAAAAATAGGTCAACAAACCCCACCTAAAAGAGGAGTTGATAATAGGAAAGATGATTTTAATGAAATCTATGATGAATTTATCACTCAAAAAGCTCAAGAGCAGTCAAGTAGATGCTCTCAATGTGGCGTTCCTTTTTGCCAAGTCCATTGTCCTTTAAGTAACAACATCCCTGATTGGCTTAAATTGACTGCTGAAGGCAGATTGAAGGAAGCTTATGAATTATCTCAAAGTACAAATAATATGCCTGAGGTTTGTGGCAGAATATGCCCTCAAGACAGACTATGTGAGGGTAATTGTGTTATTGAGCAGTCAGGTCATGGCACTGTAACAATTGGATCAGTTGAAAAATATATTACTGATAGTGCTTGGGAAAACGGATGGGTAAAGCCTATATCAATCAAACACGAAAAAGACCAAAGTGTTGGAATAATTGGTGCTGGACCTGCTGGACTGGCAGCTGCTGAACAACTTAGGAAAAATGGATATCAAATTACTGTTTATGACAGATATGATAGAGCGGGCGGTTTGTTAATTTATGGAATTCCAAATTTTAAATTAGAAAAACATGTGGTCGAGAGGAGAACAAAATTGTTGAAAGATGGTGGAATTAAATTTGAACAAAATTTTGAGGTTGGTAAGGATGCAACTTTAGAGCAATTGAGAAAAAAACATGATGCAATTTTAATTGCTACTGGAGTTTATAAACCAAGAGAAATTAATCTACCAGGTAATGATTTAGATAATATTTTTCCTGCTATGGAGTTTTTAACAGCATCAAACAAAAAGGGGTTGGGCGACAAAGTTGATTTATTCGATAAAGGTATATTAAACGCTGAGGGTAAAGATGTAGTTGTTATTGGAGGTGGAGATACCGCAATGGATTGTGTTCGAACATCTGTAAGACAAAAAGCTAATTCAGTTAAATGTTTATATAGAAGAGATAAAGATAATATGCCTGGATCTGCAAGAGAAGTAGCTAATGCAGAAGAAGAGGGTGTTGAATTTGTTTGGTTGTCTAGTCCAAAAGAATTTAGAGGAAAAAATAAAATTGAAAAATTAATTGTAGATCAAATTCAACTTGGAGATCCAGATGACTCAGGTAGAAGAAGACCAGAAATTAAACAAGGATCCGAATTTGAAATTAAAGCAGATATGGTAATAAAAGCTTTAGGATTTGATCCAGAAAACTTGCCATTATTATTTGAAGCACAAGAATTACAAGTTACAAAATGGGGAACAATTAAAACAGACTTTGACACTATGGAAACTAATATTAAAGGAGTCTTTGCTGCCGGAGATATTGTAAGAGGTGCATCATTAGTTGTTTGGGCAATTAAAGATGGTAGAGATGCTGCTTTATCAATCAAATCTTATCTTGAAAATATCGAATTAAAAAAATCTAAAGTTGCATAATGAGTATATATAAAAAAAATTTAGAATTACTTACTAAAAACAATGTTTATTCTAAGGAAATGGAACATGATGCATGTGGCGTAGGATTAATTGCATCAACAGAGGGAAAAAAATCAAGAGAGGTTGTAGAATATGGAATTGAAGCTTTAAAGGCTGTTTGGCATCGAGGAGCTGTTGATGCTGATGGAAAAACAGGTGATGGAGCAGGAATACATTTAGAAATTCCCAAAGATTTCTTTGTTGAAAAAATAGAGGTTACAGGTCACACACATGATGGCTCTGATATTTGTGTTGGAATGATTTTTTTACCAAGAAATGATTACTCCTCGCAAGAAAGCTGTAAAACGATTGTAGAAAGTGAGTTAACTAAAAACGATTTTAGTATCTATGGATGGAGACAAGTCCCTGTTAATCCAAAAGTTTTAGGAGAAAAAGCTTTTCAAACTATGCCAGAGATAATTCAAGTGCTTTTTAAATCGAATGATAAAAATTTGCTTGATAAAGAGCTTGAAAGAAAAATTTATGAAACAAGAAAAAAAATTGAGAATAAAGCATTCAATTTATCATTAAATAATTTTTATATTTGCTCAATAAGTTCTAAATCAATTATCTATAAGGGCATGTTTTTAGCTGAGGCTATCTCAGATTTTTTCTTGGATTTAAAAGACGAAAGATTTATTTCAAGATTTGCAATTTTTCATCAGAGATTTTCAACTAATACTGCTCCAAGCTGGAGTTTGGCACAACCATTTAGAGCAGTTGCCCATAATGGTGAAATTAATACTTACAAAGGAAATAAAAACTGGATGAGAGTTCATGAACAAGAGATGAGTAGCCCTCTTTTTGAAAATGTTGAAAATTTAAAGCCAGTTATACAAAAAGGAGTTTCTGACTCTGCGGCACTAGATAATGTTTTTGAGTTATTAAATAAATCTGGCCAACCTGCACCTTTAGCAAAATTAATGATGATCCCTGATGCTTGGTCAAAAAGAAATAAAACTCTTCCAAAAAGCCATCAACAACTGTTTAATTTTTTAAATAGTACTATGGAACCTTGGGATGGTCCTGCCGCTATTGCTGCAACAGATAATGAATGGGTCATTGCAGCTAATGATCGTAATGGTTTAAGGCCTTTAAGATACGCAATAACAAAAGATAAGCTTCTCTTTGCTGGATCTGAAACTGGAATGATTGAATTAAATGAAAAAAGAATTTTATCAAAAGGAAGACTTGGCCCAGGGGAGATAATTGGTGTTAGAATTGAAAAAGGCAAAGTGTTTACGAATAATCAAATTAAAGACTATTTGGCAAAAGAATATAAGCATTTCAATTCACAGATAATAGATTTAGATGAAAAATTATCTATTTCTAATGAAAAACATAATTTTGATGGTGAAGATCTAAGGAGACGACAACACACTTTTGGAATTAGTTTAGAGGACTTAGAGCTAATTTTACATCCAATGGCTGAAGATGCAAAAGAAGCAACGGGTTCCATGGGTGATGATACACCTTTAGCAGTTCTATCAGACAAATACAGACCACTTTATCATTTTTTTAGACAAAACTTTAGCCAAGTGACCAATCCACCGATTGACTCTTTAAGAGAAAATAAAGTTATGAGTTTGAAAACTAGATTTGGAAATCTTGGGAATATTTTAGATTTTGATACTTTAACTAAAGAAAATATTTATGTTTTAAATAGTCCGATATTATCGAATTCACAATTTAACAAATTTATTAATTTTTTTGGAAAAAACTCTGTCTCTATAGATTGTACTTTCTCAAATGATCAAAGTTTATTTGACTCTATTAAAAGGATCCAAAAAGAGTCAGAAATTGCCGTTAGACAGGGTGTAACACAATTAGTTTTAAGCGACAAAGCTATTTCAGATACAAGGATGCCTATGCCAATGTTGTTATGCGTTGGTGCGATTAATACTTTTTTAATTGATAAAAAATTAAGAGGGTATGTTTCAATTAACGTTCAATCTGGCGAAGCTTTGGACACCCATTCTTTTGCAACATTAATAGGTGTTGGAGCAACAACAGTTAATCCATATATAGCTTTTGATAGTTTATACCATAGGCATGAGAAAAAGTTATTTGGCCAGTATAGTTTTGATGAATGTGTTGAAAGATATATCAAATCAGTTAATGCAGGATTATTAAAGATCATGTCAAAAATGGGTATATCTGTTTTAAGTTCGTATCGAGGCGGATGTAATTTTGAAACTGTTGGTCTAAGCAGATCAATAGTTGATGATTATTTTCCTGGAGTGACTTCAAAAATTTCTGGTATTGGATTGTCAGGAATCGAAAAAAAAATACGTGCAATACATAAAGAGGCATTTGAAAGCACCGATACAGTTTTACCTATTGGTGGGATTTATAGATACAGAAAAAATGGAGAAACACACCAATATCAGGGCAGATTAATCCACTTATTACAAAGCGCTGTAGGATCAAACTCGTATACAGCTTATAAAAAATATGCTGAGGGAATCTATAACCTGCCACCAATTAACTTAAGGGATTTAATAGATTTTAGAAAAAAAAAATTAGGACCATCTATTCAAATTTCTGAGGTTGAACCAATAGAAAAAATATTAAAAAGATTTGGTAGTGGAAGTATGTCTCACGGAGCATTGTCTAAGGAGGCACATGAAACATTAGCTATTGGGATGAATAGGATTAAAGGTGCATCCTGTAGTGGAGAAGGTGGTGAAGATGCAAATAGATTTAAGATTATGGACTCTGGTGATAGTGCAAATTCGAGAGTAAAACAAATTGCGTCAGCAAGATTTGGTGTAACAGTTAATTATTTAAACAATTGTAATGAAATTGAGATTAAAATTGCTCAAGGTGCAAAACCTGGCGAAGGTGGCCAATTACCAGGATTTAAAGTAACAGATGAAATTGCCAAGCTAAGACATTCAACGCCAGGTGTAACGTTAATCTCCCCACCTCCGCATCATGATATTTATTCAATTGAGGATTTAGCTCAGCTTATTTATGATTTAAAACAAATCAATCCTAAGGCAAGAATTGGAGTTAAATTAGTTGCATCTTCTGGCGTTGGTACTATTGCAGCTGGTGTTGCAAAAGCAAAAGCTGATATAATTTTAATTTCAGGACATAATGGAGGAACCGGGGCTACACCTCAAACAAGTGTAAAATACGTAGGTATACCTTGGGAGATGGGACTGACGGAGGCCAATCAAGTTTTAACATTAAATAATCTAAGACATAAAGTTACTTTAAGAACTGATGGGGGTATTAAAACTGGAAGAGATGTTGTTATTGCAGCTATGATGGGTGCAGAGGAGTATGGTGTAGCAACTACCGCTTTAGTAGCGATGGGTTGTATTATGGTAAGGCAATGTCACTCTAATACTTGTCCTGTAGGAGTATGTACACAGGATGAAAAATTAAGAGAAAAATTTACTGGAACTCCTGATAAAGTTGTAAATTTATTTACATTTATTGCTACAGAGGTGAGAGAAATTTTAGCTTCACTCGGTTTTAGATCTTTAAATGAGGTTATCGGTCGAACTGATTTATTAATGCAGGTAAGTAAAGCCTCACCTAATCTAGATGACTTAGATCTTAATCCATTATTTGTCCAAGCAGACCCTGGTAATAATAAGAGGTATTGTGAGGTATCAGAAATAAATCAAGTTCCTAATACACTGGATCAAGAAATTTGGCCTCAAATAGAAAAGGCTTTAGATAACTCAGAAAAAATAAATAACGAGTTTTTAATTAAAAATACTAATAGAGCTGTAGGCACTAGAATTTCACATCACCTATATAAAAAATATGGTTATGAAAAATTAGAGGAAAATTTTTTAACTCTAGATTTTAAAGGTTCAGCTGGACAATCGTTTGGTGCATTTACAGCAAAAGGACTTAAACTTAATTTAAAAGGCGATGCAAATGATTATGTTGGGAAAGGTTTGTCAGGAGCAACCATTTCAATAAAACTACCTGATGAAAGCAATTTAATTTCTAATGAGAATACTATTATTGGCAACACAGTTCTTTATGGTGCAACGTCAGGTAAACTTTTTGCAGCTGGTCAAGCTGGAGATAGATTTGCGGTAAGAAATTCTGGTGCCACAACTGTTATCGAAGGCTGTGATTCAAATGGTTGTGAATATATGACCGGTGGTACAGCAGTAATTCTTGGAGATGTTGGAGATAATTTTGCAGCTGGCATGACAGGAGGAATGGCTTTTATTTACGATAAATCAAAAGAATTTGAAAAAAAAGTTAATCCGGATTCAGTTGTATGGCAAAATGTTGAAACTGAGTATTGGTCAAAATTTTTAAAAGAATTGGTACTAGAACATAGTAATGAAACAGGATCTAGCTTATCAAAAAAAATAATTGATAACTTTGAAAACGAGTTAAAGAATTTTGTACAGGTTTGTCCAAAAGAAATGTTAGATAAGCTTAAAAATCCAATTTCTACAAAAACAAAAATACGAAAAGTTAGTTAATTATTAATTTTAACTCTTTTTCCAATATCTTGAGCCATTTTGGGGAAGATAAACTATGATCACCATTTTTTATAACTACTAATTTCTTTTTCTTAGATTGAAATATTTTTAAAACTTTTTTTGAGTAAATTACAGGTACAGATTTATCTTTACTCCCGTGAACCATCGTTACATTTATATTTTGACTTATTTTTTTATTTAAAATTTTATTTTTTCTTCCATCTTTGATTAATTGGTAAGTTATTGGGTATTCATAATCACCATGTTTTAAATTTATGACACCTTTTTTTTTGATTTCAATCTTCATTTTATTAGAAAATTTATTCCACATTAGTTTATCAAGAAATTCTGGCGCTGAACCTATTCCTAAAAAACCTTTAATTTTGTTTTTGATAAGACTAAACTGGTTTAAAGCAATCCAAGCCCCCATACTTGATCCGATAAATATAATATCGTTTTTTTTGACAACTTTTTGAATTACTAAAGTAGTATCCCTAGTCCATTTTGAAATATTACCATTAATAAATTTTCCTGATGATTTACCATGACCTGAATATTCTAAAGCAAGAAAACCTAATTTATTTTTTTTTGCAAATTTTAAAAATGCTTGAGGTTTTTTACCTTTCAAATCCGACATAAAACCATGCAAAAAAACGATGTAGGTGGCATTTTTTTGATGTAGTTTCAAATATCTTATTTTTCTGGTAGTAGAAATTTTTAAGTAATTAAAATTTGTCATAAAAGTTTATTAGTTTTGTCTATTATTATATAATTATTTTAAATGTCATCTAATTTAAATGTTTTGCAAGTAATCCCAAAATTAGGTTACGGAGGTGCAGAAACTGGTTGCTATGATATTGCACATTTTTTACCTGAAAATAATTGTAAATCTTACATTGTTACAAGTGGTGGAGAGTTAACTAAGTTTATTGATAAAAAAAAAGTTAAATTAATAAGGCTTCCTGTTCATAGTAAAAATCCATTATTGATTTTGATAAATTCAATTATTTTAATAGCAATAATTTTGATTTTTAACATTTCAATTGTTCACGCAAGAAGTCGAGCACCAGCTTGGTCGTGTTTAATTGCAACAAAATTAACTAGAAGAAAGTTTGTTACTACATTTCATGGGACTTATAATTTTAGAGGTAGATTAAAAAAATTTTATAATTCAGTAATGGTGAGGTCAGATTTGGTTATAGCAGGATCAAACTTTATTTTTTCACATATTCAAGAGAATTATCAGGAATTTCTGAATTCTAAAAAAAAATTTTTAGTAATTTTTAGGGGCATAAATGTAGATTATTTTGATCCAACAACCAAAATTGAAACTGATGAAAAAAAACTTTTAAATGAGTGGAATATTACTGATGAAAAAAAAATAATTCTTATGCCAGGTCGACTTACGTCATGGAAGGGTCAAGAATTGTTTATTGAGGCAATAAATTTAGTTAAAATTGAATTAGGATACGAAGCATTTCATGTTGTAATATTAGGCAGTGATCAGGGAAGGGATTCATATAAAGAAAAACTTATCAAATTAATTGAAAAATATAATCTGACCAATCAAGTAAAATTCATAGACCATTGTAAGGATATGGCTTTAGCTTATAAAGTTTCTGATATTATAGTTTCAGCATCAATTGAACCTGAAGCTTTTGGAAGAGTTGCGGTAGAGGCACAATCTATGGAAAAAATAATCATTGCTAGTAATATTGGAGGATCAAATGAGACAATTTTAAACGAAAAAACTGGGTTGTTATTTGAATCTGGTGACGCTCGCTCATTGAGTAAAAAAATCATTCAAGCAATGACAATGGACGAAACTTCCTTAAAATTGATGGGTAAGGAGGGAAGAAAAAACATTATAAAAAAATTTAATGTTGAAAAAATGTGTTTTTCTACTTATTCAGAGTATAAGAGATTACTTAATTAAATGCCCATAATTACTTTACCAGACGGAAACAATTTAGATTTTCCTAAAAAAGTGACAGGCTTAGAGATTGCTGAAAAAATTAGCAAATCACTAGCAAAACAAGCCTTGATAATGAGTGTAAATGGAGAATTAAAAGATTTATATTTTTCGATTGATACAGATTGTTCCGTTAAAATTTTTACAGCAAAAGACCCAGAGGGTTTAGAAGTTATTAGACATGACGCTGCACATATCATGGCTATGGCAGTTCAAGAATTATATCCAGGCACCCAAGTTACTATTGGACCAGTTATAGAAAATGGATTTTATTATGACTTTGCCAGAAAGGAGCCCTTTACAGATGACGATCTCAAAAAAATTGAAGAAAGGATGTCAAAAATAATTGATAAAGATTTAAAAACAAGACGAGAAGTATGGGAAAGAGATAAAGCAATTAAGCATTTTAAAAAAATTGGAGAAAAATATAAGGCAGAAATTATTGAGAGTATTCCAGAAACTGAAGAACTTTCAGTCTATCATCATGGTGATACTTGGTATGATTTATGTAGAGGACCTCATTTAGTATCATCTAGTAAAATTGGCAAAGCCTTTAAACTTACAAAAGTTTCAGGCGCATATTGGCGAGGTGACTCAAAAAATGAAATGCTTCAAAGGATCTACGGAACAAGTTGGGCCTCCCAGAAAGATTTAGACGATTATTTAAAAAGAATTGAAGAGGCAGAAAAAAGAGATCATCGTAAATTGGGCAAAGAAATGGATTTGTTTCATTTTAGAGAAGAAAGTCCAGGATCAGTTTTTTGGCATGAGAAAGGTTGGACGTTATTTCAAAAATTAATTAATTACATGAGAGCTAAACAGGACCTAGCCGGATACAAAGAGGTGAACACACCAGAGGTATTAGACAGATTATTGTGGGAAAAATCAGGTCATTGGGAAAAATATGGGGAAAACATGTATACCTCAGAAACTCCTGATGAAAAAGTTTTTGCAATTAAACCAATGAATTGCCCTGGACACATACAAGTTTTTAATCAAGGTCTTAAAAGTTATCGAGATTTACCTCTGAGAATTACTGAGTTTGGAAAAGTTCATAGATATGAACCATCTGGTGCTTTACATGGGCTATTAAGAGTAAGAGCATTCACTCAAGATGATGCTCATATTTTTTGCTCCGAAGATCAAATCACAAGTGAATGTTTAAATGTTACAAATTTGATATTAGAAATTTATAAAGATCTAGGTTTCGAAAATGTAATTCTTAAATATGCAGATAGGCCAGAGGTAAGAGTTGGTGAGGATGAGATTTGGGACAAGGCTGAAGCATCTTTGTTAAAAGCAGTCAAAGCTTCTAAACTTGAGTACAGTATAAATAAAGGCGAGGGAGCATTTTACGGTCCAAAAATAGAATTTGTTTTAAGAGATGCAATAGGTAGAGATTGGCAATGTGGAACAGTCCAAGTTGATTTAAATTTACCAGGTAGACTAGATGCATCATACGTAGATAAAGATGGTACTAAGAAAGTTCCTGTAATGTTACATCGTGCATTATTTGGATCACTTGAGAGATTTATAGGAATTCTGATTGAAAACTATGCTGGAAAATTTCCGTTTTGGATATCTCCGTTACAAACAGTTGTTATACCCATTTCCGAAGACTTTGAAGAATACGCAAAAAAAGTTTCTAATAAGATAAGAGAAGCTGGTATTACATCAATGGTTGATTTAAAAAATCATAATTTAAATTATAAAATAAGAGATCATTCATTATCAAAAATACCTCTTTTAATAATTTGTGGTAAAAAAGAAGTTGACAGTAACTCAGTAACCATTAGAAGATTGGATTCAAATAAACAAGAAAATATGGAACTAAACACATTTCTAAAAAAATTTTCTGCTTTAAACAAAGCACCTTCAAATATTTAAGTGGCAGATTTTAAGCAAAACTATTTTCAAAGAAGAACCAAGGATCGTGGACCTCGATCAAATAACAGAATTTCCTCACCCGAAGTTCAAGTTATTGCAAGCAATGGAGAAAATTTAGGCGTTTTAAATACTAATGAGGCAATCTCAATGGCAAAAAATCAAGGTTTAGATTTAATCGAAATTGCCCCAAATGCTAATCCCCCAGTTTGTAAAATTATGGACATGGGAAAATATAAATATGATGCACAAAAAAAAGCAAACCTTGCAAAAAAGAAACAAAAAATAATTGCTTTAAAGGAAATTAAAATGAGACCAGTGACTGAAACGCATGATTATGAATTTAAAGTAAAAAATGCTAAAAAATTTATTTCCAAAGGTGACAAGGTAAAGTTTACCATTAGGTTTAAAGGACGTGAACTTCAACACTCTCATTTAGGAAATGAATTGATGGCTAAAATTAAAGAGGATATGAAAGATATTGGTAAAGTTGAATTGCAGCCCAAGTTTGATGGAAAGCAAATGATTATGGTAATTCAACCTTTATAGGCTTTAATATAGGTTGTAAATTTTCCACATTCTTTGTATAACCTCGTTCAATTATGCCAAAATTAAAAACAAAGAGCTCAGCAAAAAAAAGATTTAAAATTTCAGCTAGAGGGAAAGTTATGATGGCTCAAGCTGGAAAGAGGCACGGTATGATAAAAAGAACTAATTCTCAGATTAGAAAACTTAGGGGTACTACTGCGATGTCAAAACAAGACGGTAAGATTGTTAAATCGTATATGCCTTACAGCTTAAGAGGTTAAAATGGCAAGAGTTAAAAGGGGTGTAACAAGTAGAGCTAAACATAAAAAAGTTTTAAAAGCTGTAAAAGGTCAGTGGGGAAGAAGAAAAAATACTATTAGAGTTGCAAAGCAAGCTATGGAAAAAGCTATGCAATACGCATATAGAGATCGAAGAAATAAGAAAAGAGATTTCAAATCATTGTGGATTCAAAGAATCAACGCGGGTGTGAGAGCTGAAGGTTTGACATATTCCAAGTTTATTTATGGTTTAAATAAATGTGGAATTAAAATTGATAGAAAAATTTTAGCTGAGATAGCCTATGATAGCCCAGAAGCCTTTAAAACTATTGTCCAAAAAGCACAATCTGCTTTAAATTAATCTTCACTATTGTTTTATTTCGCTGAAGAAATAATCTGTAAAAATGTCTGATCTAAAAAAAATAAAAGACGAATTTATATCAAAATTAAAAGGTAAATTAGACCTAGCAGAACTTAATCAAATTAAATCTGATCTATTTGGTAAAAATGGGTTGGTCTCATCTCAATTTAAAAAAATAGGTACTATTGATGCCTCAGAAAGAAAAAAATTCGCATCTGATTTGAATATAATTAAGGATGAACTTCAAGATCTTATAAATTTAAAAATAAACGAAATAGAAAAAGCAAATATTAATGAAAAATTGGAAAAAGAAAAAATTGATGTTACTTTACCAGAGCGATCATTTGTAAGGGGCAAAATCCATCCTGTATCACAAACAATTGATGAAATATCTTCTATATTCTCTGAAATAGGCTTTAGTGTAGAGGAAGGACCAGATGTTGAAAATGAATATAACAATTTTACTGCTTTAAATACTCCAGACAATCATCCAGCAAGAGATATGCATGATACATTTTATCTTGATGAAAAAAAAGAAAGATTGCTGCGCACTCATACGTCTCCTGTTCAAATTAGAACAATGTTAAAAGACAAACCACCCTTTAAAATAATTGCACCTGGCAGAACATACAGATCGGATAGTGACCAAACACATTCACCAATGTTTCACCAAGTTGAAGGTCTTCATATAGACAAAAATATAAATATGGGGCACTTAAAAGGTTGTTTGAATTATTTTATTAAAGAATTTTTTGAAGTTAAAAAAATAAAGATGAGATTTAGGCCAAGTCATTTTCCTTTCACAGAACCATCTGCCGAAGTTGATATTGGATATGAAATCAAAGATGGAAAAATTATCATAGGGGAAGGTGATCAGTGGCTAGAAATACTGGGTTGCGGAATGGTTCATCCAAATGTTTTAAAAAATGTTAAGGTTGATCCAACTAAGTTTCAAGGTTTTGCGTTTGGAATAGGAATTGATAGATTAGCGATGTTGAAATATGGAATTAACGATCTTAGAGCTTTCTTTGATTGTGATTATAGATGGTTAAACCATTTTGGATTTGATCCTTTAGACGTCCCTACGAACTATAGAGGCCTAAGTAGATGAAAATCACATTTGATTGGTTAAAAGATCATTTAAAAACTAATCTGAAAGAAAAAAATCTTTTAGAACAACTTACCAATATAGGGCTGGAGGTAGAAAGTGTAGAAAGCCTTTCATCTGATAATCAACTATTTAAAGTTGCAAAAATTATCAAGACAGAAAAACATCCAAACGCAGATCGACTTAAAGTTTGTGACGTAAATGTAGGTGAGAAAGAGCTTAAAAAAGTTGTGTGTGGTGCTACCAATGCGAGTGAGGGACTTATTACTATATATGCACCTCCAGGTGCAATTATCCCGAAGACTAACACAAAATTAGAAATAGCAAAAATTAGAGGTGTAACCTCTTACGGAATGCTTTGCTCTGAGTCTGAGTTAAATTTATCTGATGAGAGTGATGGTATTACCGAATTATCAAAAAAATATGAAAAAAATATTGGTAAAAGTTATTTTTCAAAATCAAAATCTAATCTTATTGATTTATCTATTACACCTAATCGACCAGATTGTCTTGGTGTGAAGGGAATAGCTAGAGATCTTGCAGCTTCAGGTTTTGGAAGTTTAATAGCATCTAAAGAAAAAAAGATTAAATTAAAAACAAAACAAACTTTAAAAGTTAAGATTAATAAGGAGAAAGGACAAGGGTGTAGTGCTTTTGGAAGTTGTTTAATTAAAAATGTAAAAAATACCGAGAGTCCTCAGTGGCTTAAAGATAAATTAATTTCAGTTGGTCAAAAACCTATTTCAGCTATTGTTGATATAACAAATTATGTAATGCTAGATATTAATCGACCATTACACGCATATGATGCTGATAAAATTGAAAAAGGGATAATCGTAAGAAACTCAAAATCTGGCGAAGAGTTTACAGCACTGGACAATAAAATTTATAAGTTAGAAAAAGGTATGTGTGTTATTAGTGACAACAAAGGAGTTTTAGGATTAGGTGGAATTATTGGGGGCACAAGATCAGGCACAGAATTTGATACAAAAAATATATTATTAGAGTCTGCTTATTTTGATCCAAGATCAATTAGAAACACAGCAAAAAAATTGAATTTAGATACAGATGCAAAATTTAGATTCGAAAGAGGAATTGACCCATTATCCATCGAAACCGGTTTAAAGAAAGCAGCATCACTAATTCAAGAAATTTGCGGTGGCGAAGTTAGTAAAATTGATATTCAAAAAATTGAGTCTTATAAAACCAAAATTATAAACTTTGATGTAAATTCTTTTGAAAATATAGTTGGATTCAAAATTTCTGAAAAGGAAATCCAAAGAATTTTGACTGATCTTGGTTTCATTATTAAAAAAAAAAAAAATTCTTTAAAGTTGATAGTTCCTTCCTGGAGACCAGATATTTCAAAACAAATAGATATTATTGAAGAGTTGGTGAGAATAAGTGGTTACGATAAAATAAAAACAATTGACCCAATTAAGGATAGATCTAAATCCACTTTAACTCAAACTCAAAGATTATTTCATTTCTTACAAAGAGCAATTGCTTCAAAAGGTTATTTAGAGACAATAACATGGTCATTTACAGATCAAAGTTATAACAATCATTTTAGAGAAGCTGGTAAAGAAATAAAAATTGTAAATCCTATAAGTTCCGAATTGGGAGTTTTAAGAAATTCTATATTTTCAAATTTAATCATGTACATGAGTAAAAATTTGGATAGAGGTTTTAAGGATTTATCTATATTTGAGATAGGTCCTGTTTTTACTGGTTCAAAACCAGGTGAGCAAAAGACAGTAGTTTGTGGTTTGTCAGCTGGTAAAAAATCAAGACTTTCTTGGATCGATAAAGAGAGAAATATTGATTTATTTGATGCAAAAAGAGATGTGGTGCAAACTTTAAGCGAAGCAGGTTATCATTCCGATCAATTTTTTATTGATAGCAAAACACCTAATTATTATCATCCAGGGAAGTCAGGGAGAATTTTCTTAGATCATAAAAAAGATAAAGTTGCAGCTTATTTTGGTGAAATTCATCCTAATATTTTAAAAAAAATTGATATTAAAACTGAAAATTTAATAGGTTTTGAAATCTTTTTAGAAAATTTAAAACTTTCAGGAAAAACATTGAAAGATCAAAAATTGAAGTTTTCTGTATCAGATTTTCAAAAATCAGAAAGAGATTTTGCATTTGTAGTTGATAAAAATGTAGAAGCACAAGAGTTGATAAGCGTAATTTCTAATGTGAGTCCAAATCTTATTAGTAATATAAAAGTTTTTGATGTTTATGAAGGTGAAAATATTCCAGATAACCAAAAGTCTATAGCTATCAGCATAACAATTCAGTCATCAGAAAAAACTTTGAATGATAAGGATTTAGAGAAAATTAATAATTCAATCATAGAAACAGTAGAAAATAAAACTGGCGCTAAAATTCGATCTTAAAATTAAAATGAGTACAATCAATAATATAAGAAATTTTGCAATCATTGCTCATATTGATCATGGGAAATCCACAATAGCTGATAGAATAATCCATCAATGTGGTGGCTTGACAGAGAGAGAAATGAAATCACAAGTACTTGACTCTATGGATATAGAAAGAGAAAGAGGCATCACAATAAAAGCACAGACAGTAAAGTTAAACTATAAAGCAAAAAACGGAAAAAATTATATTTTAAATATTATAGATACTCCTGGTCATGTAGACTTTAGTTATGAAGTTAGTAGATCTTTGTATGCCTGTGAAGGATCAATATTGATTGTAGATAGCACTCAAGGTGTTGAGGCTCAAACACTGGCTAATGTATATCAAGCTCTAGATATTAATCATGAAATCATTCCTGTTTTAAACAAAATAGATTTGCCTGCTTCTGATCTAGATAGAACGAAGAAACAAATCGAAGATGTTATAGGAATTGATACTGAGAATGCGATTCCTTGTTCAGGAAAGACAGGAGAAGGTATAAATGATATTCTGGAGCAAATTATCAATCAATTACCGAGCCCGAAAGGTGACTCTGATAAAGATTTAAAATGTTTATTAGTTGATAGTTGGTATGACACGTATTTAGGTGTCGTGATTTTAGTTAGAGTAATTAATGGTAAACTTACAAAAAATATGAAAATTAAAATGCTTTCTACCAACCAAGATTATATAGTTGAAAAAGTTGGGGTTTTTACACCAAAGGCAAAAGATATAGAAGAATTAAATACTGGTGAGATAGGTTTTATAACTACAGGAATTAAAGTTCTTTCGGAAACAAAAGTTGGTGATACTATCTGTGATGCATCAAAACCACCCGTGAATGCATTACCTGGTTTTAAACCAAGTAAACCAGTAGTTTTTTGTGGGTTGTTTCCTGTTGATAGCTCTGAATATCAAAAATTAAAAGATGGGCTGGCCAAATTACAATTAAATGATGCAAGTTTTTCATATGAAGCAGAGTCATCATCAGCTCTAGGATTAGGTTTTAGATGTGGATTTTTAGGTCTCTTACATCTTGAAATCATAACAGAAAGATTAGAAAGAGAGTTTGATGTTAACTTATTAACAACTACACCTGGAGTAGTTTATAAAGTTAACTTAAATAATGGAAAAATCATGGACTTACAAAATCCATCTACTCTTCCTGATCCAACAATTATTAATTCAATTGAGGAGCCTTGGATTAAAGCTACCATAATAACTCCAGATGAATTTCTTGGTTCAATAATAAAATTATGTCAGGATAAAAGAGGAATTCAAACCAATCTTTCATATTCAGGTAATAGAGCTGTATTAAATTATGAACTGCCATTAAATGAAGTGGTTTTTGATTTTAATGACAGAATTAAATCTATGACAAGTGGTTATGCAAGTTTTGATTATGAAATTTTAGAGCATAGAGAGGGAGATTTAGTAAAACTCGGCATTTTAGTTAATAGTGAGCCAGTTGATGCACTTGCCATGATGATTCATAAAGATTTTGCTCAAAAAACCGGAAGAGAAGTTTGTGAAAAACTAAAAGACTTGATACCTCGACATAATTTTATGATCCCAGTGCAAGCTGCAATTGGTGGCAAAATTATTGCAAGAGAAACAATTAAGGGTTTTAAGAAAGATGTTCTGACAAAGATACATGGTGGGGGAGCAACTGATAGAAAAAGAAAACTTTTAGAAAAACAAAAAAAGGGGAAAGCAAGATCCAAACAATTTGGAAAAGTTGAGATACCTCAAGAAGCATTTATAGGAGTTTTAAAGATTAAGGGTGCTAAATGAAAATTTATGATTGTTTTATATTTTTCAATGAAAATTTATTAACTGAAATAAGATTTAATATATTAGATAAGTATGTAGACCACTTTGTAATTTGTGAATCTTATTATGATCATAGAGGCAAAATAAAAGGATATCTTTTTGATCATAAAAAATTCAAAAATTTTAGTCACAAAATTATCTATTTAAAAATTGATAACTTTCCAGATAATTTAGGAATTTGGGAAAGGCAAGATTATCAAAGAAATTTTCTAATGAATGGATTAAAAAATACTCAGCCAGATGATTTAATAATATATTCAGACGCTGATGAAATTATAAATCCTGAGGTCATAAGTAATTTATCGAACATTGGTAATAATATAGCAATTTGTGAACAATATTGTTTTTATTACAAATTAAACTTGTTGTCAGAACAATATAAAGATGTTTGGGAAGGTAGTCGTGTTTCAAAATTTAAAAATTTGAAATCGTTTAGTTGGTTAAGACTTATTGCAAAAAAAAATTTGAAATATAGCTTTTTTAGATTTGATAAATTTAAGAAAATAAAAGTGTTTAATAAAGCTGGCTGGCATTTTTCATATTTAATGTCTGAGGAAGATATTCAGAAAAAGATTAAAGCATGGACACATTCTGAATTAGATACTCTTGAAAATAGTGATTTAGAGACAATAAAAAATAGAGTAAAAGAAAATAAAGATTTATTTGGAAGAAATATTAAATTTTCCAAATTAGAGTTCAGTGAACAATTTTTTCCACAATATTTGATAAAAAACAAAAGTTTTTATAAAAATTGGATTATATAATTTTTTTTTTTATACAGCTTCTAACAATTTCATTGATGCTAAATTTAAAATTGAAATTTAATATTTTTCTTAATTTATAATTGTTGCTCAAAGTATAGTTATAGTTACCCAATTCATATAATTTTTTTGTGTAAGAAATTTTTTTATTCATTTGTTTTTCAAATATTTTGATAATTTTATCTAAATAGATTAATTTTCCACTCCCTACGTTCATAATATATGAACCTATATTTTTTTTTTTTAAAATTTTCGAAACAATACTTAAAAAGTCTTTTATGTGCACAAAGTCTCTTCCAGGATAGATTAACTTTCTTTTTTTTTTCACAAGATTTATTCTAAATAGCAACTTTTTTTTAGATGCTTCAGTTATTACTGGCATAATTCTTCTAAATTTATTTTTAAATTCGAAAAATTCTTTTTTATTTATATAGCCAGCTATATTAAATAATCTTAGTATGTAACATATTTCAAATTTATTCCTCAAATATTTTTCAATTACAGATTTTGTCTTACCATAATAATTTATGGGGTTATTTTTTTGATTTTCAGATGCTGCTTTTACATTACTTGGATTAAAATTATATACATTAGAACTTGATAAAAAAATAAATTTTTTAATTTTATTTTTAACACACATATCTATAAAAGTTTTTGTTTTTTCAATATTATTCTTAAAATAAATTTTTTTATTTTTTTCTGACTCTGGTGGAAAACTCAAAGCCGCAGCATGTATAACAGTATCAATTTTTTTTGAAGAGACTAAAGATGAGATAACTTTTGAGTTTATGTCGGCTTTCAGGAACTTTTTTTTATTAATAACATTTTTAGAATGAGATCTAGAAAAGTTATCAATTCCAAAATAAGGTAATCTTTTCAGTTCTAAAAATTCACAAATGTGAAAACCTATATATCCAGTACATCCTGTTACAAGTATCATTTTATTTTTTAAAAATTTTTGAATATATTGATTAATATGTTTTTTGATGATTTTTTACAACACGATGATAATATAAATTTACAATCATACGTAGGTATTGATAAATTTTTGTCTCTATATTCTGATTATTTGAAAATTGAGTATTTTCAAAATAATTTAGTTGTTAGAAAAAATGAAATATAAGTGGAGAGGTGGCCGAGCGGTTGAAGGCGCACGCTTGGAAAGCGTGTAAAGGGGTAACTCTTTCATGGGTTCGAATCCCATTCTCTCCGCCACAAATAATCTTTGTTTTACGCGGTCAATTTGACATTTTTTGCAAATTGGCAAAATTATAAAAAGAGCAATTTGATGCAAAAAATGATATAATTAATTTTTCCGTAAAATAAAAAATGACAACTTTAAATAAATATCAAGCAGATTCGATTAAAGTTCTTAAGGGTCTAGAAGCAGTAAGGAAAAGACCTGGAATGTACATTGGTGATACGGACGATGGTACAGGTCTGCATCACATGGTTTATGAAGTTGTTGACAACTCAATAGACGAAGCATTAGCAGGTTATTGTAAAAATATTGATGTAATGATGAATGCTGATGGCACAATTACTGTTAAAGATGATGGTAGAGGCATTCCAATAGACATCCACAAAGGAGAAAAGAAATCTGCGGCAGAAGTGATTATGACCCAACTACATGCTGGAGGTAAATTTGATCATGACTCATACAAAGTATCAGGAGGTCTGCACGGCGTTGGTGTATCTGTAGTTAATGCTCTTTCAGCAAAATTACAATTAGAAATTCATAGAGATGGTCAAAAATATTTCATTGAGTTTAAAGAGGGAGATGCTAAATCACCACTAAAGAAAATTGGTAAATCCAAAGAGACTGGCACTCAGATAACATTTTTACCTTCAAAGGAAATTTTTTCATCTATCAAATTTAGTTCAAATACGCTTATAAAAAGAATGAGAGAATTAGCTTTCTTAAACAAAGGAATAAAAATTACATTTTCAGACCTTACAAATAAAAAAGAAAAGAAAACCATCTTTAAATTTGATGGTGGTGTAATAGAGTTTGTTAATTTTTTAGATGAAAAAAGAGAAAAATTACAGAATAAAAATGGTAATGATTTATTTAAAAAGCCCATTTATTTAGAGGGTAAAAAACAAAATGTAGAAATAGAGTGTTCTCTCAAATGGAATGCTTCCTATAGCGAAGATGTATTCCCATATACTAATAATATTCATCAAAAAGATGGCGGAACACACCTGCTTGGTTTTAGAAGTGCCTTGACAAGAGTTGTTAATAAATATGCAAACGAACATAACCTCTTGAAAAAAAACAAATTTACTATTTCAGGTGATGATATTAAAGAGGGATTAACTTGTGTATTGTCAGCAAAAATTCCTGATCCTAAATTTTCATCTCAGACTAAAGATAAGCTTGTATCTTCAGAGGTGCGAATGATAGTTGAAAATATAGTTAACGAAAAGCTTTCTATATGGTTTGATCAAAATCCATCTATTGCTAAAATTATTTTAGCAAAAATTATTCAAGCTGCGTTAGCCAGAGATGTTGCTCGAAAAGCAAGAGAAAGTGTCAGAAGGAAAGGTGCTCTCGAATTAAGCGGACTTCCTGGAAAGTTAGCCGATTGTCAAATTGGTAAGCAAGAGGGAACAGAACTATTTATTGTCGAGGGAGACTCAGCTGGTGGATCAGCGAAACAAGGCAGAAACCGAGCTAATCAAGCTGTGTTGCCTTTGAGAGGCAAAATACTCAACACTTACGTAGATAACAACGATGGTAAAAAAAACGGAAATAGTAATAATGGTTCAGATCACAGGACAAAAGCTTTATCAAAGATGATTTCATCAAATGAAATTTTGACATTGATAAATGCCTTAGGATTAGATCCAAAATCTCAAGAAATAGATTTAAAAGATCTTAGGTACGGTAAAATAATCATTATGACTGACGCAGATGTTGATGGATCACACATTAGAGCTTTATTATTAACCTTTTTTAACAACAAACCATTTAATAAACTTATTGAAAATGGACATGTTTATTTGGCACAGCCGCCATTATTTAAGATCAACAAAGGATCAAAAGGAATTTATATCAAAGATGAAAAAGAACTTGAACAATATATTATTAATAACAATAAGGAGTTTAAAAAAATTAAAAAGGGATCAAAAGAATTTGATAGATCTATGGAGTCTGAAAAGTCGAAATTAAACATTCAAAGATTTAAAGGTTTGGGAGAAATGAATCCAGAGGAGTTATGGAGTACAACATTAAATCCAGATACAAGAAACTTATTGCAAGTTCAGTACTCAAAAGATTTAAAAAAAGATCAAGTCTTGATTCATACACTAATGGGAAATGATGTTTCTTTAAGAAAAGACTTTATAGTATCTAACGCAATAAATGTACAAAATTTAGATGTTTAAAAATGAAGTTTTTTGAAACTTCAAAACAATATTCTTTAAAAAAGTCAATTTATATAAATTTAAGGTGGATTGGTATTTTAGGCCAATTGATATCAGTATATCTTGTATATTTTTATTTTGATTTTGATTTTGATTTTATTTTTTCAAATTTATTCATTTTAATTGGAATAATTAGCAATCTATACTTAATTTTTATCTATAAAAAAACGCAATTAACAGATAGATCAGCATTCATCCATCTACTGATTGATATAATTCAATTAAGCGGACTTATTTATTTGACTGGAGGTGTTAAAAATCCATTTATCATTTTTTTAATAATACCCAGTGTCTTTGCTTCTTCAAATTTGAGTTTTAAAACTAATTCATTATTAGTATTATTAACCACCTTATCTATTGTAGGCTTAACCTTTGTTTCAAAAGACTTGCCCGGACCTTTGAGTGATCACTTTCATGTGAGTAATTATTACATTTATGCTATTCCCTTATCTTTAATAATAGCTCTGTTATTCTTAAATTATTTTGCGATTATATTCGGAGCAGAGAGCAAGTTAAGGAAAGATGCTCTAAATAAGATGGAAGAGATTATGGCAAAAGAGCATGAAATGTTATCTTTAGGAGGACAAGCAGCCGCTGCTGCACATTCATTAGGGACGCCTTTATCAACAATAAAGGTAATTACCCAGGAATTATCAAAACAATTAAAAGATCAAAAAGATGTTTCACAAGATATTGAACTCTTAGCAAGTCAGGTTGAAAGGTGTAATGAAATATTAAAAAGATTATCCTTAAATCCTGATCAGGAAGATGAATTTATTGATGAAGATTTATCAATGAAAGAATATTTAAGACAAATCATTTCATCATTTAAGGAAACAAGTAAAAAAGAATTTATTCTTAATTTAGAACAAGATTTAAATTCAAAGAAAATTTATAAATCAATTGAAATTGTTTATGGCTTAAGAAATTTTATCGGTAATGCAAACAAGTTTAGCAAAAGCAAAATTTTTATAAATTTGAAAAGTGATAATGATTTTACAGAAATAACCATTGAAGATGATGGTGATGGTTATCCAAGTGATATTTTATCAAAAATTGGAGAACCTTATCTAAAATCATCTGATAAAAATAGTGGATTAGGTTTAGGATTATTTATAGGAAAGACTTTACTAGAAAAAAATTTTGCCACTGTTAATTGTTGGAATTCTCAAACAAGAAGTGGAGCTGAAGTGATAATAAAGTGGAAAAATAAAGATTTGTTCAATCTTTAATGTAAATTTTTTTTACTTTTAAAAAGTTCACTCAATTGAGAAATCATGACATCTCCCAATTCATTGACATCTGTAATCTTTATCGCTCGATTATAGTATCTTGATACATCATGGCCTATTCCAATTGCTAAAATTTCAGTTTCAGTTTTTTCTTCGATAAATTTCACAATTTTCTTTAAATGTTTTTCAAGAAAATCTCCTGAATTGACTGACAGAGTTGAGTCATCAACTGGTGCACCATCAGAAATTACCATTAATATTTTTCTTTCTTCTTTTCTTTTTTTTAATCGATTAAATGCCCAAGAAATTGCTTCTCCATCAATATTTTCTTTTAACAATCCTTCTTTTAACATTAAACCAAGATTATTTTTACATTGCCGCCAATGTGTGTCAGCCCCTTTATAAATTATGTGTCTTAAATCATTTAATCTCCCTGGTGTTTTTGGTTTACCCTCTTTATTCCAAAATTCTCTACTTTTTCCACCTTTCCAATTTTTAGTTGTGAAACCTAATATTTCAACTTTGACAGAACATCTTTCCAATGTTCTTGATAAGATATCCGCACAAATTGCGGCAATCGTTATTGGTCGGCCTCTCATGGATCCTGAGTTATCAATTAATAGAGTAACTACTGTGTCTTTAAAATCTAAATCTTTTTCTTTTTTGAAAGACAATGAATTATAAGGATCCATAATTATTCTTGGAAGTTTTGAACTATCTAATAACCCTTCCTCTAAATCAAATTCCCAGGCCCTATTTTGTTTTGCCAGCAATTGTCTTTGAAGCTTGTTTGCAAGTTTGGTAATGACATCCTGAAAACCTATTAATTGTTGATCTAAAGTTTTTCTTAATTTTGAAGCTTCATCAGAGTTTTCTAAATTTTCTGCTTTTGTTATTTCATCAAATTGGGTTGTGAAGATTTTATAGTCTGTATTTAAATCATTAATTGATTTTTTTTGGATAACTTGTTCACTATTTTTTTGATCAGATTCACTATCAATTAGTTGCTCATCAAGTTTGTACTCATCTATGTCATATTCAGAGTCTAAGCTTGCTTCAGTCTCTTCATTGTCATTTTCATCTCTAGAATCGTCCGAATTGTTGTCTTGGTCATCATTAGAAGGATTATTTTGACCATCGTCTTGATTTTCTTCCCTGGTTTCTTCATTATCATCATTTTTAAAAATATCCATTTCTTGTAATATTTCCGAAAACTTAGAGGAATATTCATTTTGATATTCTAAGTTTTCTTTTAAAAATTCAATGTGTTTACTCATTACTTTATCGAAGTCTTTTTCCCAAAAATTTAACATATTATTGGTTAAGTCATTTAATTGGACGTTTAGAAATTTCTTTAACATATATAATTCAAAAGCTTCCACCACTGGAACATCCTCTTTTGAATTTAATTGGTCTTTTCTTTTTAATTGGATTATTTGATCATAATTTTCTTTAAGATTTTTTGCTATACCTTTCAACATTTCTGAGCCAAGGCATTCATATCTCACTTTTTCTGCGATAGAATAAAGAGACTTATATGAAGAATTTAAAGGTAAATTCTTTTTATAAATTTCATCATTTGAAAATTTTTTTTTTAAAGCAGATGAGTCAGACTCTGCTCTAGCTTTAATGAAATCTCTTTTTGAGTTAAGATTTTCAATATCAACAAAATTCAAATCTTTTTTATTTTTTTCATCAATAGTTTTAAGATGAATATCATCAGAAATCACTCTAGCTGTTGAAGTTAAAGCTTGCTTAAGTTTTTCTCTTAAGTTTTCAGCCTTATTATTTTTCATTTAAATTTGAATATTTGCGAGTGACTCTGGTAATTCTTCTCCGAAACATCTTTGATAGTATTCAGCAATTGTATTTTTTTCAATTTCATCACATTTATTTAGAAAAGTGACTCTAAATGCATATCCTACATCTTTAAAAATTTCTGCATTTTCAGCCCAATGCAATACAGTTCTTGGACTCATTACAGTACTTATGTCGCCAGCTATAAATCCCTTTCGAGTTAATGATGCAACTTTTATCATATTTGATACTTTTTCTTTACCTTTAGGATTATTCAAAGATTTGTTTTTCGCTAATATAATATCCATTTCTTTATCAAGACTTAGATAATTTAGTGTTGTTACAATATTCCATCTATCCATTTGACCTTGATTGATTTGTTGTGTTCCATGATAAAGTCCAGTGGTATCTCCCAAACCGACTGTATTTGATGTAGCAAATAATCTAAAAAATTTATTTTGTTTTATGACCTTATTCTTGTCTAAGAGAGTAAAGTTACCCTCAGCTTCAAGAACTCTTTGAATAACAAACATTACATCAGGTCTTCCAGCATCATACTCATCAAAAACTAAAGCTACTGGATTTTGAATTGACCATGGTAGAATACCTTCATTAAATTGTGTAACCTGTTTTCCTTCTTTAAGGACAATTGCATCTTTACCAATTAGATCTATTCTACTGATGTGGCTATCTAAGTTTACTCTAATACAGGGCCAATTTAATCTAGCAGCAATTTGTTCTATATGTGTAGATTTTCCTGTACCATGATAACCTTGCACTAGAACTCTTTTGTTGTGTGCAAATCCAGAGACAATGGCAAGTGTAGTATCTCTATCAAATTTATAATTTTTATCTATTTCTGGAACATATTCACTTTTTTCAGAGAATGCGTCTACTTCCATCTCAGAATCAATCCCAAATGATTGTTTTAATGAAATTTTAATATCTGGCTGAATGTTAAGATTGGGTGTCAATTTTTTTCCTATATGTATTTTTTAATTGTGTATAAGCTAAAGTAATTAACTTTAGTTTTTCCTCATATTTTTTATTTCCGGCATTCATATCAGGGTGAAATTTTTTGACAAGTGTTTTGAATTTTTCTTGAACTTTTTTCCATTTTAAACCTACAGAAACACCTAATATACTAAAGGCTTTAATATCTTTATGGTCAAATTTAAATTGACGCATATGATTGAATTCACTTTTAAATTTATCATTATCCATCTCATCTTTTAAAGTGTTATTCCATAAAACTTTAAAAAAATTATCAGACGAACTAAAACTTTGAGTAGGTTTATGCCAAATCATATCTGACTTTAAAAAATTAATTACTTGATCATCATTCATACCGGAAAAATAATTCCAATTTTTATTAAATTCTTTAACGTGTTCTAAACATAACATTCTATATTTTTTACTATTATCCTTTTCAACAGGTGCTTTATATTCACCAATTTCTTTACAATTATTCCAGTCGCAAATATTTTTCATGATAATATAATTACATTTATGAATATAAATGATTTAATTGCAATCGTAAAAAAAAAATTACAAAATCAAATTGCTTTGGAGAGTATATTAGTTGAAGATAAATCTTTTCTCCATAAAAATCACGTTGGAAACCAGCCAGGTAAATTTCATCTTAAAATTTCCCTAGTATCAAAGGAACTTAAGCAAATGAAAAGAATTGATAGTGATAAAAAGATTTACAAAATTTTAAATGAAGAATTAAAAAAATATATTCATTCTATACAAATCTTAATCAATTAATTCATTTTTTAAGAATCCATTTAAATTTTTTACCGAGTATTCTTGATTTAAAATTGTTTGTCCCATTTTCTTTAATAATACCAACTTTATTTTATCAGAATTATTTTTTTTATCAGTCTTCATAAATTTAATAATTTTATCAAGATCTTTACTTTTAAAATATTTTTTAATATCCGTGGGTAATTTTGAATTTTTGTAATGATCAGAAATCAATTTATAATCATTAATATTTAGGAATTTATTCTTATTGCTAAATTTTACAGCCACCATCATTCCTAAAATGACAGCTTCACCATGATTTAATCTTTTAGAATATCCTAATGAAGCTTCAAATGAGTGACCAAAAGTGTGACCAAAATTTAATTTTTTTCTTAAGTTGCTTTCTTTTTCATCTTTTTCAACTACATCTTTTTTAATTTTACAACTCTCAAATATCGCCTTTTCTATATAAGGAGATTTAAGTTTAATAATGTCATCAAAATTCTGATCTAAATATTTAAAGAATTTTTTTCTAGAGATTATAGAGTGTTTTAGAATTTCACCATACCCACAAACAATTTCTCTTCTATTAAGTGTTTTTAAAGTATCTATGTCACTTATGACTAATTTTGGTTGATAGAAGCTACCAATGAGATTTTTTCCATACTTGGAATTTACTCCTGTTTTGCCACCAATCGATGAGTCTACTTGAGCCAAAAGAGTTGTGGGAATATTTATGAAATGTAATCCCCTTTTAAATAAACTTGCAGCAAAACCACCAACGTCTCCAGTTATACCTCCACCAATTGCTAATAAACTATCTTCTCTAGAAAAATTTTTATTCAGTAAAATTTCTAAAATTGAATTTATAGTAGTTTGGTTCTTATTTTTTTCGTTGGCATTAAAATTAAATAAAAATATTTTTTTATTTCGTAGTTTTTTTTTAATTTCAGAAATAAATTTTTTAGGAACTTTTCTGTCAACTACCAATAAACATTTTTTTGATTTAATAGAATTATTGACCATCAAACTTGATATTTTTGTAATAAGATTTTTTCCAATAAATATTGGATATTTTTCAGAATTAGTCTTAATTATCAATTTAATTGGTTTCATATAATATCTAAAATTCTATCTACAATTTCTTTTTTAGTTTTATTGTGACAATCAATTTTATTTTGCGCTTTTGCATAATATTTATTACGATTTTTTATCATAATTTGTAGATCACTATTAGAAACATTATAAGCTAATGGTCTTTTAGCACTTTTTCTTATTCTTTGGATTAAAATATCATCCTTGGTTTTAAGCCAAAAAGATATGTGGTTCTTTAAAACTTCGTTTCTTATGTTTTTATTTAAAAAAGCGCCACCACCCAGAGACACTACTATTCCTTTAATTTTCATGAGTTCTAAAGTAATTTTTTCCTCGTATTCTCTGAAAAATTTTTCACCTTTGTTTTTGAATATATTTGAAATTTTCATTTTAAGCTTATTTTCTATGTAATGGTCAACATCATAAAAATCTAATTTTAGTTTTTTTGAAACTAAAAATCCGATAGATGTTTTACCGGATCCCATCATACCTAAAAAAACAATATTTCTATCAGATTTCATAATTTTCTTTATTGAAAAACCACAAATATGTCTTAATTTGAAATTAGTTAAAAGTATATGCAATTTATAAAAAAAACAAGTTCAAGCCGAAGTATTGTGGGTATTGTAACTAAATTAGTTTTACTTTTGCTTGTCTTTTTTTTAATTATTTTTTTACTGAACAAGATTGATTTTCCAGCTCCTAAAAAAGATATAGATAAAACTATTCCCAATGAAAATTTTAAAATTGTTAAATAAAAAAAATTTTTTAATTTTATTTTTTTTATTTTTCACTTCTATTGCTAATGCAGAAGAAAAACCAGTTGATATTTGGAATATAGATAAAAAAAAAATTGAAGAAAAAAATATAACCAACAATTCAGAAATTTCAAATGGGGAAAATATGTTACAAGAGAGTATCGAGCCAAGTGTATTTGGAATGCAAAATCAAAATCAAAAATCAATTATTAATCTTGATGAAAAGTTTGATACAAAAGAAATTAAAATAATCGGATTATATGACCCTGAAGACTATGGTCTCAATGTAGATATGTGGGCTAATTCAGATGGAGACCAATTAGAAAATTTGCTTACAAAACTAAATAAGATGGATCTTTCTAATGATGCAATTGAAATCATTAATACTTCACTCTTAATTAATGCTCATAGTCCCCAAAAAAATATATCAGATAACGAATTTCTAAAATTAAAGTCAGATTGGTTAATAAAAAACTCAAACCTAGATTTAATCGAAGAATATTTAATTCAAAATCAAATAATTAATTTACATCCAGAACTCACAAAACATCTCGTGGATGAACATCTCTCTAATTCAAAAATTGACAAAGCTTGCAGTATTTTTTCAAAAAATAATGAATTAATTACAGATGAGTATTTATCCAAATTTAACATCTATTGTTTGATTAAAAATAGTAAAAGAGAGGAAGCACAATTAATTTTAGATTTAAAAAAAGAAACAGGTTTTAAAGATGAATATTTTGAAAAAAAAATAAATTATTTACTAAAATACACAAAAAAAATAGATGATTCAGTATCTGAAAAATCAATATTTGATTTTTTCTTAGCTCATCAAACAAATCCTAATTTTAATTTCGAACCAAACGATAAAACTAAAAAAATAATTTGGAAATATCTTTCATCTGCAAATTTACTAGGTTCATTTAAACAAATTGATGTTTCAGAAATTGAGAAAATAGGAACTATAGAAAAAGCTGTTCATGATAAAAATTATCCAGAAAAAGAATTATTTAATTTATATAAAAGATTCCAATTTAATTTTAATCAACTTCTCAACGCTCAAAATGAATATAAAAAACTCTCTAAAATTGAAGGTAGGGCTCTAATTTATCAAAAAATTTTACTCGAGTCGGAAATGGTAGAAAAATTAAAGTTATTAAAAGTATTAAAAAATTCCTTTAAAGATGATGATTTAGACAAAGCGTTTGATTTAGAATTGAAAATCTTTCTCGAGAAAATTAATCCAGTAGATATACCAGATAATTTAACCAGTTTTTATTATACAAATATTCAAATTGAAAAGGATGAAGATAAAAAAATTAAGTTCAACAATGATATAATGCATCAATCAAAACTGATTAATTACTTTAACGGCGATTATGCTAGTTCCAAAATTTCTAAAGACACAAATAATTTTTTAAAAAAGATAAAAAAAAACAAAAAATATTTTCTATCTAAAAAAGATATTATATTTTTGGAGTCGTTAAGATATGATGGAATTGAAATTTCAGAAAAATACAATGATTTGTATCAAATTGATGAAAATGAAATTCCTACAGATATACAAATTATGATTAATAATAGTGAAACTGGTTTAGCACTTTTGAGAATTGCTGAAGTGATTGGACAAGATGAAATTGACAGAATAGATGAAGATACAATTTATTTTATAATAACAGCTCTCAATAAGCTTAATATTGATTGGATGAGAAATAAGATATTGCTTAAAGTTCTTCCTTTAAAAGTTTAAAAATTAGTTTAATTATTTATTATGCTTAAAGAAATTGTTACCGTTCCAGATGAAATATTAAAAAAAATATCTCATCCAATTGAAAAAGTTGGAATTAATGAAAAAAAATTAATTGAGGACTTATTTGAAACAATGTACCACTCCAAGGGAATTGGTCTTGCTGCAGTTCAAGTAGGTATACTAAAAAGAGTTTTAGTTGTTGACGTTTCGAATAAGGATGAAGAAAATCAACCAATTGCATTAATCAATCCTGTAATAAAAAACTTAAGCGAAGAGACATCGGTGTACGAGGAGGGTTGTCTATCAATACCTGAAACTTTTATTGAAATTGAGAGACCAAAAATTTGTGAGGTGGAATATATTGACGAAAAGGGGGAGAAGAAAAATCTTAAATGTGATGGGCTTTTATCTACTTGTATTCAACATGAAATAAATCATTTAGATGGAAAATTAATTATTGACCATTTATCAAAATTGAAGAAAGATTTTATCATAAAAAAAATTTCGAAAATTAAAAAAAATCCAGACAGAATAGTAGTTTAAAGATGGCAAATAAGATTATCTTTATGGGTACACCAATATTTTGTGTTCCTATCTTAAAATCTCTATATCAAAATGGTTATAATATTTCTGTGGTTTTTACTCAACCACCACAAAAATCTCATAGAGGACAAAAAATTAACAAAAGTCCAATTCAGGGTATCTCTGAAACTTTAAATATAGATTATAGAACACCCAAGACACTTCAGAATAATCGTGTGGAGTATGAATTTTTAAAAGAGTTAAATGCTGATCTTGCAATAGTGTGTGCATACGGACAAATAATTCCTGAAAATTTTTTAAACTTAACTAAAAAAGGTTTTGTAAATATACACGCCTCAATTCTTCCTAGTTGGCGAGGCGCAGCGCCAATCCAGAGATCAATTATGAATTTAGATCCTGAAACTGGCATAAGTATTATGAAGATCAAAAAAGAATTGGATAGCGGACCAGTTAGTAATATTTATAAAATCAAAATAGATCAAAACCAAAATGCTCAAGAAATTTCAGAAAAACTATCCGCTTTAGCGGCAGAAAAAATTTTAGATAATGTGGATGATATACTTGAAGATAAGGCGAAGTTTATTGATCAAGATCATTCAAAAGCAACTTATGCAAAAAAAATTGACAAGGAAGAGTCACAGATTGATTGGGACGAGGATGCCTCTAAAATTATTGGAAAAATAAATGGATTATTTCCCTCCCCGGGAGCTTCCTTTAGTTTTAACGGCGAAAGATATAAAATTTTGAAAGCCGAAATTGGTAATGGTATAGGTCAAGTGGGAGAAATTATTTCAAATCAGTTAGAAGTAGCATGTAATAACCACCAATCTATTAAGATTCTCGAAATTCAAAGACAAGGAAAAAGACCGCAAAAAATTAGCGAATTCATGTTGGGCTCTCAAATTAAAAAGGGCTCAAAGTTATCAAATGTTTAGATATCAAATATTAATTGAATATGATGGCACTAATTTTAGGGGGTGGCAAATTCAAAAAAAAGGAAAAACTGTTCAGGGATTATTACAAGAGAAAATTTCAAAACTTTTAAAAGAAAAAATCATAATATATGGAGCTGGAAGATTAGATGTTGGTGTACACGCCAAAGAACAGTCAGCACATTTTGATTGTAAAAATAAGATTGTAAAATTTGATAGATTTTTAAAATCAATCAATCATTTTTTAAATAAAGATGGAATAGCAATACTCAAAATTACAAAAAGAGGTAATAATTTTCATGCCAGATTTTCAGCTAAAATGAGAGTTTATAATTATGTGATTATTAATCGGATTAGTGGACCAGTTTTAGATAAAAATAGAGGCTGGCATATTATAAAAAATCTTGATTTAAAATTGATGAAAAGTGCTGCAAGAAAATTGATTGGTACTAAAGATTTCAGTACTTTTAGAAAATCGAGTTGTAGGGCTAAAAGTCCAATTAAGACTATGAAATCTGTAAAAATTAGATCTAATAAAAATAAGATTGAAATAGAATTCAGATCTCAATCTTTCTTACAACAACAAGTCCGTTCTATGGTTGGTTGTTTAAAATATGTTGGGGAAGAAAAATGGACATTAAAAAGATTTGTAAATGCAATGCAGTCTAAAAAAAGACAATTATGTGCTCCACCTGCACCACCTCAAGGTCTCTATTTAACGAGAGTTATTTATTAATTTTTTTTTATTACTCATCGCAAATTTACGGTTTATTCGCCATCTACTTTCCTCACGAATTATAAAACCACAACAATTTTTTGATTTACATTTACAAGGAAATTGCTTGTAATCTTCTTTATCAAAACTAAAACCATAATCACAAGTTATCTCTTCGCCTTTCTTAATATCTCTATTAGCTGTTATCCAAATTTTTAAACCCTTACCATCATACCTGGCGTTAGCATCGCAACTATGATTAACTAATCCAGCAATGTTAAATGAAAAATCACCGTCCAAAGTAAATCTTTTATTTAGAGTAAATAGATAAATAGGTTTTTTATTGTCATATTTGTCTGACTCTTCAACTTCTTTATTTGTAATTATTTTTCCTAAGTAATTAATAATTTTTGTACCTTCTTTGATATTTTTAGTAGCATAAAGTCCACGACCTTTATTATCAATTTTTGATTTTCTTATTTTGTATAGTTTCATGGAGTCGATTTATGATGGGCTAGATATTTATCAATTGAATTCTACCAATGCATTAACATGTTCGTTAGCGCTTTCTGCTAAAGCATTTAAATCATATCCACCCTCAAGTATAGAAACAACTTTACCCGCAGTAAATTTATTGGTAGCTGCTAATGTTCTTTTAGTAATTTTATAAAAATCTTTTGAACTAAGTTGAAATTGAGCTAATGGATCATCTTTATGTGCATCAAAACCTGCTGAAAATATGAGAAAATCTGGTTTATATTGAACTAATCTTTCTAATACCTTATCAAATGCATTAAAGTATTCTTCTGAGTTCGTCCCAGCGGGCAAAGGGATATTCAATGAATTATTAAAGTCTCCTTTATCTTTATCTGTTCCACCCCCAGGATAAAAAGGATATTGGTGTGTAGAAATATATAATGAATTTTTATTATTACGCATGACATCATAATTTCCATTACCCCAGTGCACGTCAAAATCTACACAGGCAATTCTTTTGTATTTATACTTTGACACTAAATAGTTTGTTGCTACTCCCGCGTTTGATATACAACAAAATCCCATAGCTTTATTTTTTTCAGCATGATGCCCAGGTGGTCTAGCCAAACAGAATGCATTTTTAAATTGATTACTCTCTATTCCATCTATTGCTCTTATTGTTGAGCCTGCAGCATCAAAAACTGCTTTTTTACTTTCGGGCGATACAACAGTATCGCCATCTAGAAACTTAAGGCCTTTTTGAGGAAAAGAATCTTTTAAATTATTTATATAGTCTTTTGAATGAGTCATAGACAATATATCATCAGGAACATTATCTGGCTTATCCCAGATTAGGTCTTTTCTTTTTTTTAATTTTTCTTTTATAGCAATTACTCTTTTAGGCTGCTCAGGATGACCATCGCCAGTGTTATGTTTCTCATAGGAGTCAGAATTTATGATCGCTGTTTTCATTTAAAATAATTTACTAAAATGTTTTCATAAATTTTCTTAAGATTTTTCAAATCTTTTAAAGATACGGCTTCATCAACTTTATGCATTGTTTTTCCAACAAGCCCAAATTCTAATCCAGGTGATATTTTTCTTATGAATCTTAAATCTGAGGTTCCACCTGTAGTAGATAGCTTTGGTTTAATTTTGGTAACTTTTTTTATGATACTTTGTATCATGTGCGTTGTTTCGTTTGGCTTTGTTAGAAATGCCTCACCTGAAACTCTATAATCAATTTTAAATTTTGATTTATTTCTCTTGGTTATTTTTTTAAAAATTTTATTAAGTCTATTTTTAATAGAATTTGACGAATGTTTATTATTAAACCTTATATTAAATGTTGCCTCAGCCATAGCCGGGATAACATTATCAGCGTTATTATTTATATTTATTTTTGTAACCTCTAAGTTTGTAGGTTGGAAGTTTTTTGATCCTCTATCGAATTTAATATCTTTTAATTCTTTTAAAATATTTACAATTATAGTTGAGGGATTATTTGCTCTATGAGGATATGCAACATGACCTTGTTGACCAAAAATATTTAATTTACCAGTTAAACTACCCCTACGTCCAATCTTTATCATTTCGCCTAATTTATTTGGATTTGTTGGTTCACCAACAAGACAAAAGTTAATTTTCTCTTTTCTTTTTTTTAAATAATCTACAACTTTTTTGGTACCATTTAATGCATCACCTTCTTCATCTCCTGTAATAAGTAAACTTATTGATCCGTTGAATTTTCTATTTTTTGATAAAAAAGTGCTTACAGCAGACACAAAAGCTGCAACAGAGCTTTTCATATCATTTGCACCTCTTCCAATTAAATGACCTTTTTTGATAGATGGTTTAAATGGATTTACTGTCCAATCCTTAATGTTTCCTGGAGGGACAATATCAACATGTCCTGCAAACATAAAATTTGGCTCCTTAGACCCTAATCTAGCATATAAGTTTTTCACAGGTTGAAATCCTTTTTCTTTAAATTCCAGTATTTTTGTTTTGAAACCAAGTTTTTTTAATTTTTTTTCTAAAAATTTCATTACTCCCGCATCAATTGGAGTGATGGAAGGAAATCTGATTAGCTCTTTAGCTAATTTTAACTCATTTAAAGTTTTCATTTTTAGTCTCTTAAGAGGTCGTTAATAGAAGTTTTAGATCTTGTTTTTTCATCAACTTGTTTAATTATTACTGCACAATACAATGAGGGTGCAGAAGAATTATTTTTATCAGGCAATGAGCCCGGAACTACAACTGAATAAGGTGGTATTTTACCATAAGTAATTTTCCCAGTTTTTCTTTCAACTATTTTAGTTGATTGACCAATATACATACCCATACTTAAAACTGAACCTTCACCAACAATTACGCCTTCAACTACCTCGGACATCGCTCCAAGAAATACATTATCTTCTATGATTGTTGGTAAAGCTTGCGCTGGCTCTAGAACTCCACCAACACCCGAACCGGCAGAAATATGACAATTCTTACCTATCTGACAACAACTACCAGCTCTTGCAAAAGTATCTATCATCGTTCCTTCGTCAATATATGCTCCAATGTTTACATAACATGGCATAAGAACAGCATTTTTTCCGACAAATGAACCTTTTCTTACAGGTGAGTTCGGAACCATTCTAAAACCTGCTTTTTCATGATCAACTTTAGTCCATCCTGCAGTTTTACCTTTTAGTAAATGTGATTTATCATACCAACTACTATAAGGACCATTTAAATTTTCCATTGGGTAAATTCTAAAACTTAACATTATAGCCTTCTTAAGGTGCTGATGAGTTACCCATTCTCCATTTATTTTCTCAGCAACTCTTGATTTACCACTATCTAAATCAGCAATAACTTGGTTAATAGCATCTTTTAAATTTTGATCAGAATTTTGGTTTACCTGATCTTTATTTTCCCAAGCATCATTGATTATTTTTTCTAAAGACATAATTAATTACTTTTTAATAGCCTTATTTCTTTTAGAAATAAAGACAGATTTTCAATTTTGTGTGAAATAAAATCTTTGTCTGCATCCATTTTTCCAAAATGCTCATCATTAATTAACCAAACGGTTGTACAACCTCGTTTGTGACCTATACTTAAATTTTTAGCTATATCTTCAATGTAAATAGTCTCTTTTGGATCTATGCCAAATTTTTTTACCATTAAGTCGAAGGTTTCCGCTTCTGGTTTAGGTACATAACCAGCATCTTTAATATCAAAAACCTTATCTCTTCCAAATAAATCATACACACCCAAGTGAGTTAAAATATTAGCGGCATGTTCAGCACTACCATTGGTGAAGATAAATTTTTCCATATCTAATTGTTTAAGTTCATTTCTCATAATTTTATCTTCTTTCATAAATGATAAATCAATTTCATGGACGTAAGATAAAAATTCATCTGGTGATATTCCATTGTGGACCATTAATCCTCTTAATGATGTATTATATTTATAGAAATAATTTGTTTGTAATTCTTTGGCTTTATCTTTATTAATTTTAAGTTTTTCAGATATAAATTGAGTCATCCTCTTTGAAACTTGACCAAACACACGCTCTAAAGAATAGTTATTGTGCTTTCCATAACAAACACCATCAAGATCAAGTAGCAGATATTTTTTTTCTTTTAAGTTCATTTTCTTATTAATGTACCTGATCCCTTGTCTGAGAAAATTTCCCATAAACAAGAATGCTGTTTTGTACCATTAATTATACCTGCTGCTGTAACTCCATTATTAACAGCATCTAGACAAGCATTTATTTTGGGTATCATTCCTTCAGTAATTGTCTCATCTTTTACCATCTCTAATATTTCGGATGAGGATATTTCATCTATAAGTTTTTTTTCTTTATTTAAAACACCATCAACATTTGTCATCAAAAGCAATCTCCTTGATTTAAGAGATTTAGCTACAGCCATTGCAGCAGTATCACCATTAATATTATGTGTTTGATTATTTTTATCTAAGCCTAATGGTGAAACAATCGGTATTTTATTTTGTTGAATTATATCCAATAAAATATCGTTATTAATCTTATTTGGTAGACCAACAAAGCCCAGCTCTTTTGCCTCTGGTACGACCTCAATAATATTATCTTTTTTAGTATGGATGGAGACCGCTTCTGTATTTTTTTTGTCCAAAGAGTTTACAATATCATTGTTAAAATCTATTAAGACTGACTCAACAATGTTTATAATTTTTTCATCAGTAACTCTTAGCCCTCTTATAAATTTTGATTGAATATTAGATTTATCTAATTCTCTCTTGATTCTCGGACCTCCACCATGAACTACAATAACTGAAAGACCTAATTTATTTAAAATACTTAAATCAGTAATAAAATTATCAAAGATATTTCTATCTATTAAAACATTTCCTCCATATTTTATGACTATCAAGTCATTTTTATATTTTTCTATATATTTATTAACCTCATTTATTGGAGGTCCGTTTTCGGGAAGAATTTTTTTTAAGTCCATTAATTTATTTTAAATTAAAGTTTAGGTTGTCGTTTTGACTGTTGTTCTTCTCATAATAAATACTTGCTGAGCCATTGTTAAAATATTATTAACAGTCCAGTAAATAACTAACCCACTTGGGAACGGTGCGAGTATTACAGTTAAGAAAAGCGGGAAGAAAGCAAAAATTTTAGCTTGCATTGGATCAGTAGGTGCGGGATTTAATCTTTGTTGCACCCACATCGAAACTCCCATTGCTACTGGCCAAGCTCCAATAACCAAGAAACTTGGAACGTCGTAGGGTAATAAACCAAAAATATTAAATATACTTGTTGGATCTCTCTCACTTAAATCATGAATCCATCCATAAAATGGCATTTGTCTCATTTCAATAGTGACAAACAAAACTTTATATAATGCAAAAAATACAGGTATTTGAACAAGAATTGGCAAACAACCTGACATTGGGTTTACTTTTTCCTTTTTGTAAAGAGCCATCATTTCTTGTTGAAGTTTCATTTTATCATTTTTATGCAACTCTTTAAGACGAACCATTTCTGGTTGAAGAACTTTCATTTTTGCCATGCTTTTAAATGAAAAGTTAGCCAATGGGAAAAAAACTAAACGAATACAAATAGTGATAGCTATAATTGCCAAGCCATAGTTTCCAAGTAGTTTAAAGAAATAATCAATTCCATAAAATAGAGGCTTGGTTATGAAGTATAAAAATCCCCAATCAATAACTAAATCAAATTTATCTATGTTGAGTTTTTCAGCATATCCGTCTATCACATCCACTCTCTTTGCAGCAACGATAATTTGTAATTCTTCCTCTATTGAACTTTTTTCATTTAATGCCAAAGGATCTGTAGAAATAAAATTTGCTCTAAATTTATTTTTATAGTCGAATGTTGTTTTAAACTCTTTATCTTTTGGTGGTATTAAGGAAGTAATCCAATATTTATCACTTATCCCTAACCACCCTTTATTAGCTACTTTAGTAAACTTCTTTTCTTGAATATCATCATAATCCTCTTCTATTAACTCATCATCTAAAGTTGCAATGAGTCCTTCATGAAGAATTAAAAAATCAATTATTTCTGGAATTTCATTTCTTATTATTTGTCCATATGAGTAAAAATCATATTTATTATTACTCTCATTAATTATTTTTTGTTTAACAGTAAAAAGATATTTATCATCTAAAGACATTATTTTTTCAAATTTTAGGCCCTGTTCGTTAGACCATGATAGTTTTATTGGAGACCCGTCTGTGAGTTTGTTATTACCTTCTATTGACCAAATTGTATCTGAGTTAGGAACATCAACATTTTTATCAGAAGTAACAAAACCACTATCTATTAGATATCCCTCCTTAATATTTCGAGGTCCTAATAAAGTTACTCTTTTTTCATTATCAAGGGTTACTTTATAATTCTTGAAAGTTAAATCATCTATTGATGCACCTTTTAATGAGATTGAACCTATAATATTTTCATTTTCAAATTGAATTCTTTCACTTTGTTTTAATGCATTATCTCTTGAAATTGTAATTTGTGTTTCCTTTTGTTCTAAACTTGGTGCATCACCACTTTGTTCAATTTTTTCTTTTTCAACAATATTTTGATCCACTGTTGATTTTTCTGGAACAAAGAATAATGCCCATAAAACAATTACAGCAGATGATAAAGCTATAGCTGCTATTGTATTTTTAGAATCCATTATTTTTTAACTTTTATTTCTTTTTTTACAGGATCAATTCCACCTTCTTTAAAAGGGTGGCATGAAAGAATCCTTTTTAAACTTAAATATCCACCCTTAAAAAAACCATAAGTTTTTAATGCCTCAATGCTATAATCAGAACAAGATGGAAAGTACCTACAAGAGTTACCTAGTAATGGACTTATTAGGTATTTGTAAGCCTGAATTAATTTTATAAATATAATTGTAAAAATGTTCATTATTTAATTTTTTTAAAATCCTGAAATAAGGTTTCTTTTATAATTTTAAATTCATTACTTAGCATAGTTGACTTAGCAATAACAAGATATGAATAGTGATATTTTAGAGGTATTTCTTTAACAGCATCATTCATAATATTCCTTAGTCTCCTCTTTATCTTGTTTCTCTTTACAGCATTTCCTATCTTCTTTTTAGTTACAAAAGAAATATTAAGTTTCTGATTATTTTTTTTATTAATATTACCAAAAAAAATTGTTACATATCTGTTTGATACTTTTTTCTTTTTGAGCAAAGTTTTAAAGTCTTCATTCTTTGAAAGAGCAACAATTTTGCTTTTCATTGAGTTGGCTTTATTTTCTTCTTCTTTTAACAATTGAGGATACTGTTAAATTTTTTCTTCCTCTAGCTCTTCTTCTTTTTAAAAGTTTTCTACCTCCCTTGGTTTTCATTTTTGATCTAAAACCATGGGTTCGGCTTCTTTTTTTCCTAGATGGTTGATATGTTCTTTTCATAAAAGTGGTTAAATTTATATAAAATTTCGCCCTTTATAATAATTAAATATATAAATAGCAAATAGAAGATTTATAAATACCATGAACCATGATGGAAAAAGCTAAGAAAACTAAAATAATAATAGGTTTATCATACTTAGTTTTACTTACTATATTTGTGTTATTGTTTTTTTCAAAATTTAGTATCCAAGAAATAACTTCTTATGACTTCATTAAAGAAAACAGATTGTATTTTTTAAAATTAAAAAATTCTAATTTGTTTTTAATATCCATAATTTTTTTAATTTTTACAATATTATGGGTTTTTCCATTTTTAGGTTTTGGTTCTCCAATCGCACTACTAGGAGGATTTATTTTTGGCAAATGGCTGGGTACTATAATTGTGGTCATAGGTATGAGTATTGGTGCAACATTTCTTTATATTTTTGGAAACTATTTTTTAAAAGATTTTATTAGAGATAAATTTTTAAATAGATATCAAAATCTAGAGAGAAAATTTAAAAAGTCTGAATTCTATTATCTTTTAATATATAGATTTATTGGAGGAATACCTTGGCAACTTAGCTGCATTTTGCCTACAATTTTTGATGTTAGGGTAAAAAATTTTTTTTTCGCATCATTAATAGGAATAATACCTCAAATTTTTTTAGCTGTTTCTTTAGGTAGTGGTCTGGAAAAAGTAATAGAGCAAAATTCACAAGTTCCTAAAATTACAGATATAATTTTTTCACCTGAAATATATATTCCAATTTTAGCCTTTTTTAGTTTAGTCTTGATTACAATTTTTCTTAGAAAGTCTTTTTATAAAAATTAGTGGTGCTCCCACCAAGAATCGAACTTGGAATTTATCCTTACCATGGACACGTTATGCCATTTAACTATGGGAGCATTTGGATCAATTCTATTTTTATTGATAATAGAGCATTTTTTTCAAATTATTGCCTTAATTTTTTGATTAATATGATTTATATCTTACCAAGGAAATTTTATGGGTATTCATTACGATTATAAATCAACCAAAAGTGCCAAGCTCATGGAAAAGCAAGCGAAAAGAGAAAGAAAACTTGCTGAAAAAAAAGCAAAAAGATTAGCAAAAGAAGGCCCTAAAAAAGATGATAATAAGGATAAAGCCTTAGATGCATCTAAACCAATAACTTTAGATTTCCTTACCAATCCAAATAAAGAATGATTACTAAAAATAAAAATGAGCGCCTAAGCATTGCGCTTAGGAAAAATTTAAAAAAAAGAAAAATTTTTCAAAAAAAAAATAAAAAGAAAACAAAATAATGTCCATTCAGCCAGACTCTTGGATAAAAAAAATGTGTAAAGAGCATAAGATGATTGAACCATTTTTGGATCATCAAGTCTCTGAGGGGAAAATATCATATGGACTAAGTAGCATGGGTTACGATGTCAGAATTTCTGATGAGTATAGAATATTTACAAATGTTAATAGTTCGCTAGTGGATCCAAAAAACTTTTCTGATGAAAACTTTATTGAGCGAAAGGGGCCATATTGTATAATTCCACCAAATTCATTTGTTCTGGCAAAGACCATTGAATATTTTAGAATTCCAAAAGATGTTCTTTGTATTTGTGTTGGAAAAAGTACTTATGCGAGAACAGGAATTATTTGTAATGTAACGCCAATTGAAAATGAATTTGAAGGCAATATTGTTATTGAATTAAGCAACACAACTCCTAACCCAGCAAAGATTTATTCAAACGAGGGTATTGCTCAATTTTTATTTTTTAAATCAGATACCCAGCCAGAAACGACATATAAATCAAAAAACGGTAAATATCAGGGACAAACCACCATACAGGTTGCTAAAATAAAAAAGTAATTTATGGATAAATTTCTGATCAATGGTCCTTGTAAAATCAAGGGTAAAGTCTCGATTTCAGGTTCTAAAAATGCATCTCTACCAATTCTTGCAGCAACTTTATTATTTGACAAACCAGTAACTATTAAAAATTTACCTAGAGTAAGAGATATAGATACTATGCTTAATTTATTAAAATCTCTTGGATCGAAAATAATTTTATCTAAAGACAGAAAAACTGCAAAAATTATTAATAAAAAGAATATGAAAACTTTTGCAAGTTATTCACTTGTTAAAACAATGAGAGGTTCAATATTAGTGCTAGGTCCATTAATTTCTAAATTTCATAAATCTAAAACATCTTTGCCTGGTGGATGTCTTATAGGTGCGAGACCTGTGAATTATCACCTTAGTGCATTAAAGAAGTTGGGAATGGAATATAAAATACGAGATGGTTATATTTTAGCTAAATCAAATGGAAGACTTAAAGGCAAAAAAATAAATTTTCCTAAAATTAGTGTAGGCGCTACAGAAAATTCTATAATAGCTGCATGTTTAGCTAGAGGCAAAACAATTTTAAAAAATTGTGCCGTAGAACCTGAAATTAAAGATTTAACAAAATTCTTAAGTCAAGCAGGTGCAAATATAAAATGGTCTGGAAGAACCTGCACTATCATAGGAGTAAATTCTCTCAATCAAACAAGTCATACAGTTATGGCCGATAGAATAGAGGCAGGAACTTTTTGTGTAGCGGCAACGCTTACTAAAGGTAATTTACTAATTAAAAATTTAGACCCAAATATAATTAATACCGAAATAGAGCTATTAAAAAAAGTTGGGGCAAAGATCAAAACTTCGGGTAACAAAATTTTTATAAAAGGACCTGACAAAATCAAACCTATTAAAAATATAAAAACTAAAGAGTTTCCAGGCATTCCAACAGATCTTCAAGCTCAATTAATGGTTCTAATGTGCAAGAGCGTTGGGAAAAGTTCTATAACTGAAAGTATTTTTGAGAATAGATTTATGCATGTTGCTGAGTTGCAAAGACTAGGTGCGAAAATAAATATTCAAAATAATAAAGCTTTGATTGAGGGTAATACTAAATTTATTGGTGCTGAATTAATGTCTAGTGACTTAAGAGCCAGTGTTGCTTTGGTATTAGCCGCAATAGTGGCGAATGGTAAAAGTATTGTTGGAAGAGTCTATCACTTGGAGAGAGGATATGAAAAAATTGAAAATAAATTACAAAAAATTGGTGTTAAAATTAAAAGATTAAAATAATGAGTAAATATTTAGCAAAAATAATTGCAAATGATCAAGAGGGTCTACAAATGATTTCTGCTTGTAGTTCTGGCGCAAAAGTTAAAGTGACAGATATAAAGTATCTGGCATTTAATAAGGTATTTTTGTTATCAATTGAAAGAACCAAAATTGAAACTGATCAAGAGGGTAAGAAAATCAATAGCATCTGTCGATTTGATTTTGTTGATAAAGTAAGATCAAAAAATATCAATCAATCAAACAAAGATTTAGTTTTAGAGTTAATTGGAATTGATTATTTGAAAAATAATGATGATTATGAAATAAGTCTTATTTTTAATAATAATGCTCACATAGCTTTAACAACAGAAACTATCGAGGCGCGACTTGAGGATCAAAACGAAATTAAATAATTATGAAAATATTAAATAGTAAAAATAAAAATTTCGATAAAAATTTGGATTATTTACTTTTGAAGAGGAGAAAAAGCATTAAATCTGACAAAGTCTCTGTAACTAATATTATCAATGATGTAAAAAAAAATGGTGATAAAGCATTGATTAAATATGAAAAGAAATTTAATCAAAATTCTACAATTATTCCTAGTGCTTTAAAAATTTCTAAGTTAATAAAGTCTTTAAATCCTAAGGTCAAAAAAGCGATCGACACAGCCTTTAATCGAATTTACAAATTTCATTCTTTGCAAAAATTTAAGAATATTTCTTATACGGATAAATTTAAAAACAAACTTGAATATAAATATTTACCATTAGAGTCTGTGGCAATTTATGTTCCTGGTTCACTTGTATCTTATCCATCGAGTGTGCTTATGAATGCTATACCAGCAATTGTTGCGGGAGTTAAAAGAATTGTAATGATAAACCCAGGATTTAAGGGAAACCAAAATCCGGCTGTTTTATACGCAGCAAGAAAATGTAAAATTAAAGAAATTTACTCTATTGGTGGTCCATCTGCTATAGCAGCTGTTTCTTATGGAACTAAAAAAATTAAAAGAGTTGATAAAATAGTTGGACCTGGGAATTCATATGTAGCAGCTGCAAAAAAAGAAGTTTTTGGAGATGTTGGAATTGAAGGCATGACTGCAGGGCCTTCTGAAATAACTATTATTTGTGATAAATTCTCAAATCCTGAATGGGCTGCAAGTGATTTAATCGGCCAAGCAGAACATGATCCTCAAGCACAATGTATATTGATTTCAAAAGACAAAAAACTAATTAGTAAAGTCCAGATGGAAGTTTCAAAACAATTAAAAAATATTCCAAGAGAGTCTGTAGCAAAAAAAAGTTTAAATAGAAATGGAATTTTAATGTATGTAGCTAAAGATAGTAAAATAATTAATATCGTAAATAAAATTGCACCTGAACACTTGGAATTAAATGTTAAAAACTATAAATCTTTTATACCAAAAATTAAAAATTCTGGTTCAATATGCTTAGGAAAATTTGCTGTTATGGCAATGACAGATTACAACATTGGATCAAATCATATATTGCCAACTAATGGCTCTGCTAAATATTCGAGTGGTATAAGTGTTAATGAATTTTATAAAAGAATTTCTTACATAAACTTATCAAAAAAGGGTATTGAAAGTCTTGGTCCATCAGTTATAACTCTTGCAAATTATGAAGGGTTAGCAGGACATGCTCAATCTGTAAAAAAAAGAATAAGGAGAAAATAAATTTGTCAAAACAAGACTTACTTGAATTCAAAGGCAAGGTAACTGATTTACTTCCAAATGCCATGTTTAGAGTTCAGCTTGAAAACGGTCATGTTGTAACGGCACATACAGCGGGCAAATTAAGAAAAAACAGAATTAGAGTATTACAAGGTGATAATGTGACGGTCGAAATGACTCCATATGACCTCACAAAAGGCAGAATAATCTTTAGAGGTTGACCTTTTGCCTCGGTAGCTCAGGAGTAGAGCAGAGCCCTGAAAAGGCTTGTGTCGGAGGTGCGAATCCTTCCCGAGGCACCATCAAAACATCTTGAAATTAATTTAAAAGAACCTAACCTCATATTATAATAAATAACAAAAGGACGAGTAAATAAGATGAGTACAATACAAGGAAAAGTAAAGTGGTTTAATGGCAAAAAGGGTTACGGCTTTATAGAAAGAGACGATAAAGAAAAAGATGCGTTTGTACATGCAAGCGCAGTTAAAGCAGCAGGCATGAGGTATCTTAATGAGGGTGATAAAATAGAATTTACCCTTGAAGATGGTCCTAAAGGTCCATCAGCAGTAAATTTAAAAAAATTAGACTAATTTTCTAAAATCATAAAAAGGGCGATATATCTTTTATTGGATATACGTCCTTTTTCTTTAAGGGGTTGCATTATCATTTTTTTTGTTTAAAAAGCACTCAATGAAAAAACTTGAGATAAACAAATTAGCAACAAAAAGTACTTTAAGAGAAGCTCTTAAAGGAATTAGTAGAGTTGCGCACGCTCACTTCCATGCTGGCTAAAGCTAGCGAATAATCATTTATATTATAATTTTAAATAACAAAAAAATAAGATAAAACAAAAAAGGATATGCCTTGATGGTGAAATAGTATCACGTCGGTTTGTGGATCCGAAGTCGTAGGAGCGTAACCTACTCAAGGTACCAAAAAATGAGTGAAAAAAATAAATTAATTCCTGGATTACCTTCAGGTTTTGAAGATAGATGGAATAAAGCATTAATTCTCAAAAAAAGACTATTAAAAGTCATTGAGAATAATTTTATTAAATATGGTTTCGATCCTTTAGAAACCCCATCATTTGAAATTGCAGAAAATATAGGATCCTTTCTTGCAGAGGATGATAGTAATCCTATGTCTGATGTTTTTTCTTTTAATGATGGTGAAAAAAATATTACTCTTCGATACGATCTTTCCAGTCCTTTAGCAAGATTTGTTGCCCAAAATAATCAGGAACTTCCATCAATTTATAAAAGATACGCCATTCAAAATGTATTTAGAAATGAAAAGTCTGGTAATGCACGTTTCAGAGAATTTACTCAAGCCGATTGCGATATTGTAGGCAACGTAAATCCAGCACAAGCAAATGCTGAATTATGTAATCTGGTTGCAAGTAGTCTAATTGAATGTGGTTTAAAAAAAGATCAATTTACAATTAATGTAAGTAATAGAAAGATTATTAAAGGTTTAATTCAAGATCTGAAAATTCCTGCAAATAAAGAGATCAAGGTGATGAGAGCTATTGATAAATTAGACAAACCAGATTTTGGAATAAAAGGAGTTGAAGATCTACTAAAAAAAGAGAGAAAAGATAAAAGTGGTGCGATCACTAAAGGAGCTGATCTTAATGATGATCAAGTTTCAAAAATTTTAAACTTTTTAAAAATTAAAGATTTAAAAAAACTCAAACAAGATTTTAAAAATACTCTTACACAAGAAGGGATTAAAGAGCTTGAGGATTTATTTGAGGTGCTAGATTTTGGAAATTATTCTGAGTTAGTCAAAACAAATTTCACAATAGTCAGAGGATTAGCGTATTATGATGGTTTTTGTATTGAGACCAATCTAAATTTTAAATCAACAAATAGTAAAGGTAAAGAAATTGATATTGGCAGCGTATGCTCTGGTGGGCAATATAATAAGTTAATTTCAAGATTTAAAGGTGTCGATATACCTGGAACAGGTGTTAGCATCGGGGTTGATAGACTTTTGTTTGCTATGTCTCAAATAAATCAAGTCCAATTAGATGATCAAAAACCAGTCATTGTTTGTGTAATGGATGAAAAATATTTAAAAAATTATTACGAAATTTTAGATATCTTGAGAAAAAATAATATTAATTCAGAAATTTTTTTAGATAGTAAGAAAAATCTTGGGAAACAACTGACATATGCAAATAAAAGAGGGTGCCCAATTGCAGTTATTTGCGGAGAAAATGAATTTAAAGATAACAAAATTACACTTAAGAACCTCCTAGGTGTTAAGGGAGAAGATAATCAAATCACCTTTTTAAAAGAAAATTTAGTAAATGAAATCAAAAAATTTATCTGACAGCATACTTAAAACTGTTAAATCAAATGGTTTTAAATATATTGAATTACCCTCAGTAATTGAGGCTAACCATATCGTACAAAGATCTGGTGAAAGTTTTCGAAAATTTATTTTCTCATTTACTGACCAAGGAGGAAATGAACTTTGTTTAAGGCCAGATCTAACAATTGTATCTTGTCTTAGATACTTAGAAAATAATCTAACGGGCAAGGAGAAGATATTTTATAATGGTCAAGCATATCGTAAATCTGAAAACAAAAAGGACTCTATTGTAAGAAATCAAGTTGGTTTTGAAATAATAGGGTCACGAAATGAGAAAAATGATGATAAGGAAATAATAAATACTTCATTAAAATGTTTAAAAAATTTTAATTATTCATCAGGTGAGATCACAATTGGGAATGTAGAAATATTTAATCTTCTTATATCTAAATTAGATATCCCTAAAAGATGGAAATTAAGACTTTCAAGACATTTTTGGAGAGAAGATTATTTTAATGATCTTCTTAAAAGATTAGAGACCAATTCAGATGTTGATCCAACAATAGTTGAGATCGATAAAAAAAGATACTTTAGAATGTTAAAAAATGATCAATCAACCATTATAGCAAATAGAACTATTGACGAAATTTTAAGTAGATTTGATAAAAAGATTAAAGATCCAAGGAGACCTAGTAAAGGAAGAAATATTTCAAAAATTATTAAGGAGTTTTTGAAAATTAAATGTCCAATAAATAATTCAGCCAAGGTATTAAATAAGTTTTTCAAGAAATATAAAATTAATTTATTAGTAGATCAGAGATATTTTCCAATCTCAAAAAATAAAATTAATAAATTAAATGTGACTTTTTCAGCTGCTTTTGGGAGACAGCTTGAGTATTACACGGGCATGGTTTTTAAAATAGATATTAAGTCCAAATCAAAAATTATTAATTGTTGCAATGGCGGTCGATATGACAAATTGATTTCTGACCTTGGTTCAAAAAAACAAACCCCAGCAGTTGGTGCTGCTTTAAATTTAGTTTATTAAAATGGATAATTTAATCAATATAGGTATTCCAAGCAAAGGTCGACTTAGGGCAGATGTTTTAGAAATCTTTAAGAAAAAAAAATTAAGAATTATATCTGAAAGAGGTGAAAGAGATTTAATTGGATCAATTAAAAATAAACCATATGTCAAGATTTTATACCTACATGCTAGAGAAATTATCGAAAGACTAGGTGATAGCTCTTTAGATATTGGTTTTTCTGGTTTTGATTTATTAAAAGAAAGCAGAATAAATGTCCAAAATAAAATAAATGTTGCCAAAAAACTTAATTTTGGAAGAGCAAATTTAGTGGTAGCAATACCAGATCCTTGGATTGATGTTCAGACTATTGCTGATCTTGAGGAAATTGCTTTTGAATTTAGAGATATTAAAAAAAAAAAAATTAGGGTTGCAACTAAATATCCAAATTTAACACAAGATTTTTTGTTTTCAAAAGGTGTTACACAATTTAGGTTAGTTGAAAGTCTAGGAGCTACTGAGGCTTATCCTTTTACTGGATCTGCTGAATTGATTACTGATATTACATCTACTGGTGAGACCTTAAAAGCAAATAATCTACGTATCTTAAAAGATGGTGAAATTTTAAAATCTGAAGCTTGTCTTTTAATCTCAAAAAAAAATGTAAAGAAAAAGCGATTAAACAATTTAATTAAATTACTTTCCAAGTAATTTATCTTTAAAGTAAATTAAAATAATCTTTATTATATCTAAATTTCTAATTATCGCATATAGAGCGATCATTACTCCAATAACAAATAATATTTTTAAAACCAAAAAAAAATCCATATTTATTAATTATTTTTTAAAAATAATAACCAATCTTGGTATCTCATAGTAATCTAGTAATAAGTTGATTTCCATTAAAACACGTATATCTTCAAATGTATGGATACGATTCTATTAATAATTCTAGTTATACTACTAGGTGCAACTTTATGTATTTTATACTTAAATTTAAGGTCAAAACCTCAAGATGGGAATGAGAATAAAGAAGCTGAGGAATTAGCTAATTTAAATGCTGAAATAGTGAGGTTAAAAGATAGTCTTAATTCTACAATCAATACATCGCTTAGTTCAATGTCTACTTCATTTAATTCTTTATCAACCGGGGTTACAAAGGATATGACAGAGGCCTTAACCAAAGTAGATGAGAAGGTTGGTAACTTTAATGAGCAAGTTAAATTATTAAATCAAAGCCAAGAGGGGATTACTAAAATTTTAGCAGGGGTTAAAAAGTATGGAACTTTGGCTGAATATTCTTTGGATGCTTTAATCAAAGATTTGTTACCGGCATCTCAATTTATGAAAAATGTGAAAATGAAAGAGGACACTAGTGAAAATGTAGAATTTGCAATCAAGCTTCAAGGAGATGTCTTGGTTCCAGTAGACTCTCATTTTCCAGTAGAAAAATTCAAAACAATCACTGATGCATATGATGCAGATGATAAAAAAGCAGTTGCAGATGCTAGAACAAAATTAGTAAGTGCATTTAAGGCCAAAGCAAAAAGTGTCATGGAAAAATACATTATTCCACCAAAAACAACTGATTTTGCAATAGTGTATGCACCAACAGAAAGTCTTTATAAAGAATTAACTGAGTATCAAGATCCAAGCACAAAAGAATTATTTACCCAAGAATTAATGAGAAAATATAAAATAGTAATTTGTGGCCCCAATACCCTCTCAGCTTATTTACAGTCTTTACACATGGGATTTCAATCTCTTAAGGTTCAAAAGGGTGCAACAGAAATTTATAACCACTTAAAAACAATCAGTACAAGGTTTGCAAAGCATTTTGACAACGTCATACTTTTAAGAAAAAAGCTAGAAGAGGCTATGAATGTGGTCGATAAGTTTGGAACTGATGCAAGATCAATCACTAGAACTTTAGAAAATATTAAAGATCCCGAGCAAGTTGAAAAAGCTGTACTGACAGCGAACGTTGAAAAATTTGTTGAAAGAAATAAACAGCTTAAAAAATAATTTCTTTTTTAATATATTACCGACTATAAGAAATCTCATGCGTTGGAACAAAAAATACAACTATCCTTCAAGTTCAAGAGCAACCGAAGATGGAATAAGAAGATATGTTTTAGGAGAAGCAAAATTACCAAGTGTAACGTCAATTCTTGAGGCAACAAAGTCAGAAGAAGATAAAGCAGCCTTAGCAAATTGGCGAGAAAGAACTGGCCATAAAGAAGCTGAAGCTATTACAAAAGCAGCCAGTAGTAGAGGTTCTCAGATGCACAGCTATTTAGAATCTTTTCTTTTAGGAAGAGAAAATTTAAGTTTTTTTGAGGATAATGAGCAATATAAAAAAATGGCAAAAGAAATAATTGATAAAGGTTTATCAAATAGATTAGAGGAAATATATGGTGTGGAATGTACAATGCATTATCCTGAAAGATATGCAGGTACAGCAGATTGCGTCGGTGTTTATGAGGGTAAAGAAACTATTATTGATTTTAAACAATCCAATAAACCAAAAAAAGCTGAGTATATAGATTCTTGGTTCCTTCAAACTGCTGCTTATTCCTTAGCCCATAATGTTGTTTATAATTCAAATATCAATGCTTGCGTTATTCTTGTTTGCACAGTAGATAATTTGTTTCAAGAGTTTAAAATTCAAGGACCTGAATTAGTTACTTATCAAAATTTATTTCTTGGAAGACTTAAAAAATTTAATGAACTCACAAATTTAGAGTAATGTAAATAATGGATAAAATAGTAATCTATGATACCGAAACAACCAATAGCACTATTTGGGGATCAATAATTGAAGTAGGTGCTGTTGTTGTTGATAAAAATCTTAAAGAGATTGGAAAATTAAATATCAGAGGCAGAATGCCAGAAGGAGAGGTGCCTAGTGCAAAGGCCTTACTTGTTAATTCAACTAGCATTGATTTACTTACCAAAGGAAATTATTCACATTACGATTTTTTAGGTGCTGTTGAAAATTTTTTCACAAAGTGTGCTCCAGCAGTATTTATGGGTTGGTCAAATTTAAATTTTGATCGAAGAATGTTCCACTTTAATTTTTTTAAGGGTAATAGGTATCCTTATGTCACTCACTCATCGCCTAATAGTGAACATGATGGTTTGCACATAGCTAGAGCAGCCCAAACATTAAACTCAGAGACTCTAAAAACAGAGCTAACTGAAGCAGGTAATCCAAGCCTTGCCTTAGAATCATTGTCTAGAATGCAGGGTTTTGACACTTCAGCTAGCCATACAGCCTATGTTGATGCACAGAATTCACTGAAGGTTTTAAGAATTATAAAAGATAAACATAAAGAGAATTGGGACACGTTTTTAAAGACATCAACAAAGACTAGCGTTGAAACATTTTTAAAAAATGAGGGCATATATTCTATATTTGAAAATGTGAAGGGTCGGAATATGATGTATCTTACTGGTACGCTACATCCTAATCATTGCTTTCACCCGTCTTATGCGTCTTGGGGATATGTTTGGGACCTAAGAAGGGATCCAGAACCATTGTTAAACCTACCAGTAAATCAATTACGAGATGTATTAAAAAAATATAGCCCTAAGGCTTTAAGAGTTTTAAAAACTAATAAAGCTCCAGTAATTTTAGATAAACAATTTGCTCTTAAACAAAATCCTTATTCAGAACTAGATTTAGTAACAATTCAAAAAAGGGCTAAACTTGTTAGGGAAAATGAAAATTTTTGTAAAAATATTCAAATCATAAATAGAGAAGCTGCAGAGGAAAAGGAACAAACAAAAACCCAAGAAGATTTATTACCTGAGGAAACTCTTTATGAGAAATTTATTCCGAATAAAGATACTGCATTATTTAAAACTTGGCACAGCTCATCTTGGGAAGACAAATTGAGATTATTAGATAAGTTTCAAGATAAAAGATGTAGCTGGTTCGGTCAAAAAATTATTTATCAAGAAGCACCACAAATTTTACCACCTGATCTTTACAAAAATATCAAAAGTGAAATTGCTAGAAGAATTTTGAGTAAAAATAAAGAAAAGTGGCAAACTGTTAATATGGCTTATACTGAAATTGATTATTTAAGAGATCAAGCTTCCAACAGAGATGACGAGGAAGAATTAAAAAAGTTAGATGAAATAAACGCATTTATAATGTCAATTGAAAAAAAATATGAAATTGCGTAGTTGACTTTGTATTAGTAAATTATAGAAAGAATAAATGCTAACAGATTTTAAAGACGAAGATTTTGATAACAAAATTAAAAACGAGGACATTTCTGTAATTCAATTTTCGGCTGCATGGTGTGGTCCATGTAAAGCTTTAAAACCAATAATGGATAAACTAGCTGTTGAGTATAAAGATAAAGCAGGATTTTATTACGCTGATATTGAAGAAGGTGGAATAAATACTGGAAGTGCCGCTGGAATAAGAGGGGTGCCAACTGTAATTATTTATAAAAAAGGTGTTGAAGTAGATAGAAAAGTTGGTGGTGTACCCGAAAGTCACATGAAAGAATTTTTAGAAAAAAATATTTAATTTAAATTCAAAACTTCAGAACAAAGATATAAAGATCCAGTAATTAGCAGTAGATCTCCTTGATTTAGATTTATGCTCTTGATTGCATCCTCAATGCTTTCTTTATAATTTACATTTGGCATATTTTTGAATTTTTCTTTTAATTTAAGACCACTAATTGCATTTGGCTGGTTTTTAATATCTACAGTTGTTATTGAATCAATATCTTTAAAGTGGTTAATATATTTTTCATGTTCTTTATTATCCATCATACCAATAATGACATGTTTTTTACAATCTAGGCTTTTTAAATATTCATTTAATACTCTTGCTCCATCTTCATTATGATCTCCAGATATCAAAAAAAGATTGTCTTTAACTAAATCTTTTAATTTACCTGACTCAATTTTTTGAAGTCTTGCAATATTATCGATTTTTTGAATACCTTTTTTTATATGATAGTCTTCAATGCCTAGATCTAAAATTCGCAAGGTTGCAATAGCTGTTGAAATATTTTCCTGTTGAAATTGGCCTAATACATTTGGTTTTGGTAGTTTTAATCGACCAAATTTATCTTCATAATAGAAGAATTCATTTTCTCCATTTGAGAATGAAAAATCATCATTAAAAAAATACTTATTAGATTTATTTTGGTGAATAGTTTTTTTAATCTTTTCTAATGTTGAAATAGGGTATTGTTTTGCAACTATAATATTTGAATTTAAAAGGTTTGAGGTTTTTTCAAAAATAATCTTATCGATTGTTCTCTCATTTTCTGGAAGCCAGTCTAAGTGATCTTTTGAAATAGAAGTTACAATACTTGCATGATTATTTTTTAAGATATTTGTTGCATCAAACCTATGAAATAAACCTGCTTCAATTAGATTAAGATTATCAGGATATTGAGCTGCTTTATGAAAAAAACATGCAGTTAAAATTTCAAAGAACGTTATTGGATTATTCTCATTTACTTCCTCAACCTCCTCAAATAAAGAGGCTAGTTCATCATCTCCAAGTTGTTGGTTGTTAAAAACAAATCTTTCATTTATTTTTTGAATATGAGGACTGGTGTAAACATTACACTTTATTGCTGCCTCCTTTAAAATTGAATAACAAGCTTGAATAGTAGAGTTTTTGCCATTTGTCCCAACAATAGTGATGGCTTTGATTTTATCCTGAGGATTACCAAGTTTTTCGCAAAGGTGAATTATTCGATCTAAGCTAAGATCAATTTCTTTTTTATGCAATTTTAGAAAGCGACTGAGTATTTTCTGTAGTTTCATCTTGGTCAGTGCTTATAACAGAATTTTTCTTTAACAATATTGACAATAAAGTTCCAATTTTTTCAGCTAGATCCTTTCTTTCAACAATTAAATCTACAAAGCCTGTCTTTTCAACATATTCACTCTTTTGAAAACCTTCTGGTAATTCTTCCTTAACAGTTCCTTGAATTACTCTGGCTCCAGCAAAGGCGATTAGCGCTCCGGGCTCAGCTATATGAATATCACCTAACATTGCATAGGAAGCTGTGATTCCACCAGCAGTCGGGTCTGTAATACAAACAAGATATGGAAGATTATTATTTTTTAATTCATTTATTGCGAGTGTGGTTCTTGTCATTTGAGATAAAGAAATTAAACTTTCCATCATTCTCATTCCACCCCCTGCGCTTACACATAAGAAAGGAGTTTTATTTTCAATTGCATGTTGAATACCATATAAGAAAGCTTCTCCTTCTGCAGCTGCCATTGATGCACCTAAAAAATCAAAATCAGATGCAACTGCGGTAATTTTAATATCATTGATAAAGCCACTTACGACCATCATCCCACAATCCATACCTGTTTTTTTTCTAGCAGATTTTAATCTATCTTTATAAGATTTTGAGTCTGTCCAGTTTAGAGGATCATCTTTTGGGATGGGTGTTTGAAATATCTCGTAATTATCTTTTCCAAATAAAATATCAAATCTTTGTTTAGGTTTAATTCTGTGGTGTTTATTACAATCAGGGCAGACCCATAGATTTTCTTCCAAATCTTTTTTTAATATTGGACCTTTGCAACAGGATGTCCAATCACTATTAGCAATGTCTTCTTTGGACGCTCTTTTATGAATGGCAGATTTGATTTTTTCACTTGCTTTGATTATTTTAGTGATCCAATTCATTTTATTTTATTTTTTAATTTTCTAACTAACTTACCTACATTTATGACAGGATTTTGTCTACTATTTAAACTTCTCGTAATTTCTTTACAAATAGCACTTCCCACTACTAATCCATCAGCAGATTTAAGCTTTCCAATTGTCTTATCTGTAATTCCAAAACCAATCACAACTTCTTTTTTAGGATTAATTTTTTTTATCCTATTGTAATTTTTAAGTATTTCTCGAGGTGATACTTTTAATTTGCCACCCGTAGTACTTAGCATTGATATAAAATAATTCATTGGATGAGAGTTTTGTATAATTTTTCTAAGTCTTTTACTTGTTGTTGTAGGTGATAAAAGTTGGATAAAATAAATTGATTTTTTTTTACATTTTTTTGCGAAATCTTTATTTTCTGGCCAAGGTAAATCTACAACTATTAATCCATTTACTCCTGAGGTTTTACATTTATTTAAAAAGTTGTTTTCTCCATATTGAAAAATCATATTATAGTAACCCATCAATATAATAGGCTTGCTCTTGTCAAATTTTTTAAAATCTCTAACAATTTTAAATATATCAATTATTTTTATACCTTTTTTGATTGCTCTATATGCGCTAGTTTGAATTTGGCTTCCATCTGCAACAGGAGTATTGTGAGGCACACCTACTTCTAAAATATCTGCACTTTTAGATATTGATTTTAATATATCCAACGATTGTTTTTTTGAGCTATCCCCAGCAACAGTATAGGTTAATAAAGCCGGTCTATTTTCTGTTCTTGCTTTTTTAAACGCAACACTAATTGGATTTAACATATTTTTTGCCTAATCTTTCCTCTAAAATTCCACGGTCTTTGTAAGCATCACCACAACTATTAATTACTACCACTGTATCATTACTAAGCTTTTTTGCTTCTTTGAGGGCAACAAAAAAAGCATGGCTTGGTTCTAAGGAAGGTCTTAAATCCTCAAATTTTGTTACAAGTTTATAAGCACTTAAAGCTTCTTCATCACTTGCAGCCGTATATCTAGCTCTTTTTGTATCTTTTAAAAAACAATGAAGTGGCGAAATTCCAGGATAATCAAGTCCCGCAGAAATTGACTCTGTCTCTTCTATTTGTCCATCTGAGTTCTGATTAACATATTGAGCTGCGCCATGTAGAATTCCAATCTTTGAACCATAGGTTAAAGGTGCTGCATGTTTTTTACTTTTTGCAGGTCCACCAGCTTCTACCCCAATAAACTCAACTTGTTTTTTATCATAATCCATAAATTCATTCCAAAACCCAAAGCTTGAACTTCCGCCACCTACACAATTATATAATTTAAGTTTTTTTGGAATTGATCCAAACTCATCAATTAATTGTCCTTTTAATTCTCTAGAAATTTGGCTGGTACTCCATCCACATATACGAACAAAAACCGCCGGTCCAACTGTACTTCCAACACACATTGCTGTTGTATCACAATTAGCAACCCAAAATCGCATACATTCTGAGACAGCGTCCACAAGCGTTTGGCTTCCCGAGTAGACAGGTATTACTTCTGCACCATTTTTTTTCATTGCTTTTACATTTGGCTGTTGTCTAGCAATATCCTTTGCACCCATGAATATCTTACATTTTAAACCAAACTTTTTAGCTGCCATACTTAACATTTTACCTGCATAGCCAGCACCAGTATCACCACATATAATTTTTTTACCTGATCGTTTTGCAAGCAAACAATGAACCGTTGCGTTGTAGATTTTGTGTGCCCCTCCATTTGCATCTGAAACAACTTTAGACCAAATTTGAGCACCACCAATATAATTTGTGAGACTCTCTAGTTTTATAAATCTTGTGGGAGCCCCAACCCAATTTTGAAAATATTTATCTCTTTCTGAGATAAATTTTTTATCCTTTTTTAGTTTATTGAATAAAACTTCTAAATCTTCTATTGGTTTTTTTAAAGTCTCAGGAACAAAGTTTCCTCCAAATTTACCACCCCAAAATCCAAGTGAATTTCCTTGATCGATAACTGGAATTTTTTTCTTAAGTTTCATAATTTCTCAAATAAATTTAACAATTTATCAATTTTACTTATATCTTTTTTTCCATTTTGGTCTTCTAATGCTCCGCTGAGATCAATAATAAAGTCTTTATTTTTAAAATTAGTTATATCATCAATTTGGATATTTCCTGCAATCATTTTATTTAATTCACTTGGTACGTCATCTAGTAAACTATGATCAAAACTTTCAGATTTATGGTAACCCTTTGAGTCAAACAAAATTATATCTGAAATTTCCGAGTAACCCTTATATTCGATTACATCATCTTTACTTGAAACAGTAAGAGCCGTGATTATTTTTTTTTTGAATTTAGATTTTATTTCTTTTGTCCTATTAGGGTTTACATCGTAAAGTTGATAATAATCAAAATCTAAATTTTTTATTTTTTCTAAAATTACATCATCGGGGTTTACAAGCACAGAAACAAAATTTACCTGTTTTTTATCTACTTTTATCAAATCTTTTAATTTTTCATAATCAACAAATCTTTTACTTTTCTTATAGTTTGTAATGAAACCTATCATTGTTGGTTTATGATTATGATTTAAAATAAAGTTTAAAGTTTCAGGATCTGAAATACCACAAATTTTTAAACCCTTGATCATTTGTTCAAGTGATCGATTAGATTCTGAATATTTTTTTTGATATTTCCTTTGGTTATCGGTCTTCCCATTACTAGCCAGTCGCTACCATTTTTGTAAGCTTGTTTAGGAGTTACAACTCTTTTTTGATCATTTGATTTAGAATTAAATCTTATACCTGGAGTTATAATTTCTTTTTTAAATACTTTTTTAACTAGTTTTACTTCTTGAGCGCTACATACGATAGCATCTAATTTTGCTTTATTTGCCATTCTTGCCTGATGAAGAACTAATTTTTTTACATTTTTATTAAATCCAATATCTTTTAACGCTTTATTGTCTAATGATGTGAGAATTGTCACCCCAATTAATTTTATTTTTCCTGAAACTTTTTTTGTTGCTTTTAAAGCTTCTAAGCCAGAGCTTATGTGAATTGTTAAATAATTAATTTTTAAATCCTTTATTGCTTTAACTGTTGATGCACAAGTATTTGGAATATCGTGAAGTTTTAGATCTACAAATATTGTTTTATTCTTTAGTTTAGACAGAAAAGGTCTACCATCTTTTGAGTTAATAAATTCAAGTCCAAATTTATAACCTACTTTTATTTTTGAATTTTGAGTTTTACTAATAATTTTCTTAACCTGTGAAATGTTTGTGCTATCACACGCTACAAAAATTTTATTCTTTCTCATCATTTAACTTTTTAAACAGATCTTTTGACATTTTCCATTTTATTGTCCTTTTTTTTGGAACATTTACTTTCTCTCCCGTTTTTGGGTTTCGTCTAATAGAAGCTTTTTGAATATCTACTTGATAGACTCCAAAATTTCTCAGTTCCACTCTTTCGCCCCTATTTAGGGTTTCTTTAATCTCTTTAAGGATTATATCTATAACCTTATTAAGATCTCGAGTTAAAAAATTTGGGTAGGATTTTTTTAGTTCTTTAATAAGCTTTGATTTTACGATAGCCAATTTATTTCAATCAATTCAAATTATTTTTTGCCCTTTTTTTTTAAATCTTCCGACAATGATGAAAAAGGTAAATTTTTTCCTGAACCTTCAGCTCCGTACTTCTCTAAAGCCTCTTTTTTTTCTATCTCCTCTAAAAGTTTAATACTTAATGACACTTTTCGTTTGTCGATCGAAAGATCTTGAATTGCACAATCTATTCTTTCCCCACCAGTAAATCTTGACGTTCTTGCATCGGCTGCACTTATTGCAATATTAGATTTTTTAATTGGAAATTCCATATCACAACCTTCTGGTTTGACAATTAATCCTTTTGAGTCTGTAGAAATAATTTTGACTGTAATTGTTTGATTTATCTTTTTGTCTTTAAAATATTCTACAAATGGATCTGGTAAAGTCTGACGAACACCTCCTCTTAATTTCTGCTCTGGTACATTTATTTCTAACACTTTAATTTTTACTTTATTACCTTTTTGATAATTGTTGAGCTCTTGTTCACCATTATTTGACCATACTAGATCATTACAATGAACGAATATATCTAGATCCAACCCATCCACCTTTACAAATAATGAATATTCGTTTTTGTTTACTACTTCTGCCTCAACAATAGTTCCAACAGGAAATTTTTTTTCAAAAATTTCGAATGGGTTTGTTTTTGTCAGACGATGAGATATGGCTACACGTCTTTTTTCTTTATCAATTTCAGTTATTACACAACTAATTACATCATTTACCTTGAACATTTTTTTTGCTGACACGTTTTTTTTGTTCCAGGAAAGTTCAGAGGAATGAAGTAATGTTGTAAGCCCTGGTTCTAACTCACAAAATGCCCCAAAGTCCATGATCTTAACAACCTTTACTTCATAAACTTTATTCAATTCATAATTTTCAATATGTTCAAACGGATCTGGCGAAAGCTGCTTAACGCTGCAGCCAACCTGTAATTTCTCTTTATCAACTGATATGACCTTAAGGTCGTGTTTTTCACCAATATTAAAAACTTCATCAGGATGGTTTACTCTTGAATACGATATCTCTTGTAAATGTACTAATACATCTAGTTCTCCATTGACATTAAAAAAACATCCAAAGGTACTATAGCCCTTAACTTCAGCACCCTTAATTATATCTCCAACTTTGTATTTTTCTATAATTTTTGCTTTGTCCTCTTTTTTAAAAGATGAAATTATTTCTCTTCTTGAAACACAAGCGTTTCCACGCACTTTATCCAATTTAATTAAAGCAAATTTTTGCGGTTCGTTCATAAGATGAGAAATATCCTTTAGGGGTTTATCACTAATTTGAGAACCTGGTAGAAACATTAAAGAACCTGTCTCAATATGCTCTACTATACATCCTCCTTTACATTTAGATGTTATCTTACCCATTATTGGCTCATTCGCTTCATAAGCAGCAACTAGTTTGTCCCATCCTTTTATTTTAGCGGCTTTACTCGCTGAAACTAATACTTCACCATTTTTATCCTCAATTTTTTCTAGGAGTACTGAAATTGTTTCACCTACCTTAATTTTGTTTTCTAAACCCATACTTTTAAGTTCATTGATATCTAATACCGGCTCACTTTTAAGACCTTCCACAAATAGAAAAACAAACTTATCGGTAATTTTATTAACTTTTCCTTCTATAATCTTTCCTTCTTCGATCTGTATCTTTGAAAGTTTTGAATTTAACAATTTTTCAAATTCTTTTGATGCTGGACTTGATAATTCTTTATAAATTTCCATTAGCTATTTATTTTTTTGTCTATAATTTTTTTTATTTTTAAAAAACACGCTCTTTTAGATAAATTTGAGGTATTTATCAACATAGAATCTTTAGTTTTCTTTAATGGTGATATTCGCCGATTATAATCATTTTTGTCTCTTTTTTTAATACTTTTTAGGACTTTTGAATATGATGATTTATTACTCAAATTTTTTAATTCTTTAAATCTTCTCTTGGCTCTTACCTTCAAACTTGCAGTAACAAAAAACTTAAAATCTGCATCTGGAACAATTTTGTAAGTAATGTCTCTACCGTCTAAGCAAGAACCATTAAATTTTTTTGGTGGGTTATAAGCACAATTAATTTGAAAAGAATGGACAAGTTTTCTTATATTTTTATTTTTGGCTACTAAAGAAGCTTCAGTACCAACTTCATCAGACAACAACTCTTTATTTTGAAGACTTTTTAAATTTAAATTCTTAATTTTTTTTTTAAGAAAACTAATATCTAATTTATTTTTTTGTTTTATTTTTGTTAGAGCTATTATTCTATAAATTTTTCCTGTATCTAAGTATAAAAGATTATAATGCTTTGAAATAGATTTAGCCAAGGTTCCTGCTCCAGCAGCTGCTGGAGAATCAATCGCAACTTTTATGAATTTTTTTTTAACCATCTTTTAACATATCTATAATTTTTAAAAATGACGGAAACGAGGTTTTAATTGAGTCTTTATCATGAATGTGCCATTCACCACCAAAAGATAATGCGGCTATAACACTTGTCATAAAAACACGATGATCTTTTAAGTATTTTTGAATTACAATCTTTTTATTAACTTGTAAACTGGGATTTCCAAATATTTTTATAGAGCTTTTTGTTGTAATAACTTTTATGCCCATCATTTTTAAAATTTTTGAACCCCATTTTAACCTTGGACTTTCTTTTTTATTAAGTTCATCTAAATTCTTAAAAGTAGATACACCTTTGGCTTTTGCGGCTATCAAAAAAATAATTAAAAATTCATCTATGGTTTTACTATTTAATTTTGAGGGACAATTAATAGATTTTAAATTTCTTGGACTTTTGACCAATATATCTGCAATCATTTCACCTTTATAAATTCTTTTTTTAAGAAGAGAAATTTTTACTCCCATCTTTTTTAAAATTGTAATGATCCCAATTCTGGTTGGGTTCACGTTTATATTTTTTATAATTAGTCTTGACTCTTTAGAGAGAACAGTAAGTGCAATAAAAAAAGCTCCTGAGCTAATATCTGATGGAACGATATAATTAATTGGTTTAATCTCATTAATTTTACGAATTTCAATTAAATCAAAATTTTTATTTTTTTTTATTTTTATTGGTAATTTAAGATGTTTAAATAAAAGTTCAGTGTGATTTCGAGATTTTTTTGCTTTAATTATTGTTTTGCCGTTAGCTTTTATTGCTCCAAAAATTACACTACTCTTACATTGAGCAGAGCCTTTGTTTTCAAAAAATTTAATTGATGTTAGCTTTTGAGAACCCTTAATAATAAGTGGTAGATTACAATTTTTATAAAGATGAAAGGAAGCTCCAAATTTACTCAAAGGTTTTGATATTCTTTGAAAATCTCTTTTTGACAAACTTTTATCACCAATAATCTTAATTGGAAAAGAGGTATCAATTAAGAGACCTGGAATTAATCTTCCAAGCGTCCCAGAATTCTGCGCATTTAAAACAATATTTTTTTTGTATTTATAGCCATTAACCCCAACGCCATATACTTTACAAATATCCTTTTTTAAAACAACTTTTACGCCTAATTTTTTAATAGCTTGAATAGAGGCCAAAACATCTTCTGACATAAGTAAGTTTTTTGCTTTTGATACCCCATTTGCAAGAGATGAAATAAGAACCCATCTTATGCTAATACTCTTGTCACCAGGAATTGAAATTTCTTTGAAAAAATTTGAAATCTTTTTTTTTAAGATAATCTTATTCGGCATTAAGTATTAATTAAATTTAAAACTATTACCAAAGTAGGCATTTCTAGCATTAATATCTTTTACAAGATTTGATGGAGTGTCTTGTGCTATTATTTTACAATTACTTAAGATCATTGCTACGTCAACGCATGCCAATAAATCTCTTGCTTGATGATCACATATGCAAATTGAAATTTGATTTTCTTGTTGTAGATTAACTATAATTTCTTGTAACATTTTAATTGTCAGGACGTCTAAAGCTGCGAAGCATTCATCTAATAAAAGCACTTTTGGATCACTCAAAAGCGACAAAGATATGACCAGCTTCTTTTTTTGTCCTCCTGACAAAAACTTTGCTTTAATATTTTTTATGTTTTCTAATTCAAATTTTGATAACAAATAATTAATTCTCTCTTGTCTTAAATTTTTATCATCTATAACAATTTCACTTATAGCTTTTAAATTGTCATGAAGAGTTAAATCATTAAAAAAACCACCATATTGAGGAACATATCCAACTTTATATTTTTTAGTTCTCAAATATACTGGATATTGTGATACATCTTCACCATTGATTTTGATCTTACCATGTTTTGGGTTTATCAATCCTGTAATCAAATTAAAGATTGTTGATTTTCCAACACCGTTTGGACCAAGCATACCAAAAATTTGACCCTCATTAATTTTAAAACTTATATTATCTAAAATTATCCTATTACCGTAAGCTAAGGTTACATTTTCAAATTCAATAATTGTTTTTACTTTTTTAAAAGACTTAATTCTGAATTTTTTAATTAGAGCCATATTTAATTTAATTTCTTAATATTAACTTTTTTAGTTTCTTCATACATAAATATCTTAATATCTCTCTTTTCAATATTTACTTCAATTACATCAGCTTGAAGTGAATTTTTATCATTTTCTAAAGTTACATTTTTAGAGATCATCATTAAATTTTTATCCCATGAAAAGTCAAGATAATCACCAGTTATTTTATTATCTAGATATGTAATTATTACATTTTTTGAAAAAATAGTATCATAATTGTTAATATTGTATTTACCAAAGTCAGATGCGATCTCAATTAATTTATAATTCTTTAAGTTGATTATTGCTTCTACAGATGTCAAGAAAATATAATTGCTGTTATTTTGATCTATTACTCCCTTACCAGCTTTTAAAAAATATTCATTTCCTTTGGCATCTTTTGCAGAATAACTCACATCTTCTATTACGTTAGAACTTTCAATTTTTTCTTCTGATGTTTCTACAATTTCTTTTTCAATCAAGCTTTTATTTGCTTTTTTTTCAAAAAGCTCTTTCTTGTAATTTGATTTATAATAAAGAAATACCAAAAGAGAAAAAAAGAGAATCATAAAAGAAATACCTAAAATAATTTTTTTTTTCATTAGGAAATGTTCGATTGTAAAATATTATGAATATGAAGAACTCCTATAGTTTTAAATTTATTTTTTTTATTATAAACACATAAGGAAGTAATCTTTTTATTATTCATAAGTGAAAGAGCTTTTGCTGCTAACTCATTTTTGTCTATTCCAATCGGATTTTTTGTCATAATTTCTTTGATTGAAATATTATGAAGATTTTGTTTTTTTTGAGTGAGACGCCTTATGTCACCATCACTAACGAAGCCACGACTTAGTTTTTTTGAATCTCTAACTAATAAGAAACCCAATTTTTTTTTGCTTAAAACTTTTAAAGCATCCTTTATTTTCAAATTTTCATTAACAAAAGGTATTGCATTATCTTTAAGCATAATATCCTCAACAGTTTTCAATTGTGCACCTAAACTTCCCGCTGGATGGATTTTTTTAAAATCTTTTTTGTTAAATTTTCTTTGTTTCATTGTTGCTATGGCCAGTGCATCACCTAATGCTAACTGAGAAGTTGTACTTGATGTTGGTATAATATTTCCTGCTTCAATTGCTTTTGGAATTAAAAGCTTAATATCAGCTGACTTATAAAGAACTGAACTTTTTTGTGAAACCATACCAATGAGTAAAATTTTATTTCTATTAGCGAATTGAATAATATTTTTTAATTCATTTGTTTCTCCAGAATTACTAATTAAAATTAAAATATCTTTCTTTGAAATACTTCCCAGATCTCCATGTGATGAGTCACTTGCAGATAAATAAAATGATGGTGTGCCAACTGATGAAAAAGTTGACGCAATTTTATTTGCAATTAATCCACTTTTACCAACACCGCATAAAATCACTTTTGATTGACATTTAAGTATTTGTTGAACTGCTAGATTAAAGGAGTTACTGATGCTTTTTTTTAATTTTACTAATGCTTTAATTTCAAGATCAATTACTTCCTTTGCAACTTTAATGTATTTTTTCTTTTTCATTTAATGAGACCATATATCATCCTTAAATAATGCCAAATCAAGCTCTACTCTAGTTTTCAAAAATTTAAGACAATCTTTATATAAATCAATTCTTTTTTCTCTTTTTAAAATTTTATTTAATTCATTATGAATTTTATGAAGATAAATAACATCATTTGCACAATATTTCATTTGAGCAGGTGTTAGATCACCACCAAAGTCTGAATTTTGAAATTGTTTACTGATGTCAATATTAATAAACTCTTTAATCAAAGTTTTAAGAGAATGGTTATCAGCATAACTTCTAGCCAAACGACTAGCAATTTTTGTATCAAGAATATTATTTGTTTCAGTTTTTAAATAATATTTAATATGTGCCATGTCAGCCCTACCATAATGGAAAATTTTTGTTACTTTTTGATCTCCCAATATCTTTATCAAATTAGGCGCTTGATAATTTGATCTATCAAGTTGAACAATATGTGCATCAGAATTACCTGATGAAATTTGAATTAAACATAATGGATCACGCCTGACATTTAGACCCATAAACTCACCATCGACAGCTATTACATTGCCTAAATCTAAATCATCTGGTAAATCATTTTTGTGAAGTTTGATATCAATATTCATTTTTAAGTCTTATATATATGAAAGGAAAAAATTGTCTAATTTTTGGTGGAAGTGGTCAAATTGGTCGTCATCTTATTAGAAAGTTAACGCAAAATGACTACAGGGTCATTGTTGTTACAAGAAACATACATCAGAAGGGTCATATTATAAAAACTCAAGGAAATGCAGGTTATATTGATATTGTAGAGGCAAATATTTTTGATGAAGCTAAGATCAAAAGTCTATTTGAAAGAGCAGATATTTGTATTAATTTAATTGGTATTTTGTATGAAAAAAAAAGAAGCTCTTTTAAAAATATTCACACATTATTCCCTTCTCTATTAGCAAAACTTAGTAAGCAAAATAAATTGAAACATCTTATTCATTTATCGGCATTAGGTGTTAGCGAAGCAACAGAGTCTGAATATGCTAGAAGTAAACTAGATGGTGAAAAAGAAATTTTAAAAAATTTTCCTTTATCAACAATTTTAAGGCCATCAGTTGTTTATTCTGTTGACGATAATTTTACCACTAACTTTATGACATTATTAAATAGGCTTCCGGTATTTCCGCTTTATTATAATGGACAAACAAAATTCATGCCCATTCATTCCTCTGATTTAGTCGATATTATTTTCAATATCATCTCTAAAAATATCTATTCACAGATAATTGAGTGTGTAGGATCCGAAACACTCACACTAAAAGAAATCATCCAAAAATTACTTAATCTAATAGATAAACGTAGAATTTTATTACCTGTCCCTTTATTTTTTGGAAAATTATCGGCTAAATTTTTTGAATTATTTCCCAAACCATTACTTACAGAAGATCAGCTCAAACTTTTAAAATATGACAATATTTTATCAGGCAAGTATAAAACAAACTCAGACATTGGCTTTCCAGCTAAATGTTTATTTGAAAAAGAAGTAGAAAAGTATTGTTATATGTGGAGACAGGGTGGACAATTCTCAAAAAAAAATGTTTCTTAGTAAAACTTTATTGAGCTTTTTAAGCTGACTTGATTTTTTTTTCTATAAATTCTGGCACCTCATCTTTGTCAGTGACATCATCTTTTTTACCTTTAGGTTGGTAAGCATAAAGCAAATGAAGTTTGCAATAAGAAAAATCTTTCAACGATGTCCTTCCGCAAAAATAAAAATCTTTTTCATTTGGATGACCAATTGGCCACTTACAAGAGTTCTCATCCAATTCCTCGAGCGTTTTAGGATTCTCAGGTTCAAAATCTTTTTCAATTATTAGGGATTTAAATTTGCTTCTTCGTCCTCTTTTTAATTTTAAATTTTTATTATCAATTGAACTTTCAAAGTTTTCATTAGAGGTTGCAGATCTAGTTTTTATTTTTGCTGAAAGATTTAGTCGGTGAGCTTTACCTATAACTGCATTTCGACTAATACCACCTATTATCTCTGCAATTTGACTTGCAGTATTGCCTTTACCCCATAATTCTTTAAGTTTTGCTACTTTTTCGTCTGTCCAACTCATAATAAGTCTATATTTAGTGTTTAAAAATATCTTTTACACAATATACTGATATAAATTTTATTAAAACAAGTAATTAATCTGAGTTATCAACAAAAATAACTTAACGAGTAAAATAGAAATATTCAATCCTGACTTGTATATAATATTATTGTTTATACAAAGTCTTAAAATAATAAAAAATTTATGAGCTATTTGGCAAAAAATTATAATAGAAAAAAAATTTCATTTGTTAGAGGTAAAGGATCTTACCTCTATACTGCGTCTGGAGCTAAATATTTAGATTTTGTACAAGGCATAGCGGTTAATTGTTTAGGTCATGCTAATCCAAAATTAATTGCAACTATAAATAAACAATCAAAGAAGCTTTGGCATGTATCCAATGCTTTTCAAATTCCTGAGGGAGAGAAATTAGCGAAAAAATTATGCCAAAAAACTTTTGCAGATTGCGTAATTTTTCAAAATAGTGGTGCAGAAGCCACTGAGGCTGCAATTAAAGTTGCAAGACGATATTTTTTTTCAATAGGTAAACCAAATAAGACAAGAATTTTGTGTGTAAAAAACTCGTTTCATGGAAGAACTTTAGCTACAATTTTTGCAAGTGGATCCAAAAAAATGACTGAAGGATTTGGACATGTGGGTGGTTTCGACCATTTTATTTTTGGAGATCATAAATCTTTAAAAAAAAAGATTACCAAAAATACAGCTGCAATTATGATAGAACCTATAATGGGTGAGGGTGGTATTAAAGTTGTTCCTGACTGGTGTTTAAAAGAATTGAGAAAATTATGTAATAAGAAGAAAATATTGCTTATTTTAGATGAAGTACAATGTGGTATTTCAAGATCAGGTAGTTTTTTTGCATTTGAAAATTCAAAATGTATCCCAGATATAGTACCAATTGCAAAAGGTATTGGGGGTGGGTTTCCAATTGGAGCAGTTTTAATGAATAAAAAAGTTGCTGCGGGAATGTCTCCAGGAACTCACGGCTCTACTTTTGGAGGAAATCCTTTAGCAATGGCGGTTGGAAATACTGTAATGGATATAGTTTCAAATAAGAAATTTTTAAATAACATTAACAAATTATCTAAATACTTTTTATCAAATTTAAACCTTCTTAAGAAAAAGTATCCCAAAGTTATAAAAGATGTAAGAGGGAGAGGTTACTTAATAGGAATTCAACTTTACAAGGATCAGACAAAATTTATTCAAAAACTTATGGATAAAAAGTTATTAACAATTAGAGCTGCAGAAAATGTTATACGTATTTTACCTCCGTTAAATGTCAAAAAAAATGAGTTAGATCAAGCTCTCAAAATTATCGAAAAAGTTTGTGCGAAAGTAAAATGAAACACTTTATTAATCTAAAAGATATTCCATCAAAAGATCTCAGAAGAATTTTAATTGATGCAAAAAAAAGAAAAAAAGCAAGAAAGAAACTTAACAATCTTGACCACGATAAAGGCATGCCTTTAAAAGGAAAATTATTGATACAAATGTTTGAAAAATCAAGTTTAAGAACTCGCTTGTCCTTTTTCTTAGCTATCTCCCAACTCTCTGGTCGAACTTTAACACTTAGACCAGATGAACTGCATTTATCAAAAGGAGGTGAAAGTATTGAAGATACCGCTAAAATATTATCAAGTTTTGGTGATGCTTTCATGTTAAGAACCGATAATGATGAAAAGTTAGAGGAATTTAAAAAGCATTTAACAATTCCAATTATTAATGGATTGAGTCCGTCCTCTCACCCAACTCAAATCTTGTCAGATGTATTCACTGTTGAGGAAATAAAAAAAAAACCAATATCAAAATTAAATATTACTTGGATTGGAGACTCAAATAATGTTCTAAATTCTTTGATTGCTGCTTCAATTAAATTTTCTTTTAAATTAAAAGTTGGTTGTCCAAAAAAATATCAACCTAATAAGAACATAATGAATTATATAAAAAAAAATAAAAATAAAATTACAATTTATAATGATCCAAAAAAAGCAGTTGAGGGAGCAGATGTAATTTTTTCAGATAAAGTAATATCAATGAATGATAAAGTTAATAAAAAAAAAAAATTAAGGGATTTTAAAAATTTTAAGATTAATAAAAATCTTCTAAAAAAATGTCCAAGAGCTATATTCTTGCATTGTCTCCCAAGAGGAAGTGAAGTTGATGAAAATGTTTTTAAAAGCAAACAATCAAAAGTTTGGCTACAGGCTTTAAATAGAGTTCACGTACAAAAATCGATACTACTTTATTGTCTTGGAAAATTAAGGTAAAGGTAGTGGGCTGTCGGAATTTTGATTCAAATATAAAATAACTGAGGCTCTATCTTTCTCTTTTTTCAATCCAGCGAAAGCCATTTTAGTTCCCTTAATCCATTTTGCTGGTCTTATTAGGTAACCATTTAATTCTTCAAAGGTCCAATTCTTTCCATATTCAGTAAGTGCTTTAGAATATTTATAATCAGAGACAACACCAACTTGTCTATTAACTACATTGTAAAGTGCAGGTCCAATATTATTTTTTCCTCCTTTGACAATCGAGTGACATGCAGCGCATTTTTTAAAAACTTTTTCTCCATGAGCAAGATCTGCCATCGCCATTAAAGTTGCAATATCAACTTTTTCTATTGATGTATCTGATTTAGTTTCTGTGCTTGCTGTTGCTGCTTGTTCCACCTCCACGACATAACCTGGAGTTTTAGGTTTTTCTACATAAAAAATAGCATCGGAAAGTTTTCCAATACCAATAATAATTAAAGCAACTAATAAAACAGCAGCTATTATCTTGTTTAGTTCAAATGAATCCATTTAATTAAAATATTTTGAACATATAACACTATAAATTTAAAATTGCTCATATATTTTGATGTACAATTTTGCCTCTGTTTATATTGTGCTCATAGTAAAATAAATAATGAAAACTTTGGTAATAATTCCTTCTAGATTGTCTGCCCAGAGATTGCCGGGTAAACCCTTGATGAAAATTAAAGGATTGTCAATCATTTCGCATGTTTTTAAAAAAGCAGAGGAAGCAAATATAGGAGAGGTAATAGTTGCGGCAGAAGACCAAGAGATAGTTGATGATGTTAAACAAAATGGTGGACAGGCAATTTTAACAAAAAATGAGCATAAGACAGGTACAGATAGGATTTATGAGGTGTTTCAAAAAATCAATTCGACAGATGTTGACTTAGTAATGAATCTTCAGGGTGATGAACCTTTAATAAATATAGATGATATTAGAAACTTGAATAAAAAGATGATTGAAAGTTCTTCGAAATTAGGAACTTTAGCTTCCAAAATTCATGATAAAGCTCTATTAGAGAATCCAAATGTAGTTAAGGTTTTGACTAAAGAAAATTTAAATCAAACTAATTTCCCGGAGGCGTTAAATTTTATGAGAGATATTAATGAAGAAAAAGAAAACATTTACCATCATCTAGGTATTTACTCATATAATAAAGATACTCTTAAGAAATTTGTTTCTTTGAATCAATCTGCTAGTGAGATCAAAAATAAACTTGAGCAACTTAGGGCACTAGATAATAATATGAAAATTAATGTTGCTTTTGCGAAGTTTGCCCCTATAGGTGTTGACACAAAAGAGGATTTAGAAGCTGTTAAAAAAATCATGGAAAACAAATCTTAATGAATAAAATTTATTTTCAAGGTACATTTGGAGCCTATTCACATCTTGCAGCATTATCAATTTTTAAAGATGCTGAAATTATTCCATGTAAAACTTTTGATGAGTGTTTTTTAAAAGCCTCAAAAGACGATAATTCAAAAATTATTATTCCAGAGTCAAATAGAATTACAGGCAATATTGGAATTGAATATTTAATCTTTAAATATAGACTTAATATCTATTCTGAATATTTTCAGAAAATCGAACATAATTTATTAGGTTTACCAGGCACGAAAATTTCAGACATAAAGGATGTTTATTCTCATGGACAAGCACTTTCTCAATGTTCTAAATTTATAAAATCAAATAGCCTAATTGAACATGTGAGGGCTGATACAGCTGGCTCTGCTGAAATGGTTTCAAAAACAAAGGATAATACAAAAGCTGCAATAGCTTCATCTTTGAGTGCAAAAACATATAATTTAGAAATAATTAAAAAAAATATTGAAAATGAAAAAGGCAATCTAACAAGGTTCTTAATTATGGGAAAAAATATATCTCAACCAGAATTTGGAAATAAAAAATATATTACATCCTTTTTATTCAAGCTTAAAAGTAAACCTGCAGCTTTATACCAATCTTTAGGTGGTTTCGCTATTAATGGTGTGAATTTAACAAAACTGCAAAGTTATCCAGAAAAAAATACATTCGACTCTTTCTTTTTTTTATGTGATCTTGATGGTCATATTGAGGATATAAAAGTTCAAAAATCCTTAGAGGAATTAGGATTACATTGTCAGGATTTTCACGTCTTAGGTGTTTTTGAGGCAGACAAAATAAGAGGAAAATAAAAAATAATCTTTTCTTGTAGACTAGAAATTATACCTGCTATAATAGTTTTGGGGGCTAGGGCGTTTGCTTCATGAAACCGGTCAGGGAAGAAATTCAGCAGCCGAACTAAAAGTGGAACGGGTCTAGTCTCCTCATTTAATTATGAATAAAAATTCTAAAGTATTAGCTCTTAAGTACAGACCGCAAAATTTTTTTGAATTGATAGGACAAGAAGTTATTGCTGAAACTATCATAAATTCGATTAAAGCAAACAAAGTGCCTAATGCATATCTTTTCACTGGTATTCGTGGTGTTGGTAAAACAACGATTGCCAGAATTGTAGCTAAATCTCTTAATTGTACAAATGGTATAGATAAAATATGTAAAGATGATTTATGCGATAACTGTGAGGCAATTACTAATTCTAATCACATTGATGTCCTAGAAATGGATGCAGCTAGTAAAACAGGTGTTGATGATGTAAGAGACCTTATTGAATTCTCAAGATATGGTCCAAGCACATCAAAGTATAAAATATTTATAATTGATGAAGTGCACATGCTTAGTAAGCAGGCATTTAACGCTTTATTAAAAACTTTAGAAGAACCTCCTCAATATGAGAATGGAGGTGGTTTAAAATTTATTTTTGCTACTACAGAAATTAAAAAAATTCCAATTACTGTGGTTTCCAGATGTCAGAGATTTGACTTATCAAGAGTTAAATCAGGTGAATTGTTTGAATTTATAAAAAAAATTAAAGACAAAGAGAAGGGAAAAATATCAGACGATGCCCTGAGACTAATTGTAAAAATTTCTGAGGGGTCTGTTAGAGATGCATTATCTTTACTCGATAGAGCTTTATTAAGTTTGGATAAAGATGAAGAACTAGACATAAATTCTGCTCAAAAAATTTTTGGTTATTTTGATAAATCACAATTGATTGATTTATTTGAATTAATCTTAAAGGGAGAGGAAAAAAAAGCGATAGAAATTTACAGAAAAATTTATGATCAAGGGGTTGAGCCGAAAGTATTTATAAATGACTTTTTAGAGCTAGTTTATTACTTTAAAAATATCAACTCATTAAATATGGAGAGTACGAATTTTAACTTGAATGATGAGGAATTTTCAAAAATAAAAAAAATTACCAACGAAGTTAGCGATGAAACATTAATATTATTTTGGCAGTTTACTTTAAAAACTCTTGGGGAGTTAGAAATTGTTAACAATCAAAATCTCTCAATTGAAATGTTTCTTATTAGATTAATGTATTTAAAGTCCTCAGCAAATAAAGAGCATTCACCTTTGAGCAAGAATAAAATTGATCAATTTAAAAAGCAAGATAATAAACAAATCATCGTGAACGAAAAAAAGAATGAAACGATTAGTCAGGTTAAAAATATTTCACAAGAGCAAGAAGTAAAAATTGAAAATAATAAAGGAATTAAAGCTGAAGAAAAACTAAATGTAAATTCTTTCGACCAACTTTTAAAAATTTGTAATGAAAAAAAAGATATTAAACTTAAGTATGAACTAGAAAAAAATGTAAATTTAGTTCATTTTGAAAACAATCGTATTGAAATATCTTTTAATGATAATCTAGATAAAAATTTTATTAAAGATTTATCTTTAAAACTCTTTGAATGGACTGGAAGCAGATGGATTATCACATTAAGTAAGTCAAAAGGTGAGTTATCAATAAAAGACAAGCAAAAAAATAAAAAAATTAAGAATATCAATTCCGCTAAGCAATCTAAATTATATAAAAATTTAATAGAAAAATTTCCTGATGCAGATTTAATCGACGTCAACCTAAAAGAAGAAAATGATTAGATGACAGATTTTACTAAAATATTAGATAAGGCAAAAGAACTTGAGGCAAAGATGAGAGAAAGTCAGGAAAATATAAAAAAGATGAGAGTAGAAGGTTCATCAGGAGCTAATTCAGTAAAAGTAATTTTAGATGGAGAGGGCATAATGCAAAAAATAGAAATCTCAGATGAAACATTAAAAGAAAATAAATCTGTTTTAGAGGATTTAATTACTGCTGCTCATAATAATGCAAAATCAAAATTGAGAGAAAAAACTAATGAGGAAATTTCTAAAACAGCTGGAGGATTTGGAGTCCCTGGCTTTAAGTGGCCACTATAAATATGCAAAATGTAAATGAGATAGATGAACTAATAAAGATAATATCAAAACTCCCTGGTCTTGGACCTAAATCTGCAAAGAGAATTGTTTTAAAATTAATTAATAATAAAGATGAACTCGTAAAACCTATGGCTAACGTATTAGTTCAAATTTATAAAAATGTAACAAGATGTAATTCATGTGGATCTTTAAAATCTAATCTTCAAGATTGCGTAAATTGTGTAAATCCAAAGGGGAATTTCAAAAAGATTTGTGTAGTTGAGGATATTGCTGATCAGTGGTCAATAGAAAATTCAAATATATTTCAAGGATATTTTCATATTTTAGGAGGAACAATTTCTTCTTCAACACAGAGAAAAGAGGATTTATTAATTAATTCGTTGGTTGAGAGAGTAAAAAGAGACGATATAGAAGAAGTAATTTTAGCAACTAGTGCTACCGTTGAAGGCCAAACAACAGCATTTTATATTCAAGAGAGTCTAAAAAAAACAAAAGCTAAAATTACAAGATTAGCACAAGGTTTACCTGTTGGTGGTGAAATAGAAACTCTTGATGATGGAACATTATTCTCTGCTTTTAAAAACAGATCTGAAATCAATTCAAGGTAGATTTTTTTGCTATTCTGTTTAAATGCAGAAGAGGCTCTGTATAACCTGATGGTTGATCTTTTCCTTTAAATATCAAGTCGCAAGCTGTTTTAAATGCTAAAGAATTTTCAAAATTATCTGACATTCTTATATAGTTCCTATCGTTCTCATTTTGCTTATCCACAACTTTTGCCATGGCTTTCATGATTTCCATTACTTGAATTTTTGTTGTAACCCCGTGATGTATCCAATTAGCAATGTGTTGCGATGATATCCTCAATGTAGCTCTATCTTCCATAAGTCCAATATTATTTATATCAGGGACTTTTGAACAACCCACTCCTTGGTCAATCCATCTGACAACATAACCTAGCAGTGTTTGTGCCGAGTTAGTAATTTCCTTATTGATTTCATCAACTGACCAATTAGGTCTATCAGCCACAGGAATTGTCAATAGATCATCTAATTTAGATTGTTCACGCTTCATAATTTTTTTTTGTTCATCAAAAATGTTTATTTGATGATAGTGAAGAGCATGCAATGATGCTGCAGTTGGGGAAGGAACCCAGGCACAATTTGCACCAGCTTTTAAATGACCTATTTTTTCATCTAACATTTCCTTCATTTTATCTGGCATTGCCCACATTCCTTTACCTATTTGTGCTTTACCTGAAAAACCACATTTAAGACCAATATCAACATTATTATTTTCATAAGCAGAAATCCATCTAGATGATTTCATATCCCCCTTTTTAATCATTGGACCAGCTTCCATGGAGGTATGCATCTCATCACCTGTTCTGTCTAAAAATCCAGTATTTATAAAAAAAACTCTATTTTTCAAAGTTCTTATACACTCCTTTAAATTTGCAGAAGTTCTTCTTTCCTCATCCATAATACCAATTTTGCAAGTATATTTTTGTAAGCCAAGTAATTCCTCGACTTTGGAAAAAATTAAGTCGGTAAATGCTGTTTCATCTGGTCCATGCATTTTTGGTTTTACAATGTAGATTGATCCATTTCTCGAATTTTTCTTTTTTTTAAAATCATGTAATGCAGCTGTGGTAGTTATAAAAGCATCCATTATTCCCTCTGGCACTTCGCTACCATCATTTAAAATGATTGATGAATTGGTCATTAAGTGGCCTACATTTCTAATTAATAGCAAACTTCTTCCATGCAATTTAAGACCTTTTCCTTCTTTAGAAATGTAGCTTCTATCAGGATTAAGTTTTCTCTCTAATTTTTTTCCATTTTTTTCGAATTGTACTTTTAGATCCCCCCTCATTAGACCTAGCCAGTTTCTGTAACATGCTACTTTGTCTTCAGCATCAACTGCAGCAACACTATCTTCATTGTCACAAATTGTAGAAACCGCAGACTCTGCTATCACATCACTTATTCCAGCTATATCATGAGCAGCGCTAAATGCTTTTGGATTAATAATAATTTCAAAATGTAAGTTATTATTTTTTATGATTATTGCCGTAGGCTTATTTACATCACCTCTGTGACCTACAAACTTATTTTCATCTTTAAGTTTATACTCTTTATCTTCTTTTAAAATTATAAGACTTTTATCTTTTATTTTAAGTGCAGATATATTTTTCCAACTAGTCCCATCAATTGGAATATATTTATCAAAAAATTCTCTGACATATTTTATTACTTCTTGTCCTCTATTTGGGTCGTATCTTTCGCTCCCTCCTTCCTCTGACTCAATAATATTTGTACCATATAAACTATCATATAAACTTACCCATCTAGCATTAGCTGCATTGAGAGTGTATCTAGCATTCATAATTGGAACGACTAGTTGTGGTCCGGCAATTTGAGCAATTTCATCATCTACATTACTTGTCTCTATTTTGAAATCTGGCCCTTCCTCTTTTAGATAACCGATTTCTTTTAAAAACTTTTTATATTGCTCAATTTCAATTTCATTTCCTTTGTTATTTATATGCCAATCATCTATTTTTTTTTGTAAATTCTTTCTAGTTTGGATCAACTCTTTATTCTGAGGTGCTAAATAATGTACAGCATTATCAAAACCTTCCCAAAATTTTTCAGAAGATATATCTAAATCTTTTAGTAACTCCTTATTTACAAATGACAGCAATTCTTCTGAAATTTTTAGATTGTTCACATTTTGATAATTTTTAGACATAAATAATTTCTAAAACCCCCATAAAACTAAGTCAAATAATTAATAGTAGCATTGACATTTTGTTGTCAATTTCCATAGTTAATATCATAGAATATGAAAAATTATCTCAACTTTGAAAGTGATATAAAGAATTTAGAAGATGAATTAGATAAACTTAAAGATCCATACAATCAAAGCGGACTCTCTGAAGTAGATACACAAAAAATTTCTCAGATACAAAACGAGTTAGATGAAAAATTAAAAATGGTATATGCAAATCTAGACCCTTGGCAAACTACAATGGTAGCTAGACATGAGGATAGGCCAAAGTCAAAATTTTTTATAGATAATTTGTTTCAAGATTTCATTCCGTTATCAGGGGATCGTTTTTATGGCGAGGATCTTTCAGTACTATCTGGATTTGCAAAGTTTAATGGTTTATCAGTTTTAGTTATTGGACAGGAAAAAGGAGAGGATTTAGATTCAAGAATCAAAAGAAATTTTGGTATGATGAGGCCAGAAGGTTACAGAAAGACTATTCGGTTAATGCAGCTGGCTGATAAATTTAATATACCAATTATATCATTTATTGATACTCCGGGCGCTTATCCTGGCGTTGGTGCTGAGGAAAGAGGTCAGGCAGAGGCCATCGCAAAATCAATAGAATGTTGTATGAAATTAAAAGTTCCAACGATTGCAATTGTTATCGGGGAAGGTGGCTCGGGAGGTGCAATTGCTCTTGCATCATCTAATAAAGTTTTAATGTTAGAAAATGCAATTTATTCAGTTATTTCTCCTGAGGGATGTGCAACAATTTTATGGCGAGATCCAAAAAAAATGCTTGATGCCGCTAAAGCGATGAAGCTTTCAGCTAAAGATTTACTAGAACTCGAGATAATAGATGAAATTATACCAGAGCCATCTGGAGGTGCGCACAGAGACAAAGATTTGATATTAGAAAATGTTAGAAATGCTCTTAATAAAAATTTAGAAAATTTTAAACAAATGTCTCCAGAGGAAATATTTGATGGTAGAAAAAATAAATTTTTAAAAATAGGTAGAGGTAAAGGATTTATGAGTAATTTAAATGAATTAAGTTCGTTAAATTTAGAAAAAAATAATTTTAATCACTTTTTAAAATATAAAAAAATATTTATTGCAGGTGCTGGGCTTACAATTTTTGTCATAGGATTAATTTTTTACTTTTTATAAAGCTCCACAGCATCGCTTATATTTCTTACCAGAGCCACATGGGCAAGGTTCGTTTCTACTTATTTTTTTATCAATTGTTTTTTTATAGTTATCTTTTTTTTCATCATTATCCACGTTTTTAGTTTGCGATTGAACTAAAGTTAGATTCATTAATATTGTTATAAAATCTAGTTTCAATCTATTTAACAAACTTTCAAACAAGTGAAATGCTTCTTTTTTATATTCCACTAAAGGATCTCTTTGACCGTAAGATCTTAACCCGATAACTTGTCTAAGTTGTTCTAAATACTGAATGTGGGATTTCCAATTTATATCAATAGTTTGTAAAAAAATTCTTTTTTCTATATCTTGTGATTGATCTTTACCTAACAATTTTATTCTTTCCTCCCTAGAGTCTTGAAATTTTTTATTTAATGAATCCCTTAAATCTTTATCACTACAATTTGTAAGTTCCTCTAGGTATGAATATATAAAATTCTTTCCTAAGATTGATTTAAGTTTATTTTCAAAATCAGTGCTTTTAGGATTGGACTTTTTCTTTATTTTAAGTCTAATAAGGTCATCAATTATTTCGTTTAAAAAACTATTAGAATAATCAAAAATTTTGTCACTATTCATGGCATCTTCTCTTTGATTAAAGATTACATTTCTTTGGTCATTTAAAACGTTGTCGAATTTTATTAATGTTTTTCTTATGTCAAAATTTCGAGCCTCTACTTTTTGCTGGGCTCTCTCTAAAGCTTTATTTATCCAAGGATGATCAATACTTTCTCCATCTTTAAGACCAAGTTTTTGTAATATATTATTCATTGAGTCTGATCCAAAAATTCTCATTAAATCATCTTCAAGACTTACATAAAAGATTGAATTTCCTTCATCACCTTGACGTCCCGATCTACCTCTTGCTTGATTGTCAACTCTTCGAGACTCCATTCTTTCAGTTCCAATTACAAACAATCCACCAAGTGATTTAATTTTTTCTTTATTCAACTTTAATTCTTCATCTGGAATTGAGCCTTTCTTTCCACCAAGCTGAATGTCTACTCCTCTACCAGAAATACTGGTAGTTATAATTACAGAATTTTCTTTGCCAGCGTTTGCGATTATTTCAGCTTCATTTTCATGATTTTTAGCATTAAGTACTTCATGTTTAATATTTTCTTTGTTTAATAGATTTGAATATATTTCAGATTTATTAATACTGGAGGTAAACACCAATAGAGGTTGACCTTTTTGATGGCATTCTTTTATTTTTATAATGATAGCATCATTTTTTTCAGTCTCTGTTCTAAATATTTGGTCATTAAAATCATTTCTTATCATTTTTTTATTAGTTGGAATAACGACTACTGGAAGATTATATATTTCGTAAAATTCTTGAGATTCTGTTACTGCTGTTCCAGTACAACCAGAAATCTTATCGTATAGTTTAAAATAATTTTGATAAGTAATTGAAGCTAAAGTTTGATTTTCAACTTTTATGGGAATTCTTTCTTTTGCCTCTAAGGCTTGATGAAGCCCATCACCAAATCTTCTTCCTTCAAGAATTCTACCGGTTAATTCATCTATAATTTTTAACTCATCATCTTGAATGATGTAATCTTTACCTTTTTGAAATAAATGATTTGCTCGTAAAGCTTGATTTACATGGTGAACCAAACTCAAGTTTTCAGGATCATAAAAGTTATTATTTTTTAAAATTCCTGCATTTGAAAAAATTTTTTCAATATTGTTTATTCCATCATTGGTTAAAAGTACATTTTTGTCCTTTTCATCAACCTCATAGTCTTTTTCTTTTAAAAATCTGATTAATTTATCTATAGCCAAATATTGGGTTGTTCTATCCTCTGCTGCTCCAGAAATAATTAGTGGTGTTCTGGCCTCATCAATTAGACAGGAGTCTATTTCATCAACTATAGCAAAAAAGTGTTCCCTTTGTACCATTTCATCTTTTGAAAATTTCATATTATCTCGTAAATAATCGAAACCTAATTCACTATTAGTTGCATAAGTAATGTCACAATTATAATTTTGCTTCCTTTGAGAGTCGTCTTGATCATTGTTTATGTAACCAGATGTTAATCCTAAAAAGTTATAAATCTCACCCATTTCTTGAGAATCTCTTTTAGCGAGGTAATCATTTACAGTTACGATGTGAACCCCTTTTTCATGAAGAGCATTAAGATATGCAGCAAGAGTAATAGTAAGCGTTTTTCCTTCACCAGTTTTCATTTCAGCAATTTTAGACTCTTGTAGAACTATTCCGCCCACTAATTGTACATCGAAATGCCTTTCCCCTCTTTTTCTTCTTGAGGCTTCCCTGACTAATGCAAAAGCCTCAGGCAATATCTGCTCAATTTTTTCTCCTTTTTTAATTTTTTCTTTAAATTCGATAGTTTTTTTTGGAAAGTCCTCGTCTTTTAAATTTTTGATTTCTTCCTCTAATGAATTAATTTTGTTTACAATTTTAGCAATTCTATCAAGTTCTCTTTGATTATTGGATTTAATTAGTTTTGAGAAAAAGTTAAGTGGATTTAGCATCAGTTTTTGATTTATTATTTACTTATAACCATTTATATAATCATTAAATAATTATTTTAAACAGAATGGGTATTAATTTAACAAATTTTCTATCATCTAAATCAAAAAGCAAGAGATTAAACGAATTTCAAGATCTTGATCATATTGATGGTGTAGCGATTTCCACGATTAGTGCTGATTTATATAATAGTGCTCGAGATGATTTAGTTATGTTTTATTTTAGAGATGGAGTTAACTATGCATCTGTTTATACCCAATCCAAAATAATTTCTGAAAACATAAAATGGAATTTAAATCAAAAAGCTAAAAAAATTTTTTCATTAATAGTGAATACAAGAAATGCTAATTGTTTCACTGGAAAACAAGGTTATAAAAGTCTAGAAAAAATTGCAGAAATTATCTCTCAAAAATTAACACAAAAACAGAAAGAGGATGAAGATCAACCAAAAAAAATAAATTCAAAGGAAATAATTTTTGGATGCACCGGAACAATTGGTGAGATTTTTCCTGAGGAAAAAATAATCAATAAAATTCCTGAACTAATTGAGAAAATAAAATATACACAAAATAAGTATATCTGGATGAAGTCCGCATTAGGGATAATGACTACTGACACTCAGCCTAAAATGGCAATGGAAGAATGTTCAATTGGTGGTAGTGATATAAAGATATTTGGGGTTGCTAAAGGCTCAGGCATGATACAACCTGATATGGCCACAACCTTAGCATATATTTTTACTGATGCAGATTTACCAAATGATGTACTTAAAAAACTTTTAAAGAAAAATATTTCTAATACTTTTAACGCTATCAGCTGTGATAGTGATACTAGCACTAATGATATGGTTTCAATTTTTTCAACTGGTAAGTCAAAACATCCTAAAATTAAAAATGCTAATGATGAAAAAATTAAAAACTTTGATTTTGCTTTAAATAAGGTTTTATTAAATTTAGCTAAAAGAGTTGTTGCTGATGGTGAAGGTGCTTCAAAATTTATAACTGTTTATATTCAGGGGTGCAAAAATGAAGATGATGCAAAAAAAATAGCTTTCTCAATTGCAAATTCACCTTTAGTAAAAACAGCTATCTCAGGCGAAGATGCCAATTGGGGAAGAGTGGTAATGGCAATAGGAAAAGCAGGTGTACAAATTAAACATGAAAAATTGTCTATTAAATTTGGTGAGATAAGTGTTGTTTCTAATGGAAAGCTGAATTCTAATTATAATGAGGATGAAGTATCCGAATATATGAAAAGTGATAGCATTGATATTAATGTTGATATCTCCTGTGGTTCCAAAAGCTTCAAAGTTTACACGATGGATTTGACAAAAAAATACATTGAGATTAATGGAGATTATCGAAGTTAGATTTGTTCTATTGAAATTTATAGAACTGTTATTAAATAATTATTATGATCAAATATAAGTTGATTTGCAAAAATTGTGATTTCTCATTTGATAGCTGGTTTGCTTCATCAAAAGAGTATGAAAAACTTAAAAGTAAAAACTTTTTAAATTGCCATAAATGTAATTCTCAAAAAGTTGAAAAAACTTTAATGACTCCTCATTTAATAAATAGAAATAGCATCGATAATCTTGAAAAAAAGAACACAAAATTAAATGAGGTAAAAAACAAGATTAAAGAGTATCAAAAATTTATCAAAAGTAATTTTGATTATGTGGGTGAAAATTTTGCTTATGAAGCAAGATCTTTACACTATAATAAAAAAAACAAGAAAAAAGGTATTTATGGCTCAGCTACAAAAAATGAAATTCAAGAACTTAAGGAAGAAGGAGTTGAAGCTGAAATGATACCATGGATTGAAGATAAGAGTAATTAAACTTTATTAAATTTTCCAATATAATTAATTGATTTATCTGAGCTTATGGACCATTTGTCAGTAATAATATTAAACTTCATTCCGTCTAGATTTTGTAATTGAAGATTATATTTTTTAGAGATTTTAATTAAATCATTTGGATCTATAAATTTATCCCATTCGTGTGTCCCAATCGGTAGCCATCTTAAAATATACTCTGCACCTATTATTGCAAATAGATAAGATTTTAAAGTTTTGTTTATTGTTGCAACAAACATTATACCTTCTTTTTTTAATAGTGATGAACATGATTTTAAAAAAATATCAACGTCTTCAACATGTTCAATAATTTCCATATTTAAAATAACATCAAATTTTCTATCTATTTTTAAATTTTCTGGTGAGGCAGTTAGATAATTTATTTTTAAATTATTCTTTTTTGCATGAAGTTTTGCAACTTGTATATTCTTTTCTGATGCATCTATACCAGTTACTTCTGCTCCTAATCTGCTCATAGGTTCTGATAGTAAACCACCACCACATCCAATATCTAATAATCTAATTTTTTGTAATGGCTTATCTGAATTTTCGAGTTTAAAACTATTAATTATTTTTTCCTTTATATATGAAATTCTAATAGGATTAAATTTATGTAATGGTTTAAATTTACCAGTAGGATCCCACCATTCTTCTGCAATTCTAGAAAATTTCTCTATTTCTTTTTTATTTATTGTGCTAGTTTTCATTACAAGATTAACAATATATTGAAGATGTATTTAATCAATAAATTTTAATTAAAAATATTTATCATGAAAATTGTGGTATTAAAATTTGGTGGAACATCAGTTGGTACAATTGAAAAAATTAAAAAAGTTACTGATATTATCATTCAACATAAAAAGAAAAAAAACAGAGTAATAGTCGTTTCTTCAGCAATGGGTGGTGTGACAAATGATTTAATTAAAAAATCAAAACAGATTAGTAACAATTTTATAGACTCCGAATATGATGTTTTAGTATCATCAGGCGAGCAGGTCGCATGCTCCTTGATAGCTGGAAGATTAAACCACAAAGGTTTCAAATCAAGATCTTGGCTAGGTTGGCAAATACCGATTTTTACAAACGGTCCTCACACAAACTCAAGAATTCAACAAGTAAATAAAAATAAAATATTAAGATTTCTTAAAGAAGGAGGAATTCCTATTATTACTGGGTTTCAAGGGGTAAATATGAATGAGAGAGTAACCACGATAGGTAGAGGAGGTTCAGATGCAAGTGCTATTATGATTGCAAAATCCTTTAAAGCACAAAGATGTATTATTTATACAGATGTAGAAGGTGTATACACCACAGATCCAAATAAATTAAAAAAAGCAAAAAAAATTAAAGTAATTTCTTATGAGGAAATGTTAGAAATGGCATCTTTGGGTGCTAAAGTTATGCAGCCTGTTTCAATTCAAGATGCAAGATTAAATAGAATTAATATTGAAGTAAAATCTTCATTTATAAAAAAAACTGGAACATTAATTACAAAAAGAACAAGTTTAAATAATAATAGAATTATTACAGGAATTTCTTCAACGCACAATGATGCAAAAGTTACTTTAGTTGGTGTAAAAGATCGACCAGGTGTAGCAGCATCAATTTTTAAACCACTATCAATCAGTTCTATTAATGTTGATATGGTAGTGCAAAATATTTCACCAAATGGAAAAGAAACTGATTTAACTTTTACGATTAAAGCTGAAGATCTCAACAAAACAAAAAAGATAATTAAAGAAAACAAAAGTATAAATTTTAAAAAAGTGTTATTTCAAAAAGGGGTTTCTAAAATATCAATAATTGGTGTCGGAATGATAACAACTCCTGGTGTTACTTTTAGAATGTTTCAAGCCTTAGCAAATAAAAAAATTAATATTCAAGTTATATCAACATCTGAAATTAAAATATCTGTTTTGATTAATAAAAAAGATGCTAAGAAAGCCATAGTTACATTGCATAAAGAATTTAAATTACACGAATAAAAAAATGAGCATCAGACCCTTTAGAGATATTATAAGAAGAAAGACAAAAACTATTAATGTAGGTGATGTTAAAGTTGGAGGTGAAAATCCCATAAGTGTACAATCAATGACCAATACTTTAACAACAGATGTTAAGAGTACAATTAAACAAATTCAAGAAATACAATCTGAAGGAGCTGACATTGTTAGAGTTTCTTGTCCTGACGAGTCGTCATCTAAAGCACTTAAAGAAATTACAAAACACGTTGATATCCCAATAGTTGCAGACATACATTTCCATTACAAGAGAGCGATTGAAGCTGCAGAAAATGGAGCGAGTTGTTTGAGAATAAATCCTGGAAATATTGGAGATAAAAAAAAAATTGTTGAAGTAATTAAATCTGCCAAAGATAATAATTGTTCGATTAGAGTAGGAGTTAATGCTGGTTCATTAGAAAAAGATATACTAGAAAGATTTAAAGAACCTTGTCCGGAGGCGCTGGTAGAAAGCGCAATAAGAAATATTGAAATTTTAGAGGATATGGATTTTGCAAATTTAAAAGTAAGCGTAAAATCTTCTGATGTCTTTTTATCCGTAGAGGCCTATCGTCAACTTTCGAAGAAAATAGATTATCCACTTCACTTGGGAATTACTGAAGCTGGTAGTTTTATATCAGGGAGTATTAAATCCTCAATTGGCTTAGGAATTCTCCTTAAAGAGGGAATTGGAGATACAATTAGGGTGTCTCTTTCTGATGATCCAGTAAAAGAGGTGGCGATTGGAAATGAGATACTAAAATCATTGAACCTTAGAAATAGAGGAGTAAAGATTATTTCCTGTCCGTCCTGTGCAAGACAAGGTTTTCAAGTAATTGAAACTGTGAGGGTCTTAGAGGAAAAATTATCACACATCAAGACACCAATCACTCTATCAATTATTGGATGTGTTGTTAATGGTCCTGGGGAGGCTGCGATGACAGATGTAGGAATTACTGGCGGGCAAAAAGGAAGTAATATGCTTTATCTTTCTGGTGTTCAAAGTGAAAAAGTTATGACAGATGAAATGATAACGAGAGTGATTCATGAAGTTGAAAAGAAAGCTTCCGAATTAGAGAATAATTCAAAATGATACCAGAAAAAACTATCGAAGAATTAATTACTCGACATTCTTCTCTAGAAAAAGATTTAGCATCAGGAAATGTGGACAAGAAATTGTTTGCAGAAAAATCAAAAGAATATTCTGATTTAAATGAAATTGTTTATAGCGCAAAAAAATATGCTTCATATAAAAATGATAAAATTGAATTAGAAAAAATTCTAAATGATAAAAATTCTGATGAAGAGTTAATAAAGATGGCTCATACTGAATTAAGTGACCTTAACTTACAATTTGAGAAAAATGAGAAGAAATTAAAATTATTTTTACTCCCAAAAGATGAGGCTGATAAAAAAAATGCTATTATTGAGATAAGAGCTGGAACTGGTGGTTTGGAAGCAAGTTTATTTGCATCTGATCTGTTCAAAATGTATGAAAAAGTTTGTAATAAAAAAAAATGGTCATTGGAATTAATATCTATTTCAAGAAGTGATGCAGGTGGACTAAAAGAAGTTATAGCATCTATCAAAGGTAATAATATCTATTCAACCTTAAAATATGAAAGTGGTGTCCATAGAGTTCAAAGAGTTCCAGATACAGAAACTCAAGGTAGAGTTCACACTTCAGCTGCAACCGTTGCTGTGTTACCTGAGGCAGAAGAGGTTGATTTAAAAATAAATGAGACGGATTTAAGAATTGATGTTTTCAGAGCCGGTGGTCCTGGTGGTCAATCTGTTAATACAACTGATAGTGCAGTAAGAATAACTCATATACCATCTGGTTTGAGTGTCTCACAACAAGATGAAAAATCTCAACATAAAAATAAAGCAAAGGGAATGAAAATATTGCGATCAAGATTATATGAGTTAGAGAGAACCAGAATAGACCAAGAAAGATCAGCGGATAGAAAAAGTAAGATTGGCACTGGAGATAGATCTGAAAGAATTAGAACTTATAATTTTCCACAAGGAAGAGTCACAGATCATAGAATCAATCTAACTTTACATAAGTTAGAAGAATTTTTGGAGGGAGAAGCATTTGATGAAATAATTGAGTCTTTGTCTTTAAAAGCACAAGAGGAAAGTTTGAGCAAACTTTAAATTATGAATATACAGAGTGCATTAAAAAAAGGACAATCAATTTTAATAGATAACAATATCCCATCAGCAAAACTAGATAGTGAAATTTTAATGTCTCAAGCAATTAGAAAGAATAAAAAATTTATAATTTTAAACTTAAATAAAGAAATTAAAAAAAGAGATCTTGACTACTTTGACAACTTAATTCAAGAAAGAGCTAAGAGTAAGCCGATAGCGCAAATCATAAAAAAAAAAGATTTTTGGAAATATGAATTTATCGTAAACAATAACGTGTTAATACCAAGACCAGATACAGAAATTTTGATTGAACAAGCTCTTAAATTAGTAAAAAATAAAAACAGACTGCAAATATTAGATATTGGAATTGGCTCTGGTTGCATTTTAATGTCAATTTTGAGAGAAAAGAAAAATTTTACTGGAACTGGCATTGATATAAGCAATAAATCATTGCAAATAAGCAAGGTTAATGGTCAAAAATTGGGAATAAATAACAGATTAAGACTATTTAAATCAAATATTGACAATTTCAATACAGGCAAATATGATTTAATTGTATCTAATCCTCCTTACATAAAAAAAAGTGATTTAAAATGTTTGGAAAAAGATATTGGTTTTGAGCCTAAACAAGCATTAGACGGCGGATTAGATGGTTTATCAGAAATCAGGAAAGTTATTATTAGATCGTCTGAACTGATAAAAAGAAGTGGTCATTTCATAATAGAAATAGGTTTTGATCAAAAAAATAAAGTAAAAAAAATATTACATGATAAGGGGTTTTATATTAAAAACACTATTAAAGATTTATCAAATCATGATCGCTGCATAGTAAGTATTAAAATTTAACAAGATGGTTACATTTAGAAACAATAACGGACGAAGAAACAATTTTCGAAGAAATGAGAGAAATTTCAAGTCTAATGGCGACAGAAATAAATTTAATAGTAGTTTTTCAACTTCTGAAAATTTTCAAAGAAAATCTCCAGGTAGAAATAATCACAATGCGCCTAAATTAATTGAAAAATATAATAACTTAGCTAGAGAAGCATTATCAACTGGAGATAAAATTTTATCAGAAAATTACTTTCAGCATGCAGATCATTTTACAAGAATATTAAATGAGAAAGGAATTCAAAGAAAAACGAGTTTTAAAAATAAGGATTTAGAGGAAACCACCAACACAAATGAGAATAGAGAAAATAAAGAAAATTTAATATCAAATGAAAATGATGGTGCTGAAGATAAACATTCAGAAATTAATTAATTTAGACCAATTATTTTTTCGGATTTTAATACGTCCAATTTAATTCTTTTTGTCTCAAAAATCTTTCTTTCATCTCCTTTTAAAGTTTTCCCTGATGGAAGCTTTAATGTTTGGGAATTTATTTTTTTCCCGTTGACTATGACCTCATAATGTAGGTGCGGTCCAGTTGATTTCCCGGTAGACCCAACATAGCCTATAGTCTGTCCTTGTTTTACCCTCGTTCCTTTTCTGATGCCTTTAGCAAATTTTGACATATGTGCATAAACAGTTTGATAAGTAGAATTATGTTTTATTACAACACAATTACCGCCACCTCCACACCATCCTGCTTTTTTTATCACTCCATTACCAGATGCCATGATAGGCGTTCCCATTGGTGCAGCAAAGTCTGTCCCTCTGTGCATTTTATTAAAACCATCAATTGGATGTTTTCTCATGCCAAAAGGTGAAGATAGTCTTGCACCATTTATAGGTGTTTTCATTAATGCCTTTTTAACACTTTTTCCACTTTTATCATAATGTCCCTCGCTGTTTTTTGAGTCAAAGTAATATAAAGAGTTATCTTCGCCACCTAGTTTTAGATTTGCATAAAGAATATTACCTGTTTCAATCACATTTTTTTTATCATCTAAAAAAATTTCATACATAATTTGGAAACTATCTCGTTTCCTAACATCTCTTTGAAAATCCACTTGAAAGCCATAAATTCTAGCAAACTCAATTATGATTCCCGGTGGGATTTTTTGATTTGTAGCTGATTTGTAAAGACTTTCTAAAATAATACTTTCATCATAAACTATATTTTTATTAAGCTTTGTAACTAAAATCCTTTGATCAAATTTATCATCCTCTTTCTTTCTGGTGAGATATATCTTTTCTGTATTTGACACCTGAAATACAAATTCTCTAACAACAGAGCTTGTTTGATCTATCGTAAAGCTAAATTTCTGATTAACATCTAATTTATTTAAATTTATTTTTTTACTTAATTCTTTTTTAATCTGTTCTATCTCTGATTTTTCTACTTGGTATTCCTCTAATATTCTATCAAACGTTTCACCTACGTTTATTTTATGTTCAATTTTTTTAAATCTCGGTTCTAGATTGTCTAATATTTGGCTGATCGATTTTTTAAAGTAGACATTTTCTAACAAATTTGAGTAATTACTTAGAATTTTTTCTTTATTATAATTGTAATACGATGTGAAGCTTATTGTTATAACAATGAGTAAGCCTAGAGCAAATATCTCTAAATTTTTATGAATATTATGTTTAATTTTTCTTAACATTAAAAATTATTGAACTAGTAATTAATAATTTAGAATTTAGTTAATATCAAAAAAAACCCTATAAAATAAGGTGTTTTGGACGTTTTTTTTATTCTTAAAAGCTTGATTTCCTTTATTTTTAGCCTATAAGCATCGAACTTCTCAATAAAAGTTATTGTTAAATAATAAATTAGTGAGGATTATTGAACCTTTTTGGATCAATTAGCTATTAAAAAAGTAAAATTTAAGAAGAGAAGTGTGGACGGTTAAGGTTACCAAAATTTGTCGTACACACTTCAACATTATATAAATTTTATTCTTAGAATTTATATAGAAGCTAGTGTGCGCCGTTTTTAAACTTGAGAGTTTGATCATGGCTCAGAACGTACGCTGGCGGCACGCCTAACACATGCAAGTCGAACGAAGTAGCAATACTTAGTGGCAGACGGGTGAGTAACATGTGGGTATCTGCCCTTTGGCCTGGAATAACACGAGGAAACTTGTGCTAATACTGGATAAGTCTTTACGGAGAAAGCTTTATGCACCATTGGATGAGCCCGCACTTGATTAGTTTGTTGGTGGGGTAATGGCCTACCAAGACTTTGATCAATAGCTGATTTGAGAGGATGATCAGCCACATTGGGACTGAGACACGGCCCAAACTCCTACGGGAGGCAGCAGTGGGGAATCTTGCACAATGGAGGAAACTCTGATGCAGCGATGCCGCGTGAGTGAAGAAGGCCCTTGGGTTGTAAAGCTCTTTCGTCGGGGAAGAAAATGACTGTACCCGAATAAGAAGGTCCGGCTAACTTCGTGCCAGCAGCCGCGGTAATACGAAGGGACCTAGCGTAGTTCGGAATTACTGGGCTTAAAGAGTTCGTAGGTGGTTGAAAAAGTTGGTGGTGAAATCCCAGAGCTTAACTCTGGAACTGCCATCAAAACTTTTCAGCTAGAGTTTGATAGAGGAAAGCAGAATTTCTAGTGTAGAGGTGAAATTCGTAGATATTAGAAAGAATACCAATTGCGAAGGCAGCTTTCTGGATCATTACTGACACTGAGGAACGAAAGCATGGGTAGCGAAGAGGATTAGATACCCTCGTAGTCCATGCCGTAAACGATGTGTGTTAGACGTTGGAAATTTATTTTCAGTGTCGCAGCGAAAGCGATAAACACACCGCCTGGGGAGTACGACCGCAAGGTTAAAACTCAAATGAATTGACGGGGACCCGCACAAGTAGTGGAGCATGTGGTTTAATTCGAAGATACGCGCAGAACCTTACCAACACTTGACATGTTCGTCGCGACTTTAAGAGATTAAAGTTTTCGGTTCGGCCGGACGAAACACAGGTGCTGCATGGCTGTCGTCAGCTCGTGTCGTGAGATGTTGGGTTAAGTCCCGCAACGAGCGCAACCCTCACTTTTAGTTGCCATCATTAAGTTGGGCACTCTGAAAGAACTGCCAGTGATAAGCTGGAGGAAGGTGGGGATGACGTCAAGTCCTCATGGCCCTTACGTGTTGGGCTACACACGTGCTACAATGGTATCTACAACAGGAAGCGAAACAGCGATGTTAAGCAAATCCTTAAAAGATACCTCAGTTCGGATTGCACTCTGCAACTCGAGTGCATGAAGCTGGAATTACTAGTAATCGTGGATCAGCGTGCCACGGTGAATGCGTTCCCGGGTCTTGTACACACCGCCCGTCACACCATGGGAGTTGGTTCTACCTTAAGGCAAGGTTTAACACCCTTGACCACGGTATAGTCAGCGACTGGGGTGAAGTCGTAACAAGGTAGCCGTAGGGGAACCTGCGGCTGGATTACCTCCTTTCTAAGGATGAATAAAAGTAAAATTTTATTCTAAAAAATATACACAGGTTAATGTTGACCGTCCTCATTTCTCTTCTTAATTAGTGTTTCTCTTGCATGGGGGCCGGTAGCTCAGTTGGTTAGAGCACACCCTTGATAAGGGTGGGGTCGAAAGTTCGAGTCTTTCTCGGCCCACCAATTAAAAATTAAGGGGGATTAGCTCAGCTGGGAGAGCGCCTGATTTGCATTCAGGAGGTCAGCGGTTCGATCCCGCTATCCTCCACCAAACACTTAGTTATAAAATTCGTAAATAAAATAATTAATATCAATATCTATATCCGAACATTAATAATGTTATCAGTTAATGTTCAAAATAAAAATTTGATTCAACACAGAATTTTTTTCTGTGCATAAATCAAGCGTTTAAGGGCGTGTGGCGGATGCCTTGGCACTGAAAGCCGAAGAAGGACGTGATATACTGCGATAAGTTTCGGGGAGCTGTATGTAAGTTTTGATCCGAAA
>CACMTZ010000001.1:165000-223292 GCA_902616725.1 uncultured Pelagibacteraceae bacterium
CTGAAAGCATCTAAGCGGGAAACTCACCTTAAAACTAGTTCTTCCTATAGAGCCGTGGTAGACCACCACGTTGATAGGCTGGATGTGGAAGCACAGCAATGTGTGCAGCTGACCAGTACTAATAGCTCAATTGGCTTGATTTATGCACTGAAAAAAATTTTTTGATTAAAAGTTATTTATACTATTCAAGTAGAAAAAATCACATATATAGACACTGAAATAAATGTTATTATGAAATAACTATAAATTATCCATTTAATAAGGATATTGACAAACATTAAAAATTTCTCTTTACTGTTCAATTTTTGAACTTTATGCTAATTCATAATCAAATATATATTTATGTCTATCTTTTATTTGGAAGCTGGCACTAATCACTTTGGAAAACAAAACGAAGCCTTACAAGTTTTAAATTTTTTTTTAAAATCAAATTATAAAAACTTAACTTTTATGATTCAATCAGAAGAATTTATTGACAAACATCTTAAAAGAGGAATCGATTTTAGACTTAGTAAAAAATTTTATAGTAATGCTTTAAAAATGTGTCATTCCAAAAAAAAAAAATTAGGACTGGCAGTTTGTTCTGAAAAAACATTTAAAGAAGTGTACGATTTGAATTTTGATTTTTATAAATTGCTCAGTTTGGGAATTAATAATTTCAAATTGATTGATATGTTAAAAAAAAAAAATAAACCAATATTTATTTCTACAGGCCATAGAGCATCTGACAATGATATAAAAAAATGCCTGAAACGATTCAGTAAAAAAAATAAAATTACATTACTACATTCGCCGATGACATATTTACCCCAAGAAATATTTTTGAGAAGAGTAATTGAATTAAGAAAGAAGTTTAAATTAAAAGTAGGATATAGTAATCATAATAATGATATTAATAATATTTATCTTCTCTCTGCTTATGAGCCTGATGCAATATTTCTTTACTGTAAACAAAGAAGAAAAAAAGGTAGAGTTTACCCAGACGACGAACATGCTTTTTATTTCAAGGAGTTAAAAAATTTTATGCAAAATTATCTTAATTATAATCTTATGCACAAAAAAATTAAAAAAATTAAACAAGTAAAAATATTTACAGATGAACTCAAAGCTTAGAAAAGCTATAATAATAGGTGGTAGTAAAGGGCTTGGTAGAGAGATTTCTATAGGTTTAAAAAAAGCAAAAATTAAGACTATTACATGCTCTAGAAAAGATATTGATACATCTGACCTTTTCTCCGTTGAAAACTTTGCAAAAAAACATAAAAAAATTGATATATTGGTTCTAAATAGTGGAGGACCACCTCCATTAAAATTTAATGAAATTAAAATTGATGATTGGAAAAAATATTTTAATCAATTATTTTTAAGTTTTTTTATATTGCTTAAAAAGATTAAAATTAATAAGGGTGGTTATATATTTTATATATCTTCCTCTATTATAAAAGAACCTGGAGATGGTTTAATAATTTCGTCCTCCCTAAGATCTGCAATGAGCAGCATGTTAAAATCATATTCTATTGAAAAGGCTTCCAAGGGTATAACGACAATTAACATTGCGCCGGGACCATTTAAAACAGGTAGAGTAAAGGAACTAGTAAAAAATTTAAAAAGTTTTGAAAAAAGCCTTCCAACAAAAAAAATTGGAAATCCAAAAGAAATTGGTGAATTTGTTAAATTTATTGTTGAAAAAAAAATTAAATATATTTCAGGCTCAACTGTCTATTTTGATGGAAACATAAACAAAAGTTACAATTAAATGTCTAATATCGCAATTATACCAGCAAGGATAGGCAGCAAAAGAATAAAAGAAAAAAATATTAAAATCTTTTGTTCCAAACCAATAATACAATGGACCTATGAAATTTTAAAAAAATCAAAAATTTTTTCAGATATCTATGTATCAACTGAAAGTGAAAAAATAATTAGAGTTTGTAAAAAAATTGGAATTAAGTCATTTATTAAGAGACCCAAGAAATTATCTGGTGACAAAATAGGAATAAGAGAGGTGATGGAACATGCTGTAGCTGAGCTAGATAAAAAAATATTATTTAAAAATACTTGCTGTGTTTTTCCATGTAGTCCTTTTATGAAAATTAAAAATTTAAAGAAAGCTTTAAAACTAATTAGAAATAAAAAAGATTGTATAGTTCATACTGTTACAAAATTTAGACATCCACCTGAGAGATCACTATTTATGAAAAAAAATAATTTTCTTGACGTTGTTAATAAAAAAAATATATATTTAATGACTCAAGATTTTGTTCCTAAATATCATGATGTTGGACAATTTTATTTTTCGCACAAAAGTATTTGGACAAAAAAAAAAAATATTAATAGAATTGGAATAGAGCTATTTCCATGGGAAGCAATAGATATCGATAATATTGAAGATTGGGAGTTTGCAAAAATTTTATTCAAATTAAAAAAAACAAATAAACTTTAAAATGATATCACATCTTATTTCTATTTTTTTTTTAAAGACTAAGGGTATCAATAGATATACATAAAAGTAATGATTTGTTTTTATAATAAATTTAAATTAACTAAAATATATTTTTTATGAAAAAAAAAAGGAAATTATCAGCGCAAGAATTATTTTGGAAAGGTAAATTTGGAAATGATTATATAAAAAGAAATTTTTATGCACAAAGAATTAAATCTGTCGGAAGAGATCTGCTGAAAAATAATATTAATGTAAACTCTGTTTTAGACTTAGGCTCAAACGTTGGTCATAATTTAGATGCTTGTAAATTGGCATTTCCAAAAGCAGATCTTACTGGTGTAGAAATTAATAAAACTGCTTTTAAAATTTTAAAAAAAAAACACAATGCAATTAATAAAAGCATTTTGGATTTAAATATAAACAAAAAATTTGATCTTGTGATTATTACTGGAGTCTTATCTCATCAAAATCAAAATGATATTAAAAAGCTTTTGAGAAAAATTTATAGTTTAACAAAAAATTATATTTATATGGCTGACTATTTTAACCCTAAACCAGTTCAGGTAAACTATAGAGGTCATCAAGATAGATTGACAAAAGACGACTTTGCAAAAAAACTTTGGACTTTATTTCCTAAACTGAGAATTTTAGATTATGGATTTTATTGGCGACATGATCCACATCTAAAAAATCAATGTGATGATACTAATTGGTTTTTATTTCATAAGTTAAATGATAAATAAAAAAAATTCTATTTTTAATTGTGATTATTGCAAAAACCCTTTAAAAATTGAATGTCTAATCTAAAAAATAAAATTTGTTTGTTAACAGGTGGTACAGGAAATATTGGAAAATCTATTATTGAGGAACTTCTTTTAAATCAAGCAATAGTTATTTTTACTTTTTACAAAAAACAATCAATAGCAAAAGAACTCTTAAAATTAAATAATCAAGATAAATTATTTTATTTCAAATTGGACACATCCAATGAAAATTCAATTAAGAATGTAATAAGCAAAATAAAAAGAAGATTTAAAAAAATTGATATATTAATCAATAATGCTGGGATTAATACCCCAAATGATTTTGAAAAGATATCACGAAAAGAATGGGATAAAATTTTAAATATAAACTTAAGAGGGCCATTTTTAGTAATTAGGGAAAGTCTGGGTCTTTTAAGAAAAAGTAGTTCTGCATCAGTAATTAATATAAGCTCAATAAGTGGTCAAATTGGAGGACCAAGAACAACGCATTATGCGGTAAGTAAGGCTGGTTTAATTGCATTAACACAAAATGCAGCAATCAGCTTAGCTAAGTACAATATTAGATGTAATACCATTGCTCCAGGTTATATTCAGAGCAATATGGAAAAAAAATCAAAAAATAAAACAGTAGAAAAATTAAAAAAAAATATTTTAATGAAAAGATTAGGCAGATCATCTGAGGTTGCTTACGTTGTTTCATTTTTGGCATCTAATAAAAGTGAATATATGACAGGACATACAATCAATCTCAATGGCGGATTAGTTTTTTAATAAAATATAAATTATGTAAACTAAATTTTATGAGATGTGATTATTGTATATCAGATGAACTATTAAAAATTTATAAGCCAAAAGGATCATTATTAGGCTGTATTGTTTACGTATGTAGAAGTTGTGGTTTGACACAATCATTTAAAAAATTAAAAAAAAAAATTAACAGGAAAAAAAGAATTAGTGGCGGTGCTGATTGGGGAAATATTAGATATGGAAAAGCGTTTAGAACTAATAAAACTTTAAATATACTTAAGAGGAATTCTCAATTAAGAAATATAAAAAATTGTTTAGATATTGGTTCAAATAGAGGTAGTTTCATAAATTCTTTATTAAATATAAAAAAAAATATTAATTTTGTAGGAATTGAACCAGATAAAAATTTACAGGTTAAATACCCCGAAAAAAAAGTTAAAATATTCAATGAAAAATTTGAAAATATTCAAATTAATAAAAAATTTGATTTAATTCATTGCTCTCATACTTTGGAACATCTTGATTCCCCATCATTTTTTTTTAAACGCGTAAAAAATTTAATGCACAATAAAACTATTTTATATTTAGAAGTACCCAATATTAAATCAATAATTTCAAAATATTGTTTAGAAGAGTATTTTATTGATAAGCACGCTTTCCATTTTTCTGAAAATGATATCAGAAATTATTTAAAAAAATATAATTATAAGATAATCAAGCAAATCCACGATGAGGAAAATTTGATTTTTTTGATAAAGATTAACAGAAATTCAAAAAATGCAACTATTAGAAATAATTTTCTAGAAAATAAAAAAATGATCCAAAAATATAAAAAGACTATTAAAACAAACCTAGAAAAAATGAAAAAATTAAAATATAAATTTAAAAAATTAATTTTAAAAAAATCAATATTATTTTGGGGTGCTGGCAGAATATTTAATGTAATGCAAGAATACGCAGGGTTACAGAAATTTAAAGAAAAAGTCTATGTTTGTGATCAATTCTTACCAGACTACTCTTCATATTCTAGTGGTTTTAAAATTTATAAGCCATCTGAGTTATCTGAAAAAAAGTTTGATTACATATTTATTACTGCAAGATCATTTGAAAGGGATATAAAAAAAAATATTAAATTATTGTTTAGAAAAAAAAATAAAATGATTCAAGTATTTTCAATTTTTAAATATTAAATACATGAGTAAATTTGACCAAGATGTAAACTATATAAGAGCATTGATTTTATTATCAATTTTTAAAGCAAAATCCGGTCATCCAGGAGGAAGTTTGTCATCGGTAGATTTTTTATATTTTCTTTTCGATAAAGTTTTAAAATTAAAAAAAAAAGATTTTAAAAATTGGAATAGAAATTACTTTATTTTATCAAAGGGTCACTGTGCTCCAGCTTTATATGCTGTAGGATTTATAAAAAAATTTTTAAGTTTTAATTCATTACTAAACTTAAGAAAGATTGACTCGAACACTCAAGGGCACACTGATCTAAGAAAATTAAATTGGGTAGGTGCTAGCACCGGTTCTTTAGGTCAAGGTTTATCATATGCTACAGGTATAGCATTGGGATTAAAAAGTAAAAAAGTAAATAAAAAAGTCTTTGTGATGGTGGGAGATGGTGAAATTCAAGAGGGACAAGTATGGGAATCCTTAATGTTCTCCGCTCATTATAAATTAGACAACCTAATTATAATTTTAGATTATAATAAAATTCAAAGTGATGATTTTAATAAAAATATAATGAATTTTGAGCCTTTAAAAGACAAACTTATTTCTTTTGGTATGAATGTTCAAGAAATTGATGGACATAATTTCAATCAAATAAAAAATTGTTTACTTAGAATTAAAAAAAATAAAAAACCCAATTTTATTATTTCTCATACGATTAAGGGAAAAGGGGTTACTTTTATGGAAAATAAACCTCAATGGCATGGAAGTGTTAAATTAACTTTTGAACAGATCAAGGAAGCTTTAATCGAATTAAATAATTTTGAAAAATTAAGAAAGTATCTTTGATGAAATCTAAGATTTTGGAAGTTGGAAAATCTCAATATACTTTAAGAGATCAATTTGGATTGAGTATTACTAAATTAGCTAAAAAGAATAAAAAAATTATTGTCTTAGATGCTGATGTTGCAGGAGGAACTGGATTACATCGATTTAGAAAAAAATTTCCTAAAAGATTTTTTCAATGTGGGATCGCTGAACAAAATATGATTTCGTTGGCAGGTGGATTAGCAAGCCTTGGTTTTATTCCAATTGTGACAACATTTTCTGTTTTCATGCTGAGAGGATTAGAGCAAGCAAGACTCTCTATAGCTTATAATAATTCAAATGTTAAATTGGTAGCGAGTCATCCGGGTTTGGATGTTGGTCCGGATGGTGGATCAGCTCAATGTCTGGAAGATCTAGCAATTTTTAGGTCCCTTCCAAACTTTAGGGTTATTTCTCCCGCAGATCCAAATGAGATGGATTCAGCAGTAAAAGAAATAATCAAATTTAAGGGACCCGTATATATGCGAACAGGAAGATCAGAAATCAAAAAAATATTTACAAAAAAATATAAATTTAAAATTGGGAAAGGTAAAATTATTAAAAAGGGTGAAGATTTGTCTATAATTGCATGTGGAGTTATGGTTGAGAGAGCTTTAGTTGCATCAAAAAAATTGGAAAAAGAAGGTATAAAAGCTAGGGTGGTGAACATGTCATCAATAAAGCCTATAGACAAAGATTTAATAATTAAATGTGCAAAAGAGACTAAAAAGTTTATTATTGCTGAGGATCATAATAAATTTGGTGGCTTGGGAAGCGCAGTTTCAGAGGTAATATCTGAGTTTTGTCCTATAAAAGTAAAATATATCAGTGTCCAAGATGAATTTGGTATATCTGGTGAACCAAATGAACTCGCTGAAAAATTTAATTTAGATTATAAGGCGATCATTAAATTAGCAAAAAAGTTAAATTTAAAAAAATGAAAAAAAAGTTTGATCTTGTAATAATAACAGGAGTATTAATGCATCAGGACCCAACCAAATTAGATATTATTTACTCAAAAATAAACAAATTATGTTCTAAATACATATACTTAAGTGAATATTTTAATCCTGTACCTGTAGAGATACCTTACAGAGGTGAAAGGGAAAGATTATTCAAACGTGATTTTGCTAAAGAACTTTGGATGAAGTTCAAAAAACTCAAATTAGTTGACTATGGTTTTCATTGGAAGGAAGATCCATTTTTTAAAAACACTGTAGATAATACTAATTGGTTTATATTTAAAAAATAATTTTTTATGGCAGCAAAACCTATTTTCATTTTATCTTCAGGAAGATCAGGTAGTTACTCTTTTTACAACGCATTAAAAGGTTTATCAAATATAGAAATTTATCATGAATTTTTATTTGACGAAACTTTAAGGAATTCAGTTTCATATCATATGAAAATGATTAGTAAAAAAAAAATTTTGGACTATTTGGAAAAAAGTTATGCTTTCTCTATAAGAAATAGCAAAAAAAAAATATGGATTGATACCTCCAACGCATTACCATGGATGATTAAACCTCTAAGATATAAATTTAAGGATGCAAAGTTTGTCTTTCTTATTAGAGATGGTCGAAAAGTTGTGTCTTCATTTTATAATAAATATAGGGAAATAATGTATAATAAAAGAGACGTTATATTATTAAAAAAATTTTTTGACAAAAAAATAAATTTTTTATCCTCTGAAAAAAAATATTGGCGACCAATTCCTACTGAAAAAAAAGATTTTTATCTGTTTAACAAAAAAAGTCAGTTTTCAAAAATTTGTATATATTGGTCACAGTTAAATAAAACAATAAGAGAAAACTTAAATGAAGTAAAAGAAGATAATATTTTTTTCTTTAAATTAGAGGAAATAGAAAATAAAAAAAAACTTTTATCATTATTAAAATTTTTGGGGGTAAGAAAAAAAGATAATAAAAGTGTAATCAAAATTTTCAAAAAACCAATAAATGTAAAAATTCCAAGAGATTTTGGTTTAAGTGAGTTACAAAAAAAAGAATTCGAAAAATATTGCAAAACTGAAATGATTAAAAATGGTTATGACATAAAACTATCATACGTTATGAAATATTAAATAATTTTGAATTTTACTTTTTTGTAAACTTCTTGAATTCTTTGATCAATTTGTTTTTGAGATCCTGCGGTAATAATAAACACACCAAGTCTATTAGTGTGATTTGTGGTATGAGATAAAAAATCTCCTTTATTTTTAAAAATTTTTATCTTTTTAACCCAGGATTTTTTCTTTATTTTATTTAATCCATAAATATTAATCAATTGACCTTTTTTTGAAAAAAAATATCTATGAGCTATATAGTTCTTTTTAAATTTTATTTTAAGATCTTTTTTCTTAATCTTATTTTGTAATGCAAGGTTAATAGAATTTTTTATTAAATCAAATGAACTTGAAAGTGGTATCATTGTCTCAGAAAAATCTCCACCCGAAAGTCTTACTGCAACCTCAATAAAGTAAATCTTATTTTTATGAATTACAATGTCACCTTTGATTGTTCCATTTCTAATTTTAAGACTTTTGGCAATTTTTTTTATATACTGATTAATTTCTTGATAATATTCAAAATGCTTACTTGGATAATTTCCTCCATTTTCAATAATTTGAGGCTTTGTAAATTTTAATAGTTCATAATTTCTATCAACAAATCCAGGAGTAAAAATTTTTCCGTTTAAGATAAAAGTCTCAGTGCTTATTTGAGGCCCATTAAGATATTCTTCAATTTGTAAAAAATTTTTTTTGGTTTCTAAAAAGGCTCGCTTCACTAGATTAGAAAACTGTTTTTTTTTTTCGCACAAAAATACTCCCCTTGAACCTGATTTATCTAGAGGTTTTATTATTATAGGAAAATTGATATTAGATTTTTTAAAACTTCTCTTTTTGTGTAAAGTAAACTTCGGAATTGGGATTAATATTTTTTTTAAAAATACCTTCATTTTATATTTGTCAGTACATATTTTTGCTGCACTTAGAGGAATATTTTTTACTCCTAGAGAACTTTCAATTTTTGAGCTTACTTGAGGAAAATCGGGTCCTTGTAATATTACTCCATTAATGCCCGTTTTTTTTGCAAAGTAATTTATCTCTCTAGTTTTCGTAGCTGATTTAAGAATAAATTGATCTGGCGTTTGTATATTTGGCGATTCTACATTTTTATCAAATACAATTGATCTGACGAGAAGATTTTTAGCAATTTTTATTGTGCCTGTTTGATCATGGCTGCCTCCTAAGATAATAAGTCTTTTCTTAAGTATTTCTTTTTTAATAGATTTATCTAAAATTTCATTCTTTCTAATGAATTTTCTTAATAAAGATAACGAGTCAATTTTGAAAAAATTATTTTCTTTTTCCAGAAATTTTTTTATTTTAATAAAATCTTCAATATTTTCTATATTTGTTCTTAACTTTTTGTAATTTTTTTCAAATTTATATTCATCTAATAACAAAAGATCTTTCTCGCCATGATTCTTGTAGTAAATCTTTTTATCTAAATTGAATATTTTTTTAATTCTAAAAATTTCGAGACCAAATCCTTTAGGTGTATTATGTTGATCAGAAAAATTAAAATACGAAATTTTTTTTTTTTTTAAAATATCAACCATTTTTTTTGCAAGATATCCATCATTAAAAATATTCTCTTGTGAGGCTTTGATTATAATATCATCTTCATGGTAATTTTTTTTAAGTTTTAAAAATTCTTTGAATACATTTTTAGAAGTAGCTCTGAAATATTGTAATTTAAATTTTTTTAAAATATTGACCAATTCATTATGATTATTTAAATTTGATGTTGCAACTACTACATCAAAGCCGGTATTAGCTAGTCTCTTTGCACAAATGACAATTAGCGGAATACCTGAAATACAAGACAATGATGCAAAAGGAAGTTTTTCAACTTTAGAATTTGCTTTAAGAATAATGGTGGGTTTCATTTTAGAATTTTTGAAACTGATAAAATGGATGTGGATTTTCCTCTTAAAAAGTTAGGAATTAATTTAGAGTTTTTAAAATCATGATTTCTGAATGGCAAAATAGATGCTAAAAAAAATTTAAATTTTGTTTCCCAGAATAAATTACCTTTATTTATCACTAGCGGTGCAATCTTATTATATTTTATGCCATGATTTATAAAAAATTTTTCCAGGGAAACTTCAGTATATGGAGATACATGAGTTGGATCATCATAAAAAGATTTATAACAATATTTAAAATTTGGAGTTGTCACAATTAAACTTGCATTATTTTTTGCAACTCTTTTTATTTCGTTAATTAAAATATTTTTTTCTTTAATATGCTCTATTACAGCAATCATTGAAATGAAATCAAAAGAATTATCTTCAAAGGGTAATTTATCTTTTTCAAAATTAATTTTTCCGTTTGCTGCATCCAAACCCGTAGCTATTAAACCATTTTTTTTACAAACCTCAATGAAAGTTCCCTTTCCACTTCCAAGATCAAGTAGCTTATGATTATTTCTCATTTGACCTAAATTATGAAATTTAAGAAATCTATTAATCGTCACAAATAATCTTTGATCATCTTCTAGTTTTGATTCGAAATATGACTCAATATTTTCAACATAATTTTTATGAAATTCACTCATTATATTTAAGTTTAAATTATTTTTTTTATATAGACATCTCTTTTTTTGAAATCGATTAGTTTAGCTAATTTTTTAGCTTTAAAATTTTCTTTTTTAATATTTTGTAATTTCTTTACTAAATTTTTTATTACAAATTTCAAATTATTACTTATATAAAATTTTTTACCTATTTCATCTTCAAGAGATCGATCCTCTTTATTTTTTGGAGAAAAAACTGAACATGGTATTGAGTAATTGACAATTTCAAAAAAAGAAACGCCGAACAAAACAAATGCTACTCTTGATTTTGAGTAAATTTTTCTTAAGTTTGAGGGCTTATTATACAAATACCAATTATGTTTCGTATTTCCTATTATAGGCTTTTTTGCAAATGGGCCAATCACCCATCTTATATTTATAGGATTATCAAAAAATCTTTCAAGCAAAGGAGGAATTTTTTTATAAAGATTATATTTATCCGTCCCTCCTGTTATGATTAATAGTGAATTATCTCTCTTCTGACTTACAATTTTTCTTTCATCAATTAATATTCTGTTCCACCCAAAAGAAAATTTAGAATTATTTTTATATTTTGAATTTAAAAAAATATTAGGAACCCAAATATGATTTAATAGTTTATTATAAGCAAATAAATTATCAATTGCGATCAGTTTTATTTTTTTATCTATAAAAACTTTAATAAAATTTTTAAATTTTGTCTTTTCAAATTTAGGACTTAAGTTAAAAAAACAATGTGTTGGTTTCTGAATGTCAATTATTTTAGAAATGTTTTTATTAAGATTGTTAAAAGTTACTTTCTTAATTTTTTTTGCAAAAAATTTTTTTTGGTTTGAAATTACTATTATTGATATTTTTATATTTTTAAAATTTTTTTTTATAATATTTTTTAATGCTATTGACCTGCTATAATGACCCAAACCTACATTTTTATCACTGTCGCATATAATAATGATGGATTTTTTTTCATTCATCATATAGTTTTATATCAGTTCAAAAATTGAACACAATACATAATTATTTTTATGAGATAGATATATGAAATTAAAGTTTTTAAAATTGAGATTTCTTAAACCAAAATATAAAAAAATTTTAGTTTTAGATAATGCAACATTTTACAGAAATAAGTTTTCTAGAAAAAAAGATGTTTGTAATACTCTTCATACCAGATATGAAGAATTTTATTTTTTTATATTAATTAAATCAATTTTTTTATTTTTAATTGATCGAAAAAATTTAACTATTTTACAAATATATATTATTGAGGCAATCAAATGGCTAAATCCAAAATTTGTAATTTCATTCACGGATTATGATTACTTTTTTTTTACTTTGAAAAATTATTTCCCTAAAAAAAAAATTATAATTTTCCAAGGTAGTTATAGATCACATATAACGCTCAATGATCAAATTAAAAAATTAAAAAGATTAAACACTTTAAATAAAGGGAAATTAAAAATTGATTACTTTTTTATTTATGGAAAGACACTTAAACAATATTATCAAAAGTTATTAAAAACTAATTTTAAATTTTGTGGTTCTGTACGAAATAATTTCATAAGAAAAAAATCCGATAAAAATAAAGAAAGTTTAGTAATTATTTCTCATTTTACTACACATCTAGATATTTACAGAATTAGGTATCATAAAGTTATAAAAACTTTAAAATTAATTGAAAAATATTGTCAATTGAATAACCTCAAATTAGTCATATTTGGAAGAGCCAAAATGAAATTACAAAGAGAAGAAATTGAATTTTATGATAGTGTATTTAATAAAAATTATGAGTATTATCCAAGTTTAACTCAAAAATTTCCAGACAGAGAAAGCAATCATTACTCAAATGCGGAAAAATATACTTTTTTTTTAAACTTTACCTCAACTTTAGGTTATGAACTTGCTGCTAAAGGTAAAAGAGTTGCATTTATTTATGGATCTTTAATTCAAAAACAAGACAAACAATTAAAATTTGGATATCCTCAAAAAATTAAAAGGTCAGGATATTTTTGGACAAACACACTAAAAGAAAAAGAGATTTTCAGAATCATAGATTTTATAAGAAAGGTGGATGAAAAAAAATGGAAAAAATTGATAAAAAAAAATATTAGACCAATTTTAAATTTTGATCCTGGGAATAAGAGAATTAAGAAAATATTCAAAATCTAAAGAAGAATATATATTTACAATACCTTTTAAATACATTACGTTCAAATTTTGAACATACAAATTATGAATAAAAATTTTGATGATCAATTTGAGGTTTTAAGAAAAATCGAAACTAAAAATTTTAAGAATCAAAGAGCGTTAGCAACCCAACTAGGTTTTAGTTTAGGTAAAATAAACTATTGTTTAAAAGAGTTAAGAAAAAAAGGCCTTATAAAAATAAATAATTTCAATAAAAATCCTAATAAAGCTGGCTACGCTTACCTATTAACTCCAAAAGGCTTCGTAAAAAAAACTAAACTCACTCTTAACTTTATGAAAAGAAAAATGAGAGAATATGATGAACTTGAAAAGGAATACCAAAAACTAAAAAAAGATAAAAAATAGTTATGATAAATAACAAGAATTTGAAAAATTTAATACAAAAAATAAGATCGAATAAAGCTGTTATATCTGTTATTGGATTAGGTTACGTGGGCCTTCCACTTTGCCTTGCTTTAACTAGAGCAAAATTTAAAGTTTTTGGTATCGATAATAATCTAGAAAGAATAAAAACATTAAAAAATGGGAGTAGTTACATTTCTACGATAAATTCTTCTTTAATCAATGAGGCGAGAAATAAAAAATTTAGGCCAACTAATAATTTTAAGGAAATTTTAAATTCCGATATAATCATAATTTGTGTGCCAACCCCAATAGACAAAAACAAAAAACCCAATATGCAGTATGTTAGAAATGTAGTCAGTCAAATTAAAAAATACGTAAAAAAAAACCAAATAATTATTCTAGAGTGTACTTCTTATCCAGGGACGACTGAGGAATTTTTTTTACCAATTTTTAAAAAAAAAAAACTTAATATTGGTAGAGATATTTTTTTAGGTTATTCACCGGAACGTGAAGATCCAGGAAATTTAAAATATACAATTCTAAAAAAAAATTTATCTAAAGTTGTATCGGGTTATTCAAAATCTTGTGAAAAAATAGTTAAAGAGTTATATCAAAAAGTTTCTAATAAAGTTTATATTTGTAGTGATATTAAAACTGCTGAATTTACAAAACTTTTAGAAAATATTTATAGATCAGTAAACATTGGTTTGATTAATGAGCTTCATAATGTCTGTAAAAAAATGAAAATTGATACTTTTGAAGCTTTAGAGGCCGCGAAAACAAAACCATTTGGTTTTAATGCTTTTTATCCAGGTCCTGGTGTTGGGGGCCACTGTATCCCGGTGGATCCTTACTATTTAACATATAAAGCAGAAAAACATGGAATAATTACAAAATTTATTAAATTAGCTAGTCAGATAAATGATAAAAGGCCTGTCGAAATTTCTAACACAATTACAAAATATATAAAAAAAGAAAATATCAAAAAAGATATCCTTATTTTGGGTATTACATACAAGAAAAACTCTGATGATGTAAGAGAGTCTCCCATAACAAAAATACATCAAACATTAAGTAAACAAATAAAAAATAAAATTTATGTTTGCGATCCACTTGTTAATAAATATGGTTTAAAAACATTAAAAAATATAAAATTTATAAGTTTAAAAAAATTGTATAACTTAAAATTTTTAAATTCATTTGAAATTTGTTTTATTGGATCTAATCATGATATTTTTGATTATCAAGCAATTGCTAAAAATTTCAAAATAATTTTTGATAGTCGAAACAGTTTTAAGAGAAAAAGTAAAAAAATAAAAATTATTTAATGTTAAATTATACAAAAAATTGATTTTAAATGACTTATAAAACAAAATTTATTGCAGAAATAGGCAGTAATCACAACAGAAGTCTAAAAAGATGTTATAAACTTATTGATGAGGCAAAATCTTTAGGTTTTTTTGCAGTCAAATTTCAACTATTCAAAATTGAAAAATTATTTTCAAAAGGAGCAAAAAAACTTTTTAAAAATGCCGAAAAGATAAAAAAGAGAGAACTACCCAGAAAATTTATCCCAAAACTTTTTAAATATTGTAAAAAAAAAAAAATCAAATTTAGTTGCACTCCATTTGATATTGACTCAGTTAGATTCCTACAAAGATATGTTGATTTTTATAAAATTGCCTCATACGAGATCAATTGGAGAGATTTACTTGAAGCATGCGCAAAGACAAATAAACCAATTGTTTTATCTACTGGTATGACAAAGTTAAAAGAAGTTAATAAAGCATATGCAACTATCAAAAAATTCAATAATAAAATTAGTTTATTACATTGTGTTTCTGCTTATCCAGCTAGTCCAAAAAGCTGCAACTTAAAGTCAATTCCTTTTCTCAAAAAAAAATTTAAATGTCCAGTGGGTTGGTCTGATCATACGGCTAACCCATTAATAATACTTAATGCAATCAAATATCAAAAAGCAGAGATTATAGAGCTTCATTTTGATCTTGAGGGGTCTGGGTGGGAAGAAAAAGAAGGAAACCACCATTGCTGGTTATCTTCTGATGTAAAAAAAATGATGAATTATATAAATAATGAAAAAATAATTGAGGGAAGTTTCAAAAAAGATTACTCAAAAGAGGAAAAAAATGAGAGAAAATTTAGAGCAGATCCCTCAGATGGTTTAAGACCGATTAAAACTTATAGAGCAAGACTTTAGTTATGAATAAGAAAATAAAAAATAAAACTCAAAAAAAAAAAAAAATTTTAATTATTGGAAGCTCTGGGTTAATCGGTAAGGCACTTATTGAAAATTTAAATATAAAGGGTCTTAAACCGATTTGTTACGACTTTATAAAAACAAAAAAAAAAATGAATATTGATTTTATCAAAGGGTCTATCGAAAACTTAGATAATTTATATCAAAAAACTATAGGTAAAAAAATTGATGTTGTCGTTCATTTAGCAGCTTTCTTAGGTGTGAGAAACACTGAGCGTGATAAGCTTAAATGTTTAAATACAAACATTTTAGGTACGATTAATGTTTTAAATTTTTGTAAAAAAAAAAAGGTTGGTAAAATTATTTTTTCATCCTCATCAGAAGTTTATGGTGAAGGTGGAAAGACATATTTAAAAGAAGATTTTTTTTTAAAACCAAAGTCTGTTTATGGCATAACTAAAGTCGTGAATGAACAATATATAAAAGCACACTGTAAAAAATTTAATTTAAATTACAATATTTGCAGATTTTTTAATGTTTATGGAGAATTTCAAAGAAATGAATTTGTGATTCCAACCTTCGTTAATAGAGTGAAAAAAAATCAATATATAAATATTTATGGTAATGGAAATCAAGTAAGATCATTTTGTTATGTGAGTGATGCGGCAGACGCTTTGACTGAATTGATATTAACAAAAAAAAAAAATAAAATTTATAATATTGGAAATAACCAAGAACCAATCAAGATAATTGATTTAGCAAGATTGATTTGCAAATTAGCAAATAAGAAAAATAAAATAAAAAAAATAGATTTTAAGAAAAGTGATAGAACTGAAGGAAGAGAAATATATGAGAGAAAACCAGATATATCAAAAGCTATAAAAGAATTAAATTACAAGCCAAAAATAAAACTAATAGACGGAATAAAAAAAATTTTAAATGAAAAAAGCATATAGTTTATTTCATATAAACACATCATTTTCTTCAATAGAACGAAAAAATTTAAAAGAAGTTATTTATAAGTGTTATTGGCCATTATTGAAATTAGTAGAAAAAAATGACTTTAAAATTTCAATTGAAGCCACTGGAAAAAGTTTAATGGATATCAACTCATTAGAGCCACTCTGGATATTGAAATTAAAAGAATTAATATTTTTAGAAAAATGTGAATTGATAGGTTCGGGCTATTCGCAAATTATTGCACCCAGCGTTCCTTTTGAGTTAAATATTAAAAATATAATTTATGGTAATGAGATTTATAAAAAATTATTAAATTTTCAGCCCCAAATTGCTTTGATCAATGAACAAGCTTTTTCTAATTCATTAATACAGATTTATAAAAAATTTTTTAAAGCAATTGTTATTGATCATCTAAACCATCCTAAATGTGAGAGTGACAATCAAGAACCACAAATCTTAATTGACAACTTTGGAAATAAAATCCCGGTAATTTGGTCTAATTCTATTTCATTTCAACGTTTTCAAAGATACATCTTCGGAGATATAAATCAGGATGATTATGTAACATATTTAAAAAATTATAATAAGAAATTCTTTTGTTTATATTCAAGTGATGCTGAAATATTTAATTACAGACCAAGAGGTTTGAAATCAGAAAGACCATTTTATAGTGGAGAATGGGTCAAAATAGATAGTGTATATAAATTTTTTCAAAAAAGTTCAAATTTTAAACTAATTTCTTTTAAGGATTTACTTAATGAAATTAATAAAAAAAAAAAAATAAATATGACCTCGATCGTTAACCCCACTATTGTTAAAAAACAAAAAAAATACAATATCAATAGATGGTTATTAGCTGGGCGAAATAATATTAGATTGAACACTTTATGTATGAATGCATATAATTCAATCAAACAAAAAAAAAATTCCAAAAAAGATTTTATGAAGTTATGTGAACTTTGGGGCAGCGACTTTAGAACTTTTGCAACTGATAACAAAATCAGATATTTTTATAAAAATATAAAAAAACTTATAAATAACAAAAAAATTAAAAAAAATAAATTTTTCTTCAATTCAAAAAATAAATTAGTAAACAAAAGTCAAAAAATTTCTGAGGATAAAAATTATATTTATCACTCTAATTCTAAATATTCTATTATCTTAAATAAAAAGAAAGGTTTAACAATTGATGGATTTTATAATTATCCTAATCGTTCAAAAAAATTATTTGGAACTATAAAACAAGGAATAATCAACTCATCTTTATTTGAAAGTGACTTTTTTTCTACTCATTTTACTATCTTAAACAAATCATCTCTAAAAAGATATTCAGGTTTAAGTGAAAATAAAATAAGGCTCTTTTCACAAAAAAACTGTTTAATCTTTAGAACAATAGAAAAGGTCGGTAAAAATTGTATTTGTAAAAAGGAAATAGTTTTAAATAACAAAAAACCTGAAATTATTATAAATTACAAATTTAAAGATTTGATTTCTAGTTACACAAGATTAAATTTTATTACTTTTGACCCAATTAACTTTTATAGAAAAAAAATATTTGTAAGATCACACTTAGGTGGAAAAATATCAGAAAAATTTGAGTTAGCTGATAAATCATTTAATCATGGATCATTCGTAGAAAATGTTGGAAGTTTGGTTACAACTAATAATTCAATACCAGCCTCAGATGGAATAATTATCATTGGAGATGATAAAAAAGAGATAAAATTTGAAGTTGACCAAAATCTCTCATGTCTAGTTCCATTTATCGAATACGAAAAAAAAAAAGGATCTTTCCTATTACGATTGTATTTTTCAGCCAAAGAAAGTGATGAGACTAATTCGGAAATTTTTATGAAGAATTTAAGCGCAAGTATCAAAATTAATATTCAAAATAAATGATGAAAAAAAAAAAGATAAAATTTGCAACGCCATTGATTTCTTCAAAAGAAAAGAAAGAAGTATTAAAGGTTCTAGATAGTGGAATTTATTCTCAAGGAAAAAAATGTAAACAATTTGAAAAAAATTTCAAAAAATTCACTAATGCAAAATTCGCATCTGCCGTTAATTCTTGTACAAGTGGCATGCATTTATTTTATTTTAGCCTTGGGATAGGCAAGGGAGATGAAGTTATAGTTCCAGCCCAAACACATACTGCTACAGCTCATGCAGTAGAGTTGACAGGAGCTAAGCCAATTTTTGTAGATTGTAAATTAGACGATGGAAATATTGATTTAAGTAAGATTGAAGAGAAAATTAATAAGAGAACAAAAGCTATTTGTATAGTTCACTTTTTAGGTTTTCCTGTTGAAATGGATTATTTAAAAAAGATTAGTAAAAAATATAAAATTTATCTTCTAGAGGATTGTGCACTTTCATTAGGAGCAAAGTTTAAAAAAATTCATACAGGGCTTTGGGGTGATGCTGGAGTTTTTTCCTTCTATCCAACAAAACAAATTACCTCTGGTGAAGGTGGAATGATTATCACTAACAATAAAAAAATTTATAAAAAAATGAGTCTTCAAAAATCTCTAGGGGTTAAGCAATCATTTTTAGAAAGAAAGATACCAGGTATTTATGACACTGTAGATATAGGTTTTAATTATAGAATGAGTGAAATTCATGCTTCAATAGGTATCGAACAATTAAAAAAATTCCGAAATTTTTTAAAGAATCGTAAAAAAAATTTTTTCTATCTAAAAGAAAAAATTGAAAAACTAAATAATCTTAAAATTTTATACTCCCAAAAAAAGGACTCTATTAATGCATATTATTGCATGAATATTTTATTTTTAGATAAATCTTTGAGGCAAAGAAATGAATTAATTTTAGAATTAGAAAAAAATAATATTGGTGTTAGTGTGAATTATCCACAGCCTGTTCCAAGAATGAAATATTACAAAAAAAAATATCTTTATAAAAAAAAACAATTTCTTAACGCTGAAGCTATAAGTGATAAATCTATTTCAATACCCCTTGGACCACACCTAAAAACAAAAGACCTTAATCATATAGTTAATACACTTAAAAAAATACTTACTTAATATTAATGACAATTTTGAGAATAATTAAATTACTTGATCAAAGGCAAACTTTTATATTTTTGTTATTTTTTCTTTTGTCTATTATTTCAATGTTACTTGAAACAATAAGTATCGGTTTATTAATACCATTTATTTCGACAATAATTTCCGATGTGGAGTCAACAAGATTTTTAAAATTATATAATTTCCTAGAATTTAACAAAAAATCAAAAGAAGAAATTTTATTTTCAATTGCAATTATAATTTTGATTATACAGACAATTAAAAGTATTTTCCTTACATATTATTCTTTTTTAGAGCAAAAATTTCTTACTACTATTAGAGCAGAGATTTCGAATAAACTTTTCAAGATTTATCTAAATAAACCGATTGATTACTATTTAAATAATAATTCTTCCCAGTTTATAAGAAATATTCAGGATTCAGATGTTATCAGGATGCTTCTGAGAAATATCATTCAGTTAATTAAGGAATTAATTTTATTTTTAGGTTTATCTTTATTTGTAATTATTTTTGAACCAACCGGTTCAGGTTTGGTTGTGGTGGGGCTTATTATGATCGGATATATATTTACTAAATATATAAATAAAAAAGCAAAAATATGGGGAAAGATAAGGCAGAGGAATGCTGGTCTTTCAATCAAGATTAATAACGAAGCTTTTAAATTAATTAAAGAAATTAAAATCTATAAAAAATTTAAATTTTTCTTACAGAGGTTTTATAAATCTAATTCAAATATTCGTTATTCGGAATTTAGACAAAACTTTTTTAACTCACTCCCAAGATTATGGCTAGAATGGTTATTAATTTTGACTTTCTCAATATTAGTTTTTTATTTTATTTTAATTAATCGTTCAGCAGAAGAAATTTTGGTATCGCTAGTAATATTTGCTGCTGTTGGAATAAAATTGATCCCATCTCTCTCAAAGTTAATAAATTCAATACAAATTTTGAGTTATTATGACTCTGTTGTTCATACGATCTATCGTTTATTCAAATTGAAAAAAGAGAATATAAATTCAAATAAAGTAAACCAAAACTTAAATATTCAGAATATTTCTTTAAGAAACTTAAAATTTTTTTACAAAGATAAAAAAAAAATTACCCTTGATAAAGTGAACTTTAAATTTAAAAAAAATACTATTTATGGAATAACCGGAGATAGCGGAGTAGGAAAGACAACTCTAATTAATATTATATTGGGTTTATTGTGTCCAGTGAAGGGGGGCGTTTTTGTTAATGAAAAAATTAATATTCTTGAAAAAATTGACCTTTGGCATCAAAATATTGGCTATGTTCAACAAAATTACTCACTAATTGATGATACAATTAGAAATAATATTGTTTTCGGATTGAACAATAGTCAAATAAACAAAAAAAATTTTAAATATGCAGTTAAAAATTCAAGAATTTTAGATTTTCTTAAATCTAAGAAAGATATTTTTTTGAAAAAAGTTGGCGAAAATGGTGACAATATATCAGGCGGACAAAAACAAAGAGTAGCTTTAGCAAGAGCATTATATAATAAGCCAAATATTTTGATTTTAGATGAATTCACAAGCTCTTTAGATCCTAAGCTAGAAAAAAAAATTATGAATGAAATTAAAAAATTAAGAAAAAATAAATTTATTTTTATTGTTTCACATAAAAAATCTACACTAAAAGTCTGTGATGTAATTCTAAAAATTGAAAATAAGAAGTTAAAACAAATTCAATAAAAAAATTATTAAAAATAATCCAGTTTTTCAAGATCGATATTCAAATTTTTTGCTAATTTCTTGTTAGAATCTTTATAAAGATTTTTTATTTTTATGACTTGATCATTATTTAAAGTAATTACGTTTTTATAAGAAATTTTAGGATTTAAATACTTTTTCAGAAATCTGAGTTTTCTAAAGTTTTTTTTATAAAAATTGTTTCTTCTCAAGAAAAAAAAATGCATGTTTGAAACCATACTCATCACAGAGCTTCTAAAATCAAAAGTTCTTACTTTATATTTTATTTGATCATTAACATTTATTGAGTTTACATTATGGTTACTCCAGTCAAGGTCATTTAATTTTACTTTTAAGAAATCTTCCAATTTTTGAATATAGGAAGATTTATTTAAACTTAGTTCCTCTATAGGGAGTATTAAAATTTCTGAATTGAAATTATTTTTTATTCTCTCAATTAACTCGTCATAAAAAAATATCCTTTTCAGATCTTCTTCAATCTCTAGCAATTCAATGAAATTTGAGAGAGAGCCAAAATTTTTTTTTTGTCTAAAATTATCAAAAGCATATAATGAGGGAACCAAATCATGTTGTCTTCTTATAGACACAATAAACTTTAAATTTAAGGAAAATTCTTTTTTAAGAATATCTATTATTTCTTTCAATAAATAAATATTAAAATACCCAAAATAATTTATTCGATCAAAAATACATTCATCAGATAATATAAAATTTTCGATTTTAGTACCATGTAAAATTTTTTTTAAGTAATTTGAATATTGTTCTATAGCACGTGAAAAATTTAGAGGATAGATTTGATCAAAAGAATATTTTGGTATAAATAATTTTGTTTGTAATTCTTTTATTTCAGGATATTGACTAGTTTTGAAAGGTTTGCTTAAACAAATAAAATTAATTTTAGAAAAAATTTTTTCTTGTAACAAAGTAGAGCCCGTTTTCCCATATCCAGGGTGAATGTAAAGATTTACATTTTTTTTCATCTAAAGTTGTTGATTTTAATCTGCAAATATTTATTAGTATAATTTTTATAACAAATTACTATATTTTTTTAATAATTGAAATATTCTTTAAATCGAAAATTAATGAATAGAAATAACAAAAAAATTTTAATCACCGGTGCAGCAGGTTTTATTGGTTTCCATTTGGTCAAAAAGATGACTTCTTTAGGTTTCAAAGTAGTTGGAATTGATAATTTAAACCAGAATTATGACAAAAAAATAAAAAAAGATAGAGTCAAATTTCTAAATAATAACATCAAAAAAAAATTTTTTACTTTTTTAAAATGTAATATTGATAAAAAAAATCAACTTAAAAAACTTTATAAATATAAGTTTGACTATGTTATCCACTTAGCAGCTCAGCCAGGTGTAAGATATTCGTTGTTAGAGCCAGAAATTGTGTTTGAGAGTAATATAAGAGGATTCTTTAATATATTGGAAATTGTAAAAAAAAATAGAGTTCAACATTTTATGTATGCAAGTTCTAGCAGTGTTTATGGAGGAAATACTAAATTACCCTTTAGCGAGACTGATATAGTAGATAGTCCACTGAATTTATATGCTGCAACAAAAAAATGTAATGAACTTTTAGCTTATGCTTTTAGCCATATAAATAAAATTAGATCTACAGGATTACGTTTCTTTTCGGTATACGGTCCTTGGGGAAGACCTGATATGGCATATTATTTTTTTTGTAAAAAAATACTTCAAAACAAAAAAATTGAAGTATTTAATAATGGTAAGCATAAAAGAGATTTCACATACATTGATGAAGTAATCCAATCAATTGCAAAGATCTTAAAATCAAAAGAACTGAGAAAGAGAAAACTACATAATGTAATCAACATAGGTCGAAATAAAAAAATCGAACTTATGAAACTTATTCATTATCTTGAATTTTATTTAAAAAAAAAAGCAAATATAACTTTTACTAAAAGACAAGAAGCCGACATGCTAGAAACTTATGCTGATATTAGATTTTTGAGGAAGTTTGATAAAAAATTTAAATCAACAGATTTTAAGGCAGGTATTAAAAAGTTTGTTCAATGGTTTAAAGAATATCATAAAAATGATTTTAATTTCTAAATGAAAAAAAAAATCATTTTTGTACAATCATTTAAGTTTTTAGATTTTCATTATAACTTATATGAAATTAATGAACTTAAAAAAAATTTTGACGTTGAATGTTTTGACCTAACATCAATCAAAAATAATAAAATAGATTTGCACTATAGATATTTAAAAAATAAATCCAAAATTTCAACATTTAAAGAAATCTCTTTTTTTAAAAAAAAAATTCTGGAACTACATGATAAATACAAGGGAAACTTAGTTATATGTTTCCTTCACTTTCCCACAACATTCTCTGAACTTTTTATTTATTTTCTTTTGATAAGAAAAAAGGTCAACCTTTGTATTTTTCACTTTAATAATTTTATGCCTTTACATTTAAGTAAAAAATTTAAGTTCATGGATCGTTTAATTTATGCTTTAAAGAGACTTTTTACTAGACCACGTCAAATTATAAATCAAAGAAAAATATTAATGATTCATTTTATAATTAAAATATTATTTAGTAAAATTTATCCTAAATATATTTTTGTAAATTCAAATGAATATTTTTTAGAATATAAAAAAAAATTTAAAAATATAAAGATACATAGATTACATGATTGGGATGGTTCAAATTTTATCCGATCGGAAAAAAAATTAAACTCAAAAAAAAAAAATTTAGCAACCTACTTAAGTGCCTTTTCTCTTAATTCAGCAAGTGACTCCGCACACTTTAATGTAGGTAGACAGGAAAATTCAAAAATTGTTTTACAAAGCGTAGATAAGTTTTTTTCGAAACTTGAGAAAAAATTTAGATTAAAAGTTCAAATTGCAAAACATCCAAGAGAAGAAGAAAATTTTATGTCACCAATTTATAAAGGAAAAAAAAGGTATGCATCGAAATTTCACACAAGAGAATTAGTTCAAAGTTCAAGACTTGTAATTACCACCATGTCTTCTGCTGTGTCTTATGCTGCATTATTAAAAAAACCTTTATTATTTATCATAACTAATGAACATTTTAAAAATGTATCATTGATAAATTCTACAAAAGCTATTTCAAAATTTTTTGATAGTGATTTAATCAATATTGATTTAAATAAAGATTATAAAATTAATTTTAAATTAAAAAATTTAACAAAAAAAAGATATAAACATTTTGCTAAAAATTATTTAATTTCTGAAAAATATAGAAAGATGCCTAATTGTGAAATTTTAACTAAGATTTTCAAATAATATGCAAATCAAATTTGGAAAAAAAATTATTTCAAAAAAATCTAAGACTTATTTCATAGCTGATATAGCTGCTAATCATGATGGAAAACTCTCTAGAGCAAAAAAATTAATCAGATTATGTGCTAAAGCTGGTGCCGATGCTGCTAAATTTCAACATTTTAAAGCTGAAACTATTGTAAGTGATCAGGGTTTTAAAAAATTAGGTAAAATAACTCATCAAAAAAATTGGAAAGATAGTGTTTTCGAAACTTATCAAAAAGCGAGTATTAATCCAAATTGGACGCCTATACTTTTTGAAGAATGTAAGAAAAATAAAATTGATTTTTTAACTTCTCCGTACGACTTAAGTTATGTTGATGAGGTAAGAAAATATATACCCGCATACAAGATAGGTTCAGGGGATATTACCTGGAAAGAAATAATAACAAAGATATCAAAAAAAAGAAAGCCAGTGCTTTTAGCAACTGGTGCTTCAAATTTTGATGACGTTAAAAAAACAGTAAATCAAATTTTAAAATATAATAAGCAAGTTTGTGTAATGCAATGTAATACTAATTATACAAATAGTTTGAAAAATTTTGAAAATATTAATTTAAACGTTTTAAGGTTATATAAAAAATTCTTTAAAGAAAAAATAATTCTTGGACTAAGCGATCATACACCTGGGAATGTAAGTGTTCTAGGGGCAGTTGCCTTGGGTGCAAAAATAATTGAAAAACATTTTACAGACGATAATGATCGTTATGGCCCCGATCATAAATTTTCTATGAATTTTTCGACATGGAAAGAAATGGTGGATCAAACAAGAATTCTAGAAAAGACCATGGGCGATGGTATTAAAAAAATAGAAAAAAATGAAAAACAGTCAGTGATAGTCCAAAGAAGAGGAGCCTGGCTAACAAAAGATGTAAAAAAAAATGAAAATCTAACTAAAGATAAAATTATTTTCTTACGACCTTGCCCAAGAAACTCAATTGATATATTTAACATAAATAAATTTATTGGAAGAAAATTTAGATATAATATGAGTAAAAATTCATTAATTACAAAAAAATGTTTGATGAAATAGTTCTCATTCCAGCTTTTAATGAATATAAAACTTTACGAAATCTTTTAAAAAAAATATCTGTAAAAGTTTTAATTATAAATGATGCCTCTACAGATAAAACTAAAAAATTATCAAAAAATAATAATGTAGAAATAATAAATAATTCAAAAAATTTAGGATATGAAAAATCTTTAATTAAAGGTTTCAAATTTATAAAAAAAAAATATCCAAAAACTAAAAATGTGATTACTTTTGATGCTGATGGGGAACATTATCCAAATGATTTAACAAAATTGATTAGATATCAAAAAAAAATTAATGCAGATTTGATAATATGTAATAGAAAAAAATTAAATAGATTTTTAGAAAAAGTTCTTAATTATTTATTTATTTTCAAATTTAAAATTTACGACCCTTTGAGTGGATTTAAATTATATAAATTTCAGTCATTAAAAAAAAATATCAATAGGCTGGGTACAGATCAATATTTAATTGAAATTATAAATATTTTTAAAAAAGAAAAATATATAATTGTTAACTTTCCTATAAAATGTAAAAAATTAATAAATAGGGAAAGAAGAGTAGGAAATTTAACACCAAATTATAAAATTTTTTATTCAATTTTGAGAAACTTATTTTGAACACAAAATCAAAATATGTTTTTAATCTAGTCTTATTAAGTATAATAAAATATGATATTAATAATTATATTACTAAATAATGTTTCAAAATAAATCAATTTTCATTACAGGTGGCACAGGCTCTTTTGGAAAAGAATTTTGTATCTTTTTAATAAAAAAAAAAATTCCCTTCCATAAAATTGTTTTATTCAGTAGAGATGAGTTTAAACAGAGTAATTTTTCTGATTATTTAAAAGTAAATTTTCCAAAAGATTTTAAAAAAATAAGATTTATAATAGGTGATGTTAGAGACAGTGATAGACTTAAATATGCTCTAAGTGATATTGACATTGTAATTCATGCGGCCGCTTTGAAACAGGTACCAGCAGCAGAGTATAATCCCATTGAATTTGTAAAAACGAATATATTGGGAGCACAAAATATTATTGAATCATGTTTTTTAAATAATGTTGATAAAGTAATTGCATTATCTACTGATAAAGCTGTAGCTCCAAAAAACTTATATGGTGCTACGAAACTTTGTTCAGACAAACTTTTTATTTCTGCAAACAATATAATTGGTAAAAAAAAAACGAAATTCTCAGTTGTTAGATATGGTAATGTTAATAATTCAAGAGGCTCTGTAATTCCATTATTTAAACACTATGATGAGATGGGAAAGAGCTTGCCAGTAACTAATTTAAACATGACAAGATTTAGTATTAAAATGGAGGATGCTATTAATTTAGTTTATATTGCAATGAAAAAAAGTTTTGGTGGGGAAATTTTTATTCCAAAAATTAAGTCTTACAAGTTGTCAGATCTGGTAAAGGCAATTAATCCAAAAAAAGGATTTAGAATTACAGGTGTTAGATACGGAGAAAAAATGCATGAAGAATTGATAAATTTTGATGAATCTGAACATATATATAATTTTGGTAAATATTATATACATTTTACAGATAATTTAATGTCACATAAAATCAAAAATTCTATTAAAAAAATTAAGAAATTTAAAATTGAAAAAAAATTTTCATACAATTCGAAAGATAATACCTATCTCTCTATTAAAGAACTGCGAAAAATACTTTTAGAAAAATAATTTTCTTTTAAATGAAAAAAAAAGTTGCAATTGTTGGATCAGGTTTTTTTGGAATAACAGCGGCACTTATATTATCTAGAAAATTTGACATTGATTTGTATGAGAAAAAAAAAACAATCCTGAATGGTGCTTCAAAAGCAAATCAAATGAGATTTCACCAAGGCTATCATTATCCAAGATCAATAAAAACATTAAATGAAGTTAAAAAATTTAACAAAAGTTTTTTGAAATTTTATGGAAAGGATATTCTAGGCAAAACTAATAATTACTATGCCATTTCTAAAAAAAATTCAAAAACTAGCTACGACCAATTTGTAAAGTTTTTATATAAGAACAAACTATATTATAAAAATTATCAAAATGATAATTTTAGTAATCTAGTATCAAAGTCAATTCTATCGAATGAAAAAAATTTGAATTATTTTAAAATTAAAAAAAAAATGTTTAAAAGACTAAAAAAATCAAAAATTAATTTAATTTTCAATAATCAAATAAAAAAAAATGATTTGCAGAAATATTATAAAGTAATTATTGCATGTTATGATCAAAATAATTTAATCTTAAAAAATTTAGGTTTTAAACCCAAAAAAAAATACAAATATGAATTAGTTGAAAAAATAATCATCAAATTACCAAAAAATTATAAAAAAGAGAGTTTCATGGTTTTAGATGGTAAATTTGTTTCACTTGATCCTTATTTAGGCACAAATTATCACTTATTAAGTGATGTTAAGCATTCAAAACTTGAAATAGTTGAAAACTATTATCCTCATTTTAAAAGTTATAAAAAAAAATTTATCAATGAGGGAATAATCAAAAACATTAGATTTTCTAAATTTTCAAAATTTATTCAAAATTGTCAAAATTATTTACCATTTTTAAAGAGAGCTAAGTATGTAGGATCTTTTTTTGTAGTTAGAACACTAGAGATTAATAAAGAACGTACCGACGAAAGATTGAATCAAATTTCAAATATAAATAAAAAGATTATTACAATTTTATCTGGTAAATGGAACACTTCTGTTGGTTTAGCTCAAAAGTTATATAAAATTTTATGATTAAAAAAAATGTGGGCATAATTGGAAATGGAAAATGGGCTAAAATTATGATTCCCAAGATAAAAAAATTAGCCAACATAAAATTTATTGCTAACACCAAAACTGGTTTTAAAGACTTTTACCTAGGTAATGTATCTTGGATTTTTGTACTTACGAACAATGATACACATTATAAGATAGTAAAATATTTTTTGGACAAAAGAAAAAAAGTTTTTTGTGAAAAACCTTTAACAAAGAACTTTAAAAATATATTAGAATTATATGATTTCTCAAAAAAGAAAAAAACTAAATTATATGTAAATGACGTTGAATATTTTAAAAAAAAAAATTTCTTAATAAAAAAAAATAATACCATAATAAGAACGAAAAAATCTGAAATTTCAAAAGAATCTCTTCTTCATAGACTGGCATACCATGATTTTTATTTATTGAAAAATTTTATTAATTTAGAAAATATTGAAATTAAGAACTACTATGAAAATAAAAAAAAACTTTCAATGAGATTATTTTCCGATAATAAAATGTTCAAATTTAATTATGATATAGACTCAAAAATCAAAAAACACAGAATTAACGATACAAATATGATGGATTATAAAAAAGATCCTTTAGATTTAATGCTCAAATATGTCTTAAAAAATGATAATTTAAAGTATATTCAAAACTTTTCTAATTCATTTTTTGCGGGTAAATTAATTTCTATAATTAATAACAAGTTTTGTTAATAATAAATAATTATGATTGAAAAAGAAGATTTAGAAAAACAATTAGAAAATAATATTATTAAAAAATATGATAATTTAGATTTTAAAAAAGTTAAGGATGATATTAACAGCATTGTAAATAGTTTCTCAATGAAACCATGGATACCTCAAGAAAATATTTTCAAAAGTATTAATTACAAAAATAAAAATTATTTGATAGATCTGAACAAGATAGTTAGAGAAAATAATAAATTACAAATATTGATAACAAAGAATAGTGCTGCGAAAAAATACTGGAACACAATTCTACCTTTCTCGTATAGAGTAAATGATGTAATTAGAAATAATTATAAGTTTCCTTTAAGAATAGCAATTTTTCCTGGCGTTTCTTGTATGTTTTATTGTGGATTTTGTGGCAGGAACCAAAAGGCAAAATATGACACTTCAATTATTGATGATGGTATTAAGAGAATTAATAATATGATTAGTGACGCAGAAAATGGAACCAAAATTTCAATTTCTGGAGGCTTAGAACCTTTAACAAATCCTAGACTAGGAAAAATAATAAAAAAAGGTTCAGATTTAGGATATAAACTCCCTTTAATAACAAACGCATATTCTCTTACTGAAGGTTATATAAAAAAAAACCCAGAGTTATGGCTTCTAGACTCTCTTAGAGTATCGCTTTACGGATATGATGAAGAGTCATATAAAAAAATAACACAACTAGATAAAAGTTATAAAATTGTAAAAAAAAATGTCATAAATTTCTTACGTTCCAGAAATGAAAATAACAAGAATCTCAAAGTAGGATTTAATTTTATAATACTTTCAGAAAACTATAAAAATTTAAAAGAAGTTTTGTTATTTATAAAAGAGATAAATAATGAAGTAACTAATGGTGCAGGAATTAATTTTTTAACTTTAAGAGATGACTATCAGAGCGTCACAGGACGAGACGAAAATTTTGATAAAGATAGAAAATATCGAATTACCAACACAATGTGTGAAGATGATAGACAAAATCTTTTAGAAATAATTGGGGATTTTGAAAAGTTGAAAAATAAGCATTGTCCAGATTTACACGTAGATTATGGTTATTCACTAGAGTATTTATCTCAAAAAATATTTGATAGAGGTTTAGTAAAAATTAAGGGTAATGAGATTAGATCTTTCGGATTTCCTCAACTATCTATAGCTGTTGATTTACATGGGGACATTTTTCTTTTCAGAGAGGCTGGGTTTTTAAATCGGCAAGGAAATGAAAAAGTGATAATTGGTAGACTTAATGATGAAAAGAATTCTTTAGAAAATAATATTAAGAATTTCCTTAGAAAAAATGAACCTATTAAATTCGTAGAAAATGACTCTAGATTTTTAGACTCTTTTGACCATGTACTTAATGCACTTGTCAATCAAGCCGAGGAAGATGAAAAATTTGGAATACCTCTTAATTTGGGTCCAATTGCTTTCAAAAACTTTGATAAAAAAGAGTCTATTGGAAATAATTGGTATTCAGATGATATTTAAATTTGAAAAAAATTGTCACAAATTTTTTTTAAAATCAAAAACAAAAAATTACATTGTGTGTGTTGCGATAGGAAAAAAACATTACAATGATTGGAAAAAATATTCATCAGAATTATGGTTAAAATATTGTAAAAAAAATGGTTTAGGAATAATCGTTATCTATAAAAACCTTATTTCAAAAAAAAATCATAATTGGAAGTCCCCTACTTGGCAAAGATTATTAGTTGGTAATTATCTGAGTTTATATGAAAAAAATATAAATAATATTTGCTTGCTTGATACAGATATTTTCATAAATCCTTTTTCTCCTAACATTTTCAAAAGATTAAAAAAAAATAAAATTTCAGTTGTTACAGCATTTAAAGATATTCCTTTTTTAAAAAGCAATTTTGAATTAAGAAAAAAATTAGTTTTTTTAAGAAAAAATTTTTTGAGTAGAAAATATCCTTTAAATAGCTCACTTACCGCTTCTCCTAAGGATATTTTCAAGCACTACAAATTTAAAAAAATTTTCAATAATTATTTTGTTGCAGGGGTTTTAGTTTTTAATATTGGTTTATTTAAAAATATTTTATTTAAAATTTACAAAAAATATTGTGAAAATAAATTAAGAGATAAATTTTCAGGTGTAGAGGTACCATTGAATAACGAATTGATGAGTTCTAATTTAGTAAGTTGGTTAGAATATAAATTCCAAGCAATATGGTTATTTGAAATTGCAGATAAATATAATTTTTTATATCATGATAAATTTAAAGATAAAAAAATTTTAAAAATAATTATTGAGCAAATCTTAACAGAAAACTATTTTTTACATTTTGCAGGAACCTTGTCAGATGCTAAAAACGTATGGAAAATAAAGAATATTCTTAGTGATAAAAAGAAATTGCAATTAATAAAGTCATATCAAAATTTTAAAAAAAAGAAAATAAAAACAAAATTTTTTAAAACAAAAATCAAAAATATTTAATAATTTTTAATGAAAAAAAAAATTTTAATTATTGGCGGTACTGGATTTATTGGTTTTCATTTGATCAATTTACTTAAAAAAAAAAAATACGAAATAGTAAGTGTCTCAAAAAATAGATTAACAAAAAAAAGAGTGCAAAATATAAAATATATTTTCTTCGATTTTACAAAAAGAAAAAATTTTGAAGCTTTAGATAAATATAAATTTGATATAGTTATTAATCTTGGTGGAAATGTAGATCATTTTAATAAAAAATCCACAATATCAAGTCAGTTTATTTCTGTTAAAAATTTGATTGATTACTTCAAATACAAAAAAATAAAAATTTTTATACAGATTGGTAGCTGTGCTGAGTACGGAGTTTCAGTTTCACCTCAAAAAGAAGAAAATAACTGTAAACCAAAATTAATTTATGCCAAGACAAAGTTAAGAGCTACAAAATATGTTCAAAAATTTTTTAAAAAAAAATTGATAAATGGCATAATTTTGCGCCTTTATCAGGTTTATGGCCCACATCAATCAAACAATAGATTTATACCCATAATAGTAAAAAAATGTTTAATGGACAAAACATACGATTGTCATAATAGAGGGGTTTATCGTGATTTCTTGTATATTGACGATTTTTTAAAACTTTTGATAAAGATATTTAATAAAAAAAATTTAGATCAAATTTCTGGAAAAATATATAATGTTGGATATGGCAAACCACTTGATTTAAATTTAGTTGCAAAAAAAATTAAAAAGTTATGCAAAGGTGGCTCTCAATCTAAAAAAAAAGTAAAATTAAGATTAGATGAACCAAAAATTATATATCCCGATACAAGGCTTGTTAAAAAAGTTTTTAATTGGAAACCAAATACTAAATTTGAGATCGGGTTAAAAAAAACAATTAATTTTTATAAAAATGCATAAATTTATTTATTTTTTTGTAAAAATATAATTGTAAATACCACTAAAGTCTTTATTTGAGTAAAAATCTTCGTTACGTGATTTTGAAATTAATTGAAATTTATTTTTTTTCATAATTTTTAGAATTTCTTTTTTTTGAACTTTAAATTTGTCATTTATTTCGATTAGAATACTTTTTATTTTTTTATTCAAAAGTAAATTTTTTGCACCAGCCAGGATCAGGTCCTCTATTCCATCTACATCAATCTTTATATAATTTGGGACTTTTAGAATTTTAAGTTTAATAAGATTGTCCAGTGAAGTTCCAAAAGTATTGTAAGAATTTTTTGAGAAAAATTTTTTTCCAGAGAAATTATAATTTACACCAAAGGAATTAAGTGCTCCACCCTCATTAAAACTGCTTTCTTTTAATAGCAAAAATTTATTTTTATTTTTTGATAGTGCAAAAGGAACTATATTAATTTTATTTTGAAGGTTATTAATTGAAATATTTCTGCTTAAAGTTCTTAAATTTGATGAGGATGGTTCAAATGAAAAAACTTTGATTCTTTTTCTTTTTGAGGCTGCATAGATAGAGTATAATCCAACATTTGCACCTATATCCCAAAAAATAGATCTATCTTTAAATTCATTTATCCAACTAATTGTTTCTGGTTCTTTATCTAATATGGTTTTAACTCTCCACTTAATCAACTCACTGGGAGTAAAAAAAGAAATTTTTTTATTAGATATGTTTTTTTTTAAATAACATTTATTTTCAACAAATTCTTTAAATCTTAATAAAATACTTCTGTTAGAAATTATTTCTAAAATTTTTAATATGAAATACAAAATATTAAAAAATAATATTTGAAGAGTTTTAAATATCATGTTTTAATATATATAAATAAATCTTCCAAAATACTATAATTTATTCTAAGTATAACAGGAAATTAAAATAATAAACTAATCTCAATTAAGAATTAATAATAATTTTTAATGACCACTTTTAGTTTTGATGAGAAAGTTTGGATAACAATAAAAGTTTAAAAAGATTTAAATAAAAATATAAATTAATATTAAGTATTAAGTATAATGAAAAATTTAATAAGGCCTTTATGGACACTTCAACAAGCAAGAAAATTTAACAAACTCTGGTTAGATAAAAATGAAAACACTCACCCAAAACTTTTAAAATTATATAAAGATATTCTTAGAAAAATTAATCCTATTTATATTTCAGCTTATCCTGAGTTAGGTAGTTTATATAAAAAAATTGCCTCTTATGAAAAAATATCCTCAAAAAATATATTATTTAGCCATGGATCTGATGGATGTATTAAAAATATATTTGAGGGTTTTACAAAAAAAAATCAAAAAGTTTTAACTCTTTCCCCGACATTTGCTATGTATTATATTTATCCTAAAATATTTAATTTAAAACATTTGAAATTTGACTATCATTTTTCAACACAAGGTCCTCGAATCCAATTTAAAAATTTATTAAAAAAAATAAGGAAAGAAAAGCCAAAGCTTTTATGTATCGCAAATCCAAATAGTCCAACTGGAACTATTATAAAAGATAATGATATTCATAAATTGATAAAAATTTGTCAGAGAATCAAATGTTATATGTTAATTGATGAGGCCTACTATGGATTTTATAATCAAACATCTAAAAAATTTATAAAAAGATATAATAATGTTTTTATCATAAGATCATTGTCAAAAGCTTGGGGCTTAGCAGGTTTACGATTAGGTTATATTATTTCGAATAGAAAAAATATTGAAATCCTTAATAAAATAAGACCTATGTATGAAATAAATACATTTGGTTCAGAATTTTTAAAATTATTATTAAACAAAAATTACTATAGAGAGTTAAAATTAGTTTTAAAAGAAATGATAAGTGCAAAAAAATCCTTTTACAGATTTTTAAAGTCAAATAAAATTGAGTATTTTTTAAGCTATGGTAATTTTGTACATTTTAAAATTATTAAAAATAGAAAAAAAATAATTAATGGTTTATCAAAACTTAGTTATTTTAGAATTTCAGAAAAACACAAATCTTTAAAAAATTACTCTAGAGTCACCCTTACTAGCAAAAATAATATTGAAAAAATTATTAGAATAATAAAATCAAAATGAAAAAATTAAAAATTGCTTTTATAGGTGCTGGAAGAGTTACAAAACACCATATAAATTTGTTAAAAAGACTTAAACAATATTTTAAAATAGTAGCCATATGTGATCTAGTTGAGGGTAAGTGTGATGAGATAATAAAAAATAATAAAAGTTTATTTATTAAGAAATATAAAAATTATCATAAGATGATCAATGAATGTGATCTTGATATTGTTGCAATTTTAACCCCTTCAGGAATGCATTATGAACATGCTATTGATATAATTAAAAACCATAAATTAGATATTATATTAGAAAAACCCCCTGCCTTGAAGATTACAGACTTAAAACATATCTATAGTTTATCAAAAATTAAAAATATAAATATTTTTCCCGTTTTTCAAAACAGATATAACAAAGCAGTTAAATTTTTGAAAAAATCAATTTCAGGTGGAAAACTAGGAAAAATAAACATATGTTCTGTTAGAGTTAGATGGTGTAGACCGCAGCGTTACTATGATATGTCAGAGTGGAGGGGAACGTACTCACATGATGGTGGGGCTTTAACTAATCAGGGAATTCATCACATAGATTTATTAAGGTACTTAAACGGAGAGATCAAATCAGTGAAAGCAATAATGAGAACATTAGGTTCTAAAATAGAAGTTGAAGATACTGCTTTAGCAACTCTGCATTTTAAAAATGGATCAATAGGAACATTGGAAATTACAACAGCTGCAAGACCAGATGACTTTGAAGCATCTATTTCTTTTTTAGGATCAAAAGGGATGGCTCAATTGGGAGGTGTAGCTGTAAACAACTTGGACATATATACGCCAGATGATAAAATGTGTAAGAAGTATTCAGAAAAATTTCCAATTGTTTATGGTTTTGGCCATCTTGAGTTATATAAAAAAATTATAAAATTTTACAAAAATAGAAAATCAAAAGTTATTGAAAAAAATGATTGTTTGAAAACTATAGAATTATTAAATTCATTTTATGTATCAAGTGAATTAAACAAAGAAATATGTTTAGGTAAAAATCTACAATCTAAAAATTTAGGAAAAAAAAATGAAAAAATTTCAAAACTTTATAGATTTAAAAAATGAAGAATAAAATAATTGGAATTATTCCTGCTAGAATGGCAGCATCAAGATTCCCAGGAAAGCCTTTAAAACTCATAAATGGAATGCCTATGTTGATGCATGTTTACTTAAGAGCTAAGTTATATAAAGGTTGGGACAAACTTAGTATTGCTGGTTGTGATAAAGAAATCTTAAACTTTTGTAAAAAGAAAAACATTGAGTATGTGTCAACTTCAAGAAGACATAAAAGATGTCTTGATAGAGTTTTTGAAGCAACAAAAAAAATTTCAAAGATAAAATACAGAATTAAGAATAATGATATTGTTGTTTGTGTCCAAGGGGATGAACCAATGCTTAGACCTAATATGATAAATGCTGTTATCAAGGAGATAAAAAGTAATAAAAAGGCAGGTTCAATAGTTTTAGCGATGACAATAAATGATAAAAAACAATTTAATGATCCGAATATTGTTAAAATAATACACAATCAAAAAAATGAAGTTCTGTACACTTCAAGATCTCCAATTCCATATTGTAAAGAATTCAATTCAAAAATAAAAGCAAAAAGAATTTATGGAATATTTGCATTCAGATATGGTTTTTTAAAAAAATTTAATTCAACAAAAGAATCTTTTTTGGAAAAAGTTGAGTCGTGTGACTCAAATCGGATATGTGATAATTATGGTGGGCAATTTATTGCTAAATATCCATTCAAGACCTCTTTTTCAGTTGATTGTTTAAAAGATTTAAAAACAGTTCAAAGATTTATGATTAAAGATAAAATTTTCAAAAAATACTCTAGAAAAGTTTATTAAAATAATGAATATTTGGGACGATATAGAAGCACAGAAATTTTTTTCTAAAGAAAGAAAAAGAAAAAAAGATATTTATCCAGGAGAAAATCTTTTCTTATCGAGAGTTTTATTTGAAAATTGTTCAATACTTGATATTGGATGTGCCCAAGGTGGTTTTTATAAAATACTCAAATCTTTTGTAAAATCATTTAGATATACTGGAATAGATACAAGTGAAAAAATGATTTTTAAAGCAAAAAAAAAATATCCAAGAGGTAACTTTTATCACATTAAGAATAATAATTTTAAAAAGTTGAAAAAAAAATACGATATTGTTATTCTATATGGAGTTTTACATTTGACTTCAAATTGGAAACAAATTCTTAATAATTCAAAAGATCTATTTAGAAAATTTTTATTATTTGACTTAAGAGAAACAAACTTAAAAACTATTGATGATAATATTTCAAAGTCTTTTTTAACCTTTAATAATAAAAAATTAATAAAAATTCCATATAATATTATTAATTCTACTGAGGCCTCAACTTTTTTAAAAAAAAAATTTAAATCTAATATTTACAGATTTTCTTATCACGGAAATATTTCAAAATTTGCAAAGTCAAAGATTAGAAAAGTTGAATTTGCAAATTATTGTATATCAAAAAAAAATCTAAATTTTTATGATTAGAGTTGGAGTTATTGGTTTTGGGGTAGTTGGCAAAAGAAGAAAAAAATATATTTTAGAAAATAAATTTTACAAATTAATTTGTATATCTGATATATCTTTTAAAAAAGATAATGCTCATAATAAAATCATTTATTATAAAGATTATAAAAGATTTACAAAACATGATTTAGATGCAGTCTTCATAACGTTGCCAAATTATTTAGCGGTAAAAGTAACATCTTTTTTTTTAAAAAAAAATATACACGTTTTTTGTGAAAAACCTCCATCAAGAAACTATAAAGAACTAAAATCTTTAAAAAAGATTTTAAATAATAATAATAAACTAAAACTCAAGTATGGTTTTAATCATAGATACCATGGTTCTGTAAAAAAAGCTGAAAATTTAATTAATTCCAAAATTTATGGAAAAATAATTAACCTAAGAGCAGTTTATGGAAAAAGCAAAATAGTAACTTTTGGAAAAAATGAGTGGCGAGCAAAAAGAAAATTTTCTGGAGGTGGTATTTTATTAGATCAGGGAATTCATCTTTTAGACTTAATCACTAAATTTGGTGGTGAGTTTATAAAATTTAAAAGTTTTATCTCTAATTCATATTGGAAATATGATGTTGAGGATAATGCATTTGCTATTATGAAAAATGAAAATAAAAATATTATTGCCTCAATACATTCAACAGCAACACAATGGGAACATAAATTTTCTTTAGAAATTACACTGGAGCAGGCATTAATTATATTGAGTGGTATACTTTCAGGTACAAAATCTTATGGTCAAGAAAAGATCACAATAATACCCAAGCCTTCAATTAAAAAAAATCAAAGAAAAAGAATTTTTCAGTTTTATAAAGACTCCTCATGGAAAGAAGAAATTGACGAATTCGCAAAAATTATAAATAAAAATATGAAAGTTAAAACTGGTTCTTACCAAGATGCTTTAAATGTTATGAGAATGATAGATAAAATTTACATATCAGATCTTGAGTGGTATAAAAAGTTTTATTAATAATGAAAACACTTAGACAACATTATAATGACTCGAAAACTTTTAAAGTTTTTGCTCAAAGATATATTAATTATTTAAAAGACGCATTAAATGATCTTGATCTCAAAACTTTGGATTTAATAAGAAAAGAATTTGAAAATACAAAAAAACAAAAACGAACAATTTTTGTTTTTGGAAATGGTGGAGCGGCAGCAACTGCTATCACAATGGCAAATGATTTGGGATTTGATATTATGAAAAAATCGAAGTCGAAAAAAACTTTTAATATAGATTGTTTGAATTCAAACCAATCTGTAATTACTGCAATAGCTAACGACACAGGTTATGAAAATATATTTTTAAATCAACTAAAGATGAAATTTAAGCAGGGTGATGTAGCGGTTATTTTGTCTGCATCTGGAAATTCGGAGAACCTTATAAAAGCCGCTCAATGGTTAAAAAAAAAAGGTAAAATTTTTGGTATAATGGGTTTTGATGGTGGAAAATTAAAAAAATATTGTAAAAATTACCTAATTATTAAGTCTTTAAAATCTGACTATGGTCCTGTGGAAGATGTTCAATTAATAATAAATCATATATTTGCCCATTGGTTTCAAAATAAGTTTTAAAAATGATCAAATCATTTAAAAAAAAAAAAATATTAGTGACTGGTTATTTTAGTGGTATCGGAAACGATCTTATAAAAAAATATTTGTCCTTAGGTGCAGAAGTTTTTTCAACATCAACAAAAAAAGAATTTAAAAAAAAAAATTTACAAGTTTTTAGGTGTGATTTTTTGAATGAGGTTTCAAAAGTTAATTTTTTTAAAAAAATTGAAAAAATTAATTTTGATATTATAGTCAATAATGCAGGTATAAATATTATTGATGAAATTTATAAACTAAGTGATGATGATTTGGAGAATATTATCAAAATAAATCTTACAATACCCGCACAAATAATAAAAATTACATCAAAAAAAATGATTAAAAATAGATCTGGTAAAATAATAAATATATCTTCAATTTTTGGATCTGTTAGTAAAAGTAAAAGAGCTTCTTACTCTTCTTCGAAGAGTGGTCTTTTAGGTTTAACAAGAGCTTGTGCTTTGGACCTTGCTAAACATAATATTTTGGTTAATTCCGTTAGTCCAGGTTTTGTTAATACTTCTTTAACAAAAAGAATTTTGGGCAAAAATACGATAACAAAGATTAAAAGAGATATTCCATTAAAAAAATTAGCTACACCTAGTGAAATAATACCATATATAATTTTTTTAACTTCTGATCATAATAAATATATAACAGGTCAAAATTGTGTAATTGATGGAGGTTATACAATTCAATGAAAAACTTAAGCATATCTTCTAGAATAAAAAATTATGAGGTGAATTTTATAAATAATATTCAGGATGCGTTACAAGAAGAGGGTAAGGATGATATTTTTGTAATTGATAAGTTCGTAAATTCAAAATTAAAATTGAATAGAAAAAAAATAATAATATCCTCATCAGAAAGAGAAAAAAATTTTTCAAACCTCAATAAGATAATACAAAAACTATTAAATCTTAAAGTGACAAGAGAAACTAAAATCATTAGTATAGGTGGAGGTGTAGTACAAGATGTATCCTCATTTTTGTCATCAATAATTTTTAGAGGTATAGAATGGCATTTTTATCCAACAACAATCATATCACAATGTGATAGCTGTATCGGAGGCAAAACATCAATTAATTTTAAGGGTTATAAAAATTTGATAGGAAATTTCTATCCTCCAAAAAAAATTAAGATTGATACAGGTATACTTAAATATCTTAAATATAGAGATGTACTATCTGGTTTGGGTGAAATGTCTCACTATTATTGCTTATCAAAAAAAAATTACAAATTTTTTTTTGATAATTTAGATAAAGTCCATAACAATAAAAAAATTTTAGAAAATATTATTTACAAAAGTTTAAAAATAAAAAAAAGTTATATAGAAGTAGATGAATTTGATACTGGAAAAAGATTGTTACTTAATTTCGGACATACTTTTGGTCATGCAATAGAAAAAACAAGTAATTTTAAAATTCCCCATGGAATAGCAGTTGCCCATGGAATTCAGATGGCACTTTTTTTTTCAAAGAATTTTGGTTTATTGAGTGATAAGAAATATTTTAAAATGAGTGAAAACATAAAAAAAATTACAAATTTAAGCCCATTAAAGAAACTTAATTTAACAAAATTTATTCAAAATTTAGAAAAAGATAAAAAACATAACAAAAAAAATTATAGGTTTATCTTAACAAAGGATATTGGTGAAATGTTAGTATATGAGATATCAAAAAAAATGAATATAAAAAAAATCTTACAAAGATATTTCAATAATGCAAACTGAAGTAATCTTTAATTATAAAAAGACTTCAAAAAAACTCTATTTAAATGAATTTATTGAAAAAAATTCAAAATTACTAAAAAAAATTTTTTTAGAAAGCCTTAAGAATATTGAAAAAAAAAAAATTTTTAAAAATAAAAATTTAAGAGATCTTTTTAAATATGATAACTCATTTAACCTTTGGGAGCTTTCTCATTTATACGAAAAAAATATATTTAAAGAAGATTGTATAAATATCTGTTTACAATATTTAGCAATAATAGAGATAATTAAAAATCATGATTTGCAAGAGATAACTCTAAACAACATTGATGCAGAAACAATAAAAGTTCTAAGAAAATATAGAAAAAAAATTAAGATAAATGTTATAAATAAAAATAAAAAAAAAATTTACGATCATTTTAGAAATTTTATTCTTGGAAATTGGATTACTTCATTAATATTTTTTCTTAAAGGAAATTTAATATCTTCTTTAAAAAAAAAACCTTTAATTAATGTAAATAAAAACTTAATTATTTCTTATTTTTGTCATTACAAAAAAGATTTTTATAAAAGAAATTTTTTTGTTAGTGATCATTGGCAAGGACTAGAAAATATCATTAAAAAAAATTTTTTTTATCTTAATCTTTTCATTGCTTCAAAAGATTATAAAAATTATGCATTATTAAAAAAAAAAGTAAATCGTGATATTATAAATTTAGAAGATAGAAATTTTTTACATAACTATTTCTCATTTCACGATCTGCTCAAAGTAGTATTTTTTACCTTGTTTTATTCTTGTAAGTTTTTTTTAATAAATTTGATTATAATCAGTAAAAATGACAATAAATTTGAACTTTTAGAATTGACATATAAAATTCAAAAAAGATCTTTTTCTGGCATTACCTCATTTGAAAATTTTAAAAATTTTTATTGTTTTAAAAGTTTTTTAAATTGTACCCCCAACATTGAAAGATGTATCTACCTTATGGAGAACCATAGTTGGGAAAAAATTTTACTGAAACTTTGTCATCAGAAAAAAATAATTACTTATGGGTATATTCATGCGACAATGCCATTTTGGCATCTCAATTACTATCAAACAAGAATTTCTAATTTAAATAATGAAAATTTACCAAATAAAATTCTTACTGTGAGTAAAATAAATGAAAAATTATTAATCAATCAAGGGATTGTAAAAAAAAAGATATGTTTGGTTGAAGCGCTGAGATATGACTGGTTAAATAAGGTAAAAATATTTGATCTAGAGAATAAAAAAATCAAAAAAATTTTAGTATTTGGGGATTATGAAAAAAAGATAAATCAAAAACTTTTAGAAGTAATCCAAAAATTTTCCACAAACAAAAATATTCAAATATATTTTAAACCTCATCCTGGAGATTTGAATAAATATTCAAACAAAAAATATAAATTTAAAATAGTTTCAGTCTTCCCAAAAGTAATGAAATTTAATTTTTATATTTTTTCTAATTCAACTAGTGCATCTGCTGAATATAGCCATTTATCCAACAATATTGCAATATTTCAGCCAAAGTCCTCTATTAATCTGTCACCCTTTAAAGATTTAGAAAATTATAAAAATATTTTTTTTTCAGATGAAGCTGAATTATTAAATATAATTGATTTAAAGACTAAAAATAAATTTGATGGTTTTTTTTATTTAAATAAAAAACATATAAAATGGAAAAAAAAAATAAATGAAGAATTTTTATAAAAAAAAAGTCCTTATCACAGGTCATACCGGATTAAAAGGATCTTGGCTTTCTTTATGGTTAAACGAACATGGGGCTAAAGTTTATGGAATCTCAAATAATTTTGAGGAGAACAAAACAAATTTTAAAAATTTTAAAATGAAAAAAAAAATTAAAAACTTTAATATTGATATTAGAAATTTAAAAAGATTAAAAAAAACAATTCAATCTGTAAAACCAAATTTTATATTTCATTTTGCAGCACAATCATTAGTTGGTGAGTCGTATAAAAGACCTATTTATAATTTTGAATCAAATTTTAACGGAACTTTGAATCTATTAGAAGTATTAAGATTGTCTAAATTTAAATGTATAATAATCTTAATTACAAGCGATAAGAGTTATAGAAATTTTGAAATTAAAAGGGGTTATGTTGAAAATGATATCCTAGGAGGCGATGATCCCTACGCTGCTTCAAAAGCTTCAGCTGAATTTGTAATTAACTCTTACTTTCAATCTTTTTTAAAAAATAAAAAAAATCTAAGAATAGCTGTGTGCAGAGCTGGGAATGTCATTGGGGGTGGTGACTGGTCAAACAATAGATTGATTCCTGATATCATGAAATCAATTTTTAAACGAAAAACACTTAGATTAAGAAATCAAAACTCTACCAGACCTTGGCAGCATGTTTTAGATGTTTTAAATGGATATCTGACTTTAGCTATAAAATTAAGTAAAAATAAAAAATTTAATGGTGAGGTTTTTAATTTTGGACCTCCTGAAACTAGCAATTATAAAGTTATAGATGTAGTAAATGAGATTAAAAAAAATTGGAAACTTTTAAAGTGGGTATCATCTAAACAAAAATTTAATGAATCAAATTTATTAAAATTAAATAGTAATAAGTCTTTAAGATTACTGAAATGGAAAAATAAACTTCAATTTAGACAAGTTATAAAATTAGTGACAGATTGGTACAAATGCTTATATGACAAAAAAGATATCTATAGTTTTTCGGTCAATCAAATTAAATTTTTTTTAAAAAGTAAATGAAAGTTGTAATTTTAGCAGGTGGATTGGGAACTCGTCTCTCGGAATATACTCGAACCATACCAAAACCCATGGTACCAATAAATAAAGTTCCTATTTTAATTCATATAATAAATCACTACAGGAAATACAAATTTAACAATTTTTACATAGCAGTAGGATATAAATCAAATGTAATCAAAAATTATTTCAAAAAAAAAAAAATTAAAAATTGCAAAATCAATATAGTTGATACTGGTTTAAATACTATGACTGGTGGTAGATTAAAAAGATTATCAAGATATTTAAAAAAAGATACTTTTTTGATGACGTACGGAGATGGGTTAAGTAATGTAAATTTAAAAAATTTAATAAAATTTCATAAAAAGAAGAAAAAATTAATGACACTAACTGCAGTAAGACCTCCTGCTAGGTTTGGTGCTATAAAAATAGCAAATAACAAGGTTAAATACTTTAAAGAAAAATCAAGTCTTGATGAGGGTTGGATAAATGGCGGTTTTTTCGTAATTGAACCAGAAATTTTTAAATATATAAAAAATGACAAAACATATCTTGAACGTAAACCACTTGAAAAGCTGGCTAAATCAGGAAAATTAACTGCATTTAAACATTATGGATTTTGGCAATGCATGGATACCTTAAGAGATAAAGTAATTTTAGAAAATAAATTAAAAAAAAATTGAATAAGTCTATTTTAATTGCTGGTGGAACAGGTTTTATTGGTTTTCACTTAGCAAAAAAATGTCTGCATTTGAAATGGTCTGTCACTAGTTTGTCAACTTCACAACCTAAAAAAAAACGTAAGTTAAAAAATGTGAACTATAAGATATGTGATATATCAAATCGTAACGAGCTGCTAAAAAAAATAAAACCAAATTATGACTATGTTGTGAATTTAGCAGGGTATGTTGATCATACTCATAAACTCAAGACAATGAAAAGTCACTATTTTGGATGTAAAAATCTTGCATCTTTTTTTTTAGACTCTAAGATAAAAAAATTCATACAAATAGGATCATGCATTGAATATGGAAAAGCTAGATCCCCCCAAAAAGAAGAAAATTTAAACAAAAAAACTTTTTCAATTTATGGAAAAGCAAAATTATTAAGTACACAATTTTTACAAAAATTATATAAAAAATTTAATTTTCCAGTCACAATATTAAGATTGTATTTAGTTTATGGACCTTATCAAGATAATAATAGAGTAATACCGATTACAATTCATAATGCATTAGGTGGCAAAAGTTTCAATTGTTCTAATGGTTCACAACTAAGAGATTTTACTTATATAGATGATGTCATTAAGGCAATTATTAAGACTTTAAAAAACCCTGAATCCTCTGGAGAAATAATAAACATTGGATCTGGGAAACCTATTCCAATTAAAAAAGTTATTCTTAAAATTTGTAAATTAGTTAATTCAGGAAAACCTGAATTTGGTAAAATTAATTTTAGAAAAGATGAGATAATGAAACTTTATCCAGATATAAAAAAAGCAAAAAAAATTTTAAATTGGAAATTTCAAACCTCATTAGAAATAGGATTAAAAAAAACAATAAAAGAAACCGATTGAATTTAAAATGATTAGCTTAAATAAAAATGATTTTATGTTCTATCTTTTGTTTTTAACACCATTTTTAATTATACCTGGAATCGCTATAATCGAATTATCATGTTTATTTCTAATTTTATTTTTTTTTTTCAAAAACAGAAACTTTGATTATTATAAAAATTCTAAATTCATATTTTTAATCATATTCTCAATATACTTAGCAATAAATGCTTTTTTTCAAATAAATGATAATTTAAGAATTTCTTCGTTTTTTTTTTTCAGATTTTGTTTTTTATCTTTATCTATATTTTTTATATTGGAGTTGTGTGAAAATATCTCTAATAAAAACAAGGCAAATGTATTATTTATAATTATACTTTTAAATATTTTTATTTTTTTTGATAGCCATTTACAATTTATAACTGGAAAAAACGTATTTGGGTTTGAAATTATTCGAGCAACTGTCTCCAGTTTTTTTGGATCAGAATTAATATTGGGATCTTTTCTTATAAAATTATTACCTATAATTTTGTTTCTGTTTTTTTTCTCTAATATCGAGATTAAAAAATATTTTTTCTTGTTGACTATTTTTTTTAGTCTTTTTTTTAGTGTTATTTTTATTGCAGGGGGAAGAACGCCTTTTTTCTTAATGATATTATTTATTTTTTTATCAATTTTTTTTATTAAAGATTTAAGAAATATTTTTTATTCTAGTTTGATAATTTTGATTATTTACATTTCTTCAAATTTCATTTTTGAGTTCGGAAAGTCAAACCCAGAAAATAGAATTTTCATAAAAACCTTTAATCAAATAACAAATAATTTCTTTTTAAAAAAGAGAGATCTTAATCTAAAGGGAGGAGAGGATGTTAATAAGATTGAATTAAAAAAAGAGATAAAAATCTTTTCATCTAATCATCATGGCCATTATGTCCTTGCATATAAATTATTTAAAGAAAATCCTATTTGGGGTATTGGACCAAAAGGTTTTCGACACTATTGCAGAGGTGTGAATTATGATCCTCCTATAGGAATATGTTCAACCCATCCTCATAATTTTTTAATACAGATTATGTTAGAAACTGGACTGGTGGGTTTAATATTTTATTTAAGTGCTATAATTTTTGTATTTTTGAAATTATTTGAAGCATATCTTCTCAAAAATACCTCTGTTTGGAAAAATTGTTTTTTAACAATTTCATTAGGATTGATAGTGAATTTTTTCCCATTTGTTCCTAGTGGAAATTTTTTTAACAACTGGATATCCATTACAAATTATTATTATGTTGGCGTTTACATGTTTTCATATAAAAAAGTTTTTAACTTATGATACTTATAATTTTTTTGATAATATTTAATTTATTAGTTATTTTAAATTTAAAAAAAATTTCACAAATTTTAAATATTTATGATCATCCAGATGGAAAACTTAAAATCCATAAATTAAAAGTACCCATAATTGGTGGTATTTTTTTAGCAATTAATTTTTCAATTGTATTTCTTTTTCAAATCCTATTTTCAAATAGTTTTCTATCTTTCGATATAGATCAGTTAAGTTATTTGGAATTAATTTCACTTTTAATTCTACTTTATAGTTATTTTTTCTTAGGTCTTTATGATGATAAGTATCATTTGACTCCTTTTAAAAAATTAACAATTTCAATATTGATTATTTTGATAACCATTTTTTTAAATAAAAATTTAATAATTTCAAGTTTCAACCTATCTTTTATTGAAAAGAAAATTTTTTTAAAAGACCTATCTATTTTATTTACGATTTTTTGTATTCTTATTTTAACAAATTCTTTAAATTTTTATGATGGTATTAATGGCCAATCGTGTTTAATTTTTTTATCTTTCTTCTCTTATTTGTTATTTATAGGTGATGCAAATTTATTTTATTTAATAAGTATTATATTAATTTTATTAGTAATGTTACTCAATTTAAAAAATATGCTTTTTTTAGGAGACGGTGGTGTTTATCTATTGACTATTATCTTATCAATATCTTTAATTTATGAACACAATATTAATAAAAATATATATTACGTTGATGAGATTTTTTTCCTACTTTTGCTGCCAGGTCTTGATCTTTTGAGACTAACAATTTTAAGGTCTTTAAATTCAAAGAATCCTTTTTTAGGTGATAGAAATCATATTCATCATCTTTTGATAAATAAATTTTCACTTATTTTCTCAAATATAATCCTTTTGTTCCTATCCACTTTGCCTATTATTTTGTTTATGTTTTTTAAGATTAATTTTTTTTTAATTTTTTCTTTAATTGTATTTATTTATATTATTTTAATTCAATTTTTAAAATCTAGTGGTATGAAATAGATATGATAAAGAACAAAAAAATTTTAATAGTAGGTGCAGGTGGTTTCATTGGTGGACATTTAGTGAAAAGATTATTAAATAATAACAACTTCATTGTTGCAGTTGATCTAAAACCAAAAGAATATTGGTTTCAGGACTATGAGAGTGTAGAAAATCATTATTCACTCGATATGAAAGAAATTAGTAATTGTAGAAAAGTTACCAAAGATATTGATTATGTATTTAATATGGCGTGTAACATGGGAGGCATGGGTTTTATCGAAAATAATAAAGCAGAGTGTATGCAATCAGTATTAATTAATACAAATTTGTTAATATCTTGTAAGGAAAACAAAATAAAGAGATATTTTTTTTCCTCAAGTGCTTGTGCGTATAATAAATCAAAACAACAAGAAGTTTTTATTGAGGGATTAAAAGAAGATGACGCATATCCAGCTGATCCTGAGGATGGATACGGGTGGGAAAAATTATTTAGTGAGCGGATGTGTAGACATTTTATGGAAGATTATGGGATATCTGTTAGGGTCGCCAGATATCACAATATTTATGGACCATATGGGACTTTTGATGGAGGAAGAGAAAAAGCTCCAGCAGCATTATGCAGAAAAGTTTTTAATGCAAGAAAAAATAATGAATCAAAAATTGAAGTTTGGGGAGATGGCATGCAAACAAGATCATTTCTATACATTGATGATTGTATTGAAGGTACATTAAAATTATTTGAGTCCAATTATTCTGAACCTGTAAATATTGGAAGTGATGAACAAGTATCTATAAATCAAATGATTGAAATAATTGAAGATATTTCTCAAACTAAAAAACTAGAGCGTATTTACAAATTAGATAAACCCAAAGGTGTAAGAGGAAGATCTAGCAACAATGACCTAGTAAAAAAAGTTTTAAATTGGAGTTTTAAAGTTCAATTAAAAGATGGTTTAAAAAAAACATATAATTGGATAAGTGAAGAAATGAGTAAGCAAGGTTCAAATTTGAGTAGATTTACAAAATCTTAAAGATAAATAATTTTGATAGTATTTGATTAATCTAATTCAAAAAAATTAATTTAAATATATATGGTTAATAAAATCATTTTTAAAAAGATCAAATTTAGCAATATTAATAGTAAAAAATTTGACAAATTTATAGTTAAAAAAGGTTTATTTGTTTTCCCATCTGGGCCAGCTTTAGCAACTATTGAAAAATCACATCAATATTATAAATCACTTCAAAAAGCAGATTACGTATTTTTTGATAGTGGTTTTTTTGTTTTGATTTTAAGACTTTTTAAGAACATTCATGTTCAAAAGTTTTCAGGTTATAAATTTTTAAGCATGTTTTTTGAATTTTTGAAGAAAAACAGAAAAAAAAAAGTTTTTTGCATTGATCCAAATATTAATTTTTCAAATTCAAACAAAAAGTATATAAAAAAATTGGGTATAAAAAAATTATATAATTATTCTGCACCCCAATATAATCCAAAAAACTTATCTGACTTAAAACTTCTTAAGATCATAAGAAAATTCAAACCTGATTATATAGTTGTAAATATTGGAGGTGGAATTCAAGAGGTTTTAGGTTTGTATATTAGCAGAAATATAAAAATGAAAACATCAATCTTATGTACAGGTGCTGCTATTTCTTTTTTAACAAAGGACCAAGCCCCAATAAATAATTTTGTAGATAATTACTATCTTGGTTGGTTTGTAAGATTGATATTTAATCCAGCTCTTTTTATAAGAAAATATTTTACTGGATTAAGATTAATACCGATGGTTATCTTTGATAAGGTAAAAATCTTGAGTTGAGATAAGAATAAATTTTTAATGATTGTATTTGAATTGATTTTATTTTTCTTAAGCATAGGAGTTTTTTCTATTTCTATCGCTGGCTTTGGTACTCTTCTATCAAGCAAAATAAAAATAAAAAGTAATTTTTTTTTAGATATTTTTTTAGGATTCATAATAATTTCTGCTTTAATTACTACTCTTCATTTTTTCTTTAAAATTGAAATTAATATAAAATTTTTATTTTTATTAATTGGATTACTTATCTTTTTTAGAAAAAAAAATATATTAACTCTAATAAAATCAATCAAAAAAAGGGATATTTTTTACATTCTAATCATTGGACTTTTAATACCAATGTTTGTATCACAAAAATATCATGAAGATTTTGGGTACTATCACTTACCTTATGCTATAGCATTTCTAGAGGAAAAAATTATATTTGGTTTTGCGAATGTAGATCAATCTTATGTATATAATTCGATTTGGTTAAATATTTATCCTGTATTTTTTTTAGATGAAAAAAATTATAATTTTTTAACTTTTCCAAGTTTTTTATTATTTTTAAGTTTCATAATATTTTCAGTCAGTAGAATTTTAAATAAAAAAAATATTGAAATGAGCGATTGTTATTTAATCGTTGTTTTATTCTATTTCATACTAAAATTTACAAGGATATCTGAATTTGGAGTCGATTTTCCAGCCTCAATCTTTTCAGTACTTGGCATTTTTTATTTTATAAAATTTTACGAGACAAATGAAAATGTTGAGAAAAAATCTTTTTTTTATTTAAATTTGGTTTTTTCATTTTTTTCAGTTTTAATAAAACTAAGTACTTTACCTATGATAATTTTACCAATTTATTTATATTCTTTTAATTTTAAAAATTTAAAATTTTATGTTTTTAATATACAATTTTTGTTTATATATTCTTTAGGTTTTGTTTTTTTTATTCAACAATTTATATATACAGGATGTCTTTTCTTCCCTTCAAACTTTACTTGTTTAAATGTTAGTTGGTTCAATTTTGAATACCTAAAGTTATCCAACTATCTTGAACTAGTAAATAAAAGCTATGCTAATGCGAAAGCGATCTATTCCCCAGATGATTACCTCAAAAATTTTACGTGGTTTTCGTTTTGGTTAAAAAGAAATTTAGTTGAAATTCTTGAACATTTGATGACGATTATTTTTCCATCTTTGATATTTTTCTCAATTTTAAAAAAAAAATATAATAAAAAATATGTGAGCAAAAAAGAGGGTTTCATTTATTTTTTTTGTTTTTTATATCTATTTTTTTGGCTCAATTTTTCACCAGTATTTAGATTTGCAATACCTGTTTTTGCTACTTTGAGCTTTATAATTTTTTCAAGATTTTATATGACAAAAATACTTTCAAAAAAAATTTTTATAACTTTTATTTCAGTTTTTTTATTATTTAATTTTTCTAAAAATATTATGAGAATAAAAGACACAAAAAAAGTATTTATAGGAATACAACAAATTGAAAATAAATATTTATTAAATGAAGAAAATAGTAATGAAAATGCAAATATATATTATCCTGATATAGAAAAAAATACTCAAAATGGTTGGCAAGGAAGGCTGTGTTGGGACATCCCGTTTATTTGTACATATAATAATATAGGTGTTGGTAAAAAGAATGGATATTTAATTTTCAATAAATTAAAAAATTAAAAATGATTGATAAAAAAAAATTTAAACTTTCAATTATCATTCCATGCTATAACGAAAAAAATACACTTACTAAGCTTATAAATAAAGTTCTTTCAAGTTTAAGTAATTATAATTTGAATTTATACGAAATATTAATAGTAGACGATGGCTCTACAGATGGAACAGCGGAAATAATAAAACAAAATTTTTCTAAAAAAAATTACTTCAAGACTTTTTTTCATGATAAGAATTTAGGGAAAGGGGCTGCGATAAAAACCGCTAAAAATTTTTTGTCTGGCGATATCATCATTATACAAGATGCTGATTTAGAATATAACCCCGATGATTATGAAAACTTATTAAAGCCAATATTAAATGAGGATTTTAAAGTAGTTTATGGATCTAGAGTTTTAAATAAAAAAAGATATAAAATTTCTGGATTTAGTTCCAAAATAAGAATTTTAGGTAATCATTTTTTAACAATAATATCCAATATTTTAAACAAACAAAAGTTAACAGATGCACATACATGTTATAAAGTTTTTCATAAAGATTTATTTGATTTAATCACACTTGAAGAAAATGATTTTGCTTTTTGCCCAGAAGTAACTTCGAAAATCTCTAATCTGGGATTTAAAATTTATGAAGTGCCAATAAGTTACAACGGCAGAAGTTATCAAGATGGAAAAAAAATAAAGACCATTGATGCATTTAGGGCACTAAAAACGCTTATTAAATACAGATAAAATTGCTTGAAAAGTTAATTAATGAATGTATAAAAAACCCGCCTGGTGATTATAGCGAAGAGGTAATACCCGATCCCATTCCGAACTCGGAAGTCAAGCTTTTCAGCGCCGATGGTACTTTGTCTTAAGACATGGAAGAGTAGGACTTTGCCAGGCTAACATCAATAAAAATTATGAAAATTAAAAGCTCATTGAAATCAATAAAAAAAAGAGATTTAAACTCAAAACTAGTGAGACGAAGAGGAAGAGTTTACATAATTAATAAATCAAACCCAAAATTCAAAGCAAGACAAAAATAATTTTTATGGATAATGAAAACCATAAAAAAACTTGGATTAATTTTACAAAATTTGTGTTATGGGGAACTGTCGCGGTTGTGTTAGTATTGGTTTTAATGGCATTATTCTTACTATAAAAAATTTTTAATGAAAATTGGATCTATTTTAGAAAATCAAAAATTTGAAAAAAGAATAGCAATTACTCCTGAGATTGCGAAGAAATATATTTCTATTGGTTTTGATGTTCATTTATCAAAAAATTATGGAGCACACCTAGGAGTAACTGACGATGAATATAAAGACATAGGTGTTAAATTTTCTGAGGATGAAAAAGAAATTATTAATCTCGCAGATATTGTTGTTCAGCTGGGATTATTATCTGAAGAAAAATTATCATTATTAAATGAAGGTCAAACTTTTATTGGCGTGTTAAACCCTTATGATAATAAAGAGAAATTGGATAAACTTAAGAAAAAAAAAGTAAATCTTTTTTCGTTAGAGTTATTACCAAGAATTACTAGAGCTCAATCTATGGACATCCTATCCTCTCAAGCTAACTTAGCTGGTTACAAAGCAGTAATTGAGTCATTTGCTTACTTTGAAAAAGCCATACCTATGATGATGACAGCTGCTGGCACAATTCCAGCAGCAAAGATTCTAGTTGTTGGAGCTGGTGTTGCTGGATTACAAGCAATAGCAACAGCAAAAAGAATGGGAGGAATAGTTTTTGCTACAGATGTAAGAATGGCGTCTAAGGAACAAGTTGAAAGTTTAGGTGGAAAATTTTTGACAGTTGAAGGTGCTGAAAATTTAGAAACCGAAGGTGGTTATGCGAAAGAGGCCTCAGATGACTTTAAAAAAAAACAAGAAGATTTACTTTCTGAAACTTTAAAAAAAATTGATATTGTTATTTGCACTGCATTAATACCTGGAAAAAGAGCACCTATAATTATTAAAGAGGACATGATTAACAATATGCAAGCTGGATCTGTTATTTACGATTTAGCTGCTATACAGGGTGGCAACACTGCGTTTACTAAAGCAGATGAAATTACTGAAAAAAATGGGGTTAAAATCATGGGTGAAAATAATATTTTAAATAAACTACCAGTGTCTGCGTCTAGCTTATACGCAAAAAATATGTTTAATTTTATTGAAAACTTATTTGATAAAGAAAATAAAAAATTAAATATTAATTTAGAGGATGAAATAATAGAAAAAACATTAATTAAATGAAATATGGAAATTGATCCTTTAATATTTAGATTAAGTATATTTATCCTCTCAATATTTGTAGGGTATTATGTTGTTTGGAGCGTTACTCCATCTTTACACACTCCTTTAATGTCTGTGACAAATGCAATTTCATCTGTAATTATTGTTGGGGCGATAATTGCAGGGTTATCTGGTAATTCCGATAGCGTGTTTAATACTTCAAGTATTTTCGGTTTTTTAGCCATTGCATTAGCGGCAATAAATATTTTTGGCGGTTTCTTAGTTACTCAGAGAATGCTTGCAATGTACAAAAAAAAGAAAAAGGAAAAAAAATGATATCAGCGAACTTATCAGCAATTTTTTATCTAATTTCTGGTGTGCTTTTTATTTTGGCTTTGAGGGGTCTGTCTTCTCCAGAAACATCAAGACAAGGAAACTTTTTTGGTATTCTTGGAATGATAATAGCTGTAACTGTTACTTTCTTATCGATAGGTAATTTTTCAAGCGGATTTGTCTTTGTTCTAATATTTATTTTGGTTGGAGGTTCAATTGGAGCCTTTATTGCTTATAGAATACCAATGACTGCTATGCCAGAGTTAGTTGCAGGATTTCATAGTTTAGTTGGACTTGCAGCAGTATTTGTAGCAATTTCTGCTTTTTTAAATCCAGCAGCATTTAACCTAGGAATGCCAGGAAACATAAAGCTTGGTAGTTTAATTGAGATGTCAATTGGAGCAGCGGTTGGAGCTATCACATTTTCTGGTTCAGTAATTGCTTTTTTAAAATTACAGGGAATTATGTCAGGATCACCAATCACATTTAAAGGTCAGCACCCTTTAAACGCTATAATCTTAATTTCGATAATTGCTTTAATTTATTTGTTATGTTCAACACAATCATCAAATTTATTTTGGATATTATTAGCAGTTTCATTTTTGATTGGTTTTCTTATAATAATACCAATTGGCGGAGCAGATATGCCGGTGGTGATTTCTATGCTTAACTCTTACTCTGGTTGGGCAGCTGCAGGTATAGGTTTTACTTTAGAAAATACAGCATTAATAATTACAGGTGCTCTGGTAGGATCATCTGGTGCCATATTATCTTACATAATGTGCAAAGGAATGAATCGTTCATTCTTTAATGTAATTTTGGGCGGCTTTGGTGCAACTGATGAAAAGTCAAGTGGTTCATCTAAAGAACAGAGACCAGTTAAAAGTGGAAATGCAGATGATGCTGCATTTTTGATGAAGAATGCCTCGTCAGTTATAATCGTTCCTGGTTATGGTATGGCCGTCGCACAAGCTCAACACGCATTAAGAGAGATGGTTGATACTCTTAAAAAAAACGATATTAAAGTCTCATATGCTATACATCCAGTTGCTGGAAGAATGCCAGGTCATATGAACGTGTTATTGGCTGAAGCAAATGTGCCTTATGATGAAGTTTTTGAATTAGAGGAGATTAATAATGATTTTGCAAATGCTGATGTAGCCTTTGTAATTGGTGCAAATGATGTAACAAATCCTGTTGCTAAAACCGATCCACAAAGCCCAATATATGGAATGCCTGTTTTAGATGTTGAAAAATGTAAATCTGTTTTGTTTGTTAAAAGAAGTCTTTCACCTGGTTATGCAGGAATTGATAATGATCTTTTTTATAAAGAAAATACACTTATGCTTTTTGCCGATGCAAAGAAAATGACAGAAGATATTACAAAAAATTTATAGATAAATGAGTATAAAAGTTTTTTGTGATATAGCCGATCTTAAAAATATCAAAAAATTTAATAACAATAATTTTGTTAAAGGTTTTACCACAAATCCTAGTTTAATGAGAAAGGCAGGAGCAAAAGATTATAAATCTTACTCAAGACAAATACTTAAAGTTTGTAATAAAAAACCAATTTCATTTGAGGTTTTTGCAGATAGTCCAAAATTGATGATTGAACAGGGCATTAAGATAAATAAATGGGGTAAAAATGTTTATGTAAAAGTCCCTGTCATAAATTCTAAAAAAAAATTTACAGGCAAAGTTATAAAAGAATTAAATAGTAGAAATATCAAACTTAATATTACTGCTGTTTACACAGCAAAACAAACAGCTAAAATTTTAAAGGTGATAAACAAAAAAACAAATGTAATTATTTCTATTTTTGCTGGAAGGGCAGCAGATACAGGTAAAGATCCAGTACCTGAATTTATCAAGAGTATAGCAATTGCAAAAAGTTTTAAAAATGTTCAAATTTTATGGGCAAGTGTTAGAGAACCTTACAATTATACTCAAGCAAAACAATTAGGTTGTCACATAATAACCATACCACCATCGATTATTGAAAAAATACAAAAATTCGGAAAATCTTTTGACCAACTTACACAAGAAACAGTGAAGAATTTTTTGATTGATAGTAGAAAGTCTAAATTTAAACTTTAGTAGCATTGGTTGCGGGGGACGGATTTGAACCGCCGACCTTCAGGTTATGAGCCTGACGAGCTACCAGACTGCTCCACCCCGCGATATACTTAAATTCTATTTTTTAGTTTATTAAGTTTTTTAACTCTCTTAATATTTTCTTGAAGAATTCTTTTTTTCTTTTCAGAAGGTTTTTCATAAGTATTTTTTAATTTTATCACTTTAAAAAAACCATCTCTCTGAAGTTTTCTTTTCAAAACTCTAAGAGCTTGTTCTACATTATTATCTTTAACTTCTATTTTAATAAATACCTCCAAAAAAAAGTGTAGTTAGCATTTTTATATTTTTATGTCCATTAAATTTATTCACAATTAAGAATTACATTGATTGTTTCTGTTTTTCTTTCTCTTTTTTTTCTCTTTTAATTCGTCTTTCGGCTTTTTCTAATGCTTGAACCAAGTCTTTTTGAGTAAATAAATTTAAAGCAACAGGATCTTTCGGATTTAAATTATTATAATTCCAATAACTTTTATTTCTTATTGAAGTAACAGAATTTTTTGTAACACCCACAAGCTTTGCAATTTGCGAATCTTTTAAAATGTTATGATTTTTAATCAGCCATAATGCTGAGTCTGGTTTGTCTTGTCTTTTTGATAGGGGAACGTATTTTTTAATTTTTTTTTCTGAGTTTGATATCTCAATGTCAGTATTTTTTATTTCTAAAGGCCTAGATTGATCTTTTGAGGATAATTCAATTTCTTCTCTAGAAAGTTGTCCTGAGATTATTGGATTATAAGCTTTAATTCCTTTTGCAACTTCTCCATCAGCTATTCCTTGAACCTCTACTTCATGCAAATTACAAAAATCTGCTATCTGTTTAAAAGTAAGTGTTGTATTTTCTACTAGCCATACAGCTGTTGCCATAGGCATTAAAGGAGCGTTTGTCATTAATTTTTGTTTTCTGACCTAAAATTTTGAAATTTTTTATTGAATTTACTAATTCGACCTTTATCCAATAATTTTTGTTTACCACCTGTCCAAGCGGAATGTGATTTTGGATCAATTTCTAGTTTAAGAACATCACCCTCTGCACCCCAAGTAGATCTTGTCTCAAATTGAGATCCGTCAGTCATCTCAACTTTAATAGTATGGTAGTTAGGGTGTATTTTTTTTTTCATCTCGAGACTTATAACAAAAGAAATTTTTAAAACAATTAAAAGTTGCCCAGTTTTTCAATAAATTTGGCATTAATTTCTAGTGATGAAGCTAAAATTTTTATATTTTTAATATTATTAAGATTAATATCATTAATCACTCCACCAGCTTCTTTAACTAATACTATACCCGCAGCTATGTCCCACAAATTCAAGTTATTTTGTGCGTATCCATCTAGTCTACCAGATGCTACGTATGCAATATCAAGTGCAGCACATCCAGATCTTCTATAAGTAAAGCTAGGTTCATTTTTTAACTGGCCGACGGCAAATAAACATTCGTCTAAATTATTTTTTTTTGAGACTCTTATTCGCTGATTATTGAAAAAAGCTCCATTATTCTTTTCGGCATAAAACATTTCGTCTTTTATTGGATCAAAAATCAATCCACACATAATTTCATCATTAGATTTTAAAGCAATGGATATTGCAAAATGTGGTATGCCATGTAAAAAATTAATTGTTCCATCAATAGGATCAATTATCCACGAGTTTGAAGTATCTTTGTTTTTTTCAACACCATTCTCTTCACTAATGACTGAATAGTTTGGTCTTGCTTTTTTAAGCTCCTCGATAATTATTTTTTCTGCTTTAACATCAGAATTAGTTACAAAATCCCTTGGTCCTTTTTTAGATACTTGCAACTTCTCTAATTCACCAAAATCTCTTATTAAAATTTTTGATGCTTTTTCACATGCCTTTATCATCACATTGAGATTTGCAGATATAGAATTCATAAATTAAATTTTTTTGATGTATTCTAGATTTCTTGTATCTATCACAACATTATCACCTGACTCAATAAATGGTGGTACTTGAATACTTATTCCATTTTCTAAAACTGCAGGTTTGTAAGATGATGAAACTGTTTGACCTTTTAATGCAGCATCTGTTGTTTCAATTTTACAAGTCACTTGGTTTGGTAGTTCTAAAGAAATTGGGTTATCATTATAAAAACTTATTGTTACTTCAAGATTTTCGGTCAATAATTTCCCTTTTTCACCTATAATACTTTTTTGAATTTCAATTTGTTCAAAAGTTTTTGGATTTATAAAAAAGTACTTTTCTTGATCCTCATACGAGTAAGTAAAATTAGTTTCTTCTAATGAGGCTTTTTCAATTGTTTCACTGGATCTAAATCTTTCATTAAGTTTGGTATTTTTGTTTACACTCTTCATCTCCACTTGTGCAAATGCTCCACCTTTTCCAGGTTTAACATGCTGTGTTTTAAGCACCTGCCACAAATCATTTCTATATTCTAGTAGCATGCCCACTCTAATTTCACCTGCATTAATTTTCATATTAATTTTTTTATTGCGCTCTTTGGTTTAAGTTTTTTATTTTTCCAAATGTAGCCTGAAATAGCTAAAAAGTTTACCTTATTCAACAAAAGATTTTTGTAATTATTAAAGTTAATACCACCGATTGCAACAATTGGGGTGTTTGTGATCTTTTGAGCTTTTTTAAGTAAACTTATGGATGCTTTATATTTAACTTTTTTTGTTTTAGATGAATTAAAAGCTCCAAAAGCTAAATAGTCAGCTTTACTTTTAATCGCTGTTTTTGCGAGTTTAATTGAATTATGACATGTAATTCCAATTATTTTATTCCCAATTAATTTCCTTGCTTCTCTAATTTTCATATCACTTTGACCAAGATGGCATCCATCGGCATCTAATTTTTTTGCAAGATATACGTCATCGTTTATTATAAATTTAACCTTAAATTTTTTACAAATCTTTTGTATTTTACGTCCAATTATTAATTTTTTTTTGAAACTATTATTTTTAAGTCGTAGTTGGAAAAAACTTGTTTTTTTTTGTTTTAATACTTCATTTAAATTTTTAAAAAAATTTTTTTCAATTTTAAGTGGGGATATTAGGTAAATAAATCTTTTTTTATTATATCTCAAGATCTTTTGACCATTTTCCTTGAGCAGCCAAT
>CACMTZ010000002.1 GCA_902616725.1 uncultured Pelagibacteraceae bacterium
CTTTATATAGAAACTTCTAAAAAAATAGTCTAAACCATTTTTAATGAAAAAAGTAGCAACTAGATTTGCTCCATCACCTACTGGACCTTTGCATATTGGTGGGGTGAGAACAGCCTTGTTTAATTGGTTATATTCAAAAAACCAAAATGGTAATTTTTATCTAAGGATAGAAGATACAGATAAAGAAAGATCAAAAGAGGAATACAAAAATCAAATTATAAAATCTTTGCAATGGATAGGTATCAATCATGATGGAACAGAATATATACAATCTCAAAAAATTGATGATCATATAAAAGTTGCAAATGAACTATTAAAAAAAGGTAGTGCTTATAAATGTTATTGCTCGACTGAAGAAATTGAAGCCCAAAAAAAAAGAGCTAAACAAAAAAAAATTCCATACGTTTATGATAGAAAATGGAGAGACAGAAATGAAAGTGAAGCGCCTAAAGATATAAAACCAGTAATTAGATTTAAAAGTAAAATTGATGGTACATCAATATTGAAAGATAAAGTTCAGGGAAACGTAGAAATTGAAAATAACACGATCGAAGATTTTGTAATTTTAAGAAATGATGGCACACCAACTTATAATTTATCGGCTGCTGTTGATGATCATCAGATGAATATGACACACATTATTAGAGGTGATGATCATAAAATCAATACTTTTAAACAAATTCAAATTTATGAAGCAATGGAATGGGCTTTACCAACATTTGCACATATACCATTAATTCATACAATTGAGGGGAAAAAATTATCAAAAAGAGATAAAGCATCAACTCTTGAGGACTATTCTAAAATAGGTATTATGCCAGATGCTTTGAGAAATTATCTTTTAAGATTGGGTTGGTCATACGAAGATAAAGAAATTTTTACTTTAGATGAAAGTGTAAAATATTTTAATCTTGAAGGTATTGGAAAATCACCATCAAAATTAGATTTAAGTAGAATTTTATCTATGAATGAACACTATATAAAAAGCATTGATGAAAACGAACTTTTTAATCAACTAATTAATTATTGTGAGATTTTTAAAAATAAGATTATTGGCGAAAAAAAAGATAAAATTAAAAAATCTTTAAGTTTTCTTAAAAATAAAGCTAAAACATTAGAGGATATATATAGTAATAGCCAATATATTATTAATGATGAAGTTAATTTTAACAAAGAAGATCTAAAATTAATTGATGCTAATGCACAAAAAATTATCTCTGAATTTAAAGATAATATTAGGGAAATAAGCAACTTTACAAGAGAAAATTTAGAACCGGTAGTTCAGAAACTAATAAAATCTAATAACACAAATTTTAAAGGTGTTGGTCAGCCCTTAAGAGTGGCTTTAACAGGGTCAAAATTTGGACCTGGTATTTATGATATAATTATATCTCTGGGTAAAGAAGAGGTTGAAAAAAGATTATCCAACAAGACTATTTCTTAATATTGTGGCTACCTCATTAGATGATGAAGAATTCGATCTAATTCCTTTTAAAGTTTGATTGCATTGTTCTAATTGTTTTTTTCCAATCTCTGGATTTTTAAGCATATATAAAACAGATTTATAAATTTCTTTTGCATTACACTCACTTTGCAACAATTCAGGAATGACTTCTTTATTGTTAATTATATTGATGATATTTGCAAATTTAACATTTACCAATAATTTAAAGATCATAAAATTTATAAAATTTAACTTATAAATGATTATTGAAGGAACATTAGCATTACAGACTTGAAGAGATATTGTTCCTGACTTACATACAGCAAAAATTGAATTTGATAATATTTCCTTTTTCATATTTTCATCTGAAATTACATCAATATTATTTAAATCCTTATCTTTAATATACTCAATAATATTATTTTTGTTTTCTTCAGTAGCATGAAAAATAAAATTATAATTTGAATTTCTTTTATTCATCATATTTATAAAATCAATCAATATTGGTAACAAAACATTTGTTTCTGATTTTCGACTACCAGGAAATATGGAGATTATCTTTTGATTATTAGAAATAAAATTATTGATATCTGTTTTATTATTTTTATTATTTTCTATTAACGGATGACCAACAAAAGTATTATTTATATTCTCTTCATCAAAAAATTTTTTTTCAAAATCAAATAATAAAAGAATATGATCAATAAATTTTTTAATCTTTTTTACCCTTCCCTTTCTCCAAATCCAAACTTGCGGGGCTACATAGTGAATTGTCTTAATTTGAGGATTAATTTTTTTTACCTTTTCTGCAACTCTTAAAGTAAAATCTGGACTATCAACACTAAACAAAATATCTGGATTGAATTTCAAGATTTCTTCAACAGTTTGATTAATTCTTTTATTAATCTTAAAAATATTTAACAAAACACTCGTAAAACCCAAATAAGTTATTTCTTTCAAATCAAAGATAGATTCTATTCCGATTTTTCTTAAATTTGATCCACCTACAGATAAATATTCAATATCGGTATAATCTTTTTGAAGTTTTGAAATCGCTGTGGAAGCTAATTTATCTCCAGAGGGTTCTCCTGTAAGCACAAATATTTTTTTCATTTAATCAAAATAAAAATTTTGTTTTTATTTGCAAATTCAATACTTTTAGATTTATCTAAAAAAATATTTTTTTTTGATTTAAGAACTATTCCTTTCAATCTATATTTTTTACAATCCTTAATGGTTTGTATTCCTATTGTTGGTAAATCTATTCTCAAATCTTGTTTTTTTTTGGGGAATTTTATTAAAATACCACCAGAATTATTCTTTAATTTGGTCATCATTTTTTTGGTACCTCTATTATCTTCTTTTGCTATTATCTTATTATCTCTTACTACAAGTGCTTGAATATGATCATAACTATTAGTTTTAGCTAAATATTTTATACCTCTATTGATTGATTTAATATCAGCTTGAGAAGGTTTAATCTTTGTATGTAAACCTTTTTTACCAGTTAACTCAGGATTGAAATGAATTGAACTTATGACATCAATTTTTTCATTTTTAAGAATTTCAATTATGACTTTAATTATAGCCGCATCTCCTAATTTAGCAGCTTTTATAATACTCGGCATGTAATAAATACCTTTCAAATCTAATTTCAATGTAGAAAATTTTGGTTTAGCGATTTTCCCAGCAAAAAGAACTTTATTCGATTTTTGCTTTTTAATTAGGTCTATTATTTTTCCAAATTTTCCAATGCTAATTCTGTAAGAATTTTTTTCTTTAGCAAAATCATTCTTATTAGAAAAATCAATTATAAAGTGCTTTTTTTTTAGTTTTTTTATTTTTTTAAGAACGATTTTCGAAAAATCTGTATCACCTAAAAACAAACCTATCATTTTATTTTGAAAAAGGTGTGCATATTGGTCTTTTTTTATCTTTTTCTAAAAATTCAACGACTTCTTTTACAAAACTATTTTTTTTAATCTCAGCATTTAAATTTTTCAAATTTTCCGTCAAATTTTCATTTTTAAAGATTTCTTTATATGCTTCACTTAAAACTAAGATTTCTTTATTAGGTATATTTTTTCTTCTTAAACCAATTAAGTTTAAACCCTGAAGAACACTTCTATTTCCATGTACCATCGCATACGGGATGATGTCTCTCACAACTCCACACATTCCACCTATCATTGCAAACTTACCTACTCTAGTAAATTGTTGAACAGCTGAATTACCTCCGATTATTACATTTTGCTCAATATGTGCATGTCCACCAAGAGGAACATTATTTGCAAGTATTACATTATCCTCAACTAAGCAATCATGTGCTATATGTGAAGAAACCATAAATAAACATCCATTACCAATTTTAGTAATACCACCCCCACCTTTGGTACCTGGATTTATTGTTACATATTCTCTTATTTTATTGTTATCTCCAATTTCTAATTTAGTATCCTCACCATTAAATTTAAGATCTTGAGGATCATTTCCAATTGAAGCAAATGGATATATTTTATTTTTCTTCCCAATCTTAGTGTTTCCCATAATACTAACATGAGATTGGATAATAGTATTTTCTCCTACCTCAACATTTGGTCCAATTACTGAATAGGGACCTACCTCTACGTTAGATGATATTTTTGATTTTGGATCAACGATAGCAGTTTTATGTATCATCTGTTATCTTTCAAAAATTCTCTAATACTTTTTGCTGGATAACCCATAACTTTTGCATTATCAGGTATATCTTTTATAACACCACTGCCACCACCGATTTCAACATTATTTCCTACTCTTAGATGTCCGGATATTCCAGCTTGACCGCCAATTTTCACATTATTACCAATAATCGAACTACCTGCAATTCCGACTTGTCCAGCTATGATTGTATTTTCACCAATTTTGACATTATGAGCTACATGAATTTGATTATCTAAAAAAGTATTTTTACCAATTTCTGTATTAGATAAAGAACCACGATCTATTGTAGATCCACATCCAATTTCAGAATTTTCATTGAGTATAACGATACCTATATGAGGATATCTCAAATTTTTACTCTGTGATGGAAAAAAACCAAATCCTTTTTTTCCAATTACACAATTATCTAAAATAGTTACGTTATCTTTTATCACAGAATTTCGTAAAATTGTGTTAGATCCAATTTTACAATTATCACCAATTTGAACATTACGTTCTATAATTGAGTTATGTCCAATCGAACAATTTTTTCCAATTTTGACGTTGTCTCCAACTAATACATTTTTTCCAGCAGTTACTATATCTTTTAAGGTGGTATCTTTTATATCAACAGCGGAGGCATCATACTCATCCTCAATTGAATTTGGATAAAACTTTTGAGTAACAAGTGAAGTTGAAATTAATACATTTTTAACCACAACAGGAGTACAATTTTTTGGAAGATAGTCTTTTAAATTTTGTGTTGTGATACAATATGAAGCTTTGGTTTTTTTTGCTACTTGATTATATTTTTTTGAATGAAAAAATGTAATACAATCTTTTTCAGCATTATATAAATCTTGAACATCTTTTACCAACAGATTTTCCTCAATTTTAAGTTCAATTTTTAAAATTTTGAAAATTTCTGAAATTTTAAATGGTCCATTATTAGTAAAAAATGGATTTGACATAGTTGCTTTTACCAAAGCATAGATTGTTGTGTTATCAAGAATTATTGCTAATTATTTCTTGTCCACAATTGTAGCTGACCATATTGCATCTGCCATTTTTTTATCATCAACAAATGCCTCACCTTTATATTTCCAAACACGTCCGTGGGACCTAATGGCCTCAATTTTTAAAATTAATTTACAATCAGGTATGACCGGATTTCTAAATCTTGCCTTTTCTACACCCATTAAAAATACCAATTTATTTTCATATGTTGATTTATCTAAACCATGAGCGGTCAAAGCTGCTGCAGCTTGACCAAAAGACTCTACAATTAAAACCCCAGGCATAACAGGTTGTCCCGGAAAGTGACCATCTACAAAAAAACTGTCTTTTTTAACATTAACTACAGCTGTTGCTGAAAATAATTTTTTTATGTCATAAAGCTCATCAATCAACAACATTGGTTCACGATGAGGTAGTAATTCAATGATTTGTTTTTTATTTAATGATGTACTCATTTAATTTTCGAGTCTATTAACTTAATTATTTCTTCAGTTATATTTCTTTTTTTGCTTGCAACAAAAATATTTTTTTTATCAAGAACTATATCAATATTTTCATCACTTACATAACTCTCTATAATTGGTGTAATTTTTTTAAAAAATTCTTCAAATTCTGATTTTTTTTTTTTATTAAACTCATTAATAACTTTTTGTTTTTCTTGCCTAAAAATAGAAATTTCTTTTCTAAATTTAGCTATTTTTTTTTTCAGTTCATCTTCAGAAATAATATTTTTTTGTTTTTTTATATCATCCTCAATTTTTATAAGATCTTTCTCTTTTTTTTCAAATTTGGATAACGCAGTATTTTTTGATTTTTCTAGCTTATTCAATATTACATTACCAGCTTTTGTATTACTTATTACCTTATCTAAATCTAAGTAAACAATTTGGTCTTGAGCTTGAGATGCATTTATAAATACTTGCAACACTATAAAAATAGTGATTAATTTTTTTACTATGTTCATTAAAAACTTGTGCCTATATTAAACCTAAATGTTTCTTCAATATCAGTACTCTCTTTTGTAATTGGTGTAGCTAATGAGAAAGTTAAAGGTCCAACTGGTGTCAACCAATCTAAACCTATGCCAACTGAGCTCCTAATACCACTGTTATCTAAAGAACTGTTATAATCTACTCCCCAAATATTAGCAGCATCTGCAAACATAACTATATCCACATTTTGAACATTTTCCAAAATTTTTGGAACAGTTGAAGTAATATTTATACTAGAAACGTAATTTCCACCAATATAATCACTTCCATCTTTAGGTCCGATTTTACCCGACTCAAATCCTCTTAATTTTTTTCCTGGTATATATAATCTTTCAGATAATTTAATGTCATCACCACTTAATGAGTTGGCACCTTTAAATAAAAATGAAAAAGTTGAGACATTATTTTCATAAAGTTCTCTAAAAACTTTAAAGTTATAAATATTAGTCAATGTACCAGTATCACTTAAGACAGGTAAACTTAAATTATAATTACTGAAGAAACCACTGGTTGTTTGATATTTTTGGTTTCTTTTATCGTATAGAAAATCTAATCCAATAAAACTATCAAAATAATTTCCATCTTGTTTTTTTTGCTTAGCCGAAGCATTTGCATCAACCTCTATTTTTTCAATATTATTTTTTGTTGATAAACCAAGTCTTAAATCATCTAAGTACTCAAATTTTGTACCAATTGAAAATCCAGTGACATTAGATTTGTATCCAGATGTACCCAATCTATCGATAGATGTTGCTTCAAGCGCAAAATCAAGATTTTTATCTGAATTTTTATAATTTGGATTAGAAACTATGAATTTGCCCTTTATTCTTTCCTCTGAAACATTTATATTGCTGTCAACCTTAACACCTCTTCCTAAATAATTATTTTCTTTAACTCCGCCAGAAAAAGAAGAGCCACCAGTTCCAGTTCCAACACCTGCAAAAATTTCACCTGTAGCTTTTTCGGTAATATTTATATTAATTATTTTCGTGTTAAATTCATTTCCCTTCAAAACCTCACCAGTTACGTTTTCAAAAAAATTAAGAGATTTAATATTATTCAAAGACTTTGCATATAAAATTTGATTAAAGGGATCTCCTTCATCAATTTCAATTTGATTTCTTATGACTGTCTCCCTTGTAACATTATTCCCATAAATATTAATTCTTTCGATAAAAAATTTTTCCATTTCTTCTATCTTAAAGTTAATATTTATCTTATTTGAAATTATTTCTTCATTAACACTTGCTTTGATTGACTCGTATTGTTCATCTATAGTGATGATCTCAATTTTTTCTACTATATCGTCAATTCTGTTTATCGAATATGGTTTGTCCTTTAATTTTTTAAAAAATTTTTCTACTTGCTCATAGTTAGATCTTGAAAAATCAGTTGGTAAATCTATTTTTAAATCTCCAAAAAAAAGTTTTGAATTAGAGTCAATATTAAATATTAGTTCAAAAGACTCGGTATCAGTCATTTTTGCAAAAGATGAATTGATAGTAACGTTGTAATAACCTTTATTTAAATAAAAATTTTTTAGCAATCTTTCATCATAATTGATCATAGATTCATTCAAATATTTTTTTCCGGTCAAAAATTTCCATGGTTTATACTCCTCACTTAAAATTACACCTTTTAATTTTTTATCCTTAAAAATTTTATCACCAATGAAAGAAATTTTCTTAATTTTTGCCTTTTCGCCAAGAGAAATTTTATATGTTAGGTCAATTTTATTATCTTCCAAATCCTCTTTGACTATTTCTAGTTTAGAAAAATAATAACCAAGATTTTTTAAATATTTTTTTATTTCTTGCTTATCTTTCTCCAATAAAACATCATTGAAAGATGATCTAGACTTCAGTTTAACATTTCTATTTAATTCTTCTAAAATTTTGGATGATTTAATTCCCTCAAAATTAGTATTTTGTATAACTGGATTTTCTTTAACTTTAATTATAAGAACTTTATTGGAAATTTGCACAGATACTAAATCAAAAAAATTTGTATTATATAAATTTTTTAATATTTCATTGAGATCATATTCTGAAATATCATCACTGATTGAAACTCCTGTGAACATTTTAATCGTTTCTGATGATACACGTGAATTTCCTTGGATATCAATTTTTTCAATTATTTCTGACCTCAAGGTCGAATTAAATATAAATAAAAAAAGTATAATTATTAGATTTATTTTTTTAAATAGATTTATCATATTTACTTACTTACCAAAAAATCAATATCTTTTTTAATTTTAGAATTCATTTTAATAATTTCTTCAATATTTTTAGGTCTCACTCTTTTATATTTTTTTAAACTATATAGATTTAGCATATTATTCATTTTTGTTGAAATATCAGTAAATTTAATCTTGTTATTGAGGAATAATTCTACAAATTTATCATTTATTGAGACTAAAATAGTTTCAAATAATGATGTTTTTTCTGGAAGTATTTTGAGAATTTTAACCAACGGAAATTTTTGAAAATTTACATTTCTAAAATCCAAGTTATTTAAAACACTAAAATCTAAATCTTTTGTTTTTAAAATTTTTTTAGACGAATATAGCGAATTAAAAATTGGAATTTTCATACTAGTATCATGAACAATTATTTTAGTCATTCCGTTCTTAAATTTAATTATCGCATGGACGTAAGACTTTGGATGAACAATAATTGATAATCTTTTATATGGAATTTTAAATATTTTTTTTGCCTCGATTACTTCAAAAACTTTGTTTATCATAGTTGCAGAGTCTATTGAAATTTTTTTTCCCATTTTCCAATTTGGATGATTTGTTGCCTGTTTGATATTTATTCTTTTCAATTTTTTAGAAGACTTATCCAAAAAGGGACCTCCTGATGCCGTCAAATAAATTTTATCTATAAGATTTTTGTCTGTATTGTTAAGTGCGTACCAAATTGAAAAATGTTCTGAATCTACTGGTATAAATTTAGTTTTATATTTTTCTAATTGTTTTTCGATTAAATCCCACCCACAAATAATAGATTCTTTGTTAGCAATAGCTATTTTTTTCGTATATTTCACAATTTCAATCGTAGGTTTAAGTCCTTGAATACCTGAAATAGAACTCATTGTATAATCAATCTTTTTTTTAAAAACTTTTTCAAGATTGTCAAAATTATTAAAAATTTTTATTTTTTTTGAATAGTTATCTTTTTTTATTTTATTAAAACTTTTTTTTTTAGTTATAATTAAGTTTTTTACCTTAAATAATTTAGCTTGCTTTAATAAATCTTTATAATTTTCTTCAGCAGATAAAAGAATTATTTCAAAATTTTTTTTATCTTTTTTGATAATATCAATTAAACATTTTCCAATAGAACCTGTGGAACCTAGAATTGCAATCTTTTTTTTCATTATTTAATAAGATCCAATTTGTTAATTAAAATAGGTAATACACAAAAATATGTTGTTGGCATCACGAAAATTATGCCATCAATCCTGTCTAGAAATCCACCGTGACCAGGTAAAATTTTTCCCGTATCTTTTAATTTAGCTTTTCTTTTGAAATATGAAATAATTAGATCGCCTATTTGACTCACTAGTGAAATAAATAAAATTAACAAAATCATAAATATCGGATCTGTTTCTAAAAGAATTCTACTTTTTTGCCCTAAATATTTTATGTAAATTAACCCAAAAAATAACGAAATAAAAAAGCTTCCGATGAGTCCTGAATATGTTTTTTTTGGACTTACTTTAGTTAATTTAGGTCCCTTAAATATTTTGCCAAAAATATAACCTCCAATATCTGTAAAAATACAAACTATAATAACAAATAGAAAGAAATTTAGACCAATATATTGTCTTATATAAACTGTTGTAAAAAAAGAAAAAAATAAAAAAAATAAACCAAAAATTCTGAGTAAATCTTTATTTTTTGTCATTTTAAACCATTCCAAACTTGTTGCCAAAAAAATTAAACTTAAAAAAAATATAAAAGCTAAAGAACCCTGAATAATAAAAAAAAATGATATAGGTACTAAAAATATTGAACTAAGAATTCTTTTTTGTAATTCATTGTTAATCATATACGTCCAAAATTTCTTTTTATATTTTTATATTCTTTAATAATTTTTGTGTAATCTTTTTCATTAAATGCTGGCCATAATTTTTTTTCAAAGAAAATTTCTGAATAAGCTAGTTGCCATAATAAAAAATTACTCAACCTTTTTGTATTACCAGTTCTAATCAATATATCTGGATCTGGAATATTTTTAGTTTGAAGATGTTTTTCCAAGTTTTTTTCATTTATTTTAATCTTTTTTCTAGTGATTTTTTTAAAAGCATTTATAAGCTCTAATTTTGAGCCATAATTTAATGCTAAGTTAATTTGTAATTTTGAATTTTTAAATGTTTTTTTTTCTGCAAAATTTAAAAGATTATTTAATTTTTTTGAAAATCTTTTGTAACCTAAAATTTTTATCTTTATATTTTGCTTATGAATATCATCAAGTCTATCAGTTAAAAAATTTTCCAGTAATTTAAAAAGATAATTAATTTCTTTTTTGGGTCTTTTCCAATTTTCAGTGGAAAAAGCATATAATGTTAAGAACTTAATTTTATTTTTGATTGAAGATTTGATTATTGTTTCTACTGTCTTTAAACCTTCTTTATGTCCTGCGTTCCTAGAATTTCTATATTTTAAACCCCATCTTCCATTACCATCCATGATAATGGCTACATGATTTAATGGGTTCATATGGTCATTATTTCTTTTTCTTTTGAAGAGACCTTTTCATCAACGATTTGAATGTGCCTATCTGTGATGTTTTGAACATTTTTTTCAAAAGATTTTTCTTCATCTTCACCAATTTCTTTAGATTTTAAAAGTTTTTTGAGTTCCTCATTTGCATCTCTTCGAATATTTCGAATAGAAATCTTGCATTTTTCACCCATAGATTTAATCAATTTTTTTAACTCGTTTCTTCTCTCTTCATTAAGTTCAGGAACTGGCAATCTAATTAATTGACCATCAATTTGAGGGTTTAGTCCTAATTCAGATTTTTTTATAGCTGCATCAACTAAAGGAACATTATTTTGATCCCAAACCTGAACATTTATCATTCTAGGTTCTGGTGTTGTTATACTCCCAATTTGATTAATTGGCATTTGTTGTCCATAAACATCCACTCTAACAATATCTAACATTGCAGCATTTGCTCGACCAGTTCTTAATGATGATAATTCTTTTGAAAAAGCTTCTATAGACTTATCCATTTTGAGGCTATGTGATTTTTCATCAAACATTTATTCCCCTATTTTAATTCTGCTGAACTCCTTAATTTTCAAATCATTGATAGCAAGTTCTTTTAAAACATCTTGTACTTTTTTTTTTGGTTCCATTACCCAAGCTTGAGTTAAAAGAGCATTTTCCTCTTTAAATTTATTCATCTTACCTAAACTAATTTTTTTCGCAATCTCTTCTGGTTTACCTAAATTTTTAAGTTCTTCAGTGACTAATTCCTGCTCTTTATCTATGATTGCTTTATCAATTAATTTAGACTCTAAAGCTAAAGGATTTGATGCTGCTATATGCATTGACAATTGTTTTCCAAATGTTTTTACAATATCAGAACTATTTGAAGTTTCTAATGAAACTATCACTGCTAACTTCGCTAAATTATCTTTCACTACTGTATGTAAATATTGGTAATTTACTGATGAAGTATTTGAAATCGTTTTTGCTTTACCTATTGTAATTTTTTCTCCTATCTTAGCAATTAAAGCAACTAAATTTTCTTCAACATTTATATCATTCTTCATTTTAGATTTTTTTAATTTTTCAATATCTGAATTATTTTGATTGTTTAGTTCACTCAATTCTTTCACAAAATTAATAAAATCATCATTTTTAGCAACAAAATCTGTTTCACAATTTACCTCTATAATTGATGTCTTTTTTTCATCTCCACTAACTGCAACAACACCTTCTTTTGCATCTCTTGACATTTTTTTAGAAGCTTTTGAAATTCCTTTTACTCTTAAAATTTCAACAGCTTTATCTAAATCACCCTCAGATTCTTTAATTGCTAAATTACAATCTTTAAATCCAGCACCTGTTGCCTCTCTAAGTTTTTTTACTTTTTCAATATCACTCATTTAATTTAGTTTTTCAGGTTTTTTTTTTGAAAATTTTTTTTCCAGTTTTTCTCGATCTATTTCAGCAACAGTTTTAGATTTATCAATATTTTCTTTTTTTTCAGTATCTTTTTTTGTTTCAATAACAGGTGCAGCTTTTTTAGCGCTTAAGATTGTTTCTTTAATAAGATTACAATATAGATCTATTGATCTTCTAGCGTCATCATTGCCAGGTATTGGAAAATCAATTCCATCAGGATTTGAGTTGCTATCTAATATTGCAATTATTGGAATTCCTAATTTTACTGACTCTTGAATTGCAAGTGACTCGTAATTTGTATCTATAATAAATACTAAATCAGGAACTTTTTTCATCTCAGCAATTCCTCCAAGTGATCTTTGTAATTTATCTTTTTTTACACTCATTTTTAAAAGCTCTTTTTTGGTAAATCCTCTATTCTCAGCAACTAAATCTATCTCTAGTTTTTTTAGTTTTTTAATAGAATTTGAAATGGTACCCCAATTTGTGAGCATTCCACCTAACCATCTATAGTTAACAAAATATTGCTCAGTTTCTTTCGCTACTTCTGCGATAGCCTCAGAGGCTTGTTTTTTAGTTGATACAAACAAGATTTTTCCATTGTTTGAAATTGTTTCGTAAACTTTTTCTAGAGCAATTTTAGTTAATTCTAAAGTTTGGGTAAGGTCGATAATGTGAATGCTATCTCTTTTTCCAAATATATATTTCTTCATTTTTGGATTCCATCTTAAAGTCTTGTGACCAAGATGAACTCCTGCTTCTAATAATTGTTGAATAGTAACGTTTGGTATCTTCATATTTTTTCCCGGTTAAGCCACCACAGTTATTTCCAATTAAGGACCGGAGGTTTAAAACCAACAAACTGTGTGCGTGTTAATTTAAAATTGAGAATTATTTACAAAGAAATTTTGAATTAGACAAGTCTTAATTATCCAATTATTGCTGAAATTTCCTTATTTCTTAAAATATTTAATGTTTTTCTGTCAATATTTCTCTTGTTTTTTAAGTGAAATTTTAAATCATTTTTATTGTCACTAATATTGATTTTTATCAATGTGTTTCCTTGTTTGGGCAAATATTTTGATATCTCATCTAATTCTTTTGTGGATTTTAAATTGAATGTTACTTCTTGAATTGGTCTGTTTAACAAATCTTTTAAAGATACAATTTTTTGAACATTTAATCTTTTAAATCTATTTTCTGAGTCTGATGAGGATTTAAACAAAGTCAAAATAAAAGAATTTCCTTCTTTTAAGATTTCTCGATTTAGTTCCAATGTGTCTGAAAAAACAAACAACTCAAAAACACTAGATAAATCAGTTAACTTTAAAACTGCATAAGGATTACCTTTTGCAGTTTTTCTTTCTTGTATTTTAAGTAGTGTTGCAGCTACATTTGACTCTTTTAGATCATCTTGGCTATTTAATTTTTGATAATCATAAATATTATAATCATCAAAAACATCTTTAAACTGATTTAATGGATGATCTGAGATAAAAAAACCTACTGCTTCAAACTCTTTGGATAATCTTTCCTCAAACTTCCAATCATCGATATTAGTAGTTATCTCATCTTCTTCATTAGCATTTTCACCAAATAGATCTATTTGATTAGCAGATTTATTTTCAAAAATATTTTTGGATTTTGTGATAAAATTAGGAATAGAATTGAATAAAGATTGCCGATTAATATTTAAATTATCAAAAGCGCCTGCTTTAACAAGTCCCTCTAGTTGCAATTTATTTATATCTTTTGGATTTACACGATTTAAAAAATCTTTAATGGATTTAAATGGTCCGTTGCTTAATCTTTCTTTAACTATATTAGAGACAGCTTCATAACCCACAGCTTTAATACCACCTAAAGCATAATAAAATTTGCCATTTTCGGCTCTAAAATCTGCGAAACATTGATTTATATCAGGTCTAACAATTTCAATATTCAATCTTTTGAGCTCTTCATAAAATTCGCTAAGTTTATTTTGATTAGATATATCCATAGTCATCGAGGCAGCGATAAATTCTTTTGGATAATAAGTTTTCAAATATGCTGTTTGATAAGATATAATCGCATATGCAGCAGCATGACTTTTATTAAATCCATATTCCGCAAATGGTTCTATTTTCAAAAAAATTCCAGCTGCAACGTCTTTACTAATTCCATTCTTAACAGCCCCTGCAATAAAATTTTGTTTTTGTTTTTCAAGCTCAGATCTTTTTTTCTTTCCCATCGCTCTTCTTAAAATATCTGCCTGACCAGCAGTAAAACCTGACAATTTCTGTGCAATTTGCATTACCTGTTCTTGATATATAATTACTCCGTAGGTTGGTTTTAAAATATCCTTTAATAAAGGGTGTAAATAATCTGGCTCTTGTTTGCCATGCTTACAATCATTATAAGTTGGTATATTGCTCATGGGACCTGGTCTATATAAAGCAACTAATGCAATAATATCCTCAATATGATTTGGCTTCATTTGAGTTAACGCTTCTCTCATTCCAGAACTTTCAATTTGAAATAAGCCGACTGTATTACCCGAAGATAACATTTCAAAAACTTTTTTATCTTCATAGTTAATATTCTCAATATTAAAATCTTTTTCTTTTTTTTTTATTAATTTTTGAGTGTTATTAATTACTGTTAATGTTTTTAATCCTAAAAAATCAAATTTAATTAATCCAGCATCCTCAGCTGAATACATATCAAATTGAGTTGAAGGAAGTAATAGATCTGCTGAAGCATCTTTGTATAAAGGAACAACTTCCTGTAATTTTCTATCAGCTATAACAACACCTGCTGCGTGAGTTGCAACATTTCTATTCAATCCCTCTAGTTTTAAAGAGAGTTCTGTAAGTTTTTTAACTCTTGGATCATCTTTAATTAATTTTTGAAGTCTTGGCTCCCCGGCAATACATTCTGTTAAATTCTGGGGTCTTGAAGGATCAAAAGGTATCATTTTGGATATACTATCAACAAAACCATAGGATAACCCTAATACTCTTCCAACATCTCTAATAACCATTCTGGCTTTTAATTTTCCAAAAGTAATTATATGAGCAACACTATCATTATACTTTTCAGTCAAATATTCAAAAACTAGGTCTCTTTTTTCCTCACAAAAATCTATATCAAAATCTGGCATTGAAATACGATCGGGATTTAAAAATCTTTCAAAAATGAGATTAAACTTTATTGGGTCGACATCTGTAATTAATAGACACCATGCTACTAAAGAACCTGCGCCAGATCCCCTTCCAGGCCCTACTGGAATATCATTTTTTTTTGCCCATATAATATAATCAGAAACAATTAAGAAATAACTGGAATATTTCATTTGTATGATAATATCTAGTTCATGATCTAATCTATCTTTGTAAAGTAAAAATTTTTCATTTTTAGAAAGATCCTCATCCTGTATTTTAAAAATATTTTTAAATTTTTCTTTTAAACCATTTAAAGAATTTCTTTTTAATATCTCATCTGCATTTCCACCTTTATCTGAACTAATGTCAGGTAATATGGGCTTTGAAAAATGTGGTCGAAAGTTACAACGATACGGGAAATTATAATTATTTTCTAACGCTTCAGGTAAATCAGAAAATAATTCGGACATTTCAGAATTATCTTTAAGATAATGCTGATTTGAGTATTTAATCCTATTTTTCTCATTTACGTAGGTTTTGTTCTTAATACAAATTAATGCATCATGAGCCTCATACATGTCTTTGTTTGAGTAAAAAACTTCGTTGGTAGCTATTATTGATATTTCTAAATTCAAAGACTGCGATAGATTAAACTTTTCAAATGAAATTTCATTTTGATCTCCATGACGTTGAATTTCTATATAAAATTTATCACCATATTTTTGTTTGAGTTTAAAGTATGTTTTTTCAATTTCTGAAAATTTTCCTTTATTGAATAATTTACCAAATAAACCATTTATTGTTCCTGAAAAAATGGCAACCCCCTCATTATTCTTTAACAATTCCTCAAAATTTAAATGTGGATCCGAGGTTCCATCATTATTAAGATATGATAATGAAGATAATTCAATTATTCTTTTATATCCAATTTCATTCAATGCAAACAATGGCAACAAACCAATATTATCATCTAATTTAAAATTGATCTGAGTACCAATAATTGGTTGGGTTCCAACTTTAGATATTTTTTCTGCAAATTCTAGGGCACCACATAAATTCGATGTATCACATAAAGCTAGAGATCTAATTTTTTTTTCTTTAGATATTTCTTTTAAGTCATCAATTTTAATTGCTCCTTCACATATTGAAAATTGAGAGTGTATTTTTAGATGATTAAAGTTTTGAATTTGAGACTCAGCCATTAATGGTACTTATATTACCATCAACTATTTCCAATAAGCAATCCGACTTATTAGCAAAAAATCTATTATGAGTTGCAAATATTATTATTCTATCAGGCTTTATCTGTTTTTTTAAAAGCTCAAAAATTCCTTTTGCAGTTTCAATATCTAAACTTCCAGTTGGCTCATCTGCAAGTATAATTTGCGGGTTATTTATCAAAGCTCTAGCAATCGATACCCTTTGTTTCTCACCCCCAGATAATTGTGAAGGGTAGTGATTTAATCTTTTTGCTAGACCAACTTTTTTGAGCATTATTTTTGATATATTTGAAGCCTCATCTTTATTTTTACCGCTTGCTAAACTGGCTAAGGTTAAGTTTTCTATTGCTGTGAAATCAGACAGAAGATTATCTTGTTGATAGATTATCCCGATTTTATTAGCTCTTAATAGATCATTTTTTTGAGAATTGTTTGGATCAATCTTTTTATTATCAATAATTATAGATCCTGAACTAGGTCGATCTATTAAGGACAATAAATTTAATAAAGTTGATTTACCTGAGCCTGAGGGTCCCATTAGGGAATAAATTTTTCCAGACTTAAATTTATATGAAATTTTTTTTAAAACATTTATCTTTTTTAAACTTAAAAAGCTTTTACTAATTTTTGATAGCTGAATTAAATTACTCATATTTTAATGCTTTTATTGGATCTAGTTTGGCCGCTTTCATAGCTGGAAATATGGATACAATTATCGTTATAAAAATTGAACACAATGAAATAATAAAAATAGAAGATGGGTTTATTTCAGACGGCATTGTGCTTAGAAAATATATTTCCTCAGGAAATAAACTAATGTTAAAAACATCACTTAAAAATTTTCTAACATTTTCAACATACATAGAAAATGTAACCCCTAATATTATTCCAAACAATGTAGCGGTTGTACCTATAGTTACCCCAACTAAAAAAAATATCTTTATAATAGATTTATTCAATACACCAATAGATTTTAAAATAGCAATATCTCTAGTTTTATTTTTTACCAATATCGTCAAGCCTGAAATAATATTAAAAGCAGCAACAATAATTATAAGAGATAATATAATAAACATCACATTTCGTTCTACTTTTAAAGCTGAGAATAAAGAACTGTTAGTATCAGCCCAGCTATACACAAAATCATTAGGAAATATTTTTTGAACAATTTCTTTTTGATTTTCAATATTTTGTGGATCCTTTAAATAAACTTCTAACTTTCTGTCTTTTTTTGAAAAATTCATAAATTCATCTAAAGTATCAATATTGATAAATGCTACGTTATTATCAAAATCTGCTAAGCCACTTTCAAATAATGAAACAATAGTAAAAGATTTTTTCTTTGGGATACTGCCAATTATTGTATCTACACCTGATGATGACATTATTGATACATCATCACCGAGCTTAAGATTTAGTGTAAAACTTAACTCCTTCCCTAAAGAAATATAATTACCTGTTAAGTTACTTTTATTCCCAACAAATGTTTTATCTTCTATTATCTTTAGTTTAGGAAAATCTTTTCTTGAATAACCTCTCAAAATAATACCTTTAGAGGTGTCTTTTTTAATAATTATTGCTTCTCCTGAGTTACTTAATATCATTTCACTCGCGATAAGATTGAGATTAGTATTTTTTAATTTATCAATTTGAATTTGATTTTCATAAGTTTCAACAGTTATATGAGCATTAAAACCAACTATCTTATTTATTAACTCTGATCTAAATCCATTCATTACTGACATAACAATAATTAGGACTGCAACACCTAGGCTTATTCCAATAAATGAAAATATAGATATCACATTTAAAAAGCCATCTTTTTTTCTAGCTTTTAAAAATCTAAATGTAATTTCTTTTTCTAAAGTTGAAATCAATTGTGAGCTTTTTGTTTATTAATAATCTTAATAATTTCTTTTAAGTTAATTTTTTGAGTTTCTTTGTTTATTTCTTTAAATTCAAATAAATCACCTTCTGTTTGTTTTCCAATAATTATTTGATATGGAGCTCCAATTAAATTCATTTTTTTTATTTTTGAGGATAGGTTCTCATCAGTATCATCAATAATCGCATCGATATTATTTTGATTTAACTCAAGACTTATTTTGTTTGCTTTATCGAGTGCAGATGTATCATTTTTATTAATCATAGGAATTATTGCAATATCATATGGTGCAACAGAAATTGGCCATTTCATGATTTCATTTTTTTCATCATATTTTGCCTCTATAATTGCTCCTACTAACCTTGAAACTCCTATTCCGTAAGATCCCATTTTTACGTAGTCTTTTTTACCTCCAGGTAAATCAACTGCTGCATCCATTGGTTTGGAGTATTTGTCTCCAAAATAAAAAATATGACCAACTTCTATACCTTTTGTTTTCAATCTATTTTTTTCTGAAACTTTTTCATTAAACTCATCTTCCTTAAATTTATCATCAGTAACAGAATAAAATTTTTCATATTGACTTCTCATTTCTAGTAGAGATTTAACATCAAGTTTTGTTCCTTCAAAATTCAAGTCAAATATTCTTTTATCAGCATAAATTTTACTCTCTCCAGTTTCTGCTAGGATAATAAATTCATGAGAAAGATTTCCACCTATCGGTCCTGTATCGGCTGCCATTGGTATTGCTGTAAGATCTAATCTTTTAAAAGTTTTTAAATAAGATAAGAAAAATTTATTATAAGAAAACAACGCATCTTCATCTGTAACATCAAAAGAATATGCATCCTTCATGTAGAATTCTCGACATCGCATAATTCCAAATCTTGGTCTGATTTCATCTCTAAATTTCCATTGAATATGATAAAGAAGTTGAGGTAATGATTTATATGATTTTATAGAAGATCTAAAAATATCAGTTACTAATTCCTCGTTTGTTGGTCCGTAAAGCATTTCTCGATCTTGACGATCTTTTATTCGTAACATTTCTTCACCATAATCCTCATAACGTCCACTCTCTTTCCAAATCTCGCTAGATTGTATTGTTGGCATTAGTATTTCTTGTGCACCTATTTTATTTTGCTCTTCTCTCACAATTTTTTCAATTTTTTTCATTACTTTAAAACCAAGGGGCAACCAAGAGTATATGCCTGCTGAAGATTGTTTTATCATTCCAACTCTTAACATTAGCTGGTGAGACTTTATTTTTGCTTCTGAGGGGTTATTTTTTAAAATAGGAATAAAAGATTTGGAAATATGCATGTTAAATGATTATATTTCTTAAATTTAAATATTCAAATTTCATTAATAAATAAATGGCTATGAATATAATTGTTGTTATTCCAGTACAATAAAGAAATTTTTTTAACATTTTAGGATTTTCTGGTGAACCCGGATCTTCACCATCTACTTTAACTATTTTTTTCCTTTCAACATCTATTGGTAAAATTGCAAAAAAAACGATCCACCAGATAATAATGTAGATTATCGCTAAGCCAGTTGGACTCATTAAATCCTTACTAAATTAATATTAGTATATGGTCTTTTTCCTGTTTTTTCTTTTGTAAATTTTCTACAAGCAATTTTAAGAGCGTCTATTAAATTACTTTCTTGCTGTCTGCTTCCAAGTTTAAAGGATCTTGTTGTTTTTTCAATTTCGTCTTCTAACCCATAAAGAAATTCATCTTTTTCATAAATGGGCAACCCTCTAAATGTTGTAACAGGGTTATTATGGATATTTCCTTTGGGTGTTATTAATATAGTGACTTCCAAATATCCATTGCTACTTAAATTTTTTCTATCTTTGATTGATTGAGAATTTTCTTCTACACTCACATTTCCATCTAAATACAATCTTCCACTAGGTGCTTTATCATATACCTCAGGTGCTTCACCAGGGTATAGCTTGACTATATCACCATTTTCAACTTGAACCGGATGAGGTACTTGCATTTCTTTAGCAAAATTCATGTGTTCTATCATGTGTCTGTGCTCTCCATGAACAGGAATTACACATTTTGGTTTAACCCATTGATACATATCTTTAAGATCCTCACGATTTGGATGTCCAGAGACGTGTATAAATTCTGTTTCTTCTGAAATAACCTCAATTCCATCTTTGACTAACTGGTTGTGTAATTTATAGAGTTTTTTCTCATTTCCTGGAATTATCTTTGATGAAAAGATTACTGCATCACCTTTTTCAATAAAAACATCAGGATGTGTGTAATTTGATATCCTCATCATTGCACCCATTGGTTCACCTTGGCTTCCTGTGCACAAATAAACTATTTTTTCTCTAGCAAAATTTTTTGCTTCTCTTGGATCAATTGGATCAATGGTATTTTGTAAATATCCACATTGTCTTGCTGCTTTATAAATTCTATGCATAGATCTTCCAACTAGTGAAATTTGTCTTCCAGTTTGTTCAGCGCAATAAAAGGCTGTCTCCATTCTAGCAACGTTAGAAGCAAACGATGTCACAATAATTCTTTTTTTTAATCGACCCATTATATTTAATAAATTTTTTCTTACATCTAACTCTGAGCCTGATCTGCCAGCACTAAAAACATTTGTAGAGTCACAAATCATTGCTAATACACCCTCATCACCTATTTCTTTTAATCTTTTCGCATTTATTTCGTCACCTATTAAGGGATTTGGGTCAACTTTCCAGTCACCAGTATGTAAAACCACACCTGCGGGAGTTTTAATTCTTAGTCCATTCGGTTCTAAAATAGAATGGGTTAAAGTAATGTACTCGATTTCAAAATCTTCCAATAGCACATTTCCATTTAATTCAACTATCTGTAAATCTTTTGTTATATCAATGTGTTTTTCTTTAAATTTTTCCTTAATTAATACAGCGGTAAACGGAGTCGCGAAAATCTTACATTTTAATTTTGGCCATAAGTGTGCAATTGCTCCAATATGATCCTCATGTGCGTGTGTTAATATTATTCCTAATAAATTATCTTTTCTTTCAACAATAAATCCAGGATCTGGATATATAAGATCAATACCTGGTATAGAATCATCTGCAAAAGTTACTCCAATATCTACCATTATCCATTTATGATTTCCAGGCTCACCATAACCAAAAAGATTCATGTTCATTCCAATTTCACCTGAACCTCCTAGTGGACAAAATAATAATTCTTTTTTCATTTATTTTATTAACTTAGCAATTTTAATTAATCCTTTAATTGTGATATCTTTATTTTGTATTACACGAGTCTTTAATGATTTTCTAAACAAATCAGAGTAACCACCAGTAATTACAAGTTTGAAAGATTTTCTAGTTTCTTTCTTAATCAAATTAATAATATTGTCAATTAGTCCTATATAACCCCAAAAAAAACCTGAACGCACTGCCGAAATTGTATTGTTGCCAACTATATTTCTTATCTTCTTTAAATTTATTTGAGGTATCAATGAGGCTTTGTCAGACAAAGTATCAAGCGATATTTTAACTCCAGGGGCTATTATGCCGCCTCTATAATATTTTTTTTCAACTACATCAAATGTTGTGGCAGTACCAAAATCTAAAATTATAAAATTATCTTTACTATTTTGTAAACTAATTGCATTAGCTAAACGATCTGAACCAGCCTGTTTATAATTAACTTTGATTTTAATTAATGAACTCAAATTAAGATTTTTAATTTCATAACATCTAATTTTAGTTTTTTTATGAAAATATTTTTTAATCAAATTAAAAGATTTTGGTACTACACTACAAAAAAGGATTTTCTCTACTTTTTTTATATCTTTAATTAAAGATTTAATTTTTTTGTCCAAATTTTTATTATTGATATTTTTTGAAATTAAACTTGTTCTTTTTAAAATACTATCTTTTTTGTTAACTAAAAATATCTTTGTATCTGAATTTCCAATATCACCCAAAATATACATATAACTATTTATTTTTTTTCATGTTTATAAATCTTTTAAATTTTTTTCAAAAATTTTTTTCAATTGTATCTCAATATTTCTTTTTGAAATTTTTTTATTAATTAAATCATTTAAATTAGTAGTTGGATAGTTGCTAATTATAGGGTTTTTTATCAAATTAATTCCAATTCCAAGTATTAAAAATTTTTGATTTTGCTTATTTATTATCTCTTGGAGAATTCCACAAATTTTTTTTCCCTTAATTAATAAATCATTTGGTTTTTTATATACAATCCTCTTTTTGTAATATTTTGAAATTAGTTTTTTTACTAATAGACAATTTAATTTTGTAATTTTAGTTATAGTTAAATTCATATTTTCTAAACTATAAAAAAAACTTACAAATAAATTTCCTTTAAATGAAATCCATTTTCTTCCGTATTGCCCACGTCCATTACTTTGGCTCTCAGCAATTATCATTCCACACTTTAAATTAGAACTTTTAACCATTCTTATGGCTGTATCATTCGTGCTTCTTAATTTTTTAAATCTTAAAATTCTGAATTTCATTAAATTATGTTAATTCTAGAAACTACCTCTATTAATTGACTTGGAAATATGAAGTATATCAGAATTAACAATGTAGATGCTGTTAAAGAAAATTTTAACCAAAAACCATGGTCGGTGTCATATTTTTCTTTTTGCTCATCAAAATACATAATTTTAATTAACCTTAAGTAATAAAAAGCTGCAACGACTGTTGATAATAAACCTACGATTGCTAAAAAATACATTGATTGTTCAATAACCGCTTTAAAAACATAAAACTTAGCAAAAAAACCAGCTAGAGGAGGTATCCCAGCTAACGAGAATAAAATTATAAGTAATGATAACGCTAGCATTGGATGATTTTTAGACAAACCTGATAAATCATCTATTTTTTCATAATAGTTATTATCTCGTTTCAACATTAACAAACATGAAAATAATCCTAAGTTCATGAGTATATATATAATTATATAAATTACTGAACTTTGAATGCCATCATTCGTACCTGCTGCTACACCAGCTAGTGCGTAACCCACATGACCTATGGAGCTATAGGCAACAAGTCTTTTCAAATTTGTTTGTCCTATGGCTGCAATGGCACCAAATAGCATTGATGCAATCGATAAAAAAATTAAAATCATTTGCCACTGATCAATCAGATTTAAAAATGGTACATATAAAAATCTTATAAATACTGTCAGCGCTGCTATTTTTGGAACCATTGTAAAAAATAATGTCACCGAAGTAGGTGAACCTTCGTAAACATCTGGAGCCCACATATGAAAAGGAACAGCAGAAATCTTAAAGGCTAGTCCCACTAAAATAAATACGATACCAAATGTCAAAGCATACTCATTTGAATTTAATTGATCAGCTATTACATTAAAATTGGTAGAGCCAGTAAATCCATATATTAAAGAGCAACCATAGAGCAATAAACCAGAGGATAGAGCACTTAAAACAAAATATTTAAGTCCCGCTTCAGAAGATTTGATTTGATCTCTATTGAATGTAGCTAAAACATATAATGCCAACGACTGAAGCTCTAGACCCATGTAAAATACAATTAAGTCATTAGAATTAATCATAACCATCATTCCTAATACAGAACTTAAAATTAATATTGGATACTCAATCTTAAAAATTTGAAAAGTTTTAAGATAGTTTGAAGAAATGACTAAGACTAAGAAGGCAGCTAATAAAGTGATTATCTTCATCAAAGAAGATAGATAATCGATGATAATACTATTATTAAATAATTTTGTTTCGTTAATACCAATTGTTTCGTTAAAAGTAATAACAGCGGTTACAATCAAAACAGCTAAGGAAAGACTCTGCACAAGTCTTGAGCTATTTTTTTTAAAAACACCTAATATTAATAAAAACATTATCGACAATGATAGAAATATTTCGGGTAATACTAATTGTAAATTTTCCATTATGTTTTACTTGCTAATTTAAAATTATATTGATCAATTAAATCTGAGATAGATACCTCAATTGTGTTAATTAGAGGATCTGGATAAAATCCAAAAAATAGAGTTGGCACAGCTAAACAAGATAAAATAAATAACTCAGATCTATTTAAATCAAACATCTGTTTTAAATCTGTATTTATTAATTTTCCAAAAACTACTCTTTTGTATAACCAAAGCATATATGCGGCACCAATAATTACCCCTAAGCTAGCAATCACAGCTACTAAAAAATTATCCTTAAAAGCGCCCATCAAAATTAAAAATTCCCCAACAAAACCACTTGTTCCAGGTAGGCCTAGAGCTGCTAAAGTAAATAACATAAATAAAATTGAATATTTTGGAATAATACTTACGATTCCACCATAAGTATTTATAAGTCTTGAATGCATTCTGTCATAAACAACACCTACACATAAAAAAAGTGCTGCAGAAACTAGTCCATGACTGATCATTTGAATAATACTTCCCTCAATACCTTGTTGCTGAATTGTAAAAATTCCTAAAGTAACGTAACCCATATGCGCAACCGATGAATAAGCAATCAGCTTTTTCATATCTTCCTGCATTAAAGCTATGAAAGAAGTAAAAATAATCGCGATTACACTGAGTGTGTAAATCAATGGGGTGAAAATTTCCGATGCTGCCGGAAATAATCCAAGAGAAAATCTTATAAAACCATAACCTGCCATTTTTAATAATATAGCTGCTAATAAAACAGATCCTGCTGTTGGTGCTTCAACATGAGCATCTGGTAACCATGTATGAACTGGCCACATAGGAGTTTTAACTGCAAAAGAGCTAAAAAAAGCTAACCATAAAAGGTTTTGGTACTTTATATCAATCCCAGAATTATAAAGTTCAACTACGTCTGTAGTTCCATTCAACCAATATATTGTAATTATAGCTACTAACATTAAAACCGAACCAAGCAAGGTATATAAAAAAAATTTAAATGCTGAATAAACTCTTCTGGCACCACCCCAGATACCAATAATCAAAAACATGGGAATTAAACCTGCCTCAAAAAATAAATAAAAAATAACAAGGTCTAAAGAGCAGAATACACCGATCATAAAAGACTCCATGATAAGTACAGCTATCAAAAATTCACTTAGTCTCTCTTTGATTGAATTATTCACAGATATAATGCAAAGCGGTGTTATAAATGTTGTGAGTAAAATAAACAAAATCGAAATACCATCAACACCTACCTTGTAATTTATTAAATCTTTAATCCAAATTCTTTCCTCAACAAATTGAAACTCAGAAGTTGTTGGATCGAATAATATCCATAGATAAATGGATAAAAAAAAATTTACTGCTGAAGTAAATAAAGCAACATATTTTCCAGTAAAATTATTTTTTTTATCACTTTTGGTAAAAAATAAGAATAAAGCTCCAATTGATGGTAATAAAATCAAAGAGGACAGAATAGGAAAGTTCATTATTTTACAATTAAGAATGTTAATAAAGCAGAAAAACCAAGTAACATTACAAAAGCATATTGATATATATATCCACTTTGAAATTTATTAGCTTTTACTGAAAATTTTTTGATTATCGACGAAATACCGTCTGGACCAAAACCATCGATAATTTTCAAATCAAAGAACTTCCATAAAAATAAACCTGATTTTTTTGATGGTTTAACAAATAAAACATCATAAAGTTCATCAAAATACCATTTATTTAATAAAAAATTATATAGCGGTTTATTTATACTAGCTAATCGTTCAGGTAAATTTCTATTTTTAAGGAATAAATAATATGCTAGTGGAATAGATAATATTACCAAAGTTGGAGTAAGTAATAAAAACCATAGTGGTGGGTGATCCGTGCTTAATGGTTTTAGAAAAAATATTGAGTCACGCCAAAAATTATTTAGACCTTCATAACCGATAAATAATTCTTTAAATAAAAATCCTGCAAATATTGCACCAATTGATAATAAAACTAGAGGAATTAACATCACGACAGGAGACTCGTGCGTCTCATCTATCTTAATCTCTTTATTATTATACTCACCATGAAAAGTTTTAAAAATTAATCTCCAAGAATAAATTGATGTTAGAAATGCTGTAAAAATACCTATACCAGCAGCATAATAACCTGTTGTATTTCCTCTCAAATAAGCAAATTCAATTATTGCATCTTTAGAATAAAAACCTGACAAAAATGGAAACCCCGTTAAAGCTAGCGTTCCTATAATCATTAGTGAATAGGTGTATGGAAGTTTTTTCCACACTCCGCCCATATTATTTATATTTTGTTCGTCTTTAAAAGCATGAATAACTGAACCAGATCCTAAAAATAATAGTGCTTTAAAAAACGCGTGAGTGAATAAATGAAACATTGCAACATTATATGCTCCTACGCCAGTGGCAAAAAACATGTAACCTAATTGGCTACAAGTAGAATACGCAATTATTTTTTTAATATCATTTTGTACCAGAGCTACTGTTGCAGCAAAGAATGCCGTACTCATACCAATGATCGTAATGATATTTAAAGCTAGATCAGAGTATTCATAAATTGGTGAACACCTTACAACTAGAAAAACTCCTGCTGTTACCATTGTGGCTGCATGAATTAATGCAGAAACAGGTGTTGGTCCTTCCATAGCATCTGGTAACCAGGTATGAAGTAAAATTTGTGCTGATTTACCCATTGCACCAATAAATAAAAGTAAGCAAATTAAATCTACAGCATTAAATGTGATACCTAAAAATACCAAATCTTTATCTGTAATGTTTGGAATTTTTGCAAAAACCTCAGAATAATTTACAGTTCCAAATAAATAAAAAATTAAAAATATTCCTAGAGCAAACCCAAAATCACCCACTCTATTCACTACAAATGCTTTAATGGCAGCTTTGTTAGCTGATTCTTTTCTAAACCAAAAACCTATTAAAAAATACGAACATAAGCCTACACCTTCCCAACCAAAAAATAATTGAATGAAATTATCTGCAGTAACTAACATCAGCATTGCAAATGTAAATAAAGATAAGTAAGCCATAAATCTTGGTTTGTGCGGGTCGTGAGACATGTAACCGATTGAATAAATATGAACTAAGGCAGAAACTGATGTAACAACAACTAACATCACAGCAGATAATGAATCAATTTTCATTGACCAATTTACTTCAAGCGATCCAGAGCTAATCCATGTCGCTATGATGATGTTCTCTTGATATTGATTAACAACAACCTCATACAAAACGAGGACAGAAAAAATTGCTGAAATAGATACCAATAGGCTGGTAATTATTTCTGAACTTCTATCTCCTATCAATTTTCCAAAAAATCCTGAAATAATTGAGGCAATTAATGGTAATGCTATAATTGAAATTTCCATTTTAACCTTTTAGTTTATCTATCTCCTCTACTCGAATAGTTCCAGAGTTTCTAAAATAAACAACTATGATCGCAAGACCAATTGCAGCCTCAGCTGCAGCAACAGTTAGTATAAATAGGGTAAAAACTTGACCAGAAAGATCTCCTAAATAAATTGAAAAAGATACTAAATTAATATTTACAGCTAATAAGATAAGTTCAATACTCATCAAGATTACAATAATATTTTTTCTATTAAGAAATATACCAATTATTCCAATACTAAAAATAACAGCACCTAAAGTTAAATAGTGACCTAAACTTATATCAATCATCTATTTTTACTCCTTTATTAGACGCAACCTCAAGTACTTCCACACCTTCTGTCCTTTCTCTAGATATCTGTTTTAAATAACTTTGTTTTTTAACTCCCTCTCTTTGTCTAAAAGTAAGGACTATTGCACCTATCATAGCAATCAAAAGTATCATCCCGCTGATTTGAAACACATGTATATAATCAGTGTATAAAACCTGACCTAATGAATGAGTATTACTTACGCCATTTTCTAAAGATGATTTCGCAGAATTAAATAAATCAGGTTTATATTTCCAGCCGCCTATTACAATTATCAATTCAAAAAATATTATTACACTAATTAATAATCCTATAGGAATATGTCTTGAGCTATCTTTTGAAACAAACCACTGATTTTTTTGTTGAGCAACGTTAAGCATCATTACGACAAACAAAAATAGCACTGCAACTGCCCCAACATAAACTATCAACATAATCATCCCCAAAAATTCGGCACCAATCATTATGAAGAGGCAAGATATACTTATAAAATCAAGAATTAAAAAAAAAACTGAATGAACTGTGTTTTTAGAAACAGTTACCATTATAGCAGAAACAACTGCAATGATGGAAAAAACATAAAAAAATATTGCATGTGCAATCATAAATTATCTGTATGGATTGTCTGATTTAATATTTGCCGCTAAAACATTTTCCCATCTATCTCCGTTATCTAGGAGTTTTTCTTTTGTATAATAAAGTTCCTCACGAGTTTCCGTTGAAAATTCAAAATTTGGTCCCTGGACAATCGCATCTACAGGACAAGATTCTTCACATAATCCACAATAAATACATTTCATCATATCAATATCATAGCGAGTAGTTTTTCTGCTTCCATCGGCTCTTTCAGCAGACTCAATTGTAATTGCTTGAGCTGGACATACAGCTTCACACAATTTACAAGCTATACATCTTTCTTCTCCGTTAGGATATCTTCTCAATGCGTGTTCACCTCTATATCTTGGACTAATTTTGCCTTTTTCAAATGGATAATTTATAGTTTTTTTTGATTTGAAAATTTCCTTAACAGCAATAAAAAGCCCACTGATAAAATCGGTCATTAATATTGTTTTAAAAAATCTTGATATTTTCATTTATATTGTAGGTAAAAGATTAAAGTAAAAAAGATAACTCGCTGTTAAAACAACATAAATTAAAGATAATGGTAAAAATATTTTCCAACCTAGTCTCATTAGTTGATCATATCTATATCTTGGAACAATCGCTTTGACCAACGCAAAAAGAATAAATAAAAATAAAATTTTAAAAATTAACCAAAGAGCACCAGGTATTAAATTAAAAGGATAAAGATCGATTGGAGATAACCAGCCTCCTAAAAATAAAATTGACCCTAGTGCACACATTAACAAAATATTTGCATACTCTCCCAACCAAAACATTGCATACATCATCCCAGAATATTCTGTTTGGTAACCCGCAACTAATTCGGCCTCTGCTTCTGGTAAATCAAAAGGTGGTCTATTCGTTTCAGCTAAAGCTGATATAAAAAAAATTACAAACATTGGGAATAATGGTATTACAAACCACATTTCTTTTTGAGCAACTACAATATCATTCAAGTTTAGAGATCCAACGCATAATAAGACATTAATTATAATGATACCAATTGATACCTCATAAGATACCATTTGTGCAGCTGATCTAATTGCTCCTAAAAAAGGATATTTTGAATTCGACGCCCATCCACCCATTATTATCCCATACACACCCAATGATGAGACAGCAAAAATATATAAAATTCCAACATTTATATCTGCTAATACTTGTTCAACTCCAAAAGGAATTACAGCCCATGCTATTAGAGCTAGAGTCATTGTTATTATTGGAGCAAGAATAAAAATTACTTTGTTTGAACTAGCAGGTATTATAATTTCCTTGAAAATATATTTTAGGGCATCTGCTAGGGATTGTAATAAGCCAAATGGACCAACAACATTTGGACCTTGTCTTTTTTGAACAAAAGCCCAAACTCTTCGATCTAACCACACGATCATAGCGACTGAAACTAAAACAGGCACTAATAAAAATAAAATTTTGTAACTTTCTTGAAAAATAATATTTAAGTATTCCACGAATTAACCTTCTGTCCCTGTTTTTTTTAAATCAATTTTTGCGTTATTACATTCAAGCATAGTTTTTGATGAACGTGCAATTACATTAGAAAAATAGTAGTCTTTATAATCAACTTTTAAAGATTCATCATTAAAATCGCTTTCATTTAATTTATAATCTAATTCTGAAGTTTGCTGATCTTTATTCATTTTTAAATAGTTAAACATACTACTTTCGAGTTCATCTTTATCATTAAAAAGTTTTCTATTATTCATAACCTCGGCGAGATCATTTATTATTTGCCAGTCCTCTTTTGCATCACCTGGGGGGTAAGATGCTTTAAAAGCTTTTTGTAATTTACCTTCTAAGTTAGTGTAATGTCCAGATTGTTCAGTATAAGCAGCACCTGATAAAATTATATCTGCAATTTCTGCACCTCTATCTCCATGACTTCCTTGATAAATAATAAATTCATCTTTCTTTTTAAAATCTAAATTATCTTGGCCAAGTAAAAAAATAATTTCAAATTTATTTTCATGAAGTTCATCTAGAATTTTATTACTTTTATCAATAATATCTAAATCTAGATTTCCAACTGTAGATGAATCCCATGATAATATGTTAATTGGGTTCCAATCATCATTCAATTTATTATTCTTGGATAAAAATTTTTTGGATAAATTAAATAAAAAACTTGCTGATTTAATTTTAAAAAAAGACTCGCCAAATACAATCATTGGTTTTTTTGACTCAATAATTTCTTTTGACAATTTATTATTATTTTCAAATATATCTTTGATAGTTTTTACCCTCCCATCTAAACTTTGATAGTTGTAAGTTAGGTCTCCAACATCATTTAATGAAATAACTCTGGTATTATTACTTAAATATGCTTTTCGAATTCTCGCATTAATCATTGTTGCTTCAAATCTAGGATTTGTACCTATCAATAAAATTAAATCTGCTTCTTCAATTCCGTTTATCGATGAATTGAATAAATAATTTTCTCTTTTAGAATTGTCGATAAATCTTTTTGTAGGTCTAAAATCATATTTTTTCGTACCAATTGTTCTTTCTAAAAATTCTTTGAAAATAAAACTTGTCTCCATATTTGTTAGATCACCAACAAACCCACAAATTTTATCTTTGTTTGCATTTTCTATTTTTGATTTGATGATTTTGTAAACCTCGTCCCAAGAGGCTTTTTCAAATTTATTATTATACTTTATATATGGAGTGTCTAATCTTTGATTTAATAATCCATCACAAGCATATCTTGTTTTGTCTGAAATCCACTCTTCATTTATATCTTCATTTATAACAGGCAAAACTCTTTTCACTTCCCAGTCATAGGTATCAACTCGAATATTTGAACCTACCGCATCCATTACATCAATTGTCTGCGTTTTCTTTAATTCCCATGGTCTTGCTTCAAAAACATAAGGCTTAGATGTTAGAGCTCCTACTGGACAAAGATCGATTACATTTCCTGATAATTCTGATTGAACTGATTGCTCTAAATATGTAGTAATTTGCATATCCTCACCCCTTCCAATTGCACCTAATTCAGGAACTCCAGCTATCTCGGTTGCAAATCTCACACACCTTGTACAATGAATACATCTTGTCATTTGAGTTTTGATCAGTGGACCCATATTTTTCTCAGGCACTGCTCTTTTGTTTTCTTTAAATCTTGACTTATCTATTCCATAAAACATCGATTGATCTTGAAGATCACATTCCCCACCCTGATCACATACTGGACAATCCAGTGGATGATTTGCTAATAAAAACTCCATCACACCTTTCCTTGATTTCTCTATTTTTGGAGTATTAGTTTTTATAACCATTCCATCTGCAGCGGGCATTGCACATGAAGCTATTGGTTTTGGAGATTTTTCCATTTCAACTAAACACATTCTGCAATTACCAGCTATTGATAATTTTTCGTGATAACAAAATCTTGGTATTTCTGCGCCTGCTTTTTCACAAGCCTGAAGAACTGTCAACCCTTCCTCAACCTCTACTTCAATATCATTAACTTTTAATTTAAGCATTTTTATCCAATAAGTGTTGATCTACCAAATAAGGAATATTTTTATTTTCTTTTACAATTGGATCAAATTTATTTCTTTTTTTAATTTCATCTTTAAAATGTCTTAATAAACCTTGAACTGGCCAAGAAGAACCCTCGCCAAATGCACAAATCGTATGACCTTCTATTTGTTTTGTAACATCACCCAACATGTCTATCTCATCTTTGGACGCTTCTCCTTTTGCCATTCTTTCAAGCATTCTCCACATCCAGCCCGAACCTTCTCTACAAGGTGTGCATTGGCCACAACTTTCATGTTTGTAAAATCTCGCTATTCGAGCCATACATTTTATAATGTCTTGATCTTTATTAATCACAACTACACCAGCTGTTCCTAATCCACTTTTTTCAGCCATTAATGAGTCAAAGTCCATAGTCAAAGTCTCACATTTATCTTTTGGTATTAATGGCATTGATGATCCACCAGGTATAACAGCTTGTAAATTATCCCAGCCACCTATGACACCACCAGCATGTACTTCAATTAGTTCTTTTAATGGAATGTTCATTTCTTCCTCAACATTACAAGGATTATTTACATTTCCAGATATACAAAAAATTTTGGTACCTGTATTTTTTTCTCTTCCCAAAGATGCAAACCATTTCCCACCTCTTCTTAATATTGTTGGTACGACAGCTATAGTTTCCACATTATTAATTATTGTTGGGCAACCATAAAGTCCAATTAGTGCTGGAAAAGGAGGTTTTAATCTTGGTTGACCTTTTTTTCCTTCAATACTTTCAAGTAATGCAGTTTCCTCTCCACAAATATACGCTCCAGCTCCATAGTGAATATAAATATCCAGATCCCACCCAGTGCCTGCAGCGTTTTTACCTAATAGTTTTTTTTCATAAGCTTCGTCAATTGCCGCTTGTAACTTTTGTCCATCTACAAAATATTCTCCTCTAATATAAATATAGCAAACATGTGCTTGAATTGCATAAGATGCAATCAAACAACCTTCAATTAATTTATGAGGTTCAAATCTTAAAATATCTCTATCTTTACAAGTTCCAGGCTCAGACTCATCTCCATTAATCACTAAATAATGTGGTCTAGTGCCGACTTCTTTAGGTGCAAAGGACCATTTTAAACCTGTTGGAAAACCTGCACCACCTCTTCCTCTAAGTTGAGAGTCTTTAATTTCATTTATAATCCAGTCTCTACCCTTACCTGTTATTTCTTTAGTATTTACCCAATCACCTCTCCTTTGAGATGAAGTTAGGTCGGGTCCCAAATCATTATATAAGTTTTGAAAAATTCTATCTTGATCCTTAAGCATTTTTTAAATCCATTAATGTTTTTCTATTATTTTCTGGTTCATTATTTATTCTTCCTCTATAGGAGCCAGGTGTTGGTTTTTCTCCCTTTAAAATTTTATCTAAAATTTTTAAAGTTTTTTCTTTATCAAGATCTTCATAATAATCATCATTAATTTGCATCATCGGGGCATTGACACATGCGCCAAGACACTCAACTTCCATCCACGAACAACTTTTATCATTTGAAAGGACTGCTTCATGTTCTGAAATTTTTTCTTTACATGCCTCGACTAATTTATTGGCACCCCTTATCATGCATGGAGTTGTGGTACACACTTGAACAAAATACTTACCCACAGGTGATAAATTATACATGCTATAGAAAGTAGCAACTTCATATACTTTTATGTAGGGCATATTTAAAAATTTTGCGATATATTTCATTGCAGCTAAAGGTATCCAGTTATCATTTTGTTTTTGAGCAATGTATAATAATGCCATCACAGCACTTTGTTGTTTACCTTCTGGATATTTGGTAACAATACTTTTTGCAGCCTCTAATGAAGAAGGGTTAAATTCAAAATTTTCAGGTTGGTTTTTTGCAGGTCTTCTTAAACTCATCTATCGACCTCCCCAAAAACTATATCAAGTGAACCAAGAACAGCAGGCACATCTGCTAACATGTGACCTTTAATTAAATAATCCATTGATTGTAAATGTGAAAATCCTGGCGCTCTTATCTTACACTTATAAGGTTTACTTGATCCATCTGAGATTAAATAAACACCAAATTCACCTTTAGGTGCTTCGACAGCAGTATAAATTTCATCTTTTGGTACACGATATCCCTCAGTAAATAATTTAAAGTGATGTATCAATGCTTCCATAGATTGTTTTATTTCTGCTTTAGATGGTGGAGATATTTTTCCATCAAAAGTTTTTATTGGACCTTTTTCCATCCTCGCTAAACATTGTTTTATGATTGATACACTTTCTTTCATTTCCTCAATTCTACATAAATATCGATCGTAACAATCACCATTTTTACCAACTGGAATTTTAAAATCTAATTGATCATAACAATCGTAGGGTTGAGATTTTCTTAAATCCCAAGGGATCCCTGAACCTCTAATCATTACACCACTAAAAGAGTAGTCTAAAGCGTCATCTTTGGTTACCACTCCAATATCTACATTTCTTTGCTTAAATATTCTATTATCAGTTAAAAGGTTCTCGAGATCATTTATTATTTTTGGAAAAGTTTCACAAAATTTCGCTATATCTTTTTCTAAACCAGCAGGTAAATCTTGATGAACTCCACCAGCTCTGAAATAATTTGCGTGTAATCTTGATCCAGATGCTCGCTCGTAAAAAGTCATTAATGTCTCTCTTTCCTCAAATCCCCATAATGATGGTGTTAAGGCACCCACATCTAAAGCTTGAGTGGTAACATTTAATATATGACTTAATATTCTTCCGATTTCACAAAACATAACTCTTATATATTGCGCTCTTATTGGAACATCGATATCTAGAATTTTTTCTATAGCTAAGGCAAAAGCATGTTCTTGGTTCATGGGAGCAACATAATCAAGTCGATCAAAATATGGAACAGCTTGCATATATGTTTTATTTTCAATTAATTTTTCTGTTCCTCGATGTAACAAACCAATATGTGGGTCTGCTTTTTCTACAACCTCACCATCCAGCTCAAGAATTAGTCTTAATACACCATGGGCAGCAGGATGTTGTGGACCAAAATTCAAATTTAAATTTTTAATTTTTTTTGTCATTAGTTTCTGATATTTCTTTTATATATTTTGTTCCTTCCCAAGGACTTTCGTAATCAAAATTTCTATAATTTTGTTCTAGTTTTACAGGTTCATTAATAACTTTTTTTTTTTCTTCGCTATATCTAACTTCCGAATGACCAGTCAAAGGAAAATCTTTTCTTAATGGGTGGCCTTCAAAACCATAGTCGGTCAAAATTCTTCTTAAATCAGGATGATTTTTAAAATTTACGCCATACATATCAAAAACTTCTCTTTCCATCCAATTAGCTGATGGAAATACAGATGTTAAAGAGGAGATAAGCTCGTTTTCATTGATAGAATAACTTAGGATCATTCTATGATTAAACTCGTGACTTAAAAATAAATACACAATCTTAAATCTTTGAGTTTCCTCAGGATAATCTACAACCGTAATATCAATAAGCTGTCTAAACTTAGTATCTTTGTTTGTTTTTATAAATAAGACAACGTCAATTAAATCATCTTTATCAATTTCAACATAAATTTGATTATGTTTAATAGAAGTCTTGTTGATTTTTGTCGTAAGTTCTGAATTTATCTTTTTCTCTATATCGATTAAATTATTCATTTTACCTGTTAAAAGATCCTTTATTTCTAATTTTTTTTTGTAATTGCATTATTCCATATAACAATGCTTCGGCAGAAGGTGGACAACCTGGTACATAAACATCTACGGGCACAATACGATCACAACCCCTTACAACAGAATATGAATAATGATAATACCCTCCACCATTTGCGCAGCTTCCCATTGATATAACGTATCTTGGTTCTGGCATTTGATCATAAACTTTTCTTAATGCTGGCGCCATCTTATTTGTTAAAGTGCCTGCAACAATCATAACATCAGATTGTCTAGGTGATCCCCTTGGAGCAGCACCAAACCTCTCAAGATCATATCTTGGCATGGCTGTTTGCATCATTTCAACAGCACAGCAGGCAAGACCAAAAGTCATCCAATGCAAAGATCCAGATCTTGACCAATTTACTAAATTTTCTAATGAAGTAGTTATAAATCCATTCTTACCAAAATCTTCCGCAAGTTGTTTAAATTCATCAGGTACTTGATCTAATTTATTATTCATTTAAAAAAAATTTTATTCCCAGTCTAATGCACCTTTTTTCCATTCATAAATAAATCCAATTGTAAGTATGAATAAAAAAATCATCATTGACGTAAAACCTAAGATGCCAATATTTCCTAAAGAAATTGCCCACGGAAATAAAAATGCAATTTCAAGATCAAAAATAATAAATAAAATTGCAACTAAATAAAACCTTACATCAAATTCCATTCTTGAATCTTGGAATGGTTCAAATCCACATTCATAAGTTGATAACTTTTCTGGATCTGGATTTTTTGGAGATAAGATAAAATTAATTACTATAAATGCACAACTAAGTCCTAACGCTATAATTAGGAATAATATGATGGGCAAATAATCTTTTAAAAATTCCGCTGTCATGGTGGAATATATATCATTTTTTAAAGCTAGATGAAGTGGTGTTAGGTCACATTATTCAAAATATACAGCTCATTTGATAACGATTATCAGCTTTAAATTAAGTAAGTGGCGGGAGTGAAGGGACTCGAACCCTCGACCTATCGCGTGACAGGCGATCGCTCTAACCAACTGAGCTACACCCCCACTTTTGATTCTTTTGGTGGGCAGTAAAGGACTCGAACCTTTGACCCCCTCGGTGTAAACGAGATGCTCTACCAACTGAGCTAACCGCCCAAAACCAAAATGTTGGTTATATCTTTTAGTAAGATAAGGTCAAGATTAATTAGTTGTTATAAATAAAAGATAATTTTTTAAAATCCACCTCTCCAATTATTTTTGGAGTTAAAATTATCTTTCTCTGTTTTCGATGTTGGTCTTGTTAAATAATAAGTTACAAAAACTACAATTAATAAAATTATATATAATTCCATAAATAAATTTTTTTATTGAATACTTGCTTGAGACTTATCGTCTTTTTTAGAAATATCAACTTCTACCCACTCTGTTTTTTTGAGCTCCTTGGTTAAAGCGATTTTTAAAACTTCATCAGCATACTCAACAGGAGTTATTTTAATTTCATCAATTATTTTTTTTGGCATATCAACCAAATCTTTCTCATTTTCTTTTGGAATTAAAACTTCTTTGATTCCTGCTCTGTGCGCTGCAATAAGTTTTTCTTTTAAGCCACCAATTGGTAATACTTGACCTGTTAAAGTAACCTCACCTGTCATTGCAACATCTCTTTTAACCGGAATGTTTGTTATAGAAGATACTATGGAAGTAACCATCCCAATTCCTGCAGATGGACCATCTTTTGGTGTAGCGCCCTCTGGAACGTGAATATGAAAATCTTTTTTCTCAAACAATGGAGGTATTATTCCATACTCTAAGCATTTAGATCTAACAAAAGATTTTGCAGCTTTTACTGACTCTTGCATTACATCTCCAAGCTTACCTGTTATTTGCATTCTTCCTTTTCCTGGCATTGTAGCAGTTTCAATTTTCAAAATTTCTCCACCATATTCTGTCCATGCCAATCCAGTAACTATTCCTACTCTATTTTCAGTTTCCAACTCACCTGATTTAAACTTTGGAACACCTAGAAAATCTGACAAATTTTCTTTATTAATCTTAACTTCTTTTTCCTCTCCAGAAACAACTTTCTTAACTACTTTTCTGGCGACTTTAGAAATTTCTCTTTCTAAATTTCTAACACCAGACTCCTTTGTGTAACTTCTGATAATTTCTTGGATGATGTCATTTTGTAAACTCATCTCTTTTTCTTTAACACCATTATCTTTAATTTGTTTTGGTAATAAATATTTGTTTGCAATATTTATTTTTTCATCTTCTGTATAACCTGCTAGTCTTATAACTTCCATTCTATCTAGTAGAGGTGGAAGAATATTTAAAGTGTTAGCTGTTGTAACAAACATAACATCAGATAAATCATAATCAACTTCAAGGTAATGATCGTTAAAAGTTGTATTTTGCTCAGGATCTAATGCTTCCAGTAATGCTGAAGATGGGTCACCTCGGTAGTCATTACCAATTTTATCAATCTCGTCCAAAAGAATTAATGGGTTTTTTGTACCAGCTTTTTTCATCATTTGGATTATTTTACCGGGTAGAGAACCTATGTATGTTCTTCTGTGTCCTCTTATTTCCGCTTCATCTCTCATACCACCAACTGACATTCTTACAAATTCTCTATTAGTAGCTTTTGCTATTGATTTTCCTAATGATGTTTTACCTACGCCTGGAGGACCAACTAAACATAATATGGGGCCTTTAATTTTTTCCATCCTTTTTTGAACAGCTAAAAATTCAATAATTCTCTCTTTTACTTTTTCTAAACCAAAGTGATCTTTATCTAAAATTTCTAAAGCTTTTTTAAGATCAATATCTACAGCACTTTTTTTATGCCATGGAAGTTCTGTCATCCAATCTAAATAATTTCTTACAACTGTTGCCTCAGCTGACATTGGACTCATGTTTTTTAATTTTTTTAATTCTTGTAAGCATTTTTTTTCAACTTCTTTTGGCATTCTTGCTTTAATTATTGCTTTATTGAGACTAGTATTTTCATCTTTTCCATCCTCAATTTCACCCAACTCTTTTTGGATAGCTTTTAGCTGTTCATTTAAATAATATTCTCTTTGAGTTTTTTCCATTTGCGTTTTGACTCTGCCACGAATTCTTTTTTCAACACCAATTATGCTTGTTTCGTTCTCCATTATCTTAATTATCGCATTTAATCTTTTCTTTATATCAATGGTCTCAAAAATTTGTTGTTTCTCTGAAATAGTTGCGGTTATATGAGATGCAATATTATCAGCAATCTGAGAAGGGTCCTTTAATTGTTTGATAGAATTAATAGTTTCATTAGAAATTTTTTTATTAATTGATGTTAACTTTTCTAATCTTCTTAAAGCCGTTGCTGCTAGCGGATATAGATCTTCATCTTTAGCTATGATGTCATTGTAGTGAGTAAATTCACAAGTAATGAATTTTTCATTGTCCTTAAAATCTAGAATTTTAACTCTTTTTATTCCCTCCACTAAAACTTTTACAGTTCCATCTGGTAATTTTAAAAGTTGAAGAATACTACCCTCACAACCATACATAAAAATGTCTGTCTTTTTTGGGTCATCTATTTCTGAGTTCTTTTGAGTTACTAAAATAATCTTTTTATCTTTTTTCATTACTTCGTTTAGAGCAGAGATAGATTTATCTCTCCCTACGAAGAGAGGAATCACCATACTTGGGAACACCACAATGTCTCTTAGCGGTAATAAAGGTAATGAAATTTTAACGTCCATGAGTAAGAATATGGATATTATAAATTATATTGCAATACCTTTTTCTTATTTATTAAGGATATTACGCCGCTGAGGTCTTGCTAGGCTTTGATTTATCGTCCGATTCTGAATGAACTATTATTGGTTGCGATTGCCCTTTTACAGATGCAGCATCAACTATGACTTCTTTAATATTTTCTTGACTCGGTAAATCATACATCGTTTTAAGTAAAATATTTTCCAATATTGATCTTAAACCCCTTGCTCCTGTTTTTTTTCTAATTGCTTTGAGGGCTATTTCTTTTAGTGCACTTTCTTTAAAACTTAGTTTTGCACCATCAAGTTTAAATAATTCTTGATATTGTTTTGTTAAAGAATTTTTTGGCTCTTGTAATATTTTAATTAAAGATTTTTCGTCTAAATCATCTAAAGTAGCTATCATCGGTAATCGACCAATAAATTCTGGGATAAGTCCATATCTTAATAAATCTTCAGGTTCTAGGCCTTTCATCCACTCACCAGTCTTTTTGTCTTGTGTATTTTTTACATCAGCACCAAAACCAATTGAAGTTCCCTTGTCTCTTTGTGATATAATTTTATCTAATCCCGCAAACGCACCACCACAAATAAATAATATATTTGTTGTATCAACTTGTAAAAATTCTTGCTGAGGATGTTTTCTTCCACCTTGAGGTGGAACACTAGCAATAGTCCCTTCCATTATTTTTAAAAGCGCTTGTTGCACACCTTCACCAGAAACATCTCTAGTTATAGATGGGTTCTCAGATTTTCTACTAATTTTATCAACCTCATCTATATAAACAATTCCACGTTGTGCTTTTTCAACATTATAGTCTGCAGCTTGTAATAACTTTAGAATAATATTTTCAACATCTTCACCAACATAACCTGCTTCAGTTAATGTGGTTGCATCAGCCATTGTGAATGGGACATCTAAAATTCTAGCGAGTGTTTGTGCCAATAAAGTTTTTCCACATCCAGTTGGTCCAACTAATAGGATATTTGATTTAGCAAGTTCTACATTTTTACTTGTCTTATTTTCGTAATTTAGTCTTTTGTAATGATTATGAACTGCAACAGATAAAACTTTTTTTGCGTGAGATTGTCCAATTACATAATCGTCTAAAACAGAGCAAATCTCTTTAGGTGAAGGTAACCCGTCTTGATGTTTTACAAAAGTATCTTTGCTCTCCTCTTTAATGATATCCATACAAAGTTCAACACACTCATCGCAGATAAAAACAGTTGGGCCTGCAATAAGTTTTCTAACTTCGTGTTGACTCTTTCCGCAGAAAGAACAATATAAAATATTTTTGTTATTTGTATTCATAGTTTTTATAACGAATCAATTTAATTACTCTATTATAAGAGACTTATGTTAATCAAGTTTCTAATAATTTGATGTCAATATCTTGTGTATTAAGATCTTTTTTCTACCACTTCATCTATCAAGCCAAATGACTTGGCAGCATCAGCTGTCATGAAGTTATCTCTTTCTAGAGCAGATTTGATTTCGTCTACTGATTTACCTGTATGTTTTGAATAAATTTCATTCAATCTTTTTTTTAAAGATAAAACTTCATTAGCATGAATCTCAATATCAGTTGCTTGTCCTTGAAATCCAGCAGATGGTTGATGAACCATTATTCTTGAATTTGGTAATGAAAATCTTTTACCTTTTTTTCCAGCTGATAGTAAAAATGATCCCATTGATGCAGCTTGACCAATACATAAAGTGGAGATATCAGGCTTAACATATTGCATAGTATCATAAATACCAAGACCCGCTGTTACTAACCCACCAGGACTATTTATATATAAATAAATTTCTTTTTTAGGGTCCTCTGCCTCCAAAAATAAAAGTTGAGCAGTAACTAGAGAAGCAACATTATCATTAATTTGTCCTGTTAAAAAAATTATTCTCTCTTTTAATAATCTTGAGTAAATATCATACGCCCTTTCTCCCTTACTTGATTGTTCAACAACCATAGGAACTAACGTGCTCATGTGTTCTGATATTTTATTTGTCATAAGTTGATTCGCTTTACTTATACAACTTGAGATTACTTTTTACTAACTTTTTTTGTTTTTTTAACTGGTGACTTTGTTTTTGAGGTTTTTGTTTTAGTTTTGTTCGTTGTAGGTTTTTTAGTCTCAACCTTCTTTTCAGTTTTTTCTTTGCCCTCATTTGCATGACTATATTCTTGCATTTGAGATTGTTTTAAAATTTTTTCTGCTTCTTCTTTTGAAACTTCTTTCTTATTAGGTTTTGCTTTTTCTTTAATTAGCTTTAAAATTTTTTCCTCATAGACAGTGCCTCTCAAGCTAGATAATGCTGAAGGATTTTTTTGATAAAAATCCATGACCATTTTCTCTTGACCTGGCATCATTCTTATTTGTTTTTGGACTTCAGCTTGTAATTCTTGTTCTGTCACTTTAATTTGATTTTGTTCACCAAATTCATTTAAAACTAATCCAACTTTAATTCTTTTTTTTGCAATTTCCTCAAAATTTTTCCTACTTTTTTTTGCATCTTCCTCGGACATTCCTTGAGAAAGAATTTTTACTTCATCATTAATAAGATTCTCAGGGATTTCGTTAATCTTAAATTTTTCAATCTCTTTTAAGATTTGATTTTTGGAGAAACGCTCAAGCGAATTTTTATATTCATCATTTATTTGCTTTGAAATTAAAGATTTAAGATCTTTTAAATCTTTTGCACCAAAATTTTTTGCAAACTCATCATCAATTTTTACAGGTTCAGGATTTTTTAATACTGTTATTTTGCATTTAAATTTTGCTTTTTTGTTTACTAATTCTTTTTCAGGAAAGTTTTCAGGCAATGTAGCATTAACAATCTTTTCATCACCTACTTTGACACCAATTAGTTGTTTATCAAAACCTTTTAAAAATAAATCTTTACCCAAAGTTAATTGTGTATTTTTACCTTCACCACCTTTAAATGGCTTATCGTCAATAGTAGCATTATAATCAAAGGCTACTAAATCACCTTCTTTTGCAATTGTATCTTTAGGGGCATCTTTAAAGTTTGGTTGATTTTTTGCAATTTCTTTTATTCTTTTATCTGCTTCACTATCATCTATTTTAACTGAATAATCATCAAACTTAATATTTTCTATTGGTTTTACCTCAACCTTTGGAAGTTCTGTTACAGAAATTATGTATTCAAGATCTTTATCTTCTCCGTAAGTTTTAAGATCCAACTTAGGTTGACCGGCAGGTTTTATATTATTTTCTTGTAAAGCTTTGGTTGAAGTGTCTTTTATAACTTTATCTAAAACTTCACCAAAAACTGCTTTTCCAAATTGTCTTTTTAAAATTTCCTTTGGTACTTTTCCAGGTCTAAAACCTTTAAGGTTTACCGTTCCTTTAATTTCTTCATACCTCTGGTCCATGTGAGTGCTCATAGTTTTTTTATCTATGAATACTTTTAAGTCTTTATTTAAACCTTTTTTATTTTCTATTGTTACTTTCATAATCTATTGATGGTAGGGCGAAAAGGACTCGAACCTTCACAGATTGCTCTATCGGTTCCTAAGACCGACGCGTCTACCAATTCCGCCATCGCCCCACAATTCTTGGAGTTTTATATATTATTGAAACTATTTGTCCAACGACATTTGTTGTAAAATTTATAATTTTTCCTCTATAATGATTATTATGATTGTTTCGCCATGTATAAGTATTTGTAAAACTGATCCTAAAACTGGATATTGTTATGGCTGTGGCAGAAATAATGATGAAAAAAAAATTTGGAAAAAAGAGGATACTTCAGATCAATGGAAAATAGAAAATCTCAAAACAATTAAAGCTAGATTGTCTGGATGGCAATTAGAAAGTTTTGAAGAGTCCTATACATATAAAATTGAAAATGGTATTTCTCTTTTTAAAAAAAGTTTAAAAAATGAGTAGAACTACAATAGTATCAATTATTTACATAATAGGCCTTATCTTTGGAGCTATATTTCTTAAAATATGGAGTGCAGACACTAACGTATACAAGGGTCTTTTAGGACTTGGCTGGACAGCTATATTTTTAATAAGTTTATTTTTAGCTGACAAACATGAAAAAAGTTAAATATTTTATCACTTTTTTATTGTTAATTTTACCAATACAAAGTTTAAAATCTGAGATCATAGTAATGAGTGCTTGTGACGACAAACAAGATGAGTTTTTAAAAAATGAATACATACTTAATTTAAATCAATTAATCATGGTCAGAAACTACGTGTATAGAGAAAAAACTTATCAAAAATACAGATTAACAGATCTTAGTGTTAAAAAATCTAATTCATATGTAAGAAATATTTACGAGGAAAATGGAAAAATTTTAACTCATAAACATGGATATCCACAATTTTATACTCAAATACTTTTTGAAAAAGGTAAACAAGAAGTTTATATGAAAACTGTTTTAAATGATGAAGAGGGAATTTCTAAAATTTCTACATGTAAAAAAGTGGAAAAATTTGATAGTGAAAGTTAATTTTTTTTACCTTTTTTTGTAAAGTTTCTTTTTTTTTGACCAAATCGACTTTGAGTAATGTTACTTCTGTGTCTTGCATAAGCTTGTTTTTGTGCTTGTTTCATTGCTCTTTTTGAGGACATAAATTTAATAAAATTTATTTTTTACAAATGACACAAATTCTACCCATAAATAACTCATCCAAATATTTTATATAAATAAGTGGATAAAATACGAAACTTAATAATTTAAAAAATATTTTTTTGGATCTTCTACCATCTGTAAATATTGGTCTTCTAATCCATTTCACATTTGACCAATTATTGTTTTCTAATATTTTTTCAAATTTTCTTATGGATGTACCATTAAGGGTTGGAAGTTTTTCCCACTCTTCTAAGCTAAATTTTTCTCCATTATACCATTTTGCAGAGTCTCCACGTTCCTTTAAAATTTCATAATATTTCTGTGAAATTTTTTTAGAATTAAAAAACCAATGTATAAAAGGAAGGTTTGTGACAAAATTCAAATGAGACTCGAATGGTTGAAGAAACTGGGGAAAAACAGCTAATAAACTCCCACCTGGTTTCAAAACTCTATAGCATTCAGCCATTGTAATCTTTAAATTCTGAACATGTTCGAAAGTATCTGTGCTCACAACAAAATCAAAAGAATTATCCTCATAAGGTAATTTTTCTCCAATACCAATTTTAAAATCAGCATTAATTTTTTTTTCTGCTGCAAATTCATCAGCTGCTACTTTGAAGATTGGATTTATATCTATTCCATAAACTTTTTCTAATTTATAATTCTCAAACCATGCTGATAATCTTCCGCCAGTGAAACAACCTAAGTCAAGTAAAGTTTTACCTTTAAATGTTTCAGGTTTTAAATCATTAAGAAAATAATTTTCCATCCAAGAAAATTTTTTATCTTTTTCAATATTATATCTTGCTGTACACGTAGCCTGCCTAATCTCTTTTTGTTTTATTTCGGTATTTTTTAGATAAATATCATGATTAAAAACTTCCCAATTTTCAAAATTTTTCTCTGATGGAAAAGTCTGAAATGTTTTCATTAAAAATTTGATCATAAAATACTATTTTATATTAGATATACTCCCAATCAATTTAAAATTCATATCTGAAATTACAATTTCACCAGATGATGGTGCATAGTCTAAAATTTCAAGAATGACAACATAATGTGTAACAAAAATTAAATTTTTCTTTTTATCCCATCTATCTATGTAAGATCTTAAATTTTTAATTTGCGTATTCTTATTTTTTTTAAATTTTTCACTGAAAAAAGAGTTAAGAAATTTTTCAGTTTTATATTCAGAAAAAGCAATGGAAGCTGTTTCTTTGCAACGACACCATTCACTAGAAATTACCTCTTTAATTGGAATTTTCTCTTTATTAAAAAAATTACCAATTTGTTTTGCTTGTTCTCTTCCAACTTCATTTAAATTTCTTTGCGTATTACAATTTAAAATATCAAAATCTTCTGGATCTCCACCTCCTGGCGCAAGTGCATGTCTGATAAATATAATTTTACCCCCACTTTTAAGTTCATTTATTAAATTTTTATTTGATTCAGCTTTAATCGTTGTGGTTAAAGATATAAAAATGATAAATAGAATTTTTATTAATTTCATTTATGAATATTAAATTTAAAAAATTAAATAACACAATAATTAAATGTAAAAAATGCCCACGTTTATTTAATTTCATAAAAAAAATTTCATTAGAAAAACGGAAACAAAACATAAATGAAAAGTATTGGGGAAAGCCTGTTACTGGTTTTGGTGACGTAAATGCAAAATTAATGATTATAGGTTTAGCGCCTGCAGCCCATGGAGGAACTAGAACGGGAAGAGCTTTTACTGGAGATAAATCAGGGGATTTTTTATTTAAAAGTCTCCATAAAGTGAATATATCAAATCAAGATTTCTCTAAAAATAGAAATGATGGATTAAGATTAAAATCGACTTATATAACTAATATACTCAAATGTGTTCCTCCAGGAGATAAACCAAAAAATACTGAATTAATAAAATGTTCTAATTATTTTATCAGTGAATTAGATCAATTAAAAAAACTTAAAGTAATTGTAGCGTTAGGAAAAGTTGCTTTTGATAATTGTCTAAAAATTTATAAAAAGAAATTTAATATTAATAAAAAATTTGAATTTAAACACGGAAAAAAATATTTACTACCCGATAATAAAATATTAATTGCTTGTTATCATCCAAGTCCTAGAAATGTTAATACAAAAGTTGTAACACCTTTAATGATTAACAGTTTGTTTAAAAGAGCAAAAAAATTTTCTAAACTTTAATTGTGTCACAAAAGTAAGGTTTAAATTTTGAGTATATATCTTCAGGAATTTTAACTGGTTTGCCGTCTTTATTAATAAAAACTAAATGAACTTGTGCTTCAACTATAATATCTTTACCTTTTGTAATAAATTGGTTCATAAAGAAAGAGGTTTTAGTTATAGATTTAACAAAAGATCTAATAGTTAATTCATCCTCTAAAAAAGCTGATTTTTTATATTCAATGTTACAAGACTTGACAATTATTAATGAACCAAATTGTTCTTGAACTTTCTTATTACTAAAACCTATTGAAAAAAGAGCCTCTGTTCTTGCTCTTTCTAAGTACTTTAAATAATTAGCATAATAAACTACTCCACCAGAGTCTGTATCTTCATAATAAACTTTTAATTTGTGAAAAAAATTTTCATGCATAAAAAAATTATATCAAATAATTATCTAATTTGCCGAAAAATAAATATTTTGAAAATAAGCTATAGCTTTCATTTTAGAATTATCAGTATCAGACATTATTGCTAAACCATCTAATTCATTAACATCTAAATCGTGGAATTTTTTAAAATCTTCTTTGACGTTTGCTTTAACAGTAACCCACTGATTAAGATTATTTTTAGTAGTAGATAAAACATTATCTATAGACTTTTTGGTATAAGGACTAGGTGAACTAAATCCAATTTGATTATTACTTGAGAAAACGTAGTTTATTGCCCTATTAGAAAGTGGTGTTGCACCAGTCTTTTTTACTGCAAATACTCTTGCTGCAAAATCATGTCCTTTTTTTGTATTTTCTTTTATCCCAGATAAATCTTTTTCAACTTTCCATGTAATATTGATAAAAGGTGTCTTTTTAAGGTCAATTTTAACCTCTTTTCCTAAACCAGAGGCAGCATTATCAGCAACTGATTTTAAAAAATTACCATTTTCGTTAGATCCAACCGAATAATTTGTCTTATTGTCCGCACCCCTCACCTTTCTGACCTCAAGCTGTGAAAGTTCCGCTTCGGTAAATTCAAATACTTTTATTTCACTAGCTACACCTATCTCAGTAAATAAAAAGAGACTGATTAAAAGTTTTAAAATTATTTTCATAAATTTTTAAAAAAAATTGTTAATACATTATTTTGACAAAATTTAAACAATCAAAAATCAATTTCTATTCGTATATATTAATTATGAAGACAATTTCCATTTTTATTTTATTAATTTACTGGTCAATAATGATTTTTGCTCCAGTGATGTCAAAAGATGTAAAATTTGGCAGGGCCAAACTAAATCAAACTAAGATAGTAGAGATAAAACCAAGAAGTTAATAGGTCGAACGACCCCCACTGATATCAAAAACTGCAGCGGTTGAGAACGTATTTTCCTCAGAAGATAACCAGCAGACTAAAGAGGTAAACTCTTCAACCTCGAGAAATCGTCCTCTTGGCACTTTTGATAACATTCTTTGGACGTGTTCTTTAGTCATTTGGTCCAAAATTCTGGTTTTAGCGCCTGCAGGAGTAACAGCATTTACTGCTATATTCTTATCAGCAAGTTCTTTACCCAATGATTTTGTTAGTCCAATTGCTCCGGCTTTTCCAACGCTATAAGCACTTGCGTTAGCATTACCATCTTTACCTGCAACTGAGGCCACATTAACTATTCTGCCATAATTATTTTTGATCATATTCGGTACAATTGTTCGACAACAATTAAAAGTGCCCATTAAATTTATATCAACAACCTTTTTCCACATTTCAATATCATATTCCCATAAAGTTGCTGTTGGACCAGTAATACCAGCGTTATTTATTAATATATCAATATTTTTTTGTTTGGTAATCTCTTGGACACATTCTTCAACTTTTGAATAATTTGAAATATCAACAATATTAAAACTTAGATTGGGACTATTAATATCATCAATTGCTTTTTCGACCATTTTTTTATCATTGTCCCAGATAATCACACTCGCATCTGACCTAAGTAATCTTTTTGTGATATCCAAACCAAACCCTTGTGCACCGCCAGTGACAATTGCCGTTCTGTCTTTAAAATCAAAAGAAATTTTATCCATAAAACTACTCCCTAGCTAGGAGGTAATAAACGAAAGCTGCAACAAAAGCACCAATAATCCAAGAGTAAGATTGTAAAAACATTAGATTTGTATTCCAAATTGTTGAGGCAGAAAAAATAAATCCTAATATTAAAGAATAAACTCCTTTTAGGTGCCATCCTCCTGAATAATAATAAGTACCATCAGTTTCAAGTGAGTATATATCTTTGTTTTCCAGCTTTCCTTTTTTAATCAAGTAAAAATCAGCAATCATTAATCCAAATAAAGGACCAAAAAATGCACCAATTGTATCTATATAAGATAATACTCCAACTTGGCTTAAAAAAGTTAACCAAAAAACTCCTATAATAAACCCAAAAATAGCAATTACATAACTGGCACTTTTGAAAGAAAAAGATGAGGGATCAAAATTAATTAAAGTATATTGAGAAGGAATAAAGTTTGCTATTAAATTTGTTGATGCAGAAGCAATGATTATAAAAATTAAAGCTAGAGAAACCAAAAGAATATTATCTAATTTTCCAATTATATCAGTTGGGTTTGTTAAGATCATCTCCACATTTTGTTGATTTAAATTTTGAAATGTATCGGCACCAGTAACAATAAATAATGAAAAAAATGAAAAAATTATTAGATTTAAAATTAAGCTTAAATTACCTTTTCTTAGCTCTTGCTCGTTTTTAATGTATCTTGAAAAATCACCAAACGACAAGATTACAATTGAAAAAAAAGTAAACGTTGTGCCAGCAACTGTTATTATGGGGCCTACATTATTAGCATTAAATATATTTTGAAAATCAAGTACATTAATAAATGATTTAGCAGTTAATTTTACATCAGATAAAAAAACAATGAAGAAAAACATTACCATTGCCGAATAAATTAACAATGCTGAAAATTTTATTAATCTTTTATTAAAGTTCATACCAACACTAAATAAGTATGTTTGCAAAGTAATAGATATTATAATTGCAGCCCAATCAATAATATTTAACCCTATAAAAAAAACTAATAAAATTTCTTTTTGTAAAATTGAATTGTCTACTGAGTACATCAAAACTCTAATTAAGAAACCAATCGCTTTTGATAAAAAGTATGTTTGGATACCAAACATAAATATTCCAACAATACTTCTCAACAACCCAAAAAATTGGGCACCTCTAAAGCCTAATGATGATCTTAATAAGACAACAAATGGTAATCCAAATTTCTGGGATGGTTTTCCAATTAAGTTACAAAATATGTAAACAAAAAAAGTTCCTAAAATTGTTCCAAAAAGAACTACAGCAGTATTTAAATTATAAATTAAGTACAAAGATGCAATTAACGAAAATCCAATAACACTTTGTATATTAACCCCCCAAAAACAAAATAAGTCCTTCCAGTCCCAAGTTTTATTGTTAGGGTTTACAGTTACTAAATCCCAGTTAATGAGAGTTTTTTTTGTTTTTTGTTGACTCACTTAGACAATATAAAACTTTAATATTCTACTGTCCATATAAGAGAGTTGGTAACCAAAGTGCAATTTTAGGAAATATAATGATCAAAACTAATCCGATTACTTGAAGGACCATAAACTGCATCATTCCATAATAAATATCTTTTAAATCCCATTCAGGAACAACTCCTTTTAAAAAATAAGCTGAGAGTGCTACTGGAGGTGAGAGCCAGGCGGTCTGTAAATTAACGGCAACTAAAATTGCAAACCAAGTTAAATTAAATCCTAATGCCTCTACCAATGGTAAAATTATTGGAATAATAATCATCACAATCGGTACCCATTCTAATGGCCAACCTAATAAAAAAATCATTACCATGATCATCGCTAGAATTAAATACTTGTTCATTTCTAAGCCTAATAAAAACTCAGTTAAAAGAGTTGGAGTTCCTAGTCTTGCAAAAACTGCACCAAAAAAATTTGATGCTGCAACTAACACCATTATTAAAGCAGTAATCTCTAATGTTTTCACTAATGCTTCTTGAAGTTTTGTAAGAGTTAATTTTTTATAAGCTAATGAAAGTAATAAAGCACCCATAGCTCCACAACCTGCTGCTTCTGTTGGAGTTGCAAATCCAAATAAAATACTTCCTAATGCAGCAAATACTAAAGCTGCTGGAGGAACTAAACCTAGGAAAAATTCTATCCATACTTCTTTCATACTTGCAGCTCTCATGTCATCAGGCAAAACAGGTCCAAGTTTTGGATTAATCATGCATCTGATTGTAGTGTAAGCTGCATACAAACTTGCAAGAAGAATTCCTGGTAAGATTGCAGCTGCAAACAAATCGATGACTGGAATTTCCATAATAGGTCCCATTACAACAAGCATAATGCTTGGTGGAATTAAAATTCCTAAAGTACCACCCGCAGTAATAGTGCCAGCAGCAAGTTTTACATCATAACCAGATCTATTCATAGATTTTGCAGCCATAATTCCAAGAATTGTCACCGATGCACCAACAATTCCTGTCGCCGCCGCAAATATAACTGAAACGAATAAAACTGCGTAATATAAAGACCCCTTAACTTTTGCTAGCATCATTTGAAATGCTGAAAACAATCTCTCCATCAATCCAGCTTGTTCCATCATAATACCCATAAAAACAAAGAGCGGGACGGCGGCGAGCGTCTGTTCGGTCATGACCATTGAAAATTGAAGGGTCATTAAATAAAAAACTAATTTTCCAAACCCAAGATAGCCAAATACAAAACCTAGAAATATTAAAGTAAATGAAATGGGAAACCCTATAAATATTGCAAATAGCATTACACCAACTAAAATGAAACCTAAAATAGCTGGATCAATGAATTCTGCTATCATTTTTTCTCTCCTGGCCACTCACCTTTTTTAGCTGCCCAATAACTTTTTAGTAATTCTGAAAAACCTTGAATTAATAAAAAAATAATTCCAAGTAACAAACACGTCTTAATAGGCCACATATAGGGCATCCAAGTAGTATCCATCCCTCGTTCGCCTCTTCTAATTGACTCCTCAACAAAACCTATAGTCATATAAAGAAAAACAATTAATCCTGGAAAATAAAATAAAAGATATAACCAGAAATCAATAAGACCTTGTGTTTTTGTTTTAAAATTTCGATATAAAAAATCTGCTCTTATATGTACTCCTCTAGAAAGAGCATATCCTGCACCAAGCATAAATAATGCACCATAAAGAAAACGGCTTATATCGTAAGCCCAAATTGTTGGTGCTAAAAATAATTTTCTTGCAAGAACTTCATAAGTCATTGCAAAAATGAGTGGCATCAATATCCAACAAACAATACTACCAATCCACTTACTGAATTTATCAATATTAACAATAGATTTGGCCATCCATGATGGCATATCGGTTGGCATTTTACCTGATCCACCTCGCCTTTCGGCAATCATTTCATCAGAGATATCTAGTTTACCAGGTTCGTCTGCCATAAAATTTTAGTTAAAAAAATTAGAGCGGACTTTAAAGTCCGCTCTAAAAATCAAGATTGATTACTGATTACTTTAATGTTGCTGCGTGAGCCATTCCTAGCTTCGCATTAGACATTTGAGCACCACTCCAGAAAGGAACAGCAACATCAGCAAAATTTTTCATTGAAGTGTAAACTTCGTTAAAAAATTTATTATCTTTAGCATTCTTATTTAAAGATGCTTTTGCTGCAGCCATATATTCTGTGAAATAATCAGAAGGTGTATCTTCTAAAATTACTCCATGTTTAGTAGTTAGCTCTCTTAAAGCTTTACCATTCTCATAGATTCTGTAACTTAAAGATTTTGCTAATGAAGCATTAGCAGCTACTTCAAGTGACTTTTTCTCATGAGCACTCATAGCATTGTATGTTTTTCCAGTAATATAAAAGTCAGCATTTACGACTACTTGGTGTAAACCTTGTAGGTAATAATGCTTTAATACTTTTTGGAAACCAAATGTTAAGTCTGGTTTCGGACAACACCACTCAGCAGCATCGATAGTTCCTGCTTCAAGAGCTGGAAGAATATCTCCACCACCCATTGCAACAGATGCTATACCAATGTCTTTATAAGTTTGTCCTGGAATTCCTGGAGGAGTTCTGAACTTATATTTTCTAAAGTCAGCCATATCTTTAATTGGTTTTGGAAACCAACCTAAAGCTTCTGGGCCAACTGGTTGAATCATAAATCCTTTAATATCTCTTCCCATTTCTTTCCAAAGTTGGTCGTATAACTCTTTACCACCACCATATTGGAACCATGATAGGAATGCGATATTGTCGATACCTACTCCACCACCAGCTACTGGCGAACCAAATAACATAGCAGCAGGGTGATCACCTGACCAATAGTGAGTCCATGCGAAACCACAATCAATCAAACCTTTATCAACAGCATCTAGAGTTTCTTTTACTCCTACAACAGCACCAGCTGGTAATATCTCAAACTTTAACGAACCACTCGTTAATTCAGTTACTGTGTCAGTAAAGTCCTTTAACATTTTTACCTCATCAGCTTTAGTGTTAAGAACAGTTTGACACTTTAATGTTTTTGCAGCATTAGCACTTGAAGTAAATCCAAGAACTAAAATTGTTGCAAATAACATTGAAATGATTTTTTTCATTATTTATCCTCTTGTTAGTTAAATTTAACTTGTTTAATTCAATCAGAAAAACAAACCTGACACAAGTGACAATCGATAAATATAAGTGTAAAAGCATTAAAAAGCTTAAACTAAAAAACGATTCAACTATTGATGGAAAATTTTGATTACGTAATTATTGGAGCAGGATCTGCAGGATGTGTTCTGGCAAACAGACTTTCTGAAAATTCAAATAACAAAGTCGTATTAATTGAAGCTGGTGGAAAAGATAATTATCCATGGATACATATTCCTGTTGGATATTTTAAAACCATGCATAATCCCTCTGTTGATTGGTGTTATAAAACCGAGCCTGATGCTTCAATGAACAATAGGTCAATTCGTTATCCAAGAGGTAAAACATTAGGTGGTAGCTCTTCGATCAATGGACTACTTTATATAAGAGGACAAAGTAGAGATTATGATATTTGGCGACAATTAGGAAATACTGGTTGGGGTTGGGATGATGTTCTGCCATATTTTATAAAGGCAGAAAACCAAGAAAGAGGAAAAAATGAATTTCATGGTATTGGTGGGCCTTTATCAGTTTCTGATCAAAGAATTCAGTTACCATTATTGAATGAATTTCAAAATGCTGCTGAAGAGTTTGGTATCCCCAAGACAAAAGATTTTAACACAGGCGATAATCATGGATGTGGTTATTTTCAAGTTACTGAAAAAGATGGCTTTAGATGTAGTACTTCAGTTGGATATCTAAACCCAATAAAAAACAGACAAAATTTAAAAACGATAACTAATGCTCATGTAAAAAAAATTAATTTTGAAGGAAAAATTGCAAAAGGAATTGAATATTGGCAAGGTGATGAGCTTAAAAAACTAACTTGTAATAAAGAAGTAATTTTATCATCTGGTTCGATAGGTTCACCTCAGATATTGCAAACTTCTGGAATAGGAAATTCTCAAAAATTAAAAGACTTAGGTATAGATGTAGTGCAAGAATTAAAAGGTGTGGGTGAAAATTTACAAGACCACTTAATGTTTAGACCTATATATAAAATTCAAGGACTTAAATCGCTAAATAAAAAGGTTAATAGTTTATTTGGAAAATTAATGATTGGTCTAGAATATGTTTTTAATCGAAGTGGACCAATGACCATGGGAGCGAGCCAAATGTGTATGTTTGCTAAAAGTGATCCCTCATTAGAATTACCTGATCTTCAATGGCACGTACAACCAATGAGTATGGACACTCTAGGAGCAACTAAAAATCATGATTTTCATGCTTTCACACCTACTGTTTCAAATATTAGACCTACAAGTAGAGGTCATGTGAGTATTGTGGATAAAGATTCCAGAACATATGCAAAAATAAAAATGAATTATCTTTCAACCGATCATGACCGAATGATTGCAGCTAGAGGATTAAAACTTACAAGAAAAATTGTCATGGAATCTGAAACATTTAAAAAATATAAACCTGAGGAATATAGACCAGGTATTGACATTAATGATGATGAGGAACTTGTAAAAGCAGGTTCAGATTTCGCACAAACAATTTTTCATCCAGTTGGCACATGTAAAATGGGTCAAGATGATATGGCCGTAGTTGATGAAAAACTAAGAGTAAAAGGAATTGAAAATTTAAGAGTAATTGATGCTTCTATAATGCCTAACATTACATCAGGTAATACTAATGCACCTACAATAATGATTGCAGAAAAAGGTGCAGATATGATACTTACCCATTGATGTTTGCTGAATTATTTACTCCAGAGCAATTAACTATATTAACTCAAATTATTTTAATCGATTTAGTCCTTGCAGGAGACAATGCAATAATAATTGGTATGGTTGCATCAAAATTTCCTTTAGAGCAAAGAAGAAAAATCATTATTTTTGGAATCGGTGGTGCAGTTATTTTAAGAATTATTTTAACTTTACTGACTGCATATTTACTTCAAATAACTGGGCTAAGGCTTTTTGGAGGTTTGCTTCTTCTTTATATTGTCTACAAATTATATGTAGATGTCATTAAAGGCTCTGAAAATCATGATGCTATAAAAGTTGATAATTCCAGTTTTTTTAAGGCGATTTGGACAATCCTCTTAGCAGATTTTACTATGAGCTTGGATAATGTTTTAGGAGTTGCTGGGGCAGCTGGAGATCATTATGGATTATTAGTATTTGGTTTGGTTCTATCAATTGCCTTAATGGCATTTGCAGCAACTTTAATATCAAATTGGATTAAAAAATATAAATGGATTGCTTGGGCAGGTTTGATTGCAATATTAATTGTTGCTATTGAATTGATTTACACAGATATTAAAATATTGTTTTTATAATGTATTTAAAAAATTATAATTTAAAGAATAAAACAGCAGTTGTCACTGGTGCTGGCAAAGGGCTTGGCAGAGCTTGCGCAATAGCTCTTGCAGAAGCTGGAGCAGATTTAATTATAATTAGTAGAACTAAAAAAGATCTAGATGAAGTTTCAAAAAAGATTAAAAAATTAAAGTCAAAATGTAAATCTTATGTATGTGACATCACAAATTATAATGAAATTAAAGACATTATTAATAAACAACCAAAAATAGATATTTTGATTAATAATGCAGGCAATAATATTCCTGAACATTTTACAAAAGTGAAGACTAAAAACATGGAATATCTTGTAAAGATTAATACGATAGCAACTTTTAACCTTGCTCAGCTGTGTGCTCTTAAGATGATAAAGTCAAAAAATAGAAAAAAAATTGGTGGTTCGATTGTCAACATGTCATCACAAATGGGTCATGTTGGAGGTCCTATTCGAAGTGTATACAACATGACAAAATTTGGTTTAGAAGGATTAACAAAAGGTATGTCAATTGATCTTGCCAAATATAACATCAGAGTAAATACAGTTTGTCCTACATTTGTGGTTACTCCAATGACAAAAAAATTTCTCAAAAGTAAAAAATTTAAAAAAGAAGTTTTAGGAAATATTCCTTTAGGAAAATTTGCTGAACTTTCTGATGTTTCAAGTGCAGCTGTTTTTCTTGCCTCTGATGCTGCAGCAATGATTACAGGCACTTCATTATTGGTTGATGGTGGATGGACTGCAAGATAATAACTAAATTATTTTTTTTAATTTTTTATTTTATACCTACACATTTAGTAGCAATAGAATTTACAGGAAAATTTCTACAAGGTCATTTTATTATTGGACAGACTGATCCAACTGCAAAAATTATAATAGACAAAAAACAAGTCAAAGTATCAGAGGATGGTTTTTTTGTTTTTGGTCTAGATAGAGACAGAAAATTTGATTTAACAATTACAAAAATTATTAATGGAAAAAAAGATGAAATAATAAAAAAAGTTCTTAAAAGAAAATATAATATTCAAAGAATAGATGGTTTAGAAGAAAGTAAAGTCACACCTCCAGAGTCTGTTTACAAAAGAATAAAAGAAGAAAATAATAAAATTGGAAAAGCCAGAGCAATTAATTCGGATTTACCCTTTTTCAAAAATCAATTTATTATGCCTGTTGAAGGTATCATTAGTGGTGTTTATGGAAGCCAAAGAATCTTAAATGGTAAACCGAAATGGCCTCACTATGGAATTGATATTGCTGCCAAACAAGGAACTATGATCAAATCATCTGGATCAGGAATTGTCACCATGGCAGAAGATGATCTTTATTATACTGGGGGAACAATAATTATGGATCATGGTCATGGCATCTCAACTATTTATTCACATCTTGAAAATGTAATGGTGTCTGTTGGAGATAAAATAAATCAAGGAGATATCATTGGAACTGTAGGTTCAACAGGAAGATCAACTGGTCCACATCTAGATTTTAGAGTGAATTGGTTTCAGACTAGACTAGATCCTATGTCTGTAATAAATTAAATCATGCAAACATTAATTCTATTAGCTTTAGTTATTGTGATCGGGTGGATATTATTTAGACCTATCACGAAAAAAGAACTGGATAGATTTAATGATAAAGACTGGCCAGATATGGATTTACATTAAGAATTTAAAGAAGGCTGCTTCTTCATATCTTCTTTTTTAATACCAGCTACTCTTACTGGTTTTTTCATAGCATCTCTTCTAAAAGGTTCACCTAATTCTTGATTTAATATCACTTCAATAAATGTTGTAATACCTTTCTTTTGATCAGCACAAGATTGTTTAATGGCAGCTGTAGTCTCTTCCATAGTCTTAACAGTAACTCCTTTTAAACCACAGGCCTCTGCTACTTTTGCAAAACTTAATTCTGGATCGAGTTCTGTTCCAACAAAATTATTATCAAACCAAAGAGTCGTATTTCTTTTTTCAGCGCCCCACTGGTAGTTTCTAAAAATTACCATTGTAATTGCAGGCCACTCCTCTCGTGCACAAGAACTCATTTCGTTCATACTTATTCCAAATGCTCCATCTCCTGCAAAACCAATTACAGGTGTGTCTGGACAACCGATTTTAGCACCTAGTATTGATGGAAAACCATAACCACAAGGACCAAATAAACCTGGCGCTAAATATTTTCTTGGCTTTTCGAATGTTGGATAAGCATTTCCAATTGCACAGTTATTTCCAATATCACTCGATATAATTACATCCTCAGGCATACCAGCTTGAATAGCTCGCCAAGCTTGTCTTGGTGACATTCTATCTGCGTCTCTTTCTCTAGCTTCTTTGTTCCAAACTGTTCCTTCGTCATCATCTTCATGATCTAAACTAGACAATTTTTGTAACCATGCTGATTTTGTCTGATGAATTAAATCTTTTCTTTTTTGTCTATCGGTATCGCCTGCATTTGAAGACAGCTTTTCTAAAATCTGCGTTGCAACTAATTTTGCATCACCACTAATTCCAACTGTAACTTTTTTAGTTAATCCAATTCTATCTGGATTCATATCAACTTGAATTATACTTGCTTTTTTTGGCCAATAATCAATTCCATAACCTGGTAGAGTTGAAAAAGGATTCAATCTTGTTCCTAAGGCTAAAACGACATCAGCTTTAGAAATTAATTCCATCGCAGCTTTTGATCCATTGTATCCTAATGGTCCAACTGCTAAAGGATGACTTCCTGGAAAACTATCATTGTGTTGATATCCTGAGCAAACAGGTGCATCAAGTTTTTCAGCAAGTTTTTTAGTTTCTTCAATTGCTCCGCCAATAACAACACCTGCTCCAGATAAAATAACTGGAAATTTCGCTTTAGATAATAAATCTGCTGCCTTAGCAATTGCATCAGCACCTCCACCTTGTCTTTCTAATCTGACGATTGGGGGAAGGTCTATGTCAATCACTTGACACCAATAATCTCTTGGAACGTTTATTTGTGCTGGTGCTGAACCTCTTATTGCTTTTTCTATTACTCTATTTAAAACTTCAGCCATTCTTGAAGGATCTCTAACCTCTTCTTGATAACAAACCATGTCTTTAAATAAATTCATTTGCTCTACTTCTTGAAAACCACCTTGCCCCATAGTTTTATTTGCAGCTTGTGGTGTTACTAATAATAAAGGTGTGTGGTTCCAATAAGCAGTTTTAATTGGTGTTACTAATCCTGTAATACCTGGACCATTTTGTGCAATGACCATTGACATTTTTCCTGTAGCTCTTGTGTAACCATCTGCAATCAAACCACCATTTGTTTCGTGTGCCACATCCCAAAAGGTAATTCCTGCATCTGGAAAAATATCAGATATAGGCATGAACGCTGAACCAATAATTCCAAAAGAGTGTTCAATACCATGCATTTGTAAAACTTTTACAAAAGCTTCTTCTGTTGTCATTTTAGTCATTTGTAGAACCTTTCTAAATTACTTTAGAACAATTTTTTTAAAAATTAATTGTTAATTTTTGCGATTAATATATAAGATTTTAGAAAATTCAAACAAACAAATCGACACTATATTAATGTCAACAGATATTATAATTCACGACAAAAAAGACAATGTTGGTGTAGTTGTAATAGAAAAAATAACTCCAAAACAAGATTGTAAATGCTGGATAATGGAGAACGATAGCTCGGTTAACATTCAATCTGCAGATGAAATCCCTCTAGGCCATAAAATTGCAATGATTGACTTAAAAGAGGGAGATACAATTTTAAAATATGGTCACGATATAGGTAAAGTAGTTAAAGCAATTAAAAAAGGTCAACATGTGCACGTTCATAACGTCAAAACAAAAAAATGGTAATTAGATGGAAATTCCAAAAAGTTTTTTAGGTTATAAAAGAGAAAATGGCAGAGCAGGAACAAGAAATCATGTAATCATTTTACCTGTTGATGATATTTCAAACGCATGTGCTGAAGCAGTTGCAAATAACATTAAAGGAACAATAGCTCTGCCCCATTCTTATGGAAGATTACAATTCGGAGCAGATTTAGAATTACATTTTAGAACAATGATTGGAACTGGTAGCAACCCAAATGTTGCAGCGGTAATTGTGATTGGTATTGAGCCTAAATGGACTAAGAGAATTGTAGATGGAATTGCAAAAACTGGAAAACCAGTTGAAGGTTTCCATATTGAACGTACAGGGGATATTGGAACTGTAATGAAAGCCTCAAAAAAAGCTCAAGAATTTGTTATGTGGGCCTCTGAAAAACAAAGAGAGGAATGCCCGATAAGTGATTTATGGATTTCAGTAAAATGTGGAGAGTCTGATACTACTTCTGGATTAGCTTCCAATCCGACTGTCGGAAATTTAATGGATAAACTTGAACCACTTGGAGTTCATTTATGTTTTGGAGAAACATCAGAACTTACAGGAGCAGAAAAAGTTTGTGCTACAAGAGGTGCTACAAAAGAAGCATCAGATAAATTTATGAAAACTTGGAGTGCCTATAATGATTTTATTTTAAAAGAAGCAACTGATGACCTTTCTGAAAGTCAACCAACTGCTGGTAATATAGCAGGTGGTTTAACAACTATTGAGGAAAAAGCTTTTGGAAATTTTCAAAAAATAGGAAATTGTAAATTTATTGATGTTTTAGAACCGGCTGAAGAACCAAAAAAAGGAAAAGGTTTATACTTTATGGATACGTCATCTGCTGCAGCAGAGTGTGTAACACTGCAAGCAGCTGCAGGATTTAATATTCATTTATTCCCGACAGGCCAGGGTAATATCGTTGGTAACCCAATTGAACCAGTTATAAAATTAACTGCAAATCCATTAACAGTCAAATCTATGGGAGAGCATATTGATTGTGATGTTTCAAAAATTCTCTCGAGAGAAATGAATTTGTCTGAAGCTGGAGATGAATTGATTAAAACAACTTTAAAAGTTGCAAATGGTAGGCTCACTTGTGCTGAAGCTCTAGGTCATAGAGAATTTGTAATGACCAAATTGTACCGAAGTGCTTAAAATTTTTACTTAGCTGGTTTACTAAAGTGCTTCTTTTTTAAATCAGACAAAAATCTTCGAATAAATGCTGCAGCAACACCTAACGCTATAGCAAAAAATATAGAAAATAAACTATACACGATTGGCATGTCTTTAGAAAATTTCTGAACTAAAACTGATAATGGTGTTAAGTCTTTTTCTGCAACCTCAGTGATGCCGTTCATAGTATGATCAACAAAAAAAGTATCATACGCAATTGCAATTCCAACAATTAATAATAAAACTGCTAATAGCGCTTTTAGTCCTGAACTTTCAATTGATTGTCCAATTTTTTGACCTGTTTGTACTCCAATTATCGAACCGATAACCAACATTAAAACTAAAATTAAATCTATAGATCCATAATTGAATGCATGTAAAAACGTAACAATGACACTTACAAAAATAGTTACAAACAAAGAAGTTCCCGGAACTAATTTAGTTGGCATACCAATTATATAAATCATTGCAGGTACTAGTATGAAAGCTCCACCAATACCCATAATTGCAGCAATAAAACCTACAAATAAACCAATGATAATTGGCGTGAATGCACTCTCATATAATTTTGATTTAGGAAATCTCATCCTAAATGGAAGACCATGTATCCAATAATGAACGTGTAATTTTCGTTTTACAATAGTATTTTTTCTAGCTTTATCGATCTCACCAAGACTTTCAACAAGCATTAAAGTTCCAATAATTGCCAAGATATACATGTAAGCAAGTGAAATAACAGTATCTATTTTGCCAATGTCTTTAAAGTAAGTAAATGTATAAATTCCAATTATAGTTCCTATTGCACCACCAATAACAATCATAAAACCCATTTTGTAATCCAATGTATTTTTTAGATAGTGTGTGGTAGATCCAGAAACAGAGGTTGCTAAAATGTTATTTGCTTCATTAGCAACAGCATAAGCTGGTGGGACTCCTAAAAAAATTAAGAAAGGTGTCATTAAAAAACCACCTCCTACTCCAAATAGTCCTGATAAAACTCCAACTAAAGCACTTAATAAAATGATTTCAATAGCAGTAACATGTACTTGTGCTATTGGTAAGAATACTTCCATTTAAAATAATTAACTTTTTTAAAAAAATTTATTTAAAAGTTAAAAAAGTTCCAAATAATATTACACCCCAGCAAGCTAATATTGCTGAAAAAATTCCTGTTTTAATTAAAGTTGTTTTATAATTTAAGATTTTTTGTAGAATTTTTATATTTGAAAGGTGCATCTATATCCTCAATAGCACCAGCAGAAAAATTGTCAAACTTTAATTAATAAATTGTGGCTCCAAAAATTTTTACCTCTCCATCCTCAACACCAAGGACCAACCTTCCTAAAAATTCTCCAGGCACCTCCTTATTAGTCTGCTTAATTAATACGGTAATATGATCACCTCTTCTTAATGTTCCGAACGGTTCATAGGTCTCATTTAAGTTGGTGATAATCTTGTTGTTAGCCCATTGCTTTCCAAGCTCTACTTCGTTGGCGCCAAACAGCATTTGGGTAGAGAAATCTCTAGTAAAGCCACCATAATCTTTCATATTTGAGGCTCTTACGAGATTATCCCAAAAAGGCTTGGCTATCGCAAATATCTCCTCATCAGATTTTTTCAAAAGGTCCATAAAGAAGTTTGGAATATGGTGTTACGAAGCCTTCTTCTTCTCTTTTTCGTCAACGATATGATAAACCGGCACTTTTTCTAGAGTAAATTTTCCTGTTTTAGGGTCTCTTCTAGAAACTGTTAAACAATGCCAATTTTCATCATCAAGTTTCATGTGATCGCCCCTGTAATAATAACCTGGCCAACGAGTTTCTTCTCTAAATAATGTATGCTCAGTTACACATTGTGAAGTTAGAGCTCTGTGTTTAAGCTCCCAGGCTCTCATTAATTGATGATAATCCTCAGCTCCCACATTTTCCAAATCTTCCTGTAACCATTCTAAAAGTTCAAGAGCCCTCTTAAGCATATTGCCGTTCGTCATGTAATTTGAGGTAATTCCCCCGACATACTCATCCATAATTTTTTGAAGTCTTTGTAATCCTTGTATTGGAGAAATATAGCTTGGTGAAACAGTTCCGCCAGTGATCTCGTTTTGAGCTACTGTGTAAGTTTCTAAAGGTTTGTAAACTGCCTTTTTAAAATCCTCACATTGTTTATCTGTAACATTAATTCCTTCTGCTTTTTTATCCTCTATATATTTTACTGCTGCTTTTGCGGCTAATCTTCCTTCAGTAAAAGAACCTGATGAAAATTTGTGAGCACTACCCCCTACTGTATCTCCAGCACCAAAAAGTCCATCGATTGTAAGCATTCTGTTATAACCCCAGAAATATTCTGGTGGAGATAGATCTTCTGGTCCACTTACCCAAGCTCCAGAGCATGTTGCGTGTGATCCCATAACATAAGGCTCAGAAGTTGTTAATTCTGGATTTGTATATTTTGGATCAATATTTTGAGATGCCCAAACTACAGCTTGACCAACAGTCATACCTAAAAAGTTTTCCCAACCCACAGTCTCTAAATGAGGATCTTGGAAAGCTTCTTTAGTTACCATATGTATCGGACCACCACCTGCAGCAACCTCTTGAATAAAGGCATGGTTTCTCAAACAAGTGGGAGTTGGATGATGATCGATGTATTCTCCAACTAACTCTTTAGTTTGTTCATACCATTTTTTTTCATAATTTTCGCCATTAGCATTTTGTGTGTATGTTTTTAAATGTAAAAAATATGCTCCAACTGGTCCATAACCATCTTTAAATCTGCACAATACAATTCTGTTTTCCATTTGAGTCATCTTTGCACCCGCTGCAATAGGTAAAGCATAAGCAGATCCATTACTCCAAGGTGCATACCAAGTTCTTCCCATACCTTCTCCAACTGCTCTTGGTTTAAAAATATGTGATGCTCCACCAGCTGAAACTATAACTGCTTTTGCTCTGAACACATGAAAATCACCTGTTCTCATATTAAAACCAACTGCACCACCAATTCTATTTTCTTGAGATTCATCCATCAACAAATGAGTAATCATTATTCTGTTGTAAATTTTATCTGCAGATTTTTTTGCTGCCTCAGCAACAATTGGTTTATAGCTTTCGCCATGAATCATTATTTGCCATTTACCTTCTCTTAGATATCTTCCAGTTTTTTCATTTTTCATCATTGGAAGACCCCACTCATCAAACATATGAACAGTTGAGTCTACATGACGAGCCATGTCATAACCCAAATCTTCTCTAACCATTCCCATTAAATCATTTCTGGCATACCTTACATGGTCTTCGGGTTGATTTTCATCCCATTGCATACCCATATAACAATTGATTGCATATAAACCTTGTGCAACTGCACCACTTCGATCAATGTTTGCTTTTTCAACACAAACAATCTTTAAATCTCTTCCCCAATGTCTGGCCTCAAATGTTGCTCCTGTGCCGGCCATTCCACCACCAACAACTAATACATCACACTCCTCATAATGTGTTTTGTGCTTAGCCATTAATAATAAACACCTTTTTTAAAAGACTCTTTTGGAACTGACGGTAATTCTTTATTGGTATTTAAACCTTCTGGCTCACTATATAATCTTTGTGAATTAATTTCTCCTTGGTTAGGAGTATCACCTTCAGCAAGTTTAGGAATAAATTTTCCCCAAGGTTTTGTTGTTATAGGTGAAACAAAGTTTTTCTCTGTTCCGTTTCTAAATTTAATTTTCCAAGAAATAGTTCCTTTTTCTTCTTCTCTTCTAACTCTAACGCTGTGACCCATCGGAGCAAAATCAGCATACCCCCTCACATCAATTGCATGATTAGGACATGCTTTAACACACGAATAACATTCCCAACAAAAGTTTGGTTCAATATTTTTTGCTCTTCTTATATTTTCATCAATGTGCATGATGTCTGAAGGACATATATCCACACAATGACCACAGCCATCACATCTTGTCATGTATACAAAGGTTGACATAATTTTTTATTTTTCTCCTTTTTCTATTAACATATTAATAATGTTTTGGCTCTTCTCTTTTTATACCCAGGCCAAATTGTTCTGGGGCATCAGCTGGTGGAGGTAAATTATCCCTAGATCCATCTGCCTCTGCTAAATTTTTCTGAATAGCTGCTCCAGGTTTATAAAACATGTGAGCAAATTTCGACCAATAAACACCACCGAATAGAATTAAGTTAGATGCAACAAATAAAATTAAAAATAAATAAGACAAACCTATTTGCCCATTAAATTGTGTGAATGACCAAGCTAACCCAAAAGTTGAACACGCAAGTAATGCTAAAACAAATAAATCAGCTTTTATGATTCTATACCAAGGATGGGCTTCTGCTGAAACATCAACTCTTAAAAAAAACCAAAACCAATATCCACCTAAACATGTTAATATTGCTCCTGCATGCCAAATCATTGACCAAGTTTGAGAACTTGGTTTATCAGCACCTGTGTAACAAAAAACTAAAATAGCTGAAGATACCCAAAATAAAATTGTGCCATACATTCCTAGAACATGGGCAAGTCTTCTTTTGCCAAACCCTAATTCAGAAGTTGTACCAATATCAACAACTGTTGTTTTAGCAATTACAGAAACCTTTTCTCCAACTCCTAATTTTTTTGTTGCTGAAAGCTTTGCTTTTTTCGCGTTATTAAAAAAATAAGTCAAATTTTTATGATGTATCATTTGAATAATAGTTCCTGCTGCAATCAACAAAACCATAGCAATAATGAAAGATTGCATTGCAAAGGGTGATATAGTTTCTGATAAAATTGAAAATGGATTGTTACTTAACATTTCCGCCTTTTGTTAAATTTTGAATTAATTTTAAAGTTTTATATCTAGTTGAATTAATAGTTCAACCTCAAACTGGGGTCAATTTGTCTTTTATAACAGGCTAATTATTTCTTTTATAATGTTGTTTGCTCGGAATGACTGATCGCACTCCACCTTGGGGGTTGTCAACATCTCCTTCTCTTCGGGGAATCAGATGAAAATGACAATGTAAAATAGATTGACCAGATACAATTCCTATATTTGTACCTAAATTAAATCCTTTAACCAAAGGATCTTTATTAGTTATTTCTTTTTTAACAACTTTAATAAGATCATTACATGCAACCAATTCATCATTAGATAGGTCAAAATAATCCTTTATGTGTCTTTTGGGTATAATCAAACAATGATGTTCTGAAACTGGATAAGAGTCATAACTTGCATATGCCAATTCATTTTCATGAGCACATCCACTTTTTTTTACGTTACAAAATAAACAAGGATTGTTTGGATCTTTCATCTATTAAAATCTATAAGAATTGCATTTATTTATAACTGCATCATATTGTTTTGACAGAAACTTGAATTTTTTAAGATTTTTTCTTTTCCATTTAAGCTCATTTATAGTCCTAACTGAGGCAACCCCTTTACCAGAACCTATCAATAATATTTCATCATAATTTTTTATCTCTTTAAGCAAAATATCTTTCTTAAAAATCTTTGTTATTTTTGTTTTGAAAAATTTATAAGTATTTCCCTCATAATAATCCTTTTTGGGAGTAAAAAATTTTTGATCTTTAACAAATAATAAATTTGAGGTTCCAGTTTCTAATAATTTCTTATTAGATACCAATGCAATATCTGATTGGGAGTTATCCATTTTAGATAAATAAGATAAGATCTTTTTGTATTTAAGATTTTTAAACTCTGGTTTTTCTCTTTTTAATTTTACTAACTTCAAATTAAAATTTAATTTTGGTTTAACCCTTTTCCTTAAAGATATTGAAATAACTTTTTTATTTATAGCAATTCTCAATAGGTGATTATATTTCCTCTTTTTGGATAAATTTTTATTAATTATTTCTAAAATATCCGACCTTAATGATTTCTTTTTAATTTGATATTTTTTTAATGATAAAATTAAGTTTTTTAAATGATTATCAAAAAATAAAATTTTTGCAGGTTTGCCAAAGATCCACATCGTTGTAAAAATTCCATGATCACCCCAAAGATCTTGGAATTCTATCTGTTTTAAGTCTTTAAGCTGATAAGATTTTTTTAATAAGTAGGTTACCATTGATAGTTAAAAAAGATTCTGGGTGAAATTGAAATCCATAAATTTTTTCCTTTTGATTTTCAAATGCCATTGCAACTTTTGAATTTAAACATCTCATAGTTATCTCAAAATTATTAGATTTGAAAGGTTCTTTTAATTTTAAAGAATGATACCTGCCAACTTTAAATATTTTTCCTTTTTTAAATAAAGATTTATTGGTGATTACTTTTATATTTGATTGAAAACCATGATAAATTTTTTTTTGTTCAACAATTTTTGCACCTTCACAAAATAGAATATGTTGAAATCCTAAACAAATTCCTATGATTTTCTTTTTACCTTTATATTTTTTATAAATCTTTGAAGTGATTGGATAATTTTTTGGATTACCTGGACCGGGTGAAAAAATTATTGTAGATGCTTGCTTAATTTTATTTTCGTTAATTTTATCATAGTTATCGCACTCAACTTTATCAAACAAAGCAAATTGATGAACTACATTGTGAGTAAAGGAGTCGTTATGATCAATTACATAAATCATTTAAATAAATCTATTAATGCTTTAGCTTTAAGAAAATTCTCATTGAATTCATGATTGGCATTACTATCGACGACAACACCTGAAGCAACTGAAATTTCAGATATGTTTTTAAAATTTAAAATTGAACGTATAATTATGTTAAATCTCATATCACCATTGAATTTTATGTAGCCAAAACTACCTGTATAAATATTCCTGTTTTCTTTTTCCTGATTATTTAAAAGATTAAGCGTATTTATCTTTGGACACCCAATAACTGAGCCGCCAGGCATCATTGCTTTAATTATTTCAAAATTATTTATATTCTTTTTTAATTTTCCCTTGATGAGGCTAACGTAATGAAAAAGATCTTTATATTCTTCTACGATTTTTTGTTTAGATAATCTTACAGTACCCACTTTGCAAATTCTTGATAAATCATTTCTTTCCATATCAACAATCATGTTGTGCTCTTTGGTTTCTTTTAAATTTTTTCTAAAATAATTTAATGCCTTCATTTTATTTAAATGCTTCGTTTTTTTTACAGTTCCAGCTATTGGTTTTGTAGATATATCACTCCCCTTTTTTGTGATTAAAGTTTCTGGAGAACAACTAATTATTGAATAATTATGATCTTTAATCATAAAAGCCTCGGGAGCTAGGTTGGTATTAGATAACCTCGAAAAAAAATCTAACGGATTAATTTTCGACTTTGTTTTATATTTGGTGCAAATTTTAATTTGATATGTTTCACCACTTTTTATTTTTTTTTTAAATTTATTGAATATTTTTGTATAATTTTTTCTATTAATATTTATTTTAAAATTACCTGATTTAAAATTTTCAAAATCATAATTCAACTTGTTACTTAGTTTGATCTTTTTTTCTGGTTTATAGAAAATACCTTTGGGAAAATTTAAATTATTTTGTTTTGGGATTTTAACATCAATCAGATTATTCAATAACTCGTATCCAAAGAAACCAATAAAAAGGTCAGTATCTTTTGATTTCTTTTTATTTTTTTTAGTTAAAAAACTTTTAATATTTTTATTATTTAAAATAATTTTTTTTGAAAAATTAGTATAAAGATTAAATCCTTTTTTAGATTTATAAATAATGTAGGGTTTTCCTGACTGATGTATCTCTGTTAGTTGATTTGATCTGTTCAAATTATTCTGTTCTTAATCTTAAAACTGGTTCTTCTCTAATTGGTAGATGAATTATTGCTGCAAAAACTGATAATGCAATTGCTAAATACCACGCATAATCATATGACCCATATAGATCATAAAATAAACCTCCTAAATAAGCGCCAAAAAAAGATCCAACTTGGTGACTTAAAAAAACAATTCCATATAGTAGACCTAAATACTTTGTCCCAAAAAGATGAGCTACAATTCCACTTGTTGCAGGCACTGTCGATAACCATAAAAAACCAAAACTTGCACCAAATAAAAATGCATTAATATTACTTGCGGGCATAAATATAAAAAAAATTATAGAAACACCTCTTAAAAAGTAAATTGCACTTAGGATAATTTTCTTACTCATTTTTGCAGAGAGGTAGCCACTTAATAGTGAGCCAAAAATATTAAATAAACCGATCAAAGATAAAATTGCTGCTGCAGTCCAATCCTCAAGTCCTCTATCTATTACATATTTAGGTACATGCGTTCCAACCAAAGTTATATGAAAACCACATACAAAAAACCCTGATACAAGTAAAACATAACTTTTAGTTTTAAAAGCTTCTGATAAAGCTTCCTTGAAAGATTGATCTGAAGTTTTTTCGACACTTTCCGTTTTAGATGGAGATCTCACAAAATATGCTGCAACTAAACCGGATAACAAAAATAAGCAAAAAACAAATAATGTGTAGTTCCAACCAAACTCTGTGAGAGAAAAATTAGTAAAAATTGGTGAAAGAAAGTAACCAAATGATCCAACAGCAGTAACAAAACTCATTGCAATCGTTCTTGTAGATATTGGAAAATGTTTCCCCACAACTGACATAGGAATACTTATTGCTGTTCCACCAAGACCTATTCCGATTAATAAACCCATATGGATTTGAAAAAATATTCCAGTGTTTGGACCCGTGTATAAAAAGTAAACGCCTAAAGTATAAAAAATAAATGCTCCGATTATAGCTATATGTCCTCCGTATTTATCTGCTATAGCTCCGAAGATAGGACCTGTTATACCCCACATCAACATCTGCATCCCGATTGCAAAACCAAATGCGGTATTGCTTATCTTTAAACTCTCGTTGAAGTCCATAAAGAACAAACCAAATGTTTGTCTGACACCCAAAGAAATCAAAACAACAAAGCATGCAGCAAATAAAGTTACTACCGCTGTTTTTGAACGAAAAAATTTTTCAGAACTCATCTTAAATGTCTTAAAGCTTGTTTGATATCAGCAATCAAATCATTAGGATCTTCAAGACCTATATGTAATCTTACTAAATGTTCATCTTTTGGTAAGTTCATATATTTTCTTTTACCAGTTTCTCTAAATTCTTGATGAAGCGCTAAACTCTCAAATCCACCCCAACTATAGCCATAGCCAAACAATTTCAGTGAATTAACAAACTTTCGAACAGAATTAATATTCTTAGCTTTTATCTTTAATCCCATTAAACCTGACGCTCCAGAATAATATTTTTTCCACATTCTAAAATTTTGTGAATTTTTTTTGAAAGGATATAACAATTTAATTCTTTTATTTTTTGATAAAAATGCTGCAACTTTTTTAGCATTTTCTCTATGTCTGTCTAATCTCACATCTAAAGTTCTTAACCCTCTAGTTATTAAATAAGCATCATCAGGTCCTAATCTAAGACCTGTAATTTTTTCTGCTGCTTTAACTTTAGAAAATACTCTTTTATTTACTGCCAAACTTCCACCCATAACATCTGAATGTCCAGAATAATATTTAGTTGCAGAGACAATTGACATATCAAAACCAAGTTTAATTGGTTTTAAGTAATAAGGGGTACCCCAAGTATTATCAATTGCAGTGTATAGCTTATGTTTTCTTGCAATCGAAATAATTTTACCCAAGTCTTGAAAATCAAAAGTATTACTTCCAGGATTTTCAACAAAAATCAATTTTGTTTTCTTTGTAATATTGTTTTTTAATGTATTGAGGTCATGTGGATTATAAAAAACTGTCTTTATATTAAAATCTTTTAGATAATCTTCAGTTAAAATTCGTGTAGGGCTGTAAACTGGATCTGCAACTAACATTTCATCTCCAGGTCTAACAACGCTGAATATTGCTAAAAAAACGGAGCCAAAACCTGTTGGTGTCGTAAAAACATGATAACTTTCTTCAAGTTTTGTTAAAATTTTTTGTAATATATAAGTAGTAGAAGTCCCTTGTCTGCCGTAATCAAAATGACCACCTGCTGGATTTCGTAGAGCTTTTTTTTGAGTTTTTCTTATATGTTGCATAGACTTAAAAATAATTGTCGATGCTCTAACCACTGGTGGATTTACTGATTGATTATGAAAATCTTTTGCAGTGTGTTTTAAAAATGTCTTAAAAGATTTACCCATAAAAAAATTGATATGATTAAAGGACAATGCTATATCCATATCAAAAATTCAATAAATTAATGAAAAGGATTTAATGAGTTACCCAAAGAAACATAGAGGCCGAAGAAAAATGGGGTCGAAAAAAAGAAGAGCTAGAAAAAAAAATAAGAAAAAATAGCTTATTCTTTTATCCAGCCGCCTCCTAATACTTTATAACCCAAAGCATCTTTATTATAGAAAACACATGCCTGGCCTGGTGATATTCCATCTTCAGGACTTTCAAGGTTTACATTCGCACCATTTTGATCACTTAGGTTAACGTTTGCTTTAAGCAATTTACCAGTAGATCTAACTTTTACAAAAATGCTGGATTTAAATTCTTGTTCATTTGCAAGTAAATTAACATCTTTTAATAAAATATCTTTCTTTCCTAAATATTCTTTTGGTCCAACAATTATTTCATTTTTCTCAGAATTTATTTTAATAACGTATAAAGCTTCTTTATCAGAAACTTTTATTCCTTTTCTTTGGCCAATAGTAAAATTTATAATTCCATCATGAACACCAATAACATTACCTTCAAGATCTTTAATATTTCCTTTTTTAAATGAGTCTGGTCTAAATTTTTGAATTACTGATGCATAATCTCCACCAGGTACAAAACATATATCCTGGCTGTCTGGTTTATCAGCAACATTAAGGTCTAGTTTTTTGGCAATTTCACGTGTTTCATTTTTATGAAGACCACCTAATGGAAACCTTAAATAATCAAGTTGTTCTCTAGTAGTATTGAAAAGAAAATAACTTTGATCTCTATTTTCGTCGATAGCTCTGTACATATTTGTATTATTATTTGAAGTAACACTTTTCACATAATGCCCAGTGATTAAAGCATCAGCGTTTAAATCTTTTGAAACTTCAAATAAATCCTTAAATTTAACTGTTTGATTACATTGAACACAAGGTATTGGAGTTTCACCTTTTAAGTAACTATCAACAAAATTATCTATAACTCCTTGCTTGAACTTATTTTGATAATATAAAATTTTATGTTCTATATCTAATTTTTGAGCAACTCTTTTTGCATCCATGATATCTTGACCAGAACAACATTGCTTTGACTCTGCAACCTGCTTTGCATCATCATAAAGTTTTAAAGTAATACCAATTACCTCATATCCTTCTTTTTTCATCATGCCTGCGACAGTAGATGAATCTACACCTCCAGACATTGCTACAACTACTTTTGTGTCTGATGGTTTTTTGTTTAATCCTATTGAATTTAATTCTTTATTCATTTGATGGTATTTATACTTATTTCTAATATAAGTTAAATTAAATGATATTAGATTTTGAACCAGGAGACAAAGTTATCAATCCCTCTAATAAAAACTGGGGTATAGGTCAAGTTCAATCAATTATAAAAGAAAAAGTGACAGTTAATTTTGAAAATGTTGGAAAAAAAGTAATAAATACTAAAAATATAGAATTAATAAAGATCAATGAATAATTTGAATTTAAAAGAGATTGTCGAAAATCTAATTGATACATTTATTCATGCAGGAAAAATTTCTTTAGATTTAAGAAAACAAGGACTTATAAAAAAAATTAAAAACGATAATACCCCTGTTAGTAATGGAGATTTAGAAGTTAATAAAATTGTTACTCAAAAAATTAAAGAATTAACACCTGAACTTCCCATCATTTCAGAAGAGACCTCTGATAATAAATCAATAAACAATCTTGAAAACTTTTGGCTAATTGACCCTATAGATGGCACCTACGACTACATAAATAATCTAGAGGAATTTACAATTAATGCTGGATTAATAATTAACAAAAATCCAGTAGCTGGATTGATTTATGCCCCTTCAAAAAAAAGAATGTTTTACTCATATGGTCCAAATAATGCCTATGAGTTAACAAATGGTGAAACCAAGAATTTAAATTGTTCTGAAAATTTTGATAAAAATGATGTGAAATTTGTATCCTATTCAAACAATATTAAACCTGAAATAGAAAAATTACATAAAAAATTTAATGTAAAGAAATATGTAAGAATGAAAAGTTCTCTTAAATTTTGTGTAATAGCTGCTGGCGAATATGATGGATATGTGGCTGAGCCTAGAGCTTGTGAATGGGATATAGCGGCTGGTCATGCAATTTTACAACATGCTGGAGGAATAATTACAGATTTTGAAGGCAAAGAAATTAAATATGGAAAGAAAAATTTTAAGAATCCAAGTTTAATCTTAAAAAATAAAAATATCTAATATGGATGAGCAATTAAGAATAATACTAATAATTATTGTATCGGTATCTATTTTTGGCTTATTAGTATTTGTATATGTCAAAAATTATATCAGAAATAAAATCAATCAATTAGTTGAAGATGAAAAGAAAAAAAAATCAAAGTAGTTTTATTATTTTTAAATAATCATCTTTTTTTAATTCCATAACTTTTTTTGATGTCTCAAAATCGAAGCCATTTCTCGCCAATAAAGATATATCCTTTTTATAAAAAAGTGGTCTATTGTCATCTATCCTAGCGGGTCCAATTCTTTTCTTTTTACAAATTTTAATTGCCGAAAAAAAATCTTGATCTGAATTATCTTCATTAATTTTATTGACTGTGTCTTTTATAAATTCATTATTAACACCTTTGCCAATTAAGTAATTTCTGATTTTATTAATCGAACTTCCTCTTCGGATCATACTTTTGGCTTTACTTTCAGAATAAAATTTATCATTGATAAATTTATTTTTTTCTAAATCAGATAAAACAATATCAATTAAATTTGTCACATCCTGTTTTTTTACATTTGGAACAGATAATTTGAGATATTTTTTTAGTAAATATGTTCTTAATTGTTGTTTAGATGGGGCATATTTTTCAACATATGCTAAAGCAAAATTTCTCATTTCATCTACAGTCACCTGTAATGTTTTTCTCTTATTTCTTATAGGAATCATTGTAAGATCTAATATAATATAATTTAAAATGATCGAACAAATTTATGCTTACTTTACAATTGAAATTCTCTACTTCTGGGTGAATTTGGGAGTTTTGCCTTTTTGGTTAGTATTAATATTTTTTCCACAATCAAACTTTACAAAATATTTTGTTACTTCTATTTTTCCAATCACATTATTAGGAGGTGCTTACATATTTGTGCTTTATAAAGCTTATTTAAGTGCTTATGATTTCGATAGTAATTTTGAATTATATTTAAGTATTAGTAATTTATCAGGTTTGTTTTCAAGTAATATTTTTTTAATGTTATTTTGGATCCACTTTGTATCAATTAATTTATTTGTCGGTGGCTGGATTGTAAGAGATTCACAAAAGTTTTTTATAAATAAGGTTCTTGTTGGCATCCCACTAATAATCACTTATTTAATTGGTCCTTTAGGCATCTTTATTTATTGGCTGATTAGAATATTTTACACAAAAAGTATTAACCTATATGAGTAAAATCATCGATTTTTACTTCGATTTTATTAGTCCATATTCTTACATTGCCTATAAAAAAATTAAATCAATGCAGAATAAAAATGGGGTCGATTTTAATTATAAACCTATTTTGCTAGGTGGTTTACATAAGTTAGGTAACATAACTGCTCCTGCTTTTAATGAACGAAAAATGAAAAATATGAAGAATGATTGCGAAATTATAGCTAACAAAAATAATATATCTTTTAAATGGAACGAAAAATTTCCGATTAATACCCTTTATTTAATGAGAGGATTTATTTCAATTGATGCAAATAAAAAAAGTGAATACTTTGATATTTGTTTTGATGCCTATTGGAAAAATAATATAGATATATCAATCGAAGCTAACGTAAACGAAATTTTAGATAATTGTAAAATTGATAAAAAAAAATTTTTTGAAGATATAAGTAATCAAAAAGTAAAAGACGAATTAAAAAGTTTAACTGACAAAGCTTTTCAAAATGATGTATTCGGTGCCCCAACCTTCATAGTCAACAATAAACTTTTTTGGGGACAAGATAGACTTGAATATGCTTTAGAAGAGTGTGTTTCTTAAACAATCTTAAATTTACTATTTCTAATAGCTCCAAACCCACCATCAATGTGTGAAACTTTTTCAAACCCCATATCTTTAAGAGTTTTTGCAGCCAATGCTGATCTCATACCGCCAGCACAGAAAAGAACCATTTCTTTATTCATATCTAATTTACCATCTTTAAAATATGGACTATCAGGATCTAACCAAAATTCTAACATGCCTCGCGGAATATGATTTGAATTTTCAACTCGCCCATCTCTTTCAAGTTCTCTTATATCTCTAATATCAATTAGATTACATTTATCTTCATTCATCATTGATAATGCTTCGTCTGGTGAAATTGTTTTAATTTCGCTTAAAGCTTCTGTGACTAATGTTTTTGACGATTTTATATTCATAGAACTAAATTTATTATATAGTTTTTTTTGAAATCACATAAATAAAAATGAATAAAATTTGTATCGTTTATACTCATCATAAATTAGGTGATTTAATCTGGCAATTACCCTACATAAAAGCTATCAGTCAACATCATCAAACAAATATAGATTTAGTTGTCAGAGAAAAAACTCAAGCCCAAAATATTCTTAAAGACCTAAAACATATAAATCAAATTTTTTATAATGATTTCAGAAAGGGTTTACTTTATTGGGTTGATGTATTCAAATTAATTAAAGTATTTAAATCTGAGAAATATGATTTTGTTTATATATTAGATAAAGTCAATAAACCTGCCATCGCAGCTAAAATAGCAAAAATTAAGAATATTATTGGACCGGGATTTAAGAACCAAAAAAAATGGCTTACTATTAAAAATTTTCTTAATGAAGAGGATTTAAAGTTAAATTATTCAGAAAGATCTCAAAAATTACTCAAGATTAATTCAATAAACATAGAGAATAAATATCCAAATTTAGAAATTGATGTTGAGAGTCTCAAAAAAAACAATTCAGACCTTCTTGTTGATGGAAAGAAAATTGCTTTTGGGATTGATTCTTTTGAAGATTACAAAATGTGGTATGAGGAAGATTTTATCAAACTTGCCGATCTTTTGTTCGAAAAAAAATTATTTGATTACATATATCTTGTTTGTAGCCCTGAAAAATCTCATATTGCAAAAAAAATAATTACTGAGTCTAATAAAAATTATTTTATCGATTGTTCTAATAAAGATCTACAAGGAGTAATATTAGCAATTAAAAATTCAGATTTTTTTCTTGGAAATAATTCAGGTCCATTAAATCTTGCAGCAGCCCTTGGAATTAAGTCATTTGGATTAATAGCTAATGACCCAGTTAGTGAGCTAAAATATAGTAAAATTATTCCAATAGTTCCAAAGGATTATGTAGATAACGTCTGGCATAGGGATAGAAAAGGGATGAAGAATCTTAAGCCCGATGAAGTGTTTAATCAGATTATTAAAAATTTGTAATCATTAAAGTTTTATGAAAATAAAAAAAGCCCCTTGAGGGAGGGGCTTTTTTTTCGTTTAACTAACTTTAAGAGAGAATTTTAGGGACCCTTCGATGAGTAATCGCGGAGATACACAGAGAGCGAAGAGTCCCTTATTGTTAACAATTAGTCACGTATTGCATATGCAATCACGCCAGTTTCAGTGACATCAGTACCTTTGGTTTCAGCTTCTTTACTTAACCTTAGGCCAATTGTTGCCTTGATAGCGCTAAACACTATGTAAGCTACAATAAACACAAATATGTTTACTGATAATACACCAATTAACTGGGTACTAAAATTTGCACCAGAATTTGTTGCAGGTACAATTAACGTACCCCAAATTCCAGCAAATAAGTGGGCAGGAATAGCACCAACTACATCATCAATTTTTAGAGAGAATAATAGTTTAGTACCATACACTACGATTAATCCACCAACAGCACCAATTAAAATTGCAGCAAATGGTGATGGTAATAATGGTTCTGCAGTTACAGCAACCAAACCACCGATACATCCATTTAACATTTGAACTACGTCAGTTTTACCAAAATGCAATCTTGTTATAACTGCTGCACCCATAACACCACCTGCACCAGCAAGGAATGTGTTCATGAATATTTTTGATACAGCGATTGCATCCGTAGCAGTTCCCATTGCTAATTGTGAACCACCATTAAATCCAAACCAACCTAGCCATAAAATAAATACTCCAATTGTTACTAATGGTATCGAAGATGCTGCAAACGGTTTAAGCGGTGCTGGAGCCCCAGATTTAGTAAATCTTCCTAATCTTGGACCAATTATCATTGCACCAGCTAAAGCAGCTGCACCACCAGTTGAGTGTACTAAAGTTGAACCAGCAAAATCAGAAAATCCTAACTCTGCTAACCAGCCTCCACCCCACTGCCAACCCATCACGATTGGATAAATAATTCCTGATAGAATCGCAGCAAATGTAAAGAATGGCCATAATTTAATTCTTTCAGCCATTGTACCTGATACGATTGAAACAGTAGTTGCACAGAATACCATTTGGAAATACCAATCTGAACCATCGGAATATCCTGTATCTAATTTACTACCATCTGCCCACGGAATAAATTTTCCAATATATCCACCTGGACTGATACCATAGGCTAAGTTATAACCTACAAGCCAGAACATTATACCTGCAATTGAGAATAACCCTATATTTTTTGCACAAATAACGGATACACTTTTTGATGTAACCATCCCAGACTCTAGCATAGCAAAACCACATGCCATGAACATTACTAAAAATCCACAAATCAAAAATAATAAGGTATTAAAAATAAAACCTACTTCAGCAGAAACTGTTGTATCTGCCATACCTGCACTACTCATGTTCAATAAAAAAATTAAACTAATAAGTGGCGCACTTATTTTTTTTATTAATTTAGTCATAAGACCTCCCTGTTATAGAAGATGCTTGTATTTTAATAATTCCTAAAAACTAACGCTGATTATGAAAATTGGGTATGCAGATTTTGCATATAGAGACAGCCTTAACGCTTTTTGACGTTAAGGCTGTAAAATTAACTATTTATTGAATACTTCTTTTAAAGCTTTGGCAGGTAAGAATTTAACCTTTTGCGATGCAGCAATTTGAATTTGCTCACCAGTTCTAGGGTTTCTTCCAACTCTCGCTTTTCTCTTAGCCACTTTATATGTACCAAATCCTGCAATTTTGACTGAATCATCAGCTTTTAGTGCATCTAAAATAGTGTTGGTAATCGTGTCAAAAGTTCTCTCAGCATCAGCTTTACTTAGGTTTAAAGCGCCTGATAATTTGACAACTAATTGTTTTTTGTTCATTTTAGCTCCGGTTTTATTAGGTTATTTACTATCTTTATCAAAAGTATTGATAAATCAAGCCTTTTTTTAGTATCTGGCTCAAAGTTATACACAATATCTAGTGTAGTGAAAAAACCTCTATTTTAAAGGGTTATTTAAAGACTTTAAATTTTTTAACTAAATAAGCCTAGATCTTTAAGATCATTAAATGTTGTAAATATCATCAAAGTTAAGAGCAAAAACATCCCGATTCGAAAAAAACCCTCTTGCGTTTTTTGTGATAAAGGACGTCCTAACACTTTTTCGAAAGCATAAAACATTAAATGACCTCCATCTAACATTGGTATCGGAAATAAATTAATTAATCCTAAACTTATAGAAATGTAAGCCATCATGCTAATAAACGCCAACAGACCAAACTCTGCTACTTGACCTGAAATTTTAGCAATTCTAATTGGTCCACCAAGTTGTGAAGTATCAGCTTTACCAAAAATCATCGCACCGATATATTTAAGTGAGGATATACTCACGAAATATACCTCATTTGCTGCGTGGTATATAGCTTGTGCGGGTCCTAACTTAACATGATTTATCTCGTTATTGTAAGCACTTAATTTAATTCCAACAATCCTTTTGTTAATCTTATTTCCAAGATTATCTTCGCTTAAAACCATTTTAGGTTTTACTTTTAATAATATTTCGTCGTATGAACGTTTAACCTTAAAATCTATAAAATCATCTGTTGATAACGTTATAAATTTAGAAACATCCATAATACTTTTAACTTCATTTCCATCTATCTCTAAAATAATATCATTTTGTTTCAAACCGCCAATCATTGCAGGACTATCTTTTTGTACTTCATTGATCATTGCAGGAGTAAAATCTTTTCCTGCAAAAGTATAAATAGAAAAGAAAATTAATAATGCGAGTAAGAAGTTTGCTAGTGGTCCACCAAAAACAATTAAAGCTCTTTGATAAAGTGGTTTTAAAACGAATAATTTTTTCCTGTCTTCTTCGTTATATTTTTCTATTAATTTTTCTTGATCAGCTTGTGAAAAAACATTTCGATCTCCAAAGAATTTTACGTATCCACCAAGAGGTATCCAGCAAATTTTCCATCTGGTTCCAGATTTATCATTCCAACCAAATATTTCCTTTCCAAATCCAATTGAAAAATCAGTTACTGCAACACCATATCTTTTTGCAAAATAATAATGGCCGTATTCATGAATGAATACCACAATCATGATAAGTATTAAAAATGGTAATATATAATCTATCATATTAGATGGATTGTTTTTTAATTAGTTCTTTAATTTGATTTATCATCATATCTGGTGATTTCATTGTGGGATATATCTCTTTAGCTTTTTCATAACTCTTAATTGCCTTATTATAATTTTTTAATTGAATATTTACAAGACCTTGTCCAGCAAGAGCACCAAAATGCCTTTTTTCTAATTCTAAAACTTTATCAATATCTTTTTGCGACTTTTCAAAATTTCCAGATAAATAGAATACAGTTGCACGTTTATTCCATGCCTCAGCCCATAATGGATCTAAATTTATTGCTTTAGAAAATATATCTATTGCTTGATTGTATTTTGACTCATTTACTAAACTTGATCCTTTATTTAATAACATTGTCAAATTTTCATCATTTGGATGTGTGCTCCATATTTGCCAAATTTCTTGTTCAACTTTATATGCGGCTGAGTAATTTTGAGTTTTTAAATCATCAAACAATTGATTAAGTTTTTTAATTCTTTCATCTGCAATTGAATTATTCAAATATGAAAAAACAATTAAAAAAATGATAAAAATTTTTTTCATCAGAACTAAAAGTATAATAAAATCAATACTGCTAATACAAATAACAAGGCTGCAGTTAAAATAACTAAATTAATTTTAACCTTAAATTTTTGGTAAATTTTCTCATTAATCTTTTTCCAAAAAAGGACAATCAAAAAGAATATGACTGCAGGAATTATAAATTTAAGCATATTTTTAATTTTTATCACCTACATAAACCGAAACACCTCTCAGATTTATGTCTACATCAAATTTTTTATGTAGAGGAGGAAAAGCTCTTTGAGAACAATCTAATCTATCGCAGGTTCTACATGACACACCTATTGGAATTTCTGATGACTTTTCACTCAAGTTAACATTTTCAGTATATACAAAATCTTTAGCATATTTAGCTTCACAACCTAACCCAATAGACAAAATACTTTTTGCTCTACCAAATCTTCCAATCCCTTTTTCAACAGTTCGTGCAATACAAACATATTTTTCTCCGTTGGTCATTTTACTTACAGCACTTTGAATAACTCCAGGTCTTGTGAATGCAGAATAAACATTCCATCTTGGACACGCACCTCCATATCTTGGAATTTCAATTCCAGACAAAGAAAATCTTTTAGAAATATTCCCAGCCATATCAACCCTTAAAAAATGAAATGGAATTCCAGGTAGTTTTGGATCTTGCAAACAGGTTACTCTATGGGCTACTTGTTCAAAAGATGTTGCAAAAGTATTTTGTAGTAATTCAAGATCGTATTTAAGTTTTTTACACTCAGAATGAAATAGTTTGTAAGGCATTAATATTGCTGCACCACAATAATTAAGCAAAGCAATTTTAGTTAATTTTTTAGACTCTTCTGACGGAAAAGTAAATTTAGTTAAATAATCCTCAATTTGTTTAATTGCTCCCTCTTGTGCAATTTGTGCAGCTGCATGAAGTTTTTTTGTTTCAAGGGAACTATAATCACTCAACAGAAGTTCTTTTTTATTTTTGTTATAAATTTTAGAAAAAGGTTTATTTTCCTCTGGAATAACATCTCTGACAATAATGTCATATTCAGATTTTAAATGATCACAAAGAGCAACATATCTTGTACGATTATTTTTTTGAACTTTTTCAAAAACTTTATTGGCAAAATCCTCTAATTTTGGAAAATAGTTTTTATTTTCTTGAAGAAAGTCTGAAATAACTTCACCTGGAAATGAGTTCTTTCTATTATCAACAATTTTTCCAGAAATTTTTTCAATCTTATTTACTAATTCATGATCTTTTTTTTTTAAAATATCTCCTAATCTTACAATTGCTTTTCCAATTTTTGGATTAGTTCCTACAAGATCTTTGACCTCTGGCCCTAAAATATCAAGATCCTCAAATAATTTATCATCTAAAATTTCTGATAAAGTATTTTCTAAATTTACATCATCTTTTGATGTTAATTGAGAAAGTTCGATATTTAACTTTTCGCAAATTTTTAAAAGTAGATCCCCATCAATTTTTCTTTTTCCCCCCTCGATTAAATTTAAATAACTAGGTGAAATGTTTATTTCTTGCGCAAGTTTGTTAGCTTGAAGACCCTTTTGACGTCTAAAAGCCTTGATTTTTGGTCCTATTTTTAAATCATTTTGACTCATATTTTCTATTTGTAAATTTTGTAAATTTATATTTACAATTATTTTCCTTTATTTACAAGCTTTTTATTCTTTTTTGTAGATTTTGTAAATTTTGTAAATTATAAGATTTACATGACTGATAAACAAAAAAACACAGAAAATGAGGCTCAAATCATAAAAAGTGAGGACCTTGCTAGACATAATAGCAGAGGTATTTACATGAGAGATGATCATTGTGATTGGGGTTCAAGTGGAATGAAAGATTTAGTTGAGACACTAAACGACTCAAATTAAATCAAATTTTACTTTTTCATTTTAATTTTAACTTCTGAGGTAACTACCAATTATGAGTGCAGAAAACATCTCATACGAACTAAAAAGATTTGCAGGTATTAAAAGAGATTATACCCCCGATGAAGTTGAAAGATTAAGAGGCTCAATTAAAATTGAATATTCCTTATGTAAACAACAATCAGTTAAACTTTGGAAACTTCTTAATACAGAAAATTATATAAGTACTTTAGGATCTTTATCAGGAAATCAAGCAGTTCAACACGCTAAAGCTGGTCTGAAATCAATTTATCTAAGTGGTTGGCAAGTAGCTGCAGACGCTAATAGTGCTGGTGAAATGTACCCAGATCAATCTTTATATCCATATGATAGTGCTCCAAAACTTGTTGAGTCTATGAATAACGCTTTGCTAAGAGCGGACCAAATTCAACATATGGAACTAAAAGATGGTGATATGAAAAAAGAGAAAAGAATTGATTATATGCTTCCAATCATTGCTGATGGTGAAGCAGGTTTTGGAGGTCCATTAAATGTTTTCGAACTTACAAAGAAGTTTATTAAAGCTGGTGCAGCAGGTGTTCATTTTGAAGATCAATTAGCTAGTGAAAAAAAATGTGGTCATATGGGTGGTAAAGTACTTGTGCCGACAGGGACTATGATTAAAAATTTAAAGGCTGCAAGACTAGCAGCTGATATTGCTGATGTTCCATTGATAATTTTAGCTAGAACAGATGCAAATGCTGCAAAACTAATTACTAATGATTTTGATGAAAATGATAAACCTTTTCTTACAGGTGAAAGATCTCCTGAAGGATTTTATTACGTTAAATCAGGAATTGAACAAGCAATTTCAAGAGGATTGGCATATGCACCATATTCAGATTTAATTTGGTGTGAAACAGCTACACCTAATCTTGAAGAAGCTAAAAAATTTGCAGATGCAATTCATGAAAAATTTCCTGGAAAACTTTTAGCATATAATTGTTCTCCATCATTTAATTGGAAGAAGCATTTATCAGACGAAGAAATTGCTTCATTTCAAAAAGAAATAAGTAAAATGGGCTATAAATTTCAATTTATAACGCTAGCTGGCTTTCATACACAAAATATTGCAATTTTTGAATTAGCAGAAAAATACAAAAAAGAGGGTATGGCTGCTTATTCTAAGATTCAAGAACAAGAATTTGCTCGTGAAAAAGATGGTTACACAAGCGTAAAACATCAAAGAGAAGTAGGTACATCTTATTTTGATGCTGTTTCTAATACAATAAGTAGTGGAAAGAGCTCAACTACAGCAATGGATGGCTCAACCGAGTCTGAACAATTCTAATAAAACAACTCCTCTTATATATTAGTCTATTAACTGGCCCAGAAATGGGTCAGTTAAATTTTCTGGTGATAAATCTAAATTTCCAAAAGAGATTTTTAATTAATCTTTTTAAGATAAAAATATCAGCCATTTTTTTTCTATTTCCTGAATCAATAATAATTTCATTAATCTGAAACTTACAGGCACCTCTAATATCAAAGTAATATTTTTTGTCTAAATCAGGAAATTTTTCATAATAATTATTGGTTATATGTTCAATAAAAGAATCTGGGTGTGGTTGATTATTTTCTTCAGGAATTAAAGTTGCTTTGAAATAATTCATACTAAGCGCGTGGAAACCAATTGACGATCTCTCTGTAATGCCATAATTATGTCTAAAGTTATGTGCTCTTTTTTCGAATGACCACCATTTGGATTTTAAAAAAGTTTCAAATTGTTTTTTAGTATAGATCCAGAAACAACAATAATTTTCTAAGTCATTAACGATGAAATTTTGACCCTCAATTTCAAAGAATTTGTCTAATTTTTTTGAAATATGAATACTATGCTTCTGATTAGTTTTGTTGTTCATTTCATATATAAAAAAACCTAAATGAAACCCTTTATTTGCTAATAAATCTTGATATTTCAGCCAATATTGTAGATTAACTTCTGAGAACTTAATGTCGTGTTCTAAGTAAATAAAGTATTCATAGTCATTTTTTTGCTCTTCCATTAATGATCTACACTTCCATGTTAAATACCCTTTGTTTAGTTCACTATCACTTATTTGATGTTTGATAATTTTAGCATTTAAATTTTTATCATCCAAAAAATCATTATGCGTGTGAATGAAAATATCATTTTTAATTGAAAGTGTTTTTAGATTGATTACATTTTCTTCAAGATAATCAAAACGTCTCAAATTTCTATAACCTTCCTTTTTTTCGGGATTTGGATTGTAAAAAGGTATATGAATAGATATAGACATTATTTATTTTAAAATTATAAACATATTTATAACATTTAATAATGAAAAAAATTCTAATAACGGGTGGTACAGGTTATCTAGGAAGAAATTTAGCTAATTTTTATAAGAAAAAATATAAAGTTTTTCTTGGCGCTCGTAATAATAAACAAAATTTCTTAGTAAAAAATTTAACGAATTGTGAAGTAGTACCTTTGGATGTTTCTAATATTGAGTCTGTACATGATTGTTTAAATTATACTAAACCTGACATCGTAATTCATGCTGCTGCTACAAAATTTGTCGATTTATCAGAAAAATTTCCATTTGAATGTATTGATATAAATATACTTGGATCTACTAATATTGTTCGAGCCTGTATAAACAAAAAAGTTCCAACAGTTATAGGTGTTTCAACTGACAAAGCATCACCGCCAATCAAAAATATTTATGGTTTAAGTAAATCTTGTATGGAGAGACTTTTTTCATCAATAAAATCTTATAGTAAAACTAAATTTATTTGTGTGAGGTATGGTAATGTAACATGGTCTACTGGATCTGTTCTACCAATTTGGAAACAAATGTATAAAAAAAATAAGACTATACTTACCACTGGTCCTTACATGAGACGATTTTTCTTCTCAGTCAATGAAGCTGTAAGTTTAATTGATCAAGCTCTAAAACTTAAAAATAAATTAAATGGAAAAATTCTTTCAGCCGAAATGAAATCTGCAAAAATGATCGATTTCTTAAAAGTCTGGACAAAAAGATTTGGTGGTAAATATAAAATAATTCAATCTAGAAAAGGTGATCGACAAGATGAATATCTAATTGGTGAGGACGAGTTAAAATATGCCAAAGAGATGAAAATTAAGAATAGAAAATATTTTGTAATCGATTTTAATAATCTTTTAAAAAAACCACTTAAAGAAATAGTATCTTCTGAAAATGCAAAGAGATTAGCGCAGTCTGAAATTGAAAAAATTATCAAGTTTGGTCTGAAATCTAATGACTTATAGAAAAATAAATCATGCTTTTATAATGGCGGCTGGACGTGGAACCAGATTAATGCCACTTACCAAAAAAATACCTAAAGGTTTAGTTAAATTTAAACAAACCTCATTGATTGCAAGAGGTATCAAAAGACTGAAAAAATATATAAATTTTGTTCATATTTCAGTTGGTTACAAAGGGCCTATTTTAGCTAAACATTTAATAGAAGAAAAAGTTTCATCAATAATAAATACAGACAAAAAAGGTAATTCTTGGTGGATATTCAACTCTATATTTAAATCATTTAACTCTCCAATTTATGTCTTAACTTGCGATAACGTCACTAACATTGATTTTAAAAAACTTGAGAAAGATTATTATAAAAAAGGTCAGCCCCTATGCATGTTAATTCCAACAAAACCAATTAAAGGATTAGCGGGAGATTTTATTTTTAAAAAAAGAAATATTGTTAAAAAACTTTCAAGAACACAAAAATCTGATATTTACTGCACTGGTATTCAAATATTAAATCCAAAAAAGATAAACGATAAAATTAAACCAACTGATGACTTTAATATTCTCTGGAAAAAACTAATTAAAATCAGACAATTATATGTTTCTGATGTAATGCCAAAAAAATGGTACACAGTTGACAATTTAGATAACCTAAAAAAACTCAAAAAAATTTTTAAATAAATTTTTTAAGACTTTATGCTGTAACCCTTTTTAAGTAAGATCGAGACAATAATTACGCAAACTGACAAGAATAACACCATTAAACCTACACTGATCCAAATATTAAAATCTGATATGCCATAGAAAGAGTATCTAAGGCTACTAATTAAGTAAACAACAGGATTAAAATAAGTAACTACTTGCCAGAATTCAGGTAACATATCTAATGAATAAAGACTTCCACCTAAAAATACCATTGGTGTTATTACAAAAGAAGGAATTATTGACATCTGCTCAAAGTCCTTGCTGACTAAACCAATCAAAAATCCAAATAATGCAAATGTGAAAGAAACAAGAATTAATAAAAAAATCATTAGTAATGGATATTGAACTTTTACATCAGCAAAAAATTGTGCAGTCAAAAAAATTACAAAACCAACAATCAGTGTTTTGGTAGCTCCTGCACTTACAAATGCCAGTACAATTTCATAAGCGGATATAGGCGCAGCTAAAATCTCATAAATAGTCCCATTAAATTTTGGAAAAAATATTCCAAAAGAGGTATTACTTATGGATTGAGTTAATAAAGTTAACATCAGCAATCCTGGAACTATAAAAGATCCATAACTGATACCATCAATTTTTTGAACGTAACCACCGATCACAGAACCAAAAACAATAAAATATAATGATGTTGAGATTACTGGTGATAAAAGAGATTGACCTAAAGTTCGTCTAAATCTATCCATTTCATGAAAATAAATAGCTTTAAATCCATAATAATTAATTTTCATTATTTTCCTTTACTAAAGTTACAAATATTTTTTCTAAATTACTTTGTTCAGTTTTAAGATCCTTAAGTTTTAAACCAGAATCTTTAATATCTTGTAAAAGATTTGTAATCCCAGTCTGCTTTTCTTTTAAATTATAAGTATATGCTAAAGACATTTTATTACTTCCAATAATCAAATTATATTTTTTTAATGAGTCAGGAATTTCTTTAACTTCCTCTTGTAATTCAACAGATAAAACTTTATGGCCCATTTTTTTAATTAATTCTTTTTTTTGTTCAACAATAATAATTTCTCCCTGATTAATAACCCCTACTCGATCAGCAATCTCCTCAGCCTCTTCAATGTAATGAGTTGTTAAAATAATTGTAACACCTATTTCTCTTAATGATTTTACCACCTTCCACATCTCTTGTCTTAATTCAACATCTACACCAGCAGTAGGTTCATCTAAAAATAAAATTTTTGGCTCATGAGATAATGCTTTAGCGATTAAAACTCTTCTTTTCATTCCACCTGATAATTTTCGCAAGATTAAATCTTTTTTGTCCCAAAGACTGAGTTGTTTTAAGACTTTTTCAATATGTGTTGGATCTGGTTTTTTTCCATACAAACCTCTTGAATACGAAACGTTATTAAAAACAGTTTCAAATTGCTCTAAAGTTAATTCCTGAGGAACGAGTCCTATACGTGATCTTGTTTCCCTATAATCTTCAATGATATCAAAATCTTCAACTGTAACTTTTCCTGATGATGGTTTTACAATGCCACAAATAATGCTAATCAAAGTAGTTTTACCTGCACCATTGGGTCCAAGCATCGCAAAAATTTCTCCTTTTTTGATATTGAGGTTTATATTTTTTAAAGCATTAAAGCCATTATCATAAACTTTTGAGAGATTATTAATTACTATTTGATTTTCTGACATTCGGTCAGTTATATAACTATTAATTCACTTAATACAATCAACTAAAATTTGATCTTTTTAGCTTTAAGAACCAATAAAGGTAAAAAAGTTGCGATGATAAAAGACAAAAATAATAATGATTGGGATATAAACGGACTAAATATTTCTTTTGATAACAATATTCCAACTAACAAACTCTTTGAGAAATCTGGTGAAGGAAATAACAAAAATCCAGCTATAAACCCAATAATGATTGATATATATGCGGTTTTTTCATCAATCTTATTATAAAAACTATAAAAAACGGTTATCACGAACGCACAACAAAATAAGTCAGCCAGTAAAAATAAATATAAAATATCAAAGCCATAAGATGCAATTACAAAAGATATTATGGATAAAAAAACAATTATATATTTAGAAAAATTTAAATAATTAGTCTTTTTTTTAAATTCAAATGTAGCTTTACCATCAACTATAATTAAACTTGATATTGCATTAATTAAGGTATCTATGGTTGAGATAGTTAATGCTAGACCTAAAATAATAATTACTATTGATAAAAACATTGCTTGTTCATTTAGTAACAAATAAAAAAAACTTAGATCGGGCCTTATTGATGAATTGAGTGAAAAACCAACAAGTCCAGTAAAACCCATAAAAAAAACAATCGGTACAATTATCAAAAAAGATAAAATCAAACTTTTTTTCAAAGTTTTATAATCTTTTGCTGCGTAAATACGTTGCCAATTACCTTGGTGAAATAGATTTGTTGCTGCGACAGCAATAAAAAAAGTTAAACCAGAAGTATAACCAGGCAAATAAGATCCGCTTAAAAGATGTGGGTTTTTTTCTTTTACAAAATCAAATGAAAATTTTGATCCTGTGAAAGACAAAATATATATTAAAGAAATCAATAATAATGAACCAATGACAAACATTTGAATGTTATCTGTCAATATTGAAGCTTTTAATCCACCATATAAACTATAAGTTAAAGTACACAATAGCACAATTAAAGCAGTGAACCAAAGTTCAGTACCTGAAATATAGTTAATCAAAACTGCAACCGCTGTAACTTCAGCACATAAGAAAATAAACATATAAAAAATTGTCATCAGTAAAATAAGTTTAAATAAACTTTTACCAAATTTTTTTCTTAAAAATTCAATGAGCGTGGAACCTTGAGGAAACTCTTTTCTAATTTTTTTTCCAAGATATATAAAAAAAAACATTGGAAAAGCTGTCCCAAGGGAATATCCAATTACCGAACCTAAACCTCCCCAAGTTGCAGCTGAAGCAGGACCAAAAAGAATCCATGCACCTAATGCAGACGCTGTCAAACTTGTTGTTAATGAGAGAAATCCAATATTTCTATTTGCAGTTAAATAATTTTTTAATCCTTGATAGTTCTTAGAATAATAAATTCCAAATGATAAAAAAATTAAACATATAACAATTACTAAAGATAATGCGGTTGATTGTGTTAAAAAATATGTTTTATCCATTGTTCCCTTTCTGAATTACCGGACAGGTTCATAGGGTTTAATCTCAGTCTGTTAAGACACCCCTTTGGACATATTAATTTATTTTATTGAATTGGAAAAGAATAAATCAAAATTTCGAAATTAATTTAAATTGATTATAGTTTTATTTTATCAATTTGTGCGTGAGCTTCTTTAATTGATTTTTCATAATCTAGAGCCATTTGATCCGCACTGATTGTCTCAACTTTTTCAATACCAAAGAAATTCAAAATAAATTTCAACCAAGGAGTTAAAAAATCTTCATTACTATTTAACTTAGTACCTCCTGATGTAATTACTAAATAAGCTTTTTTATTTTTTAACAAACCTTCTCTTCTGCCATTAGGTTTAAATTTAAATGTTTCTCCAATTCTTGCTGCCAAATCCGACCAAGCTTTTAAAGTTGCAGGAGGACCATAATTATAAATTGGTGCTGAAATAATTATAATATCACTCTCTTTAAGTTCTTTTACAAGTTGATTAGAGAGCTCAAACATTTTTTTGTGATTTTCATTTTGGTCTTTTTCATCAATATTCATTCCAGATTCTGTTAAACCACTCACAAAAACCATCTCTTCATTTAGATCTCTATATATAACCTCATCTTCAGGTTTTTTAATTTTTTCAAGTAACTTTTTAGCTAAAGCTCTTGAAGTCGATCCCTCTTTTCTAGCGCTTGAGTCAATTTGATAAATCTTCATAATCAATCATCCAAAGTTTTGCAAAAAAGGAAATATGTTAAGTAAATAATAACCTAATGCTTGTAACTGATTTGTTAATATTAATATACCGGTAATTAATAATATTACACCACCAATTTTTGAAATTAAATTAATGTTCTTTTTGAAATTTTTTGAAAAAATTAAAAATTTTTGAATTAAATAACCCGACAAAATAAATGGTAACGCAAGACCTAAAGAATAAAATGATAAAAGTATAATACCTCTGTTAATACTCTCTTCTGTTGAAGCAAGTGCTAAGATTGATCCAAGAATAGGGCCTATGCATGGTGTCCAACCAAAAGCAAAAGCCATACCAATTAATATTGGACTAAAAAAATTAGTGTTACTATTTGTCTGAATCCTTTTTTCATAATTCAAAAATTTTAAATTTATAATTCCAATTAAATGTAAAGATAAAATACAGATTACTAATCCAGCACCAATTCTTAATTCATTTGAATTTTGTAATAATACTTGGCCTAAAAAAGTTGAAGCAGCGCCAAAAATAATAAAAACAATTGAAAAACCAATAGTAAAAAGAATGATAGGAATTAAGTTTATATTTTTTTTTTCTGTTAACTCATTTAATGAAGTACCAGAAATATAAGAGATATAACCAGGTATTAATGGTAATACACATGGCGATAAAAAACTTATCAAACCCGCGCCTAAAGCAATAAAAATTTCTAACATCTAATAAATAAAATTTATATTATTCCTTGTAAGGAACAACGTGGTGTTTTTGAGCACCAAGTTTATCTATGCCTAAAACTACTTCCTCTCCACCTTTTAAAAACTGAGGTGGCTTCATATTCTCTCCAACACCTGGAGGCGTCCCAGTGCAACAAATATCACCAGGGTGTAAGCTCATACACGAGCTCATATAAGAAACTAAAGTTTTAATATCAAAAATCATTTTACTTGTATTTCCAGTCTGCATCCTTTTCCCATTTACATCTAAAAACATATCTAAATTTTGATAGTCTGGTAATTCGTCTGTAGTAACTATGAACGGGCCTATTGGACCAAAAGTATCAAAACCCTTTCCTTTATCCCAAGTTAAACCTCTATTCTTTTGAAAATCTCTTTCACTCACATCATTAACTAGAAAAAAACCAAGAACATGATCTAAGGCGTTTTCAATACTAACATTTATAGCTTTTTTTGCTATTACAAAACCAATTTCAACTTCCCAATCAGTATGATTTGATCCTTTAGGAACAATGATAGGATCGTTTGGTCCAGTAATACAACTAGTGAATTTTGAGAAAATAATCGGTTCTTTTGGTATTGGCAAATTTTGTTCTTCAGCATGATCTTTGAAATTCAAACCAATACCAATAAATTTTGCTGGGTTAGAGACGCATGCACCTATTCTAGAATTTGAATCAAGCTTTGGTAAACTTGAAATATCAGTTTTTTTCAATTTTTCTAATGTATCAAAATTCAATGTGTCAGGGTTAAAATCATTAATTATTGATGACAAATCTCGGTAATTGTTTTCACTATCTATGATTGCTGGTTTTTCTTCTCCAACACTACCTATTCTACACAATTTCATATTTCTCTTCCTAGACTTTAATAATTAGCTCATTTGTAGTAAATGAATTTTCTTCACTAGTCAATAATTTGTGGTTCTTGCTAATCGAGCTGCACCCCGAACACCGCTTGCATCACCAAATTTAGGTTTTAAAAAAGTCCCCTCAAATTCACCCCCTGCAACAAATTTTTTCATTTTTTGTTTAATTTCATCTAAAAAATTTATTTCGTTAGATACCCCACCCCCGAAAACAAACACATCTGGATCAATAATATTAACAACAGTGGCTAAAGACATAGCGAGTTGATCTTTATATTTATCAATTAATCTTTCTGCATCTAAATCAAGTTTTCTATGCATCTCAAATATTTTTTGGGCAGATAAATCCTTTTTAAACTCGTTTTTGAACGCTTTAGAAATACCTATACCCGCAACAAAGTTTTCTATTTCCCCAGCTCTTAAATTGGTTTTTTTTATTTGAACACCTTCAATACAAGCACTCGGTATTTGATTATGCCCCCATTCTCCAGTAATCCCATTAGGTCCATTGACAATTCGTTTATCTATAACTAAACCGCCTCCAACACCAGATCCAAGAATTACCCCAAAAACTATTTTATAATGTTTTCCAGAACCATCTATAGCTTCTGATAAAGCAAAACAGTTAGCATCATTTTCACAATAAATTTCTTTTCCGATCTCACTTCGTAAATCTCTTTGTAAAGGTTTGCCATTAATCCAAAAAGAATTAGGCGCATTCTTAACTAGTCCTGTTTGAATAGAATGAATCCCTGGATGACATACACCCACTGGTAATTCTTTACCAGCTTTACGCTCAAGTTCGATAACTATTTTTTTTATTATTGATAATGTATCTTTGTAATTTTTTGGAACTTCGGTTCTTTCTCTATGATGCTCATTGCCAACATCATCTAATAACACATACTCTATTTTACTTGCCCCAAGATCAATACCAATCTGCATATTTTATCTCATTAATTTATTTATTTCTTTATTAATAAAAAGTTTTGGAATTTTGCATGTTGTACTAAGTCTAATTGGTTTATTTGTTTTAGCAGATTGCATAGTTGATTGTATCAAGTCAAGAACATGCAAAGATACTTCTCCATTGCATCTATGTATCTTTTTTTTATCAATACAATAAGCCATTTCTGCAAGACCAACTCCTCTGTAATTAGCGTTAGTAGGTGACTCATTTGCTCTAGAACTTTGAGTTCTAATATTAATTTTTCCTAAAGGCATACGATTTGTTTTAAATTCTTTCCATGGGCTTCCTAATTTTTTACATAAATATACTGAACCACCAAACATATTAGGATCTGGCACAATCATTGAACCTTTGGTTCCATAAAGTTCAATATGATTTCTTTGATGGGCTATAACATCAAAAGATAAAGTTAGTCTTATAATACTTCCATTTTTAAATATAATTGTTGTAAAATATGTAGTTGGACATTCTACCTTAATTCTTTTTCCCTTTTTGGGACCAATACCAATTGTTCTAAATCGTGAACCTTTCATTAAACTTGCCGCTTTTACCTCTTTTGCTGGACCTAATAAATTTACTAATGCTGTGAGATAATAAGGCCCCATATCAATTACTGGACCGCCTTCTTTTTTTGCAAACCATGGTTCTGGGTCTGGATGATAAGATTGAACCCCTGGAAAAGCAAAAATCGCATTACCTAAATTTACTTTACCGATACTTTTACCTTCTAATAATTCTTTAGATTTTTGATTACCTCCTCCGAGAAAAGTATCTGGGGCATTTCCTAAGTATAATTTCTTTTTTTTTGAGAGCTTAAGTAATTCTTTTCCGTCTTTTAGATTTATTGCTAGTGGTTTTTCTGAATACACATGTTTTCCATTTAACAAAGACTTTTTTGCAATTTGGTAATGAACTTTTGGAGGGGTTAGATTTAATATTATTTCAACCTGTTTATCTTTAAGTAAATTACTTACCGAAACTGCTTCAATTTTGTAAATTTTAGCACATTTCTTAGCTGCTTTTTCTTTAACGTCTGCACATTTAATAATTTTAAAATTTTTGAAATATTTGTGAGCTCTGAAATATGTTTCTGCGATATGACCACAGCCAATTAAGCCAACTTTAAATACTTTGCTCATTAGGGTTATACTCCCTGTCTTTGTTTTGCTTTACCTTCTTTGTGTAATTTTAGAGCTTTTTCGTTTTCCTTAGTTTTGGGAATTTCTAATGTTGGACTTTCCCAATAAGCTGATCCTTCAAGCCATTGATATGAATGAGTTTTGATTGAAATAACGTAAGTTACTTTTGATTTCTTCGCTCTTTTGAAGGCTTCCTCTAATTCACTGATAGAACTTACCTCTTCAGACTTTGCCCCCATACTTTCTGCATGTTTTGCAAAATTTACTTTTACTAAATTTGAAACATTTGAACTCTCAAATAAACAATTAAATTCTTTTCCACCTTTAAATAATTGAAGTCTATTAATGACAGCGTGACCACCATTATCACAGACAATTACAATTAGTTTATTATTAGTTATTACAGATGAATATATATCCGAATTATAAAGTAAATATGATCCATCACCTACAAATGTAATAACTTCTTTGTTTGGATTGGCCATCTTAATTCCTAAAGCTCCAGAAATTTCATAGCTCATACAACTAAAGCCCCACTCTGTTTCATGCGTATTAAGTTCTCTTGGTCTCCAAATTTGAACAACTTCACCTACCAAACCTCCAGCTGCAGTAACAGCGATATCACTTGGATCAGAGTTTCTATAAATTGCACCAACTGCATGAGCATAACTTGGGAGTTTTTGATTAGTTGGTCCACTTTCTTTATCAACATATTCATTCCAAGATTTAAGTTCATCTCTGGATTTTTTATGCCATTCCTCGGATGCTTTCCAATCACCTAAAGCTTGTGATAGTTCATTTAAAGAAACTTTTGCATCTCCAATAATTGATTGTGCCATATGCTTACTAGCATCAAATCTTGCAACATTAATTGATACTAGTGAAAAATTTGGATTTTCAAAATTGGACCATGACCCAGTTGTGAAATCTCCTAACTTAGTTCCAATAGCAATCGCTAAATCAGTTTTTTTTGCAAAGTTGTTTGCTGCTTTTCCTCCTAAACCTCCAATAGGTCCTAAAAAATGAGAATGATCTCTTTTCATAGAAGAATAACCCATTACAGTTTGTGTTACAGGTATATTGTGTTTAACTGCAAAAGTAGAAAGTTCCCTTATTGCATCTGAGTAAAAAACACCTCCACCAGAAATTATGATTGGATTTTTTGATTTTTTAATTTTTTCAGCTGCCTCTTTAATTTGAAAATCATCAGGTCTTGGTCTTCGTATATTATGGATTTTTTCTTTAAAAAAATCCTCAGGATAATCAAAAATTTCTCCTTGTATATCCTGACATAAAGATATGCATACTGGACCACAATCAGCTGGGTCTAATAAAACTTGTACAGCTTGGGGAAATGTTTGTAAAATTTGTTCTGGTCTGGTTATTCTATCAAAATATTTTGTAACTGGTTTAAAAGCATCATTTTGAGTAATTCCTGGATTATTAAAATGTTCTACTTGTTGTAAAACTGGATCAGGCATCCTGTTTGCGTAAGTATCACCTGGAAGAAATAAAATTGGCAGTCTATTACTCATCGCAACTGCTGCAGCTGTTACCATATTTGTAGAACCAGGACCTACAGAACTTGTTGCTACAAATACTTGTTTTCTTCTTTTTGCTCTAGCGTAAGCAATTCCTGTTAAAGCCATGTTTTGCTCATGATGACCTCTATAAGTTGGAAGTTTATCTTTATTTTCCTCTAAAGCTTGTCCTAAACAAGCTACATTACCATGACCAAATATTCCAAAAGCACCAGCGAATAAAGGTTCTTTTTTACCATCGATAAGAATTTTTTGAGAAGTCAGGAACTTTACAATTGCATGAGCACATGTAAGCTTTATTTTTTTCATAATTGTAGATATATTCTCTTAAAATTTCGCTTAATTAACCATAAAATAAAAATTATGTATAGTAAATTTGGGCAGTTCATTGATGGTAAGTGGCAACAAGCGAAAAAAAAAGAAACTTACGATGTTATAAATCCAGCTACGGAAGAAATTATTGGCCAAGCATCCAAAGCGTCTTCAGCAGATGTTCAAAAAGCTCTTAAATCTGCAGAGAAAGGTTTGGAAGTTTGGAAAAACACTTTACCTTGGCAGAGATCATATATAATTAGAAAAATTGCTGATCTTTTAAGAAAAAAACAAGATGTTTTAGCAAAATGGTTAACTATTGAAGTTGGAAAACCATTAGCAGAGGGAATTGGTGAAACTGGTGGGGCTGCTGATATTTTTGAGTGGAATGCTGAAGAAACAAAAAGAATTTATGGACAAACAGTCGAAAGTCGATTTCCAGATACGAGAGTTCATGTTTATTATCAGCCAGTTGGAGTTGTAGCAGCTTTAGTGCCATGGAATTTTCCTTTAATTCTAGCAGCAAGAAAAATTTCAACTGCATTAGCTGCCGGATGTTCAGTAATTTGTAAGCCTGATGTAATTACTCCAGGAACAGTAATGGAGTTAGTAGATATTTGTAAAGAAGCGGGAGTCCCTCCTGGAGTTGTAAACTTATTATCAGGAGATCCTGAAGGTATTTCAAATGAGTTATTAGATTCTGATATTATTAAAAAGGTTTCAATTACTGGATCAACAAGAGTAGGTAAATTAATCTTGAAAAAGGCCGCAGACAAAGTTCAAAGAGTCACAATGGAGCTTAGTGGACACTCACCTTTTATAGTTTTTGATGATGTTGATATAAATAAAGTTGCAGATATGGCAATTACTGCAAAATTTAGAAATAATGGTCAAGTTTGTATTTCACCTAACAGATTTTATATACAAGAAAATAAAAAAGACGAATTCATTAATGCGTTTATTGAAAGAACAAAAAAATTAAAAATTGGAAATGGTTTGGATGAAGGAGTTCAATTAGGTCCTTTAACAACTGCAAAAAGATTAGGAGAAATCGAAGAATTAGTTGAAACAACTAAAAATGAAGGAGCAAAAGTTTTATTGGGTGGAAAAAGACCTAAAGGTTTTAACAAAGGATATTTTTATGAGCCAACAGTTTTTGACAATGTAAAGGACAATTTTACAATAATGAAACAAGAACCATTTGGTCCATTAGTTCCAATGTTATCATTTAAAACTTTTGATGAAGTAGTTGAGAGAGCTAATGATAATGACTTAGGATTATGTAGTTATATTTATACAAATTCAATGGATAAAGCTCACAGAGCATCAGAATTAATGGAAACTGGTACTGTTGCAGTTAATACTCCTGCAGTTGCAATAGCTGAGGCACCTTTTGGCGGAATTAAACAAACTGGATATGGACGTGAAGGTGGTTCAATGGCAATTAAAGATTATCTAAATATAAAGTTCACTCACCTTGGTTTAAAATCTTAAAATGAGACCAAATAAAATAAAAAAGATGATGAGAGGAGGTGAGCCAATTATTAATGGGTGGCTACAAATCCCTAGTTCTTTTTCTGCAGAGGTAATGTCAAATCAGGGATGGGACTCTATAACTATTGATATGCAACATGGTGTTATAGATTACCCTTCTGCATTGCAAATGTTACAGGCTATATCAACAACTGACGTAACTCCACTTGCAAGAGTAAATTGGAATGAGCCTGGACAAATTATGAAAATTCTAGATGCTGGATGCTATGGAATAATCTGTCCAATGGTAAGTAATAAATATGAAGCTGAAAGATTTGTTCAAGCATGCTTATATCCTCCTAAAGGTTATAGAAGTTATGGACCTATTAGAGGTTTGATATATGGTGGAGCTGATTATGGAGACCACGCAAATAATGAGATTTTAAAATTAGCGATGATAGAAACTAAAGAAGCTATTGATAAACTAGATGAAATTATGACTACACCAGGTTTAGATGGAATTTATATTGGACCAGCAGATTTAAGTTTGGCCTTAGGTGAAAAACCATCATTTGATAAGCCAGAAAATTCAGGAACCTATAAAGAAATTTTAAATATACTAGAACATGCAAAAAAAAATAATCTTTTTGCAGGAATTCATAATGCTACCCCTGAGTATGCACAAAAAATGTTAGATTTAAGTTTTAATTTAGTTACCATTGGATCTGATCAAAGATACATGAGCGCTGGTGCAAAAGAAGCTGTTTCTAAATTGAAATCGATAAAATTAAAAGACGATACAAAAACTTATTAAATTTAAGTGCCAGATAAAAAAAAAATCTTAATTATTCAGCCTATCCATAAAGCAGGAATTGAACTTTTAGAAAATAATCCAGATTATGAAGTTGAATTAATTGAAAATGTTGATGAGAAAGATATTAAATCAAAAATTGTAGAATGTGACGGTTTGTCAATAAGAACGGCAAAATTATCTAGTGAATTGATCAATGCTTCAAAAAAACTTAAAATTATTTCTCGTCATGGAGTGGGTTATGACAATATTGATCTGAAATCATCTAAAGAAAAAGATATCACTTTAGCAATAACAGCAACTGCTAATGCTGTGGCTGTGGCAGAACATGTAATTTTTATGTTATTAAACATATCTAAAAGAAAAGATATGTACGATAAAACTGTTAGAGAAGGAAATTTTACAAATCGAAACAAACTTCCAAAAACAATTGAATTGTGGAAAAAAAATATTTTAATCGCTGGATTTGGACGAATTGGTCAGTCTTTAATTAAGAGATGTAAGGGATTTGAAATGAATGTTTTTGTATACGATCCATTCATTTCCAAAAAAAAAATAGAGGAATTTGGTGGAGTAAAAGTTGAGGACTTAAAAGAAACTGTGAAATCAATGGATGCTATCTCTCTTCATATGCCTCTAAATGAAAAAACTAAAAATATAATAAATCTTGATCTTATTAAAACTATGAAAAAAAATTGTATAATCATAAATGCAGCTAGAGGTGGCATAATTAATGAGCAGGATTTAAATAAAGCACTTAATGAAAATTTAATATTTGGTGCAGGATTAGATGTTTTTGAAACAGAACCACCTAAAGAAGATAATCCTTTGCTAAAAAATGATAAAGTTTTTTTAAGTCCTCATACAGCTACATTCAGTGAAGAATGCATGATCAGAATGGGAAAGGAAACAATTCAAAATATAATTGATTTTTTTGAAAAAAAATTAGACAAATCAAAAATTATTAAATTTTAATTATGCGAATAAATTTCAAAAATTTTGGACTATTAGAGGCATTAGTGTTGTTATCGTTGGTATATGTGGTTGGTATGTTGATCTGGACTGCAAGTACAAGACCCGCAGTTGAAGCAAAAGCTAACTTAGTTAAAGAAAATCATAAGAAAGTAGTCGATTTTATAAATGGAGAAATAAATAATTGTGGGAATAATGATGAAGATAAATTGACTGTTTGGGGTGATCCCTGTAATGGCGAATGGTCTTCATCTAAAGTTGTAAATTATATAAACAAAAATCTTAATATAGAGAATCCTTTTTCAGAGGATACTAAAGTAAAAACTGATCCTGATCCTAGAATTAAAGCAGAAGGTAAAGCGGGGCAATCAGTTGAGATGGGTGTAATATTTGTGATGTCATCAAATTTTTTACCTGATCCTGGATCTGAATGGGTTGTGGGTACTTGTTTTAAATCTCCATGTGTTGCTGCTGGAAATAATGAACTAACTTCACTTTATAGATAATCAATTTTTATAAATTTCAATTTCGGATTTTTTTAATGTGTCTGTAAGATATTTGTAACCAATTTTTGCATACTCTAACGGATTTGCTTTTGCCGGATCCTGCTCTGCCTCAACTACTAACCATCCTGAATAATTATTATTTTTTAATACATTAAATAAAGGTTGATAATCAATACAACCATCTCCTGGTACTGTAAACGCACCCTCTAAAAAAGCACCTCTAAAACTTAAATCCTCTTTTAAAGATTTTTCAAGAACTTGTTTTCTTATATCTTTACAATGGACGTGCAAAATTCTTTCATAATAATTTTGTAATATGGATTTTGAGTCCCCTTTTGCAAATAACATATGTCCTGTATCTAATGTTAATTTTACACTTTCATGAGTATTTTCTATAAGTCTTTCAGTATCTTTTTGAGTTTCAATTACTGTCCCCATATGATGGTGATATGCCAAAGGCATTCCTTCATCCTCTAAATATTTTCCTAGTTCAGAAATTTTTTCACAAAACTTCTGCCATTCATCTTTTTCCATTTGAGGCCGAGTTGATAATTTTCTATTAGGATCTCCTTGTATAGAGCCAGAAACTTCCGCGAAAACTATACAAGGTGCATCACAATCTTTAAATAAATTTAGTTGTTCTTGAATGGATTTTTTTTCTTCCTCAACAGAATTTTTTCTAAGATTTGCGCCATACCATCCTGAGCAGAGTTTAAGATTAAATTGATCTAATTTTGGGATTAATTCAGAAGATTTCTTTGGAAATTTTCCACCAGACTCTACACCTATATAGCCTGCTTCATTTGCTTCTTTTAAACACTGTTCTAATGTAGTTTCACCACCTAACTCAGGCATGTCATCATTACTCCATGCAATGGGTGCAACTCCTAATTTTACTGACATAAGAAATTTTTTTAGTTAAGTTATTATTTTAATACAAATTTTAAATGATTGATATAGCTTTATTTGGACTTGGTAGAATTGGTATTATGCATGGAAAAAATTTAATGCGTAGTAAAGACTTTAATCTTAAATATATTTATGACATTGAACAAAAATTATCTAAAAAATATTCAAAAACATTAAAAACAAAAGCTATAAACAATCCATCTGTGGCTTATAAAAATAAAGATATAAAAGCTATCTTTATTGCCTCAACAACGTCGACACATATTAAATTTATTCTAGATGGCGTAAAAAATAAAAAAATTATTTTTTGTGAAAAACCACTAGATTTAAGTATTAAAAAGATTGAGTCTTGTAAAAAAAAAATTTTTAAATTAAATCCAAAAATACAATTAGGTTTTAATAGACGATATGATCCAACTCACAATAATTTAAGAAAACAACTACTTAGTGGAAAAATAGGTAAATTAGAAAAAATTATCATTACAAGTCGTGACCCTGCCCCACCCACTATGAAATATCTAAAAGAGTCTGGTGGTATTTTTAGAGATATGATGATCCATGATTTTGATCTTGTTAGATTCTACCTTGGTAAGGATGAGCCAGCAAAAATAATAGCTTCTGGTAGTAATATATCTGATAAAAGATTTGATAAAATAAAAGATTTTGAACTAGCATCGACCATAATTAGATCTAAAGCTGGCGTTCAGTGCATAATAACTAATTCTAGACATTGTAGTTTCGGTTATGATCAAAGAATAGAATTATTTGGATCGAAAGGTATGTTAATTTCAGAAAATAAAAGACAAAACGAAACATCTTTATATTCTGCACAATCAACTTCAAATAAATCTCCTTTGCTTAATTTTTTTATTGAGAGGTATAAAGATGCTTATAAAAATCAATTAAAGGATTTTGCAAAATTTATTAGAAAAAAAATTCAACCTCTTGCAGGATTTGAAGAGGGAAGAAAAGCTCTGATAATTGCGAATGCAGCTCAAAAATCTTTACGATCAAAAAAGTTTGAAAAACTTAATCTTTAATTGAATCAACCTTAAGTAGAATACAACCTGTATACTTTACAACCAAATAATATTTTGATTAGATTTTATTTTTAAAAGTTAACTTTAATTAGAGGAAAATAATGAAAACAATAAAAAACTTTATATTAGCTTTAGCTGCATGGGCAATGATGTCTGTATCTGCTTTAGCTGTAGATATAATTGTGGTTTCTCATGGTCAAGCAAACGATCCTTTTTGGTCAGTTGCTAAAAATGGAGTTGATGCTGGATGTAAAGACATGGGAGTGTCTTGCAAATACACAGCACCGGCTACTTTTGACATGGTAGAAATGGCAAAATTAATTGATAATGCTGTATCACAAAAACCGAAAGGTATAGTGATCACATTACCAGATGCTGCTGCTTTAGGAAAATCAGTTAAAGCTGCAATAGCTGCTGGTATTCCTGTAATATCAATGAACTCTGGATCTGATGATTATGCATCATTAGGAATTAGTGCACACGTTGGACAAACTGAGTTTGAAGCAGGTGTAGGTGGTGGACAAAAAATGAAAGCCGCTGGTGGAAAAAAAGCATTATGTGTTAACCATGAGGTAGGAAACGTTGCACTAGATAGAAGATGTGCTGGTTTCAAAAAAGGTTTTGGTGGATCTGTTGATATTTTAGGTACATCAAATGACCCAACAGAAATTCAAAAAGCTGTTGCTGCAAAATTAGGTGGTGGCTATGACACTATTCTAACTTTAGGTGCTGGATTATCTGGTGAAGCAGCTTTGAAAGCACTTGAGTCAGCTGGAAAAGTTGGTTCTGTAAGATTAGGAACATTTGATATGTCTCCAAATATGTTAAAAGCTGCTGCTGCAGGAAAAGTAGAGTTTTTAATTGACCAACAGCAATATCTACAAGGATATTTACCAATAGCTATCTTTGGACAATATATGAGATGGGGAACAATGCCGGCAGGTGTAGTAATGACTGGACCTGGGTTTGTTACTCCTGACAATGCGTCTAAAGTAATTAAATGGGCAGCTCAAGGTTATAGATAAAAATATGAATTAAAGGCCTGACTAATGTTAGTCAGGCCTTTTTTTTAATCATCTTTAAATTATAATTTTTATATGTCTGTAAAATCAGAGAGTATTCAATCAAAAAAAGATAGTGGACAAGATGAAAGACTTAAAAAAATTTCACCTCTTAGAGTTTTATTAAACAGACCAGAGCTTGGTGCTTTGGGTGGCTCAATTTTAGTTTTTATTTTTTTTGGAATAGTTGCCGGTGACACTGGAATGTTTAGCGCTTATGGGACATTAAATTTTTTAGATGTTTCAGCTAATTTAGGAATTATTGCTATTGCTGCTGCAATGTTAATGATCGGTGGAGAGTTTGATTTGTCAATTGGATCAATGATTGGTTTTGCAGGAATCTGTATCGCTATACCTGCAATTTATTGGGGCTGGCCTTTATGGACGAGTATTATTTTTGCTTTTGCTATGGCAGTACTAATTGGTTATTTCAATGGTATAATGGTAGTAAAAACTGGTCTCCCATCCTTCATAGTAACTCTTGCAATGTTGTTCATTTTAAGAGGGGCAACTTTGGCTATTACGAGATTAATTACAGGAAGAACTCAAGTACCAGGGTTAAGAGTTTTAATAGAGGATGATCCAATTGCTTGGTTGTTTGCAACAGATACTTTTCAATGGTTATTCACATGGCTAGGATCGATGAAATTAATTGCACTGAGAACTGACGGTACACCATTAGCTACAGGTATTCCACCATCAGTAATATGGTTTATTGCTCTTACATTATTTGCAACTTGGATACTTATGAAAACTAGATATGGAAATTGGATATTTGCATCAGGTGGAGATAAAGTTGGTGCTACAAATGTTGGTGTACCTGTTGGAAGAGTAAAAATAAGTCTATTTATTGGAACAGCTGTAGCATCGACAATATTTGCTTGTATTCAAGTTTTAGATGCAGGTTCTGCAGATACTATGAGAGGAACTTTAAAAGAATTAGAAGCAATAGCAGCTGCCGTGGTTGGCGGTTGTCTTTTGACTGGAGGTTATGGCTCTGCCATCGGAGCAGCATTGGGCGCTATTATTTTTGGCACTGTATCAATGGGAATTTTTTATACAGATGTGGATACTGATTGGTTTAAGGTTTTTTTAGGCGCAATGATGTTAATTGCAGTAGTATTCAATAATTATATTAGAAAAAAAGTTACGGAGACTAAGTGATGTCTGAATATTTAGTTCAATTCAATAATATAAGTAAATTTTTTGGTAAAGTAATTGCTTTGAAAGATGTCACCATGAAGCTAAAAAAAGGCGAAATAATGTGCTTACTTGGTGACAATGGAGCTGGAAAATCTACTTTGATAAAAACTTTAGCAGGCGTTCATAAGCCTGATGAAGGTGAAATTATTTTTGAAGATCAAAAAATAGTTTTTGACTCACCACGAGACGCTTTGGATATTGGGATAGGTACTGTTTATCAAGATTTAGCATTAGTTTCTCTTATGAGTGTTACTAGAAATTTTTTTATGGGCAGAGAGCCACAAAAAGGTTTACCTTTTTTCAAAACTTTTGATATTGAAAAAGCAAACACTATAGCTGCAGAAAGAATGGGACAAATAGGTATTGATGTGAGAGACCCATCACAAGCCGTCGGTACGATGTCTGGAGGTGAAAGACAATGTCTCGCTATTTCTAGAGCAATTTATTTTGGGGCAAAAGTTTTGGTATTAGATGAACCAACATCAGCATTAGGTGTACATCAAGCTTCAATGGTCCTGAAATATATTGTTAAAGCAGCATCACAAGGTTTAGCTGTAATTTTAATAACACACAACGTTCATCATGCTTATCCTGTTGGAAATAGTTTTACAGTTTTAAATCGAGGAAAAAGTATGGGAACATTTCAAAAAAAAGATATATCTAGAGAAAAACTTTTAAGCATGATGGCAGGTGGTGAGGAATTAGATAAGTTAGAGGTCGAACTTAAAGAAATGGACCGAATAGAAAATAATTAGACAAATATACCACTTCTGCAGACATAAATTTTGCTGTAATATTTTTTAATTAAAGAAAGGGGTAACATATGAAAGCATATATAATGGGAAACTACACTGAAAAAGCTTTTCAAGGTTTTTTAAAAGATCCTAAAAGTGATAGAAAAGCAGTAGTTGAACAATTAACAAAAGCTATGGGTGGAACAATGCATAGTATGGATATAGTTAGAGGTCCATATGACTTTATAGTTGTAAATGAACTTACAACGTTTGAAGACTTTGCGGCAGTAAAACTTGTAGTAGAAGCATCAGGAGCAGTTAAAAATTTAACAATGCTAGAAGCTATTGATTTTAATAAAGCTACTGTTAAAGCAAGTGAAGTTGCATCAGGTGCATACAAGGCGCCAGGACAATAAATAGATTATTACTTCCAGTGCGCGGGCTGGAAGTAAATTAATTTACTTTTTCAATTTAGAAGAAAACCTAAGGTTTGTATTATCAAACTTTTCTTTATTGTTTTTAATATAATTATCCATAATTTCTAATTTATCTCCTTCGAATTCTGAGACTTTTCGAGTATTTAAATCAACATATAATGCAAGGACTTCAATCGTTGATGCTAAATATTGCTTTTGCTTGTGGATCATTTCCATCTTGTATTGCAACCTTTTTTTATCGTGATCAAAAAAAACTAAATTTACATCTACCTCATCATTCATTTTTAGTTCTTGATTATATGTAATATGAGACTCAACAATCATTGTGCTTTTTCCAGTAGTCCTCGCTGAATGCTCGCCCATTTTAAAGGTGTCATTTAATATATCTGCCCCATATTTATCAAAGATCAAAAGATAATAAGAAACATTCATATGATTGTTGTAATCAATCCAATCTTTCACAATTTTTTGTGAACTTAAAAAAATCGGCATTGTAAGATAAAAATTTAATGATTTGGATTATCGTTATCCACTACGAGACATATTTCAGATTTAGTTAAAAATCTTCTTCCAGTTCCGTTATCTAGTGAAAACATTCCACCAATTCCTTTTACAGCATCTATCGTTAGATCGGTATGTTTCCATTTTTCATATTGATCACCATTCATATAAAATGGAACTCCACCTATTTCTCCAAGTTTAATATCATTATCTCCCAATGGAAATTCGCCTTCTTGGAAACACATAGGTGCACTCCCATCACAACATCCACCTGATTGATGAAACATTAACTTTTCACCATATTTTTCTTTAAGTTCAGATAATAAACTAAGTGCCGAATGTGTTGCAGATACTTTCATATTTTTTCTCTGGCCCATGATATCGAATCATGGACCAGTATATATTATTTGATTAAAAGAAGCCTAATTTTTTCTCAGCGTAAGAAACATGAAGATTCTTATTTTGTCTGTAATGATTAAGCATCATTTTGTGAGTTTCTCTGCCAACTCCAGATTGTTTGTATCCACCAAATGGTGAGTGAGCTGGGTATGCATGATAACAATTAGTCCATACTATCCCTGCTTGTATTGCTCTACCCATTCTATAAGCAATATTACCATTTCTAGTCCAAACAGCTGCTCCTAAACCATAAAGAGTATCATTGGCAATTTTTAATGCCTCTGCTTCATCTTTAAATTTAATTACAGACACAACAGGTCCGAAGATTTCTTCTTGAGATATTCTCATATCATTTTTTGCTTCAAAAACAGTTGGTTGAATGTAATTACCTTTTTCCAATCCACTGTTAAGTTTTGCAACACTTCCTCCTGTTAGGACTTTCGCACCTTCTTTTTTCCCTAGATCAAGATAAGATTTAATCTTCTCCATTTGTTCTACGGAAGCTTGTGCTCCAATCATGGTTTCCATTTTTAAAGGGTTGTCTTGAACAACAGCTTTTGTTCTAGCTATAGCTCTTTCCATGAATTTATCATAGATCGACTCTTGAACTAAAGCTCTACTCGGACAAGTACAAACCTCACCTTGGTTAAGATTGAACATAACGAAACCTTCAATACATTTATCGAAGAAATCATCATCTTTATCCATGATATCCTCAAAGAAAATGTTTGGAGATTTTCCACCTAATTCCAAAGTTATCGGAATTATGTTTTGTGCAGCATACTGCATTATCAATCTTCCAGTTGTTGTTTCACCAGTAAATGCAACTTTAGCAACTCTTTTTGATGATGCTAAAGGTTTACCTGCCTCTAATCCAAAACCACTAACAATGTTGACAACTCCTGGAGGTAATAAGTCTCCAATAAGTTCCATCATAACCATTATGGATGCTGGCGTTTGTTCAGCTGGTTTTAAAACTGAACAGTTACCTGCTGCAAGAGCTGGTGCTAGTTTCCATGTAGCCATTAGTAATGGGAAGTTCCAAGGAACTATTTGACCAACTACTCCTAAAGGTTCAGGTATGTTGTAAGAGTATTGAGAATTGCTAATTTCTGCAATTGATCCCTCTTCTGCTCTAATTACACCAGCAAAATATCTCCAATGATCAACAACCAAAGGCAAATCTGCTGCCATACATTCTCTTATTGGCTTTCCATTATCTAAACATTCAGCTGTTGCGAGTAAGTTTAGATTTTTTTCTAAAACATCAGCGATCTTATATAATATGTTTGATCTTGTCGTGATGTCTGTTTTTCCCCACTCTGGGAAGGCTGCGTGAGCTGCATCTAATGCTGCCTCTACGTCTTTTTCGTCTGATCGCGCAACTGAACAGATTTTCTCATTTGAGATCGGGCTTACATTATCAAAATACTTGCCTGATTTTGGTTCTACAAATTTTCCATTAATGTAGTTTCCATATTTTGCTTTGAACGGAAATTTAACCTTTAAATGAGAAGTATCTAATACAGATGACACTTTCATTGCTTCTGCACTCATTTTTTTCTCCTCTTGTTATTTATATAATTTAATTAAAGACCTTTTTGGGAATGATGTAAATGGGTCAATAATGTTTTCAACTAAGAATTGTATTAATCGAGCTTAATTTTACTAATTTTATTGTCTGCTTTTCTCACAAAATAAATTCCTACTGATACCGCAATTAAAGATATCAAAACTTTGAAAGTGATCAGTTCCTTGAGGAAAATATAACTCAAGATAGTTCCAAAAATTGGAATTAAATATGAAACTTGTGACTGAAATATCAGTCCATTATTAACTAAAATTCTAAATCTTAATAACCATGCAATTCCAGTAGAAACTAAGCCAAGATATATCACGGATATTGTAGAATCTAACCTTGGCGAGATATTCCATGGTTGTTCAACAATACTTACAATAGGTATCAAAATCAAAATTGCCCAAATCAGTATTGAGCCAGTTACATTTTCATTTTTTTTCTTACTAATTTTTAAGGTTAGAACACCACCTATTACATAACAAGTTGAGCCTAATAGAATTAATATTGCGGAAAAAAAATTATTTTCATTAATCAAAATATTATCAGAAAATAAGTAAAGTATTCCAGAAAAACCTATTAAGATTCCTATTGTTTTGATAAAATTGAATTTCTCATTTTTTGTATAAAAATGACCAAGCACAGTTGAACTTAATGGTGTAGTTGACATCAATATTGCTGCCAAATTACTTTGAACTGATTGCACGCCGTAGGCAATTAAAAAAAAAGGAGCTACTAAATTTATAAATCCTATCATTGCAAACCAATGCCAATCCTTTGAAAAAGCTTCAATATTTATTTTTTTATAATAACAAAGTAACAAAACTGGTATTGCTCCAAAAAACACTCTTAAAAATGCAATAGTAATTGGTCCAAATGAATAGGTTGCAATTTTGATATTAAAAAAAGCTGATGCCCATATTAAAGCTAACAAAATTAATAAAAGATAATCTAATAGTTTTGGTTGTCTCATTCAGTAATATCTTCAATTTTTCCTTTTGTAATTTTCTTTAAATCTGAGAAATTGATTTTAAATATACAATTTGGATGACCTGCAGCAGCAAATAAAAAATCAAACCTATTTAAAGAATTATCTATGTAAATATCAACATTTTCTAAATGGCCTACAGGTGAAACACCGCCAATAGTATAACCAGTAATGTTTTTTACATCTTCAGCAGAGGCCATAGAAACATCATCAAATTTAATATTTTTCTTAATTTTTCTTAGTGAAGCTTTCTTATCTCCAGCAACCAAAAATAAAGCAAACTTATTATCTGTCTTAAAAAGTAAGCTTTTAACAATTGCTCCTACCTCACATCCTAAAGAAGATGCGGCTTCTAAAGCAGTTCTAGCTGATGTTTCTAAAACACTAACACTTAAATTTTGGTCGAATTCTTTAATAATTCTTCCAACTCTTCGAACTGGTTCTTTATCAAGTAATGTCATTATTCAACTCTGAATTGTTAGTATTCTTAGTCTTTTCAATATACACTTATGTTAAAAATGCATAGGTGTTATTAAGTAAAAGAGGATTATTTATCAGTCTTTATTTGGTATCACAACCCACAAGATTACAGAGGAGATATAATGAGCGCAAAAAATGTATTAAAAGTTATTAAAGACAAAGAAATCGATTACGTAGATCTAAGATTTACTGACCCTAGAGGTAAACTTCAACACGTTACAATGGATACCAAAGTAGTTGACGAAGATATGCTAAACGACGGAATTTTCTTTGATGGCTCCTCTATTGCAGGTTGGAAAGCTATCAATGAGTCTGACATGATTTTAAAGCCTGATTTAAGCAGAACAGTAGTTGATCCATTTACATCTCATAATACATTAAACATTTTTTGTGATATTTTGGATGCAATAAAAAAAGATCCTTACGAAAGAGATCCTAGAGGAACAGCAAAAAAAGCTGAGGCATATTTAAAAAAATCTGGAATTGGTGATAAAGCATTTTTTGGTCCAGAAGCTGAATTTTTTGTGTTCGATGATGTAAGATTTAAAAATGACATGAATGAAACAGGCTTCAAAATTGATAGTACTGAAGGCCCTTACAACACTGGAAAAAAATATGAAAATGGAAATATGGGACATAGACCTGGTATCAAAGGTGGTTACTTCCCAGTTCCTCCTGTTGATAGTGCACAAGATATGAGAAGTGAGTATTTGAAAGCAATGAAAGACATGGGTATTAAAGTTGAGAAACATCACCATGAAGTTGCTCCAAGTCAGCATGAACTTGGAATGTATTTTGGAACTTTAGTTGATCAAGCAGATAACTTGCAATTATATAAGTATGCGGTTCATATGGTTTCACATTCATTTGGAAAAACTGCAACTTTTATGCCTAAACCAGTAAAAGGTGATAATGGATCAGGTATGCACGTGCACCAATCAATTTGGAAAGGAAATACAGCATTATTTTCAGGAGATAAATATGCTGGCTTATCCGATTTAGCTTTACACTATATTGGCGGAATTTTAAAACATGCAAAAGCTATAAACGCTTTTTCAAACGCAACAACCAATAGTTACAAAAGATTGATTCCTGGATTTGAAGCCCCAGTGTTATTAGCGTACTCAGCGAGAAACAGGTCAGCTTCATGTAGGATCCCTATCACTCTAAGTAAAAAAGCTGCGAGATGTGAAATTAGATTTGGTGATGCAGCTGGAAACCCATACTTAACTTTTGCAGCAATGCTTATGGCTGGGCTAGATGGTATTAAAAATAAAATTGATCCAGGTAAATCTTTCGATAAAGATCTTTATGCTTTATCTGAAAATGAAGTTAAAAAAATACCTACTGTTTGTGGCTCATTAAGAGAAGCAATGGAAAGTTTGGATAAGGACAGAGATTTTTTAAAACAAGGTAACGTTTTCACTGATGATCAGATAGATGCTTACATTGCTTTAAAATTTGAGGAAATACATAATTTCGAACACACACCACACCCAATAGAGTTCGACATGTATTATAGTTGTTAAAAATTATTGTCTAGTAGTTGCAATCTTGTTTTTGCCAGGACCTTTTTTAACAACGTAATCTTGAGTTCCATTAGCTCCTGTTTCAACAGATTTGATCAAAGATCTTTGTAAGCTTTTTCTTTTTTCTTTTCTGTCCTCAGACGCTAATAAATTTCTAAATTCAAAAACGTTCATGTGATAATTATATACTAGATATGCATTTTAAGCAATACAGCTATGCAACTTATGGGATACTAAATTTTATTCTACTTTAAAGGACTCCCCGCAACCACATCTCTCTGTTTCATTGGGATTGTTGAACACAAAAGTTGAGGAAAAATCCTCTTTTTTGTAATCCATTTCAGTACCTAATAAATACATCACTGCAGCAGAATCTATAAAAACCTTAACTCCCTTGTCTTCAATTACCTCATCATTCGGGTTAAGTTCTTTAGAATATTCCATTACATATGACATGCCTGCGCATCCTCCAGATTTAACTGAAACTCTCACTCCTAAAGCATCTTTTTCGGCACTAGACATGATTTCTTTAATTCTGTTTGCTGCATTTTCACTTAATTTAATTATAGGATTCATTACAAATTTAACTCCAACTTAGCAGCATCTGACATCATATCTTTGTTCCAAGGTGGGTCCCAAACTAGTTGAAGATCAACATCATCAATTTCTTCAACTTGCATAGCTCCTTCTTTTACTTCTTTTGGTAAACTCTCTGCAACAGGACAATTTGGTGTGGTTAAGGTCATTTTAATTTCAGCTTTTTTTCCTTTTACTTGAATATCGTAAATTAAACCAAGTTCATAAATATTAACTGGTAACTCAGGATCGTAAATTTTTCTAATTTCGTTTATAATTTTTTCTTTTATTTCCATAATATTAATCTTCTGTGCTCACTTGCTTTCCGTCATCTTCCATTGCAGAAATCAAAGTATGCCACGATAAAGTAGCACATTTTACTCTCATAGGATATTGTTTTACTCCTGATAGACACATTAGTTTTGTTTTATCATCCTCCTCTAAAATCGAAGATTTTAATTCAGGATTTTCTTTTATCATTCCAAGAAAATCATCTATGATCTCCTTTGCTTCGTTGTCACTTTTGCCTTTAATCAAATCAGTCATTATTGAAGCTGAGGCCATTGATATTGCACAGCCACTTCCTTCAAAAGAAATATCTTCAACTTTTCTTTGATTGTTCAATTTTAAATAAACATGCACATTATCCCCACATAAAGGATTATTCCCTTTTGCATCTTTATTAAAATTCTCAGTCTTCCTCAAATTCCTTGGATTTTTTCCATGTTCTAAAATTATTTCTTGATATAATTCTTTTAAATTCATTTTAAATCAAAAATTTTTTTACATTTGTTTATAGACTCATTTAATTGATCAAAATCACTTTTAGTATTATAGACACCTACTGATGCTCTTGCACTTGCAGGTATTTCAAGTTTGTCGTGTAATATTTGACAGCAATGGTGTCCAGCCCTAATAGCTACTCCATCTTCGTCAAGTATTGTCGCTATGTCATGTGGATGTACTCCTTCAATCGTAAACGATATTACACCACCTTTATTTTTTGGATTACCAATTAATTTTACTGAATTATTCTTTTTTAAAATTTCTTGACCATATTCTATTAAATCTTTTTCATGTTTAATTATATTTTCAATTCCAATACTTTCTAAAAATTTGATAGACTTATCAAAAGCTATCACCTGTGCAGTGGCCATAGTGCCTGCTTCATACTTATTTGGAAGATCACCATAAGTAATACGATCTTTTTTAACTTCTTTTATCATTCCACCACCACCTTGATAAGGCGGTAATTCCTCAAGCCATTTTTTTTTTCCATACAAAATTCCAAGTCCAGTCGGTCCATACATTTTATGACAAGAAATTGCATAAAAATCACAGTCCAGATCTTGCATATCAAGTTTCAAATGTGGTGCACCTTGACATCCATCTACAACAACAATTATATCTTTTGCGTGTGCAAGCTCAGTAACCTCTTTGATTGGTAGGATTGCGCCAGTAACATTCGATAGATGATTAATGGCAATCACCTTTGTTTTTGGTGTAATCTTTTTTTCAATATTTTCAATTGGAATTTCTCCATCTTCATTTATTTCAGCAAAATTAATCTTTATATTTTTTGATTTTCTCAAATAGTGCCATGGTACATAATTTGAATGATGCTCTAACTCAGTGAGTAAAATTTCGTCACCTTCATTCAAATACTTTTGGCCAAGTGTATTAGCAACTAAATTGAGAGCTTCAGTTGCACCCTTAGTAAATACAATCTCATTTTTATCTTTTGCATTAATATATTTTTGGACAGAAGATCGCGTATTTTCATACAAATTTGTAGCTGCCACTGCCAAATAATGAATACTTCTGCCTACATTTGAAAATTCTTTAGTATAGAATTCGTTTATTCTATCAATAACAACTTTGGGTTTTTGAGAAGAATTAGCACTGTCCAAATAAACTAGATCATTGTTTTGTATCTTTTCATCAAAGATAGGAAACTCTTTTTTAATATTATCTATGTTCATTTTTTTAAACCAATCATTTTTTTTAATAAATCTTTAATTTCAGCATCAGTAATCTTTTCGATTACATCGAGCAAAAAACCATTTATCAATAATCCTTTAGCTTGTTTATAATTTAGACCTCTAGACATTAAATAAAAAATTGAATTATCATCAAGACTACCAGATGCTGATCCATGAGAACATTTAACATCATCAGCATAAATTTCTAATTCTGGTTTTGCGTTAAACTCTGAGGATTCATCTAACAAAATTGCTTTACTTAGTTGATATCCATCTGTTTTCTGAGCTTTTGAGTCTACATATATTCTTCCTTGATAAGCAGACTTTGTATTTTTTCCAAGCACACTCTTAATTAACTGATAGCTTTTTGTATTTTCAACCAAATGATTTATAGTAGTTCTTATTTCGTGCTGTTTATTATCATCTAACGAAAAAATACCATTTATAAATGCTGAAGAATATCCGCCTTTTAGATTACAATTTATCTCATTTTTGAAATAATCTGAACCTGCAGAAAAAACAAAAGTTTCAGAAATACTATTTTGTTTTTGATTTATATTATTAAATGAATATTTTAGATTTTTATTCAGCGACTTATCAATTTTATAATTTTTAAGAATCGCATCTTTATCCAAATTAAAATTGTAAAAAATATTCATAAAATTTTTTTCACTATAATCACTAAAGAAATCTATTAATTTTAGTGAGCTGTTTTGTTCAAGCTCAAAATCTAACCTTAAATTAATATTCTTTGAATTCATTTTCTCATTGGTCAAATGATAAATGATTAAGGGTTTTTTTAATGAGTAGCCTTTTTTAATTAAAATTTTAAAATGTTTATTACTTAATGCAATATTCAAATCAATTAATGAATTATTGCTTTCAAACTTATCAATTGTGTAAGAGTCCTCAATTATTTCAATCTGTTTTTTATCCTCATAACTAAAGTCAATTTTTTCAATTCTTCCATTAATAAAAACAATTTTATTATGTTCTAAATCATCTATAAAAATTGATGAATCAATCTTATTTTCAATTGAATAATCATTATAAAAGCTCAAATCTGAAATATTTTTACTAATTATTTGATTTATATCTAAAAACTTCCAATTTTCTTGTTTTCTATTTGGGAAACCATTTTCTATAAATTTATTTAGGTAAGACTTTTTTATCTCAATATCTCTATTAGAAAAATTAGAAACTTCTTGAATTTTGTTAAAATCTATTTTTAATTGTTCCTTCATCTAATTAAAACTCTCATATCCTTTTTTTTCTAATTCTTCTGCCAGTTCAGGTCCACCTGATTTAATAATCCTTCCATTCATTAAAACGTGAACGAAATCTGGCTTAATATAATCTAATAGTCTTTGATAATGAGTAATGATTAAAAAAGAATTTTCATTGTTCCTTAATGTGTTTACACCATCTGCAACTATTTTTAGAGCATCTATATCTAAACCTGAGTCTGTTTCATCTAAAATTGAAAGTTTTGGTGCCAGCATTGACATTTGTAGAATTTCATTTTTCTTTTTTTCTCCTCCAGAGAAGCCTACATTTAATTGCCTATTAAGTTTTTCTTCATCAAATTTAAGTTCCTTAGCTTTTTCTTTAACAAGTTTTAAAAACTCGATAGCATCAAGTTCTTTTTGTCCACGAGCTTTTCTAATTGCATTTAGAGAAGTCTTTAAAAAAATATTAGTATTTACCCCAGGAATTTCTAATGGGTATTGGAAGGCTAAAAATATACCTTTGTGCGCTCTTTCCTCTGTTTCAAGTTCAAATAAATCTTTATTTTCAAATAATATTTCTCCAGATACCTCGTAACCTTTTTTTCCTGATAAAATATTAGATAAAGTGCTTTTTCCAGAGCCATTCGGACCCATTATTGCATGAACTTCACCTGGGTTTATATTTAGTGAAAATCCTTTTAAAATTGACTTATTTTCAACATTTGCGTTTAAGTTACTAATTTTCAGCATTAACCCACGCTCCCTTCAAGACTAATTCCAACAAGTTTTTGTGCCTCTACAGCAAACTCCATTGGTAATTGCTGAAGAACTTCCTTGCAAAATCCATTAACAATTAACCCAACAGCTTCCTCAGGATTTAATCCTCTTTGTTGACAATAATGCAATTGCTCTTCACTTATTTTTGACGTTGTTGCTTCATGAGCAACATTTGAGTCAAAATTTTTGTTCTTTATGTAAGGGACAGTGTGTGCTCCACATTTATTTCCCATTAAAAGAGAGTCACATTGAGTATAGTTACTAGAATTTTTTGCTTTTGAATTTATATCTACTAATCCTCTATAGGTCATATCAGAAAATCCAGCACTAATACCTTTGGAAATTATTTTACTTTTAGTATTTTTACCAAGGTGGATCATCTTTGTCCCAGTATCTGCTTTTTGATGATTATTTGTAATTGCTATTGAATAAAATTCTCCAATTGAGTTATCACCCTTTAAAATACAACTAGGGTATTTCCAAGTTATAGCAGAACCTGTCTCTACCTGTGTCCAAGAAATCTTAGAATTTTTTCCCTTACATAGTCCTCTTTTAGTTACAAAATTGTAAATTCCCCCTTTTCCATTTTCATCTCCCGGATACCAGTTTTGGACAGTTGAATATTTAATCTCTGCATCATCAAGAGCTATTAGTTCAACGTTAGCAGCATGTAATTGATTTTCATCTCTCATCGGTGCAGTACAGCCCTCTAAATAACTCACATAACTTCCTTTATCAGCAATGATTAAAGTTCTTTCAAATTGACCAGTTTCTGATGCGTTAATTCTGAAATAGGTCGAGAGCTCCATTGGACACTTTACACCTTCAGGAATATAGACAAATGATCCATCGGTAAAAACTGCAGAGTTTAATGTCGCAAAAAAATGATCTGTTGTTGGAATTACTGTTCCTAAATATTTTTTTACTAAATCAGGATGTTTTTGTATTGCTTCTGACATTGAACAAAAAATAATTCCATGTTTTGTTAATTCACCTTTAAATGTTGTGGCTACTGAAACAGAATCAAATACCGCATCTACAGCTATTCCATTTAATCTTGCTTGCTCTTGAAGGGGAATTCCTAATTTATTATAAGTTTCTAAAAGTTTAGGATCTAATTCATCTAAACTCTTAGGCTTATCCTTCATGCTTTTCGGAGCCGAATAGTAATATAAATCTTGATAATCAATTTTAGGATACTTAGGTTTTTGCCAGTCAGGTTCTTTGAGAAGCTTAAATCTTTCAAATGCTTTTAATCTAAAATCCAACATCCATTTAGGTTCTTTTTTAATATTTGAAATAAACTTAATTACATTTTCATTTAGACCTTTTGGTGCTTTAATATTTTCAATATCAGTTGTGAAACCGTATTTATAATCTTTTAAATTTTCTATTTCTTTTTCTCTAGTATCCATTTTATAATCTTCTTTCAAAGTTTTCTTTTACTAAGTCATCTAAACTTTTTTTATCAAAAAAATTATTGATATGAGTTTCAAGTTCATCCCAAAGATTGTGAGTTAAACATTTTGTAGATTTACCATTGCATCCTTTTTTTGACTCTTTTTTACATTGGACAGTTTTTACTTTTTCATCTACTGCATCAAAAATATTTGTTAATTTTATTTCTTTAGCTTTTCTATTTAAAATATATCCACCTTGAGTTCCTCTAACGCTTTGAACAATTTCTTTTTTTCTCAATTTTGAAAAAATTTGTTCTAAATAATCTAACGAAATGCCTTGTCTTAAAGATATATCCCTTAGAGAAACTGGATTGATTCCATCAAATCTAGCCAGATCCACTAAAGCCATTACCGCATATCTGCCTTTAGAAGTAAGTCTCATAATTCCTTATTTTACTGGGGTATATATAAACCTGACCAAAATAGTCAAGTATCATGAGTAAAAAAAAGCTAACATTTTGTCACGCAGTTGTGATAAACCTAATTTTTTTTTGAGAATAATAATCAATAACAATTATGGAAAATAAAATATTAGAAATTTTTATTCCAGGACCTGCAGGTAGACTTGAAGCCAAATATTATAAGAGTAAAAAAAATACTTCACCAATAGCTTTAGTTTTACAACCACACCCTCAATATGGAGGGACAATGAATAATAAAGTTGTTGTAGAAACTTTTCATACTTTTATGGAAAATGATTTTTCAGTTTGTAGAGTAAATTTTAGGGGTGTAGGAAAGAGTGATGGAGAATTTGACAATGGCCAAGGTGAATTAGCAGATGCTGCAGCTGCTCTTGATTGGTTAGAGAGAGAAAATTTTGATAATTCTCAGTGTTGGGTTTCAGGTTTTTCCTTTGGGTCATTGATTGCTATGCAACTTTTAATGAGGAGGCCAGAGATAAATAGATTTGTCGCAATCTCTCCCCAACCAAATGTTTATGATTTTTCATTTTTATCTCCGTGTCCAACTTCTGGGATAATGATTTATGGAAAAAAAGATGAATTAGTACCTGTTGAACATATCAATGAACTAAATAAAAGATTAAGTGCGCAAAAAGGTATTAAAGTTGAATTTCAATCAATCTCAGAAGCAAATCATTTTTTTTCAAAAAATGAGAACGCGCTTTCAAAATCTCTTGATAAATACATAAAAAAAGAAACAGCTTTGTATTAAAAATTTTTAACTAGAACTCCACCAGTTACCGATTTTTGACATCGAGTCGTGCTTGGAAATGAAATCGGCATACCTTTTAGTGATCTTATAGCTAAAAAAGCAAAAGCTTGAGACTCAATAAAGTCTCCATCTAATTCATATTGATCAATTGAATAAAGATTTATATCATCAAAATTACTTTTTATACTATCTAAGAGATATTTATTTTTTCTTCCTCCCCCACATACTAACCATTTACTTTTTTGAGAATTATTTTTATTATGAATAAAACTCATTCCATTTGAAATTAATTTAGCGGTGAAATCAGTAATGGTTGCAGCACCATCTTCTAATGAGAGTCCTTTTGCAAAAAAAATATCAAAATTTTTAATATCTAAAGATTTTTCAAAATTAGATTGTTCAGTAAAATTGTCCAAAGCTTGATTTAAAATTAGTTTATCTGTTTTTCCAGATCTTGCTACTAAGCCTTCTTTGTCATACCCTTTTTTTGAATTTTTTCTCATCCATTCGTCTATCAAACAATTGCCAGGTCCGATATCACAGGCAAAAATTTTTTCCTCTAAATCCAAATTATTATATTCTATTGTAGAGGTAACATTAGAAATACCTCCAATATTAAGAATATTAATAGGAAAACCTAAATTAAATTTTTTATTTAATTCATTTGCTAAAGCATTATGAAAGATTGGCGCTAAAGGAGCACCCTGCCCCCCATTTTCTAAATCATTTTGTCTAAAATTGTAAATAACTTTCTTTTTTGTTAATTGAGATAGTAGCAATCCGTCACCTATTTGTTTTGTAATTTTTTTTTCGGGAGCATGAAATATTGTTTGACCATGGAAACCAATTAAATCAACATCAGATTTTGATAGCTCAAGGCTCTTACTAACTGCCTTAAAATGAAATAAAGTTATTTCTCTTTCTAAATCTTTGATTTCAACTTGATATTTGGTTAAATCATCTGGACTTAAAATTTTATCCCTAATTTTAAGTATTATTTGAGTTAATTCTTCATCATATTGAAAGTATTTATCAAATAATATTGAAAATTCTTGATTACCATCTGACCGAATTATGGATACATCTACTCCATCTGTTGAAGTACCGCTCATTAGACCCATTGCTGTGTAAATTTTATCCATTCTTATTTTTTTTTATTAAATAATGTATATTGTGGAACTATAGACTTATGGATAAATTTTTAAAAGAATTTAAAGATAGAGGCTACTTCTATCAATGCACGAATGAAAATGAGTTATCCAAATTAATAAATAAAGAAAAAATTAAAGGTTACATAGGTTTTGATTGTACTGCTGAAAGTCTTCATGTTGGAAGCTTACTTCAAATCATGTGTCTCAGACTTCTTCAAAAATATGGACACAGACCGATTGTCTTATTAGGTGGAGGGACTACCAGAATTGGAGATCCTTCAGGTAAAGACAAAACAAGGAAAATTTTAACTGAAAAAGAAATAGATAAAAATACAAAAAATATTGAAAAAATATTAAAAAAATTTTTAAATAATAACGACTCAAAAACAAAACCTATTTTTGTAAATAATTATTCCTGGCTTAAAAATTTAAATTATATTTCATTTTTAAGAGAAATAGGAAAACATTTTACAATTAATAAAATGCTTACTTTCGAAAGTGTTAAAACTAGATTGGATAGAGAACAGTCTTTAAGTTATATGGAATTTAATTATATGATTTTGCAAGCTTATGATTTTTTAGAGCTTAATAAAAAAGAGAATTGTTCCTTACAAATAGGAGGTTCTGATCAATGGGGAAATATTGTCAATGGAACAGAACTTATAAAAAGATATTCTAGTAAACAAGCTTATGGTCTAACTACCCCTCTCATTACGTTATCCTCAGGAGCAAAAATGGGAAAAACTGAGTCAGGTGCTATTTGGTTAGATAAAAAATTATTATCATCATATGACTATTGGCAATTTTGGAGAAATATTGATGACAGAGATGTAATAAAATTTTTAAAAATGTTCACAGATTTAGATATTGAGGAAATTGATAAAATGAAGGATGAGAACATCAATAAACTCAAAATTAGGCTAGCTAACGAGACAACTGCTATGCTTCATGGCTTAAAAGCTGCTAAAAGTTCAGAGCAAGCGGCAAAAGAAGCATTCTCTGGAACTTCGCTTGGTTCAAATTTACCTTCAATTAAAATTAAGAAAACTGATATTGAGAATAAAATGAGTATTATAGATCTCGTGATCTTATCTAAATTAGAGAATTCAAAGAGTGAAATCAGACGTCTTATTAAAGGAAATGCAATAAAACTAAATGATGAAATTATATCTCAAGAAAATCTAATTATTTCTTATGAATTATTCAGACAAAATTATTTAAAACTTTCTGTGGGAAAAAAAAGACATTTAAAAATTGAGTTAAGTTAATTCTTTTTAATTTTTTCTAATGTTCTTGTAATAAATCTGGGTGTTAAGGTTTTGACAGGATTTACTGAGGTTTTTAAATTTTTTGGAGGGCCTTTGATCTTAAAACTTACTCCAAATACTCCCTCACCAGTTTTTTTTCCAACTAGTATTTCACCTAACACAGGTAATGAACCAACAAAATTATTAATTGTTGTAGCTGGCACCAATGTGCCCCTTAAGCTAATTAATTTGTTTTTTTCAATATAGCCCTCCATTAAAATAGATATTGCTGGACCAATTGCATAAATCTCGTCAATGGTCATAAAGTTACCCTCATTCTTAAAGTTCATCTCAAATTCTGTGAAACGTATTCCTTCTCCAGATAAAATATCTGCAATACCTTGTAAGGATGCCAGGGTAAGAATTTTTGTCAATATAGGAAGCTCTTTTAATTTGAAATCATAAATTTTTATTTGTGAGACAGATTTTTTGGATTTTTTTGAACTATAAAAATCGAGTGATCCCTCATCGAAACCCTTTATGAATTCATATCTTTTTACAAAAGGTTTTGCCTCATCAATAAATAAGGTGGTGATTTTATTTTTATCAACACTATTAATTGTAAATTTGAGTTTTTTATTTTTTGAAAAACTTCCTATTAAGTTAGCTTTTTGTGTTTCATTATTTTTAAATAGAATATCTCCTTTAAAGTCAGTTAGATAATATTCACTATCTAAAAAAATTTTTTTAATATCAATTTCCAAAATACTATCTATATCTATGATTTTTGAACCTTCATCATCATTTGATAATAAGTCCTCAATAAAATTATCAGCATTAAAGCTAGATCCAGTTAAAATATATTTTCTTTTATTTTTTTTCAATCTTATTGAATTTTTTTGTCTATCTTGGTCAAAATAATCTAAATCTACATGATCTACTCCAGAAATTTGAAGTTTTTCATTTAAGACTAAATTTTTAATTTTAATAAAGTTTTTATCTTCATTTAGATCAAAAGATTTTATTAACAGTTTGTTATTTTTATTTTTAGACCCTTTAAAATTAAAGATAAGCTCATTTTTTTTATCTTTTTTATAGTTCAAATAATCAACTTTAAAAGGATTGTTTTTTATTTTTAGGGTTATGTCGAAATTTTCAGTTTTATTCTTATTCGAATAAAAATACTTTATGTCATCATTTTCATTTTGATAGAGCAAATTTCCATTTCCCTGAATTGAAAAATTATTTTTTTCGAATTGTAATTTAATTTTTTGATTTAAAAAGGATATCATTTTTTTTTGTTCAGGAAAAAATCTTTTTAATTCAAAATTATTTGGCAATGATAATTTATGGATTAACATATCTGAATTAATTTTAAAATTTTCAAATTTGAATCCTTTTTGTATTTCAAATGAGAAATTATTATTAGAAGTCAATGATATTTTTTCTATTTCAAAATTTGGTAAAAATGGTTTTATTAATAAATTTATATTTCTTTTATCTAAATCAGACTTTTTGTGTGTAAGGGTACCAGCTACAAAAAAATTATCATTTTTTTTTTCTATTGATACTTTATCTGAGGCAAATTCAAAATTATTAAATATAAAATTAAGATCTTTAGCTAAAAAATCATTCTTTTTATAATTAAAAATAAAGTCTATTTTTTGTAAGTTATATTTTTTCAATGCAGTTAATTCAGCATCTTTTATAAGACCATTGATTTCATAATTATTCTTAATTTTTCCATTTGAATCAAATTCTAACTTAATATCAGAAATCAAATAACCTTTTTTAATAGCTTTTTCTAAGATGAATAGTTCAGGAGTATTCTGAAATGATCTCAAAAAAGAAATTGAGTTTTTTAACTCTAGAGACTTTGATGAAATTTCTAAATTTTCAACTGAAAACTTATCTTCTATTAAGGACTTTAAAGAAAGTTGCGTTTTTATATTTTCAATCTCTATTTTTTTACTATGAATTTTTAAATTTGTGCCAATCGTTTTGGCCTGAATTTTAAATTTAAATGGATCTAAAATTAATTTGATTTTTTTTAATTCAACATCTAAATTTTCATCAAAATTTTTAATCTTTTCTATTATTTGGTTATTAAATTTGTCAGTCTCAATTCCAAAAATACTTAAATATGATATAGAGATAAATATTAATAGTGTTATAGCAAAAAAAAATTTTAATAATATTTTCATTACATTTGATAAAGCGATTTTTCTAAAAATTCATCAATTTCTCCATCTAAAATCTTATCTGGATTAGAACTTTCAAAGTTAGATCTATTATCTTTAACTAATCTATATGGTTGTAAAACATAGGATCTTATTTGATGTCCCCAGCCTATTTCAGATTTTGATGACTCTGTATTTTCATTTTCTTTTTCTTTTTTTTTTATCTCAAAATCATAGAGTCTTGCTCTAAGCATATTCATGCATGTTTCTTTATTTTTATGTTGAGATCTTTCATTTTGACATTGTACTACAATTTTAGATGGTAAATGAGTAATTCTAACTGCACTATCAGTTGTATTTACATGTTGACCACCAGCGCCACTAGATCTGTAAGTGTCTATTCTCAAATCTTTATCTTGAATTTCAATATTAATATTTTCATCCACCACTGGATAAACCCAAATACTGGCAAAACTAGTATGACGTCTTGCACCTGAATCAAATGGCGAAATTCTTACTAATCTGTGAATACCAGACTCTTTTTTTAACCAACCAAATACATAATCACCTTCAATTTTAATTGTTGAGGATTTTATACCTGCCTCATCGCCCTTGTGTTCACTTATTAATGTTGATTTATAATTTTTATTATCAGACCATTTTAGATACATTCTTCTGAGCATATCTGCCCAATCTTGGCTCTCAGTACCTCCGGCGCCAGCATGAATTTCTATGTAACAATCAAAAGAGTCAGACTCATTTGATAAAAAACAATTAATTTCATTTTTTTTTGCTAATTTTCTTAAATTCCTAATATTTTCTAAAATTTCATTTTGTATGCTTGTATTATTTTCTTCTATGGCAAGTTCATACAAATCACTTAGATCTTTTAGCTGATTTAAAGAACTTTTGTAAGAATTAATCAAATCCTCATACAATTTTTTTTCTTTAAGTATTTTTTTTGAGTTGGACTTATCCTGCCAAAAATCAGGATTGAGAATTGTTTTGTTGTGACTTTGTAATTTTAAATCTATCTTATTTTTATCAAAGATACTCCTTAACTCTTTGATTTATTTTTTCTATCTCTTTTTTATAATCTGTATATTTATGATCCATTAGTAAAATTTTAATATATTATTCGTATCTAATCTATTATTATTTGAATATAGCACTTTGCCATCAATGACATTCTTGCTTTTATATGCTTCTAAAATTGTATCTTTCGATGAAAATTTGGCTTTTTGACCTGTTGCCGGGTCAACTACCATCATTGTAATTCCATCAGCAACTTTAAATGGTCGAGCGTCAGATTTTTTTATAGCTGATTCGATAAATTCCTTAAAAATTGGTAATGCTGTTTTTGAACCAGTTTCAAATTTACCTAATGGTTGTGGATTATCCATACCAACATACACCCCTATAACATAATTTGAGGTAAAACCAATAAACCACGCATCAGTATTCTTATTAGTTGTTCCTGTTTTACCTGCGAGATTCAAGTTTAAGTCTCTTAATTTTTTCCCTGTACCTCTTTTTACGACACCTTCCAATAAAGAAGTAATTTGATAAGCTGTTTGTGGAGAAAATATCTGTTTAAAATTATTTCCAACATCAGGAAAGTCTTTACCAGTATATGAAAGTTTATCGCAATTTAAGCATGATCTATTTTCATTATTTAAAATTGTGTTTCCCTCACTATCCTGAACTCTATCAATTAAAATTGGTGAAACTAATTTTCCTCCATTTACAAAAGCTGAATATGCAGAGGTAAGTTTTAACAAAGTTGTTTCAGCAGAACCCAGGGAAATAGATAAAAGCTCGTCAGGATTTTCATAAATACCAAGATTTTTTGAAAACTTAGCAACTTTATCTACACCTAGGTTTTGTGCGATTCTTACTGTCATTAAATTTCGTGACTTTTCTAAACCTATTCTCAAAGTTGATGGTCCATAAAATTTTTTTCCATAATTTTCCGGCTTCCACATTTTTAGATCAGATCCTTGGTCCAATACTAACGGCGCATCTAATACTAATGATGAAGGTGTATAATTATTTTCAAAAGCTAAAGCATAAACAAATGGTTTGAATGCCGAGCCGGGTTGGCGCAAAGCTTGTGTGGCTCTATTAAATTCACTATTTTTAAAACTAAATCCACCACTAAGAGCGACGACTCTTCCTGTGAAAGGATCCATTACTACTATACCACCATTTATTTTTGGTAATTGTTTAAGGCTAAACTTATTATTTTTTATTTTTTTAACATAGATTATGTCTCCCAATCTAAAAAGGTCATCTAATTCTTTTTTAGTCCAAGAGATATTATCATAATCAATTGTTCCTTTTATTTTATCTTTAGTTTCTATTTCTAAAGAAAATTTAGAAATTTTTCTTATTATTGCAATTTTCCAATTAATAGAATTCTCTAAATTATATTTTTCTAAACCAACAAACCAATTTTTAGAATATGGTTTGTTTAACAATGGACCACGCCAACCTTTACGCTGGTCATATTTAATTAATCCATTCCTTAGAGAGTTTGTGGCTATTTTTTGTAATTCTAGATTTATTGGGGTGTTAATATTGAAGCCCTGATTATAAACTTTTTCATATGACAGAGTTTCAATAATATTTTTTCTTACATCTTCAATATAATATTGTGCATCTTCTAGATAAATTCTTTTTGTTTTTTTTAATAGTATATTTTTTTTTTTTAAATTTTGAAAATTTTTTTTTGTTATAAAGTTATTGTCTAATAAATTTTTTAAAACCAAATCCCTTCTAAATTTTGCTAATTTAATATTTCTATAAGGATTATATTTACTTGGCGCCTTAGGAAGTGCAGCTAATAAAGCGGCCTCTTCATAATTTAGTTCTTTTATTGATTTATCAAAATACTCTAAACTTGCAGCAGCGACCCCATATGCCCCACTTCCAAGATAAATCTGATTTAGATATAATTCGAGTATTCTTTCTTTCGATAATGCTCTTTCGATTCTAAATGCTAAAATGGCCTCCTTAATTTTTCTATTTAAACTAACTTCATTAGTTAAAAGAAAATTTTTTGCTACTTGTTGAGTAATTGTTGAGGCACCTTCTAATCTTTTAGATGTAAGAACATTTTTAATGTTATTTACAATTGCTCGTAAAACCCCCTTAGCATCAACTCCGGGATGAGAAAAAAAATTTTTATCTTCAGCAGATAAAAAAGCATTAATAACATTTTGAGGAATTGAACCATAAGGAACAAAAATTCTCTTTTCTTTTGAAAAATCTGCAACTAAATCACCGTTGCCAGAGTAAACTTTGCTTGAAACTGGGGGTTTGTAATTTTTTAAAAATTTATAATCAGGTATATTATTGGAAAAATTCCATAAAATACCTAATACAATCATTGATGAAATTAATGAAAAACTAATAAAACCAATAAATAAATTCTTTAAAATTTTGCTCATTTTGTTTCCATTATATATGGGAATTTGTTAAAGATAAGGCATAAGAATACAAACAAAATTTTTATTATTTATGAATCAATCAAAAAAAACATTATGGAAAAAAATTTATACATTGATGCCTCGCATCCAAATGAGATTAGAATTGTGCTCAAGTCAGGTGAAAAAATTGAAGACTATGAGTATGAAGGCATAAAAAATAATCTAATAAAAAATAATATTTATTTAGGTAAAGTAAGTCGTATAGAGCCGTCTCTGCAAGCTGCGTTTGTTGATTTTGGGAGGGAACGACATGGCTTTTTGTCATTTAACGATATTCAATCTGATTATTATCAAATTCCACAAAGTGATTTAGAAAAAATAAAACAAGAAGAAGAAAGAGTCCGAGAAGAATTATCAAAAAAAGTTGAAGCAAAAGAAGAAGAAAATTTAGCTGAAGGTAAATTAGAAATTGAGGATCCTTTAGAAAAAATGGATCCAATAGAAAAAAAAAACTCTGAGGACAAGGAAAATTTTGAAAATGAAAAAGAAAAAAAATATGAGAGTAAATTTAGATTTAAAAGATACAAAATCCAAGAGGTAATAAAACCTAATCAAGTAATTTTGGTTCAGGTCATAAAAGACGAGCGTGGTCAAAAGGGTGCTGCATTAAGCACCTTTATTTCAATTGCAGGTAAATATATAGTCTTAATGCCTAATACTCCTAAAGGTGGAGGAATTTCGAGAAAAATTTTTAATCCTGCAGATCGAAAAAAAATAAGAAGTATTTTGAATGAAATTGATATCCCAAAAGAAATGGGACTTATAGTTAGAACCGCTGGAAGTAACAAAACTAAAAATGAAATTAATCATGATTTAGATACGCTTATTAATAGTTGGAATCAAATTAAGGAAAATGCCTTAAGCTCCATAGCTCCTTCATTAATTCATCAAGAAAGTGAAATAATTAAAAGAACTTTAAGAGATATGTATGACGAAAATACAAAAAATATAATTATTGAGGGCAATGAAGGTTATAAAAAAGCACAAAATTTTATGAAAATGATGATGCCTTCTCATGTAAAAAAGATAAAAAAATACAGAGGAAAAAAACCTTTATTTATTGAAGAGGGCATTGAACAGAAATTAAATCAAATATTTGAAAGTGAAATAAAATTGAATTCAGGTGGCTACTTAGTCATTAATCCAACGGAGGCTTTAGTTTCAATAGATATAAACTCAGGAAGTTCAATAAAACAAAAAAATGTGGAGAGCACTGCTTTAGATACAAATCTTGAAGCAGCAGATGAAATAGCAAGACAAATAAAGATAAGAGATTTATCTGGACTTATCATAATAGATTTTATTGACATGCTTAGTTATGGCAACCGAAGATTAGTAGAGAGAAGACTTAAAGAAAAATGTAGATCGGATAGAGCTAGAATACAAATCGGAAGAATATCTAATTTTGGGCTTTTAGAAATGTCTCGACAGAGATTGAGAGAAAGTGCAGTAAAATGGAATATTAAATTAACAGATGAGTCTTTTGCGCTTAAAATTCTGAAATTAGTTGAATTAAAAGCAGTCTTAAATAAAGCTAAATTTGTAGATTTAAAAGTTTGTAAAAAAATTTCTGATTTTCTAAAAGAAAATTTTATTGAGGATCTGACTTACTTTGAAAAAAAGAATAAAATTAAAATTGATATAATATCTGATAATAGTTTGATAATTCCTGAATATATTATTGATATTAAAAATAAATCTAAGAAAACTATAGAGCTTATTGAACATTTTGAAAAATTAAAAAACCTGGAAGAGCAAAAAGTTAATAACGTTATTGAATTAAAAGACAAAAAGAAATTTAAAAAGAAAAGTTTTAGAAAAAAAAAATTTTATAAAAAAGCTAGATAATTCCCGATTTTGGAGAAGATGGATTTCCGTATAAAGTTTTTTTAATTCTACCAGACAAATATGATTGACGACCAGCAATAACTGCATTCTTAAATGCTAAAGCCATTTGAAATGGTTTTTTTGCTTTTGCAATCGCAGTATTTACTAAAACCCCGTCACAACCTAATTCCATAGCTACAGCGGCATCTGAAGCTTGGCCTAATCCAGCATCAATAATTAATGGTAATTTTGTTTGCTTCCTAATTATCTGAATATTTATTTCATTGATAATGCCTAAGCCTGAACCTATTGGAGCAGCTAAAGGCATAATTGCACACGCGCCAGCATTCTCCAATCTTTTTGCCATCAAAGGATCGTCATTACAATAGACCATCACTTTAAATCCCTCCTTAGTTAATATCTCAGTTGATTTAAGTGTTTCAATCATTTCTGGAAACAAGTTTTTTTTATCTCCTAAAACTTCTAGTTTTACTAATTTCCACCCACCTATTTCTCGCGCTAATCTTAGAGTCCTTAATGCCTCTTTTGAGTTGAAACAGCCAGCAGTGTTAGGTAGGTAGGTAATTTTTTTAGGATCAATATAATCCATTAATAATGGTTTTTTTTTATCAGTAATATTTACTCTTCGAACAGCAACTGTCACTATTTCGGCTCCAGATAAATTGATTGCTTTAGCACACTCCTGCATACTTTTATACTTACCAGTTCCGACAATAAGTCTAGATTTAAAATTTTTCTTAGAAATAATAAATTTGTCTTTTTTCAATTTTAACCACCCCCAATGAAATGAACTATTTCTATTTTATCATTATTTTTAAGGTTGATACTTTTTAATTTTTTTTTATCCACTATTTCTTGATTTAATTCAATAGCTACTTTCGTTAATGGAATTTTATTTTTTTGAACAATATTGAATAATGTTGAATTATAATTAATTGCTTTCAATTTTCCATTTAATTTTATTTTTATTTTTTTTTTCATCGTATATAAAAGCTGAATGAATAATAAAATAATTATTATTAATGGTCCAAATATTAATCTATTAGGTGAAAGAGAACAATCACAATATGGATCGATCACCTTTGACAAACTTAAAGAAGAATGCTTAGCGAAATCAAAAGAACTAGGACTTTCCACTCAATTTGCCCAATCAAATGTAGAAGGTGAGTTAGTTGATTTAATACAAAATGCTAGAAAAAAATTTGATGGGATGATTATCAATGCTGCTGCATTTACTCACACATCAATTGCAATTAGAGATGCTTTAGAAATTTTTAAAAAACCTATCATTGAAGTACATATTTCAAATATCTATAAACGTGAAGAATTTAGAAAAAAATCTTTAATAAGTGACGTGGTTACTGGTGGAATATTTGGCCTAAATGCTGATGGTTATATTTTAGCCATAATTTCAATGCAAAAGCTAATCCAAAATGAAAATAGATAAAAAAATAATAAAAGAATTAAGTGATTATTTGGATGAATTTAATCTTACTGAACTAGAGTACACTGAAAAAGATACCAAAATAAAAGTCTCAAAAAATAATATTTCAATTAATAATCAAACAAATCAAAGATCAACTAAAGAGATAAGCTCAAATAAAAATATAGAAAGTCAAAATGATATATCTGGAATTGAAGTTACATCGCCAATTATTGGTACTGCTTACCACGCACCTGAGCCTGGAGCTAAAAAATTTGTAGAAGTTGGAAAAAAAATAAAAAAGGGTGACACTGTTATGATTGTAGAGGCTATGAAAACTATGAATCATGTGCCCTCAAGTTCTGATGGAATTGTAAAAAAGATACTTGTAGCTGATGGTCAACCTGTTGAGTTTGGCCAAACTCTTATTATTCTGGAATAATGTTTAAAAAAATTTTGATTGCAAATCGTGGAGAAATTGCAGTTAGAATTATCAGAGCTTGTAAGGAATGGGGAATCTCCACGGTTGCTGTTCATTCTGATGTAGATAGAGAAAGTATGCATGTTAAATTGGCAGATGAAAGTGTTTGTATAGGCTCTCATCAACCGGCTAATAGTTATTTAAATATTCCTGCACTTTTATCAGCTATAGATTTGACTAATGCTGAAGCAGTTCATCCTGGTTATGGTTTTTTATCTGAAAATGCAAATTTCGCCAAGATACTTGAAGAAAATAAAATTAAATTTATTGGTGCATCTGCAAAACATATAGAAATGATGGGAGATAAAATTCAAGCAAAAAAAATTGCAAAAGAAAATGGATTACCTGTAATAGAAGGATCTGAAGGTGGTGTCCGAGATGTGGCTGCAGCAAAAGAGCTGAGTAAAAAAATTGGTTTCCCGGTCTTAATTAAAGCCTCTGGGGGGGGTGGAGGTAAAGGTATGAAAATTGTTCAAAAAGAAGAGGATTTTGAGACACTGTTTTCTACAGCAAAATCAGAGGCAAAAAAATATTTTGGTAATGATGAAGTCTATATCGAAAAATTTTTTCAAAATCCAAGACATATAGAAGTTCAAATTTTAGCTGGAAAAAATGAAACAATTCATTTACACGAAAGAGATTGTTCTGTTCAAAGAAGACATCAAAAATTAATTGAAGAAACTCCAAGTCCGGTTTTAAACGACGAAATAAGAAAAGATTTATTTGATAAAACTGTAAATATGGTCAGAAAAATCGGTTATCAAGGAGCTGGCACAGTCGAATTTATTTATGAAGATGGAAAATTTTACTTTTTAGAGATGAATACAAGAGTTCAAGTTGAACATCCTGTTACTGAAATGGTTACAGGAATTGACATAATTAAAGAACAAATATGGATTGCTTTTACTGGTGAAACAGCTCTTAAGCAATCAGACATTAATCCTAGAGGCCATGCTATTGAATGTAGAATAAATGCTGAGGATCCAGAAAAAAATTTTCAGCCATCTCCGGGTACAATCGGTATGTGTCATCAACCATCTGGTTTTAGGACAAGAGTAGATGGAGCAATATTTCAAGGTTATAAAGTAACTCCATATTACGATAGCATGATATGTAAACTCATTTGTCATGGTAGAAACAGAGGAGAGGCTATTCAAAGAATGAATAGATCATTGGATGAATTTGTTATTGAGGGTATTACAACAACAATTCCTTTACACAAAAAACTTTTAAGTCATAAAAAATTTATCGAGTCTGATTTTAATGTAAGTTGGCTTGATAATGAAAAGATAGTTTAATAACAGCTTACTAACCAAATATCATATACAGGGTGATCAAATGGAGTTATGGACGGGCTTGATGAAAACATCCACCCATTAAAAACGAACACATCGTCTTTGTTTTTATTTGTTAGATCACTAACTTGAATATAAGCTGTAATTTCTGGATTATCATCGAATTCAGAATTTTTACACTTCATACTTTTAATTAAAAGATCTTTATGTTTTTTTGCTTCCCCGTTTTTAAGTTTAACTAAAATATTTTTTGAGGAAATTTTATCTAAAATTTTAATATCAGTGTAGCTACCTTCTTGATTTTGCTCAGAATACGCAAAAAGAGGTATGCTTAAAAAAAGAAATATAAATAAATTAAATTTAGTCTTTCCAAGACCTATATTTTTTTTGAATAGCATTTTTGTTTTTATTTGGGTAATAAGCTGAATCTGTGCCAGTTAAATTCTCTTGATGAGGTTTTTGCCAATCATATTTTTTTAATTCATGATTATTTTCTATTTTATTATGAGTGAAATGTATCCATGAATACCACTCAACTGGTATTTTTGATGCGTCTATTTCTGCTGCATAAATCACCCATCTTTTTCCATTTTTAGATTCGTAATATTTATTTCCTAAATGATCTGTACCTTTTAATTTACCAAATAAAATTGTTTTTACTCTGGTTCCAAAAGTATCTCGATTCCACCAAGTGAAAATTTTTTTTACGAATGTCAACATAATAAAATTTTTATTTACAATTTCAAATTGTATAAATTAAATTAGACTAAAATTTGTTTTTGTATATAAATTAATTGATTCATTATTCAAATAAAATTTAAAAATAACTGAGGTTAAATGGCAAAATATTTAGTAGAAACATATTACACTTGTACTTTCAAAGTAAATCATTATTTAGACGACATTAATGAAACTGAGCTTAAAAATTTAGAAAAACGTGACGATGGTAAATTTGAGGTTCTGGACGTAAAACTTGATAATAGAAAAACCAAAAGTTTAGATCCAAATAATAAAAAAATTGTTGAAAATAAGAAAATTGATGTAGTCGCTTCAAATAATAAATCTACGCCAAAAAATTTAGAGAATATAATCAAGTCAAATAGTAATAATTCAGAAAAATCAGGAAAAAGATTTAGTATGCCAGATAGAAGAAAAGGCTACATCCAAAAAGCAACTATTGGTGATCATAAAGTATATTTACACACTGGTGAATACGAAGATGGAAAAATTGGAGAAATTTTTATTGATACAAGTAAAGAAGGTGAATTAGTTAAAGCTCTAATGAATAATTTTGCTATAGCAGTGTCCTTAGGTCTACAATATGGAGTTCCACTGGATGAATTTATAAGTGCTTTTGTTGATACGAAATTTGAACCTTCCGGTAAAGTTCATGGAAATGATAGAATTTTGACAGCAACATCTATTTTAGATTATATTTTTAGAGAATTAGCTATTTCTTATCAAAATAGAGAAGATTTAGCTCATACACCTTCAATTGGTAATTCAGAAATTTCAAATATTGACGAGCAAAACTCAGATGATCAAAATCAGCTTTTGAAAATAGTAAAAGATATTACTAGTAAAGGTTTTGTAAGAAATAATTATAAAAAAAATTTAGTAGATTTATCAGATGTAAAGATAAATCTAAAAGGTAAAAAATAATCTATTTTTTTATTTTAAGAGCTAGATTAAGCTCCTTTAATTGATTCTCATCTATTGATGAAGGAGCATTCATCATTAAATCTTGAGCGTTTTGATTCATTGGAAACATAGTTACTTCCCTAATATTTTTTTCGTTTGCCAAGAGCATTATTATTCTATCAATTCCAGGAGCAATTCCCCCATGCGGTGGTGCACCATAGCTTAAAGCATTAATCATTCCACTAAATTTTTCATCAACTTGATCTTTATCATAACCGGCAATAGCAAATAATTTATACATAAGTTCAGGAATATGATTTCTTATAGCACCAGATGAAAGTTCAATCCCATTACATACTATATCATACTGATAGGCTAACATATCCAAAGGTTTTTCAAAATTAAGTTTTTTAATATCTCCTTGCGGCATCGAAAAAGGATTATGACTAAATTCAATTTTATTTGTTTGATCATTTTTTTCAAACATTGGATAATCAACTACCCAACAAAATGCAAAAACATTATCATCTATTAAATTTAAGTCTTTTGCAATTTTATCTCTAGCCAAACTAGTAATTCGCTCTAAATCCTTTTTTTTACTACAAGCCATAAATATACTATCTCCAACTTTTGCGCCTGTTTTTTTCATGATTTCCTCTAAAGACTCTTTTGAAAAAAATTTACCCACTGGCCCTTTTGCAGAAATCCTATTTTCAATAGTGAAATAAGCTAGACCAGAAGCCCCCTCATCTTTGGCCCATCTATCAATATTATCAAAGAAGCTTCTTGGTTTATCTTTGGTATTCTTAGTAACAATACATCTTACATTTGAGCCAGACTTCACAAGTTTTTTAAAGATATCAAAAGAAACATCCTCTCTTGTAAAAGTTTCTGTTATGTCTTCAATTATCAATGGATTTCTAAGATCAGGTTTATCACTTCCATACTTTAAAAGAGCATCTCTATAGGTAATTCTTGGAAATTTTTCTGTTATAATTTTTTTTTTTGAGAATTTTTTAAAGGTATTAACTAATAATTGTTCAACGACTTTGAAAACATCCTCTTGCTCAACAAAAGACATCTCTAAATCTAACTGATAAAACTCTCCTGGACTTCGATCAGCACGAGCATCTTCATCTCTAAAACATGGGGCGATTTGAAAATATTTATCAAAACCTGAAACCATTATGAGTTGTTTAAATTGTTGCGGTGCCTGCGGCAAAGCATAAAACTTACCTGGATTCAATCTACTTGGTACAAGAAAATCTCTGGCTCCCTCAGGACTAGATGAAGTTAATATTGGTGTTTGAAACTCTAAAAAACCAAATTTACTCATTTCATTTCTGATAAACGAAATAACTTTTGATCTCAAAATAATATTTTCATGAATTTTTTTTCTTCTTAAATCTAAATATCTATATTTTAATCTGATTTCTTCAGAATATTCTTGATCACTAAAAACAGGCATTGGCAATTCTTTGCATTTACCTAAAACAACAAAATTTTCGATAGTGACTTCAATCTCTCCTGTTTCTATCTCTTTATTGATTGTATCAGTTGATCTATCAACTACTTTACCCTCTACATTAATAACTGTTTCAAGTTGTAATTTTTCTAAATCTTTAAAGTTTTTATTTTCTTTATCTACTATACACTGTGTGATGCCATAGTTATCACGTAAATCTAAAAATAAGAGATTTCCATGATCACGCTTCTTATTAATCCAACCTGAAAGTAGAATATTACTTCCAACATTTTTTTTTCTAAGTTCGTTACAATTATGACTTCTATATTTATTCAATTATTCTCCCAATACCTCTTTAATTGTACTTAAATTTATAGATCTTTTTTTTTTTAAACTTACTTCGTCGATTTTATATATAAAATCAACTATTTTTCCATATGATCTATCAATTCTTTTAATAATATAGTCAATTAATTTTTTATCTATTGATATTTGACGATCAGATAAATTTTTTAAAATTAAAGCGAATAAAAGTTCATCATCAGGTTTATCAATATTTTGAAGTAAGAAATTTTTTGTTCTTGATTTTAAATCATTCAACTTAAAATCAATATTTACAATGGAACTTTCAGAGGTAACTATTAAATATTTGTTATCTTGTTCAACTATATTGCATAGAGTAAAAAATAAATTTTCATTTATCTTTTCAGACACATTTTCTAAAATAATATTTTGGAAGATTTTTATTTTTTTAAAATCATTATCACATAATAAATTAGCTTCAATTTTAGTTCCTTTATATTTTTTTAAAAAAATATTAATTAAATGTGTCTTTCCAGAAAATTTTTCACCACTTATATTGAGAAAATTTTTTTCCCATTTAGGCCATTTATTTAATAAATCAAATATTTGCTTATTACTTTTTGATACATAAAAATCATCTTCTTTAAAATTTCCATCATAATTAAATCTGATAATTTCTTGATCTATATCTTTCATTGTAAAATCCATGTCTTATTCTGAGTGCTAAAAACAAAATCTTTATCTTTCATTAATTTTAAAAATATATTTGGGGTACCATTAAAAATAATTTGATAATAGATGTGGTTTTTATCAAATTTTAAAACAAAATAATCATATACTAAATTTATTTCATTTAATATTTTTTCAAAATTTGAAACTTTCAGATTATCATCAGAATCTAATTTGACAAATATTGGCAGTTTAATTGAAGTATTAATTCTATTGAAAATTTTCCAATGATCTTCATAAATTATTTTTAATTTATCTATTAAATTTGTAATATCATCTTCATCATCAAAATTTATGTCAGAAAATGAAAGATTTTTTAAAACTACTTTATTCTCGATTGTTATTCTTGATAAAATTCTTACATCATTATTATTTTTAAAAACTAAAGTTACAATTGAGTCAGCTAAATTATATTTCCTAGTAATCTCTTCAAAATTATATTTTTCGATTGTCTCGTAATTTTTTTTTATGAGATTTAAATCTTCTAGATCTTCAGTCGGCAAAAGATACTCCAGAAGATGTGATTTTTTTTTATACTTATTCCAATTGTTAAATAAACTATTTTCTGAAAAGGCTATTAAATCCTCATTTTTTTCCTCTATTATAATCGGAAACAATAAAAATTTTTTTCTATTCGGCACAGATGGGAATACATTTTTATTTTCTAAGTAATTGAAAATTTTTTTTTTGTTAAAAGTGACACCTAAATTTACATAATAAGTCTCATCAATAAACTTTTCCTCTTTTACAGAAAAAGACTCTATCATTCCTTTTATCTCGGCTAATTTTATTCCTTTAATTATTTCTTGATCTGAAGAAACTGTAATAGATGAGATTAATCTAGAAAAAGCTTTAATAAAGCCATCATCTATAACCTTATTTTTATCAAAATTTATTTCAAACGGCTTTGAAATTTCAATATTATTTACATCGAAAGATTTTGCCTCAACTTTATCTGTGGAAAAAAAAAATATATTTAAAGATAGAAATACAAAAAAAATATATAAAAAATGTGAAAAATTTTTAAATCTAATTATCATACTTTATAATAATGAATAAAAATCTATTAACATACAAAAAAAGCGGAGTTGATATTAAGGCTGCAGATAAGTTTATAAAATTCATATCTTCGATTTCATCAAAAAAAAAGGGCAAAAAAAAGTTTAATAATATAGGTGGTTTTGGTTCTATAACAAACATTCCCAACAATTTAAAAAATCCAAAAATTGTAGCATGCACTGATGGAGTTGGTACTAAAATAGAAATAGCAAATCTTTTAAAAAAGTTTGATACTATTGGTATCGATTTGGTTGCTATGAGTGTAAATGATTTAATAGTCCAAGGTGCGACCCCCTTTTTTTTCTTAGATTATATTTCGATAAACAAAATTAATTTACCAAAACTAAAATCAATTATTAAAGGAATTGTTAAAGGATGTAATTTATCTGGTTGTGATTTAGTTGGTGGTGAAACAGCTGAAATGCCAGGTACATATGAAAAAAATAAATTTGATATTGCCGGTTTTGCAGTTGGATTAGTTGAACAAAAAAAAATTTTAAACAAAAATGATATCAAAGAAAATAACCTTATATTAGCAATTCCATCAAGTGGCTTACATTCAAATGGTTACTCATTAGTTAGAAATATTATTAAAAAAAAAAATATAGCAATTAATAAAAATATTTTTTTAAAAAAAGAGTTACTAAAACCAACAAAGATTTATGTTAAAGAAATTCTAAGTCTTATTAACAAGAAACTAATAAATGGTTGTGCCAATATAACTGGTGGAGGTTTACCAGACAATATCAAAAGAGTTATCCCAAATAATCTTTGTGCAGAAATTGATTTAGAAAAGATACAGCCACTTAAAATCTTTAAATGGTTAAAAAAAAATGATGTAAATGACTTCGAAATGTTACAAACTTTTAATTGTGGTGTTGGTTTTTGTTTAATTATAAATCCTAGAAATTTAAAAAAAATTAGTAAATATTTTTCTAAAGATTACAAACCTTATGTGATTGGCAAAATATCAAAAAATTCAAAAAAAATAAAATTAAATGGTAAAATTGATTGGTCCTAAAAAAGTAAGAACTGCAGTTTTTATTTCTGGCACAGGAAGTAACTTAAAAAGTCTAATAAAATTTTCTTTAAAAAAAGTTTCTCCAATTGAAGTTAATTTAATTGTTTCAAATAATGTAAAAGCAAAAGGACTTAAATTTGCAAAACTATATAAGATTAAAAAAAAAGTTTATAATTATAATGAAAAGAAAGTCTCAGAAAAAAGAATATTAAAAGACCTTAAGTTAAATGACATTAAACTAATATGTCTCGCGGGGTTTATGAAAATTTTATCTAAAGATTTTATAAGGAAGTTTAAAGGAAAAATTTTGAACATACATCCCTCTTTATTACCAAAATACAAAGGATTAAACACACACTATAGAGCAATTCAAAACAAAGAAAAATACTCGGGATGTACAGTGCATTTAGTAAACTCAAAACTTGACTCAGGAAAAATAATTCTTCAAAAAAAAGTCAAATTATCAAAAAAAGAAACACCCTCATCTCTTCAAAAGAAAATATTAAAACATGAACATATTTTATATCCAAGAGCTATAAGAAAGATATTTGTTAGTCTTTAAAGAAAAAATCAATTTCAATTTTTGCATTTTCAACACTATCAGAACCATGTACTGAATTTTTATCTATAGAAATGCCATATTTTTTCCTGATTGTTCCTTCCTCAGCATCTTTAGGGTTAGTTGCTCCCATTAATTTTCTATTGTCAGCCACAGCGTTTTTTTTCTCAAGTATCATTGCAACAATAGGGCCTGATGATAGATATGAACATAAGTCATTATAAAACGGTTTCGTTTCATGGACTTTATAAAACTTTTCAGCCTCTGATTTTTCTAACTGAATTTTTTTTTCTTTAAATATATTAAATCCGTTTTTTATAAACAATTGTTTGATTTCATTATCCAGGTTTCTTTCTACTGCATCTGGTTTAATTATTGATAAAGTTTGTTCGGTGTTACTCATAATAATCTTCAATTAGTTGATTTAATAATCTAACTCCAAATCCAGTTGCACCCTCAGAGTTTAAGGCACCTCCATATTTTGAAAATGCCATACCTGCAATATCTAAATGTGCCCAAGGAGTTTTATTAAGGATGAACCTCTGTAAAAATTGTGCCGCGGTAGTTGAGCCAGCTCCTCCAACATAATTAATATTTTGCATATCAGCATTTTTAGAGTTGATTAACTTATCGTAATTTTTATCAAGTGGCATCCTCCATACTCTCTCTCCAACTTTTTGTCCCGCATCAAACAATTGTTTAGACAACTTATCATTATTTGAAAAAAGTCCTGCAAATTCAGAACCTAAAGAAACTATAATTGCTCCTGTCAAAGTTGCTAAATCAACAATAAATTCAGGCTTATATTTTTTTTCTGTATAAGTAAGCGCATCAGCTAAAACTAATCTTCCTTCAGCATCTGTGTTCAAAACTTCGATTGTCTTACCACTATAAGATTTTACTATGTCACCAGGTCTTTGAGCATTACCACCTGGCATATTTTCTACTAAACCAACAACTCCAATCGCATTTATTTTTGCTTTCCTTAATGCAAGATTTTTCATTAAACCTACAACAACGGCAGAACCAGCCATATCATAAGTCATATCTTCCATAAATTTTGCAGGTTTGAGAGAAATACCACCAGTATCAAAACAAACTCCTTTTCCAACAAATGCTAAAGGTTTCTTTTTCATTTTATTACCTTTCCACTCTAAAGTAACAAGATAAGATCCCCTTATACTACCCTGTCCTACACCTAATAGAGCATTCATACCAAGTTTTTTTAATTTCTTTTTGTCGAATACATTTACTTTAAGACCAAATTTTCTAAGTTGTAATAATCTTTTTGCATATTCATCTGGATGAAGAATGTTCCCAGGTTCAGAAACGAGATCTTTAGTTAAATTTATACCTTCAGTGAGTGATTTATATTTCTTATTTTTATTAAATTGGAAAGCTTTGTTTTTATTAAAGATTTCTATATCAAACTTTTTTTCTTTACTTTTAGATTTATATTTATTGAATTCATACGATTTTAATTGAAGGCCTTGTGCAAATTGATCAAATAAAAATTTGTTTTTAGGAAAAGTATTACTTATGTTTTGTTCATAAAAGGTTGTTTTGAAATACGAATTTGATTTTAAATACTGATAAAATTCAGCTCCGATTTTTTCAATATCTAATGGAGATTGACTATCTTTAATTTTTATCAAAATAACTTTTTGTGAAGAATTTATGTCTAATGATAAAAAATTCTTATCAGCTAAGTCACTTAAGCTAAGTGACTGATTAATAAAACTTGAGTATTTAGATATTGGAAGTTTGCCAAGTTCATTTATTCTAAAATTTTTATTAGTAAAAAAAACATGATTTTTTACTAATTTTGGTTTTAAGCTATTTTTAATACTTATTTTTATTGACATTTTTTATATATTTGTACCTTAGGTTGTATTTAAATTGTAAACTAATAGTTGAAAATATATAAATATATTTTGATTAATTTCAATGAAAAAAATATTATTTAGAAAACTTCTTGGTGATTGTTTAATTTTTTTTCTCATAACACTCTTTTCCTCAGGAATTATCATATGGGTCTTTCAAGCTGTTAACTTTTTAGATATTGTAGTTGAAGATGGGAGAAATTATTTAGTTTATCTAAATTTCTCTCTTTTAAATTTTCCAAAAGTGATAAGTAAACTGGTTCCTTTTGTGCTTTTTTTTAGTTTTTTATATGTCATCGGAAAATATGAATTAAAAAACGAATTAATTATTTTTTGGAATTTTGGAATAAATAAAATTGATCTAATAAATTTTTTTGTAAAATTTTCTTTTGTAATAATGTTATTTCAGATATTTCTCACTGCTACTATAGTTCCAAAAAGTCAAGATTTAGCTAGATCTTTTTTACGTACTTCATCATACAATTATTTGGAAAATTTTATAAAACCAAAAATTTTTAATGATGCAGTCAAAGGATTAACAATTTATAGTAATTCCAAAGATGAATTTGGAAATTTAAAAGAGATATATTTAAAAAAAGGCTCTGGAGATAATTTTCAAATTACATTTGCAAAAGAAGGGCGATTTAAACAAATAGGTAAAAGTCAATTTTTAGAATTAAACTTTGGAGAAACGATAAGCGTAATTAATGATAAAATAACTAATTTTAAATTTAAAAAAACTGATTTTAACCTAAGTAATTTTGATGATAATACTACCACTTATAAAAAAACCCAAGAGGTTTCAACTTTAGATCTAATTAGATGTTATCATAATCTAATGAATTTCACCCTTCTTAAAATAGATGAAAATTTTAGCGTTGAAAATTGTCGATTGGATAATATTGATAATATAATAAAGGAATTATACAAACGAATTATAATTCCATTGTATATTCCTGTATTAATACTTATCGCGCTAATGTTAATATTCAAATCTAAAGAGAATATTAATTACCCTAAATACAGAATTTTAATCTTTTTTATAGGTTTTATAACAATTATCCTCTCAGAAATGACAATAAGGTTGATCAATGAGGACTTTATTAAAAATTTAAAATATTTTGTAATTCCAGTTATATTAGTAATAGGCCTTTACCTTAACTATATATTTCAATTTAAGCACGCGAGAATTTTTAAATGAATACTTACACAAAATTCTTAGTAAAAACTTATTTATTTTCTATATTAAATGTTTTTTTGATTTTTTTTTGTTTAATATTTATCCTGAATATTCTAACAGAATTAGAGTTCTTTAAACAAACAGACGTAGAAACTTATTTTCCACTTTATTTATCACTTATAAATACTCCAATATTTGTTTTTGAAATGTTTCCATTTATTTTTTTAATATCAACACAATTCTTTTTTAATACTCTTTTTTCAGATAATGAAATTAACATCTTTAAATATTCTGGCCTCAAAAATACTAAAATATTCTCAATTTTGGCAATTACCACTTTTTTTGTCGGAGTAATAATAATTTCTTTTTTTTACAATTTATCATCAAATCTAAAAAATTTATATTTAGGACTAAAATCAAATTATACTGAAGATAAAAAATATCTTGCTGTAATAACCAATAATGGTTTATGGATAAAAGATATATATAATGAAAAAATTCTGATGATAAATGCAAGCTCTTTCAACAACAATGAACTTGTTAATACTTATATTTCAGAATTTGATAAAAATTTCAAAATTATAAGAAATATCAAAAGTGAAAAAATTGATATTACAAACAAAGAATGGATAATAAAAGATGCTGAAATTTATATTCAAAACAATAGAGAAGTATCCAAAAAATTAAAACTTAAAACTAATTTCGATTATAAATTAATACAGAATTTATTTTCAAATATGTCGTCTCTGTCATTTATTGAGCTTATTGAAATGAGAAAAAATTATAAAAAACTTAATTATTCGTTAACAGAAATAGATTTACAACTTTTTAAATTAATCTCATTTCCTATATATTTTATTTTAATGTTTGTCTTTTCGGCAATAATTATGATGAATACCAAAACCTTTAAAAATAAAAGTATTAAAATAATCATAGGACTTTTTTTATCAGTAATAATTTATTATGTTAATAATTTTTTTTATGTACTTGGAACTTCAGAAAAAATAAATGTTCTTACTTCTGTGTTTGTCCCACTAATAATGCTTACAATTATCAATTTTTTACTCATGAGAAATATAAATGCAAAATAAAATTATTATATTTTTATTAATAATACTCAATTTAATTATTTTTAGAGCATATGGTGATGATCAATTCAGTTTTGATGTAACTGAGATAGAAATTTTAGATGGTGGTGACACAATAATTGGGAAAAAAAGAGGTACAATAACGACAAATAATGGAATCATTATTGAGGCTGATGAGTTTGAATTTGATAAAATAGAAAATATTCTTATTGCTACAGGCAATATAAAAATTGAGGATCAAATTAATAAATATTATTTTTCTGGGCAAAAAATTTTATATCTTAAAAATGAAGATAAAATTGAATTTAAAGGTGAAGCAGAAGCTTTGATCGATAATAGCTATGAGTTTAAAACTGAAAATATTATCATACTTAGAGAGCAAATGATTATTAGCTCAAATATTGGAGCTACGATTATAGATAATATTAATCAAACAAGATATGAAATTGGAAAATTTAGCTATTCAATTAAAGAAAAAATTTTAAAAGGTGAAAAATTTTTTATCAACACAAAATACAAGCAGCCCTTTAATGATAAATATTTTTTTAAAACTGCAGTTTTTAATCTTAAAAATCAAAACTATATCGCACAAGATATAAATATTAATTTTAAAAAAGATATGTTCGGTAATAAAAATAATGATCCAAGATTTAAAGGTCTTTCTTCATCAAGTAAAAATGGTGTCACTACAATAAACAAAGGTGTCTTTACTAGCTGTAAAAAAAATGACAATTGTTCACCATGGACTATTCAAGCTGATAAGATTACTTATGATAAAAGTAAAAAACAAATTAACTATGATAACGCTGTAGTAAAAGTTTATAATATTCCTTTTTTGTATTTTCCAAAATTTTTTCATCCTGGACCAACTGTTAAGAGACAAACAGGTCTTTTAGTGCCTCACATAAACAATTCAAGTATTTTAGGAACTTCTTTGCAAATACCTTATTATTATGCTCCATCCGTAAATAAAGATTTTACTTTTAAACCAACAATTTTTGATAAAGATATTTTCATGTTCCAAAATGAGTATAGACAACAAAATAAAAATTCTTATCTTATCGCTGATTTTAATATTGTAGATGGCTATAAATCTAAAAAATCAAATGAAAAAAATACTTTGACTCATTTATTTTCAAAATACGAAATGGATTTAGATTTCGAAAATTTTATTGAAAGTTCATTAAATATTTCATTTCAAAAGGTAAATAATGACTCTTATCTTAAAGTTTTTGACACAAATTTGATGGATACAGACCTTAAACCAGATAATTTTAACACTTTGACCTCAGATATAGATTTTAATTTAGAAAATGAAAAGTTTGCATTCAATGCTGGTTTTACTGCTTATGAAAACCTCTCAAAAACAAATAGTGATCGTTATCAATATGTATTACCTTACTTTGATTTTTCGAAGAGCTTTTTTAATAATAATTTTGCATCCTTCAATTTTATTTCTCAAGGAGATAACATATTAAAAGATACAAATAGTCTAAGATCAAGAATGATTAATAATTTGAGTGTTCAGAGTTATGATTATTTTTCAAAAAACGGGATTAAGAATAATTTAAATTATTATTTAAAAAATACAATAAGTGCTGGAAAAAATAATGATGAATATGATTCAAGTCCACATATTAAGTTAATGAGTATTTTTGAAATGGCCTCAAGTTTCCCGCTTGTTAAAAAAAATGAAAATTTTATTGATAATCTAAACCCGAAATTATCTTTGAGATTAAATCCATCAGATATGAAAATTTATAAAAATGAAAAAAGACAAATCAATACTGAGAATTTATTTAATATAGATAGACTTGGTTTTATAGATACGCTTGAGTCAGGACAAAACTTAACAATAGGATTAGATTATAAAAAGGAAAAAATAGATAATATAAATAAATACTTTGAATTAAATCTTGGTAAAGTTATTAGAACAAAATCAAATAAAAATATTCCATCTAATAGTACACTAAACAAAAAGAATTCTAACTATTTTGGTAAATTGACGAATAACTTAAATGAAAACATAAAACTAAATTATGAATTCTCAATAAATCATGATTTAGATGAGGTTCAATACAATTCAATTTCAACATCTTTTTCAAAAAATAATTTTGTAACCACATTTAATTATATCGAGGAAAATGATAATGTTGGAAGTACTAACATTTTAGAAAATGTGACAACTTTTAACATAGATGATCAAAATTTTATAACATTTAGAACTAGAGAGAATAAGGAAATAGATTTGACTGAATATTATGATTTAATTTATGAATATAGAAATGATTGTTTAGTTGCTGGCATTAAATATAATAAAACTTACTATCAAGATAGAGATCTGGAACCAACAGAAGATTTTATGTTTACTATAAAACTTATTCCCTTAACAGCTGTTGAGCAAAAGTTAGTAAATTAAAAAATGCGCTTACTTAGAAAGCTAAAGGATTATTTAATAATTTTATTGATAATATTATTGAGTGTAAAAAACTCAAATGCATTTGAAAATAAGATATTATTCAAAATTGATAATGAAATAATTACTTCAATTGATATTTATGAGGAAATAAAATTTCTTAAAATTTTCAATCCTAATGCAAACAATCTTACTGAGCCAGAGTTATTTGAAATATCTAAAAATTCAATATTAAGAGATAAGATAAAAAAGATTGAAATAAAAAAATTAGTCAAAGATATAAAGGTTGAAGATAAATTTTTATTAGATTTAATTAGACGTAAATACTTTAAAACTGAAATAAATTCTTTAGAAATTTTTGAAAGTTATTTAAAAAATAATAATCTAAATATAAATACAATAAGAGAAAAGTTTACTATAGAATTAATTTGGAATGATTTGATTTATCAAAAATTTTATAAAAAAATTGTAATTGACAGAGAAAAAATAAAAAACGAAATTTTACAAAATTCTCAAAAAGATTACCAAAAAGAGTTTTTGCTTTCAGAAATAGTTTTTAATGTTGAAAGTAAAGATGATTTAAAAATCAAATATGAAAAAATTCTAATGGATTTAGAAAAAATAGGTTTTAAAAAAACAGCTTTAATACATAGTAGTTCTGAAACAGCATCTAATGGTGGCCTAATTGGCTGGATCAAGGAGGATAACCTCAATCAAATTATTAAAAAAGTTATCTCGCAGTTAGAAATTGGTGAATTTTCAAAACCAATAAGAACCTCATCAGGATTTATAATAATAAAAGTTGAAGATGAAAAAAAAAGTGCACTAAAATTTAATTTAGAAGAAAAAGTCAATGAAATTATTAGGTTTAAAACAAATGAACAATTGAATCAATTTTCTAGTATATATTTTAATAAACTCAAAAAAGATTTAATAATTTATGAATTATAAACCTATTATTATAGTTGCTGGAGAGCCTAATAGTATTTTTTTTGAAATTTTTTTTAAGTCATTAAGATATAAAAAATTTAACAGCCCTATTGTTTTAATTGCATCTTACAATTTAATCAAATTACAAATGAAAAAGTTAAATATTAATAAAAAGATTAACTTAATTAATGCTTTAAATTTCGAAAATTATCGTTTGAACAACAAAAAAATAAATTTGATCGACATAAATTTTAACCAAAAAAGTGCTTTTGATAAAATTTCAAGTAAATCAAATGTTTATATTCAAAAATCATTTGATACAGCTCTAAAAATATTAAAAAAGAATATATCAAATAAATTTATTAATGGTCCTATCTCAAAAAAATTTTTTTTAAAAAAAAAATATTTAGGTATTACTGAATACTTAGCTGATAAAACAAAAACTAAAAATTTTGCCATGTTGATTTACAATCAACACCTGTCTGTATGTCCGCTAACAACTCATTTGCCAATAAAAAAAGTTTCAAAAAAAATAAATAAAGACTTAATAAAAGAAAAAGTTAAATTGATAAGTATTTTTTATAAGAAATATTTAAAAAAAAAACCAGTAATGGCAATAACTGGGTTAAATCCTCATTGTGAATCCAATAGTGATTTGAATGAAGATGAAAAAATAATTAAACCAACCATAAAATCTTTAATTAAATCAAATTATAAAGTTTCGGGACCATATGCTGCTGATACAATTTTTCTTAAAAAAAATAGAAAGAAATATAATGTAATTGTTGGTATGTACCATGATCAAGTTTTAACTCCCTTAAAAACAATATTTGAATATGACGCAATTAACATTACTTTGGGTCTTCCGTTCATAAGAGTTTCTCCTGACCATGGACCTAATGAAAAAATGCTTGGAAAAAATAGATCAAACCCACTTAGTTTAATTAAAGCGTTAACTTTTTTAGACACTATAAAGTGATTAAATTAAAGAAAAGTTTAGGTCAAAATTTTTTAATAAATGAAAATATACTAGAAAAAATTGTTTCTTTAATAGAAATTAAAAATAAATCAATACTTGAAGTTGGCCCAGGAACAGGTAACTTAACAAAATATATCCTAAGAGAAAATCCAAAAAAACTTTTTGTTGTTGAGAAAGATAAAGCTTTGTCTTTTTATTTAAGAAAAAAATTTAAGGATAAAATAATTTTGATAAACGAGGATATTTTAAAAATTAATGAAAAAACTCTTAATGAGGAGAAATTGATCGTTTTTGGAAATTTACCATATAATATTTCAACAGAGATACTGGCAAAATGGGTCCTAAATCTAGATAAAAAAATTTTTTGGTTTAATTGTTTAATTTTAATGTTTCAAAAAGAGGTTGCCGATAGAATTATAAGTGAATTCAATTCATCAAAATATGGTAGATTATCAATATTGGCTAATTGGAAATTAAGTGTAAAAAAAATTTGTGATATCAGTCCTGATAGCTTTTCACCCAAACCTAAAGTTGATAGCTCATTATTGTTTTTCACACCAAAAAAAAATTTTTATGAATTCAAAAACCCAAAAAACCTCGAAAAATTAACCAGAGTTTTTTTTAATCAAAGAAGAAAAAAATTGAAAACGCCTTTCAGTATTTTATTTAACAAGGATAGCAATGTGCTTAAGAAGCTAAAAATTGATTTAGATTTGAGACCTCATAATTTAAAACATGAAATTTATTATAAATTAACTGAAGAGTATGAGAAATTATGATGTGAGTTTTTCCACATGATTCCTTATAAAATCTTTATCATAATCTTTTGATCCATCTTTTGTTTCAGCTTGAATTAAATTAACGATTTTTTTAAAACATTCCTCTAAATCATTATTAATAACAACATAATCATAATTTATCCAATGTAATACATCACGCTCAAACTGCTCCATTCTCTCCTCTACAATTAATTTATCTTTCATGTCCCTATTAGATAACCTTTCAAACAACACTTCTTTACTTGGTGGTAATATAAAAAAAGTGATTAATTTATAATCTAATTTTTTATTTTTAATTTGATCAGCACCCTGCCAATCAATATCAAAGAGCACATTTTTTCCATTATTTAAATTATTTATTACTGGTGTTCTAGTTGAACCATAAAAATTTTTAAAAACTTTTGCATATTCTAAAAATTCTTGATTGTTAATTAGTCTATTAAATTCTTTCTCATTAACAAAATAATAATCTTTATCTGGTATTTCATTAGGTCTTGGACTTCTAGTTGTGTGAGAAATAGATACTTCAAAATCATTAAGTTTTGAAAGCATATTGACCAACGTAGTCTTACCTGCTCCTGACGGAGAAGATAAAATAATCATCACCCCATCTTTATCTATGGGCATTTAGAAATTAATTTGCTTTTCCTTCAATAAATTTTACAGCATCACCTACTGTTAAAATCTTTTCTGCCTCACTATCAGATATTTCTGAACCGAATTCTTCTTCGAAAGCCATTACTAATTCAACAGTGTCCAAACTATCTGCGCCCAGGTCATCTATAAAACTTGACTCCTCTGTTACTTTAGCTTCATCAATTCCTAAATGATCTGCAACTATTTTTTTTACTTTACTAGATACATCTTCTGACATTTTGATCCTTTATTTATTAAATTCTTATTAGTTTAATTAGCTATTTTGTCAAGCCATATACATGCCTCCATTAACATGTATAGTTTCACCATTAATATAATTTGATTGATCTGAGGCTAAAAAAAGAACTGTATTAGCAACATCTTCTGGCTCTCCCAATCTAGCAGATGGAATCTTGGATAAAATTAATTCTTTAAATTTATCATCCAACTTCTCTGTCATTGCAGTTTTTATAAAACCAGGTGAAATACAATTAACATTTATATTTTTTTTAGCATATTCAATTGCCAAACTTTTTGACATTGCAACTATTCCAGCTTTAGATGCTGAGTAATTTGCTTGACCTAAATTTCCAGTATGACCAACAACAGATGTAATGTTTATAATTTTACCAGATTTATTTTTTAACATTTTTTTGATCGCAAATTTACTTAGAAGAAATGTAGATGTTAGATTTATCTCTATTATTTTTTTCCACTCATCAATGTTCATACGAATTGCTAAATTATCTTTTGTTAGTCCTGCATTATTGACAATGCAATCTAGTTTACCTCCAAGCTTAATCGTAGCATTTTCAATGAATTCCTCAATTTTTTCGTTTTGAGAAATATCAAAACATAAAATTTCAACGTTTTTTACTTTTGACTTTAATTCCTCTAATTTTTCAATTTTTGTTCCTGTAGCTAAAACATTTGCCTGAAATTCACTTAATCTATTAACTATTGAATTGCCCAATCCTCCTGATGCTCCTGTAACTATTATATTTTTATTTTTTAAATTAATCATAATTTTAAATCTTTTATATCATCCTCATTATTAATTGTATTTATTTTTACGTTCTTATCTATTCTTTTAATCAAGCCTGAAAGTACTTTGCCAGGCCCAATTTCTATAAAATGATTTACACCATTATTAATCATATTAATCACACTCTCCCTCCATCTAACTTTATTTTCTATTTGTTCGATAAGTAGTTTTTTTAATTCTTCTTTATTCGAAATCTCTTTTGCTGTAACGTTAGAAATCAATTTATTTTGAGAATCTTGAAAATTTAATTTTTCGATTTCATATTTCATTATTTCTGTCGCATTCTTCATAAGTTTACAATGAAATGGAGCGCTAACTGGTAATTTAACATTCTTAATATTTCTTGATTTTAAAATTTGAATTAATTTTTCTAAATCTCTATTCCTACCACTTAAAACAATCTGACCTTTAGAATTATCATTAGCAATTTGGACCATAAATTCGCTTTTATTTTCATTCAATATAGACTGTACTATTTCAACCTCTGAACCTAAAACAGCTAACATACCTCCTTCTCCTTTGGGTATTGCATTCTGCATAGCGTCACCTCTAATTTTCAGAAGTTTAATGGTATCTGAAAAATTAAGATAGTTTGCAGCTGATAAAGCAGAATATTCACCTAATGAGTGTCCAGCAAAATATTTTGCTTTATCAAAATCAATGTAAAAAATTTTTTTCATAACTTGAAAAATTGAATAACTTATTAAAAAAATTGCTGGTTGAGTATTTGTTGTAAGATCTAATTGATCTTTGGGTCCCTCTAAAATTATTTTTGATAAGCTTATACCTAAAGATTTATCAGCTTGATTAAATAAATCTTTTACTAAATCATATTTTTCATAAAACTCTTTTCCCATTCCGATTGTCTGTGAACCTTGGCCTGGAAATATTAAAGAAAACATATAAAAAACCTATTTTTTTGCTGTTTTTACTATTGTAATTAAAGATTTATAATAGTATATCCTCATTTTTTATTAAAGAACTTAAATGAATTTATACGAACATACTATCATAGCTAGACAAGATACTTCTCCGAGTGAAATAAAACAATTAACTGAGAAATATTCCAATATTGTTGAAAAAAATAATGGAGAGATAATTAAAACTGAAAACTGGGGATTGTTAAATCTCTCATATTTAATTAAAAAAAATAAAAAAGGAAGCTATATTCACTTTAAAATAAAAGGAAGTGGCAAAGTTATAAGTGAACTTGAGAAAAATGAGGCAATAGACAAAAAATTATTAAGATATCTTACAGTAAAAGTAAAAAATTTTGATCTCGAAAAGAATTTTTTTTCAAAAAATGAGGAAAAAGAAAAAAGAGAAATTTCAAGTAATTAACTATGCCTAAAAGACAAAGCGGAAATAAAAAAGGTAAACAAAGCAATTTTGCTAGGCTGAGTATTTTCCAGCCTAATAAATATAAATTCAAAAAGAATTGCCCACTATCAGTTAAAGGTGCTCCTAAAATTGATTATAAAAACATTAAATTATTAAAAAGATATGTATCGGAAAATGGTAAAATTCTTCCATCTAGAGTAACTAATGTTAGCCAAAAAAAGCAGAGAGAGTTATCTCTATCAATAAAAAGAGCAAGAAACTTGGCTTTATTATAAATGAAAGTAATATTACTAGAAAATATTAAAAGAATAGGATCTATAGGTGAAATTATAGATGTAAAAAGAGGTTTTGCTAGAAATTTTTTGATAGCAAATAAAAAAGCATTGTACGCTTCAAAAGAAAATATAAATCAAGTAGAAAAAATTAAAACACAATTGTCAAAAAAAGATAATGAAAGAAAACAAGAGGCAAAAAAAATAGCAGAAAAAATAAATAAAAAAGATTATTTTGTGAAAAAACTTTCAACTGAAAATAAAGAGTTGTATGGTTCAGTTAAACCTACAGAGATTTCTAAATTAATTAAAGATAAGGAGACATTAGATATAACACCATCAATGATACAACCAATTGAAGAAATCAAATCTCTTGGAAAATTTAAAGTGAAAATATCTTTACACTCTGAGATTGACGCAGAGATACATATTGTGGTTGAGTCAGCTGAGACTATTCAATAATTATACAATTTTTTCCCCATTTAATGTTTTAAATTCATTTGTTGCATAAATTAACATACAATATGGTGTGGAAAATAATTTAACAATCGTCAAAGATCAATTTAAAGAGTTGCCAAATAATATTGAAGCTGAACAAGCGGTGATTGGTTCTATTCTTGTTTCAAATGAAATTTTTGATGAAATCAATATAATTATAGCAAATAATAACTTTTATGATCCAATGCATCAAAAAATTTTTGGAGCAATTGAAAGTCTAATTTATAAAGGATTGTTAGCTAATCCTATTACTTTAAAAAACTATTTTGAAGATGAGAAAGATGAATTAAATGTACCGGAATATTTAGTAAAAATAACAAAATTTTCTACTTCTGTAAGACAAGCGATCGAATACTCAAAAATTATTTATGATATGTTTGTACGAAGAGAACTTATAAAAATTTCCGAACAAACTATTGATGATGCCAAGTTAGGTGATCTTAATACAAGTGGACAACAAATAATAGAAAATTCAGAAAAAGAATTATTTAAATTAGCTGAGAAAGGATCTTTTAGCTCCTCTTTTATTAAATTTGATAAAGCACTAAAAGATACAATTGATATGGCTTCAGCTGCTTATAAAAATGATGAGGGTATTGTTGGGGTTCCTACTGGATTAAGAGATTTAGATGACAGATTGGGGGGACTGCACAAGTCTGATTTAATTATAATTGCAGGAAGACCTGGTATGGGAAAGACAGCACTAGCTACTAACATAGCTTTTAATGCGGCTCAAAAATTACAAGAAAGTGGTAAGAAATCATCTATTGCTTTTTTTTCATTAGAAATGTCCTCTGAACAATTGTCTACCAGAATTTTAGCAGAACAATCTAGAATTAAATCAAATGATATAAGAAGAGGTAAAATCTCTGATGAACAATTTGATAAATTTATAGAGACCTCAAAAAATATATCTGAACTTCCACTTTATATTGACGAAACACCGGCAATAACAATTGCAGCAATGAGTAATAGAGCACGACGAATCAAAAGGACTCATGGTCTTGATATGATTATAGTCGATTACATTCAGTTGATGAGAGGAACTTTAAACTATAAAGATGGAAGAGTCCAAGAAGTATCAGAAATTACTCAAGGCTTAAAAGCAATAGCTAAAGAATTATCAATACCTGTAGTTGCTCTCTCACAATTGTCACGACAAGTTGAACAGAGAGACAATAAAAAACCACAATTATCTGATTTGAGAGAATCAGGTTCAATCGAACAAGATGCTGATGTGGTGATGTTCGTATATAGAGAGTCATATTATTTAGAAAATAAAGAACCAAAACCAGCGACTGTGGAGCATGCTGAATGGCAAGCGAAGATGAATGAAGTATCTAATCTGGCAGAATTAATTATTGGTAAACAAAGACATGGTCCAACTGGAAATGTATTCCTAGAGTTTGAGGCAATGTTTACTAAATTTAAGGATACTCAAATTAACTAAATTCCAATATAAAAGGGTAAGATGATTACCCAATTTTATCAAAATATAATTTTAAAAAATCCAAAATCGATATTGATATTTTTAGTTATAGCCTTATTTACTTTTGGCTATTATTCTAAAGATTTTAGATTAGACGCATCATCAGAGACATTACTAATTGAGGGAGATCCAGACCTTGAATATCTAGAAGAAATTACAAATAGGTACGGGTCAAAGGAATTTTTAATACTAACTTACACCCCTAACGAAGGAATGATCTCTGATGTTTCTATAAATAACCTTCTCAGTTTAAAATATAAAATTCAAAGTTTAAACTGGGTTCATAGTGTTATTACACTTTTAGATATTCCCCTGTTAAATAATTCGGATGCACCTTTGCAAGAAAGATTAGAAAATTTTAAGACTTTAAAAGATGATGATATCGATAAAGAAAGAGGATTTAATGAGATTTTAAGTAGTCCCGTATTTAGAAATTTTGTCATTAGCGAGGATGGAAAAACCTCAGGAATAATAGTTAATATCAAAGATAAAAAACCAATAGAAAATATTTCTAATAAAACAAAAGAGGAGATTGAAGCTCATAAAGATTTAATAAAAAAACAAAACCATCAAAATATTCTTGAAATTAGAGATGTCATTAAAAGCTACAACAATATTGGAAAAATAAATTTAGGTGGAATTCCTATGATTGCCGACGATATGATGACATTTATTAAAAGTGATATAATAGTTTTTGGATTGGGTGTTTTACTATTTATTATCGCAACATTATGGTTTGTATTTAGAAAACTAATTTGGATTGTTGTCCCGATAAGTAGTTGTTTTTTTTCAGTAATAATCATGACTGGCTTACTTGGGTTATTAGGGTGGAAAGTTACAGTTATTTCCTCAAACTTCATTGCATTAATGTTAATTTTAACAATGGCAATGAATATTCACATGAGTACCAGATTTTTGCAAATTAAAGAAATTCATCCAAACAAAAAAGTTATAGAGCTGATTACTTTAACAACTAATAAAATGTTTTGGCCAATTTTATATACTGCTTTAACAACTATTATTGCCTTTTTGTCCTTAATCTTCAGTGAAATAAAACCAATTATTGATTTTGGATGGATGATGACACTAGGTTTAATTACGTCATTTATTATTACATTTACACTACTTCCATCTCTTATAAATTTTATGCCAAAAGATAAGATCTTTTTAAAAAAACAAAAAGAATCAAAAATTACCTCTTTCTTAGCTCAAGTTTCTTTAAATAATCATAAAACTATTTTTACTTTTACTACTATGGTAATCGTTCTAAGTTTAATTGGTATAAGCAAACTGGAAGTAGAAAATAGTTTCATAAATTATTTCAGTAAAAAAACTGAAATTTATAAAGGGATGAAACTTATAGACGAAAAATTAGGTGGAACAACTCCGCTTGAAGTAATTTTGAAGTTTCCAAAGAAAGAAGTTAAGAAAGTAGATGATGAGGATGATTTTGAGGATTGGGGGGATGAAGAAAATGAAAATGATGATAAATATTGGTTTACTAAAGATAAAATAGACAAAATTTCCTCAGTTCATAACTATCTAGATGATTTGCCTCAAGTTGGAAAAGTTTTATCCTTTTCATCAATAATAGATGTAGCAACAATGCTCAATAACAATAAGCCTTTAGGTACATTAGAAATGGGTGTCCTTTATTCTAAAATACCTGAAAGTATTAAGACTGAAATAATTGATCCATATATCTCCATAAAAGACAATGAAGCAAGAATTAATCTAAGGATCATAGACTCCCAAGAAAATTTAAGAAGAAATGATCTTATAAAAAAAATTAATCATGACCTGAAAAATGAATTGGGTTTAAAAGAAAGTGAATTCAAACTAGGTGGTGTTTTAATTTTATTTAATAACTTGCTCCAAAGTCTTTTTAAATCTCAAATACTAACTTTGGGTCTAGTGATGATAGGAATATTTGGAATGTTTGTAATCTTATTCAAAAATGTAAAACTTTCTTTAATTGGTGTAGTACCAAATTTTATAGCAGCTTTTTTTATATTAGGAATAATAGGTTTACTTGGTATTCCATTGGATATGATGACGATTACAATAGCCGCAATTACAATTGGAATAGCTGTTGATAATAGTATTCACTATATATATAGATTTAAAGAGGAATTTAATATCTCAAAGGATTATGATAAAACTCTTATGTTGTGCCACTCCACAGTTGGTAAAGCAATTTTAAATACATCTATAACAATCGTTTTTGGGTTTTCAATATTGGTTTTGTCAAAGTTTATTCCAACGATCTATTTTGGTGTTTTTACTGGATTAGCAATGTTGTTGGCTATGGTCTCAGTTTTAACATTGCTTCCCTCTTTAATAATATTGATCAAACCCTTTAATAAATAACTTGATGCAAGATTTTGTTGTAGATTTTTATAAAACTACAAATGTTTTAGATATTGTGTATTTAGTAATTACAATTTTTACATTAATTGGATGTTACAAAAGAGGTTTTGTTTTAAGTATTCTGTCAATGGCTAAATGGTTTCTAGCCTACATAATTACATTGATAATATTCCCCAGAGCAAAACCTTATTTGAAGGGCATAATTGATAACGAATATGTTCTAGATGTAGTTTTAGGTGTTACAATATTTGTAATTGTTATATTTTTAATTTTAATGATTAACAAAGGTATACGAAAAGCTGTCCGTTTCACTGGCCTTGGAAGTATAGATACAATGTTTGGATTCTTTTTTGGATTTATCAAAGCTTATATTATATCTGTATGTATCTTCTCAGGTATACACATTGTATATAATCACGATAAATGGCCAGTAAATTTAAGTAAATCATTAATCTTTCCATATTTAGAAAAAGGTAGTAATTATTTATTAGAAAAATTTCCTGATGAAAAAACATATCAAAAATCTAAAGAGAAAATTAAAAATATTTGATCCTAAGCTCAAAGAAGAATGTGGTATATTTGGAATAAGTAATACCAAAGATGCTTCTGCGCTAACTGCCTTAGGACTTCATGCTCTACAACATAGAGGTCAAGAAGGATGTGGAATAGTTACCTTTGATGGTAAACAATATTTTTCTGAAAAAAGATTTGGTTTGGTGGGTGATAATTTTAATAAAGAAAAAATATTAAAAAAACTTCAGGGAGATTACGCTATTGGACATAATAGATATAGCACAACAGGTGAAAATACTCTTAGGAATATTCAGCCTTTCTTCGCTGATACTAATGCTGGAGGGATCGGAGTAGCTCATAATGGAAATTTAACTAATTCTATTTCTTTAAGAAAAAAATTAGTTGATGAAGGTGCAATTTTCTACACAACGTCAGATACAGAAACAATAGTTCAATTAATTGCTAAGTCAAAACGGGCAAAAACAATAGATAAAATTGTTGATGCAATTTTTCAAATACAAGGTGGATATGCTTTAGTGATGTTAACTCAAACTTCATTAGTAGGTGTTAGAGATCCTTTTGGTATCAGGCCTTTGGTAATTGGAAAATTAAAAAATAGCTATGTCCTAGCATCTGAAACATGTGCTTTAGATATAATTGGTGCAAAATTCATAAGAGAAGTTGAAAATGGTGAGATAGTTTTAATTGAAAATAATGAATTAAAAAGTATTAAACCCTTTCCACCAAGAAAGGTTAGGCCTTGTGTTTTTGAATATATTTATTTTGCAAGACCAGATAGTATGCTTGACGGAAAAACTGCGTACGAACATAGAAAAAATCTTGGTTCAGAACTTGCAAAAGAAAATGATATAGATGCTGATATTGTTGTACCAGTGCCAGATTCTGGAAATGCAGCTGCTTTAGGTTTTGCACAATCATTAAATGTAAAATTTGAGCTTGGTTTAGTCAGAAATCATTATGTCGGAAGAACTTTCATTGAACCGAGTCAAAAAATCAGAAGTTTGGGTGTTAAATTAAAATTAAATGCAAATCAGTCAACTATTCAAGGCAAAAAAATAATTTTAGTAGATGACTCACTTGTAAGAGGTACCACATCCCATAAAATCGTTAAAATGCTATATGATGCTGGTGCAAAAGAAGTTCATGTTAGAATTGCCTGTCCAGAAATAAAATTTCCTGATTTTTATGGAGTTGACACACCAACTAAAAAAGAATTGCTTGCAGCAAATAAAAGTAACTCCGAAATCTGTGATTATATTGGTGCAAAATCATTAAAGTTTTTGTCAGTAAATGGGATGTATCGGGCAATTGGTTTTGATAAAAGAAATGAAACTTATCCTGAATTGACTGATCATTATTTTACTGGAGATTATCCTGTCAAACCTATCGATGAACTTGGTGATAGCAAAATCACACAATTATCATTGTTAAATACTGCATCAAATAATTAAATGAAAAAAGTAAGTTTTACTGAAATGAAAAATGGTACTAAAGAGGATTATCTTTTTTTAGATAAACATGAAAAAGATTTTGCCAGTAAAACTGCTGATAGAATTTTAAAATTTATGTCTGGACTAACAGAAACTTTAGAAGGTTATCAGGTATCTAGGCTTGAGCACTCACTTCAAAGTGCAACAAGAGCTTATAGAAATAATGAAAGTGAGGAGATGGTTGTAGCATGTTTGTTGCACGATATCGGTGATGAATTGGCTCCTATGAATCATTCTGAGTATGCTGCCTCAATTTTAAAACCATATGTATCAGAAAAAACTCATTGGATAGTTGAAAAGCATGGAGAATTTCAAATGTATTATTATGCACATCATTTAGGTGGTGATAAGAACAGAAGAGATAAATATAAAGATCATAAATATTATCAAGATACAATAGATTTTTGCGAAAAATATGATCAAAATTCTTTTGATCCTAAATATAAGTCTTACTCATTGGAATTTTTCAAACCAATTGTAAAGAAAATTTTTTCTAGAAAACCATATTCTTCTCTAACGAAAAATTAAAAACAAAACTAATACTAATGATCACAAAAAAAGAGCAAATAATTGAATATTTCAAGTCTGGTATTAAAAATAAGAAAGAATTTAAAATTGGTATCGAACATGAGAAATTTCTATTTGATAGTCAAAATAATAAAAGAATTGATTATCAAAAAATAAAGGAAATGTTCTCAGCTCTACTTGAGTTTGGATGGAATCCTGTATTAGAAAACGATAATATTATTGCTTTAAATAAGGGCGGTAAAAATATTACTCTTGAGCCAGGTAATCAAATTGAATTATCTGGTGATAAACTTACTAATATTCATGAAGCATGTGCAGAGTCTTATGATTATTTATTTGAATTAAAACAGGTCACAAAAAAACTTAATATTAAAATTGTAAGTGCAGGTTTCGATCCAATATCAAAATTAGATGAGATCCCCAATAACCCTAAAAAAAGATACAAGTTAATGACAAATGATATGCCTTTAGGGGGAGAATTAAGTCTTGATATGATGTATCGAACCTGTGGAACACAGTTAAACTTAGATTACTGTTCAGAAGAAGATTTTAAAAAAAAATTTAAAATAGTTAATTCTCTGGTGCCTATTTCAATTGCTTTATTTGCTAATTCATCAATAGTTGAGAAGAAAAAAAGTAATTATTTATCGTACCGATCGAAAGTATGGCAAAATACTTCTCGAGGTGGTTTGCCTAAATTGTTCCTAGAAAACTTTGATTTTGAAAAATATGCGGATTTTGTGATTAATTTTCCAGTTCTGTTTATACAACAAAAAGAAAATTATTTTTCAGGTAAAGGATACAATTTTAGTGATTTTATGTCAGGAAATATTAAAGAAATAAATAATCGTCTGCCTGATGAGAATGATTTATCAACTCATTTAAGTACAATTTTTACCGAGAATAGACTTAAAAAATATATTGAATTAAGATCGATGGATACTTGTGGTTGGGATTGTCTATGTGCGGGCCCAGCATTTAATGTTGGAATGTTATATGGAAATTTAGATGAAGTTTATGAATTAATTTCTAGTTGGGATAAAGATAAAATTATAAATGCATATTTAGAAGCGCCACAAAAAGGTTTTAATACCCAACTTATGGGTAAAGACCTACTATATTGGTCTTCAGTGTTATTAGATTTATCTAAAAAGGGATTAGAAAAGAGAGATATAGTCAATAAAAGTGGAAAAAATGAGACCCTATTTTTAAATCATCTACAAAAAGTGATTGATAATAAAACTACAAATGCACATCATATGATTATTAAATTTTCTAAAGATGAAGATTTAACTGAATTATATGACAAATAAAATTATCGCTATCCAGGGAAATCATCCTTCTAAACTTAACCCTTTAACCGATACAAGTATTTTTTTAGCTCATGAAATACAAAAGAAAAATTATAAAATTTTCTATTATGATCCAAAAGACTTATCTATCATCAATTTTAAAATAATTGCTAAAGGATTTTTCATCAAATTTAATTATAGAAAAAAAAGATTTTTTCAAATCTTAAAAAAACAAAAACTAGAGCTAATTAAATGTAAATATTTACTTATTCGCCAAGATCCACCATTCAATTTAGAATATATTTGTTCAACTCTTATTTTAGATAAAATAAAAAAAAGGGTTAGAATTATTAATGATCCAGCGGCAATAAGAAATGTATCTGAAAAACTTTTTTCCACAAAATATCAAAAATTTATGCCAGACACTATTTTTTCTCAAAATATTGATGAAATTAGAAAGTTTTTTAAAAAACACAAAAAAGTGATTGTTAAACCTATCAATAGCTATAGTGGAAATAACATATATTTATTAACTAAGTTTAATCCAAAATTTTTTCAAAAATTTATTAAAAAACACAATCATATTATGTGTCAAAAGTACTTACCTAAGATTAAACTGGGAGATAAAAGAGTTTTTTTAATAAATGGTAAAGTTTGTGGCGCAATATCAAGAATTCCAAAAAAAGGTTCATTTTTAAGCAATTTAAGCAAAGGTGCAAAACCAATAAATATAAAATTAACCAATAAAGAAATGAAAATATCAAAATTGATTAGTAAAGATTTAAAAAAAGATAAAATTTTCTTTGCTGGAATTGACTTCATAGATGAACAACTTAATGGTGACATAAATGTTACATCACCTACTGGATTAAAAACTTTATACGACCTCTCAAAAATAAATTTAGCCTCAACTTTCTGGAAAGAATTAAAAGCGTGAAAAATCTTACAGACCAACAAAAAGGATCATTATTGGCTTTTGTTGCTGTAATGTTTATTACACCAGACTCACTATTTATAAGGCTTTCAAATGTAGATACTTGGGGTTTAGTTTTTTATAGGGGAATTATTCCTTTTCTGACAGTTTTGATAGGTATGTTAATTATTTATAAGTTAAATTTCTTCAAGATTCTTTTCACAAGTAGTTATCATGGAATATTTTATGTAATTACATTTAGTGTAACCAATATAACTTTCGTTGTTTCTATTCAAAATACAAATGTTGCTAATACCTTAGTTATGATAGCGACTGCTCCAATGCTATCAGCAATTCTTGGAGCTATATTTCTAAAAGAACCACCTGATAAAAAAACTTGGACCTCTATAATAATTACTTTTTTAGCAATAATATATATTTTCTACGACTCTTTGAAGTTAGGTAATTTTTATGGAGATATTTTAGGTTTTGTTACTGCAATTGGTCTAGCGGTTGGAGCAGTTATTATCAGATCTGCTAAAAATAAAAATTTAGTTCCTGCTGCTGTAGTTGGTAAATTATTTGTAGCAACTTTTGCATTACTTTTTATCGAAAGTTTTGCATTAGTTGGTAAAGATCTTTTGATTGTTCCATTGATGTGTATTTTATGTGTAGCGATACCTTTTGTTTTGGTTACCATTGCGCCAAGGTTTATACCTGCTGCAGAAGTTAATCTTTTTTTTCTACTAGAAACTATAATTGGTCCAATTTGGGTTTGGTTAATCATAAAAGAACAGCCTAGTTTAGAAACACTTCAGGGGGGTCTAGTTATAATAACCACCATCGCAATTCACTCATACTTAAAACTTAAAAATTCTTAAGCTTGTCACAATTAAGACTTGATTTAATAATACATCGCGAATAATTACCTCAAATTTTATGAATAAAGTTTTAAAAAACTCCTGGGCATTATTTTTGGGAATGGGCTTCATCATGATGGCTTATGGATTCCAAGGTTCTCTTCTTGGGGTAAGAGCGGTCCAAGAAGAATTTAGCCTTACCTCAACTGGATTTATGATGTCTGGTTATTTTGTAGGTTACTTTATTGGTGCTGCAACTATTCCAAATATAATTTCGAGAGTTGGTCACATAAGAGTTTTTGCAGCTTTTGCATCTTTAGCCTCATTAGTTGTTTTAGTTCACTCAGTAATAATTCATCCATTCATATGGTTTCTATTAAGAATACTTACCGGGGTGAGTATGGTCTGCATTTATACAGTTGCAGAAAGTTGGTTAAATGACAGATCAAGTAATAAAAATCGAGGTAGCGTACTTTCTATTTATATGGTCATACTTTATGGAACTATGGGAATCGGTATGTTTTTACTAAATTTTAGTAGTCCTAAAAACTTTCAACCCTTTATATTAGTTTCAGTAATTACCTCTGCAGCTTTAATACCAATTTTACTTACTAAAAAGAAACCACCTAACTTTAAAAAAATACAAGCAATGAATATGAGAGAATTATATGACGCTTCACCTTTTGGTATGGTGAGCTCTCTTTTTTATGGAACAATACAATCGGCTTTATTCACATTGCTAGCAGTTTATGCTACCTCCATGAACTTCACCATTTTAGAAATATCAATTGTAACTTTCTTGTTAGCAATTTCAGGTGCAGTAGCCCAATTTCCAGTTGGTAAAATTTCAGATATTTACGATAGAAGAAGAGTAATTGTGTTTTCAACATTCGGAGCGGCAATATTCGCAATAATTGCAATATTTGTTTCAAGGCAAATGTATTTACCAGGTGGTCTTGCAACTAGCAAAACATGGTTTTATTTTTTCTTTATTCTTTTTTCATTTTGTAGTTTACCAATGTTTTCTTTAATCCTAGCACATACAAATGATTATATCTCAAAAGAAAAATTTGTTGCAGCTGGTGCGGGACTGCAATTTGCTTTTGGATTAGGAGCAATGAGTGGGCCATTTCTTTGTTCAATATTTATGGATTTGGTTGGACCAAATGGTTTCTTTGTCTTTTTATTCATTTTTCATTCTCTAATTGGATTTTTTGGAATATATAGAATGAAAGTAAGAAAAACTGTTGAAAATCCTGACTCTCAGTTCGTAGCTATGCCACAGACCATTACACCAGCAGGTATTGAACTTAATCCTACTACTGAACACATAGAGGAACCATATTCAGAAAAAGTTAAAGAAATTTTAGAGAGAAAAGGTGTAAAATATAAAAAAGACGAGAACGAAGATAAAAAAGAAGAAGCGACATACTAAATATATCCCTTTCAGGTTGTAACTCATTTTAGTCAGACTACATAGATTTTTTTAAGAATCTTATTGAATAATTTACATTTATCTAGTGAAATAATTAAAAATTAAAAAAATGCCATTAAAAAAAAAGAAAACAAAAATTAAAAAAAAAACTAACGGACTTGCTAAAATAGCATCGTTTACAACAAGTTCGCTAAGTAGTGCATTATCCAATTATAAGAAAAAAAAAGAACAAGAAAAAATCAAAGCTATTAAATTACAAAAACTTGAGGAAAGAAATTCTTATCAAAAAGAAAAAAAAGAATTGAAACTTTGGGAGGACAGGCTCAATAAGGAGAGTAGTAAAATTCGCTCAAATGAAGAAGAGCTAAGGATAAGAGAAAAAGAAATTAGGTCTAAAGAAGATCAACAAAAAATTGAAAGTGAAAGACTAACGAAAAAAGATGAGGAGTTAGTACTTGTTGCAAAAGAATTAAGAGAAAAAGAAAAACAATTAAAAACTAGGGAAGAAGAGCAAAATAGAAAAGATATTGATTTAAAAGTAAGAGAAGATGAACAAAAAAATAAAGAATTAAAAGAGCAAAGACGTAAAAATAGAGAGTTAAAAATATTGAAAGAAGAGGAAGATAGACAAAAAGAAGCTGAGTTTATCAAAATAAGAGAGTGGGAAGAAAAATTTGATAGAGATCAAAAGCAAAAAGAACAAGAAGAAATAAGACGTGAACAAAGACTTATTCAAAAAGAAATAGAAAAAAGAGCAAGATTTGATGAAATTGACAAAAATCTTAAAAGTTCATCAAGTGGATTAGAGAATTTTAATATAGATAAATCTAAAGAAAATTAATCTTTTTTTATTGTTTCGGAAAATAATCTTTGATTTCACCTTCTCTATAAACATCAGCAGTACAACAATGAAGTCCACCTCCAAAAGCATAAGCATCTCTTAAATCTACTGGGATTACCTCCATACCTAACTTGTCTAATTGTTCTGCCTGATATTTTTCACTTTTTTCAACACAAACTGTTTTAGGATCTAACACTAAAACATTCATTGAAAGCCAAACAGATGAATAACAAAGTGGTGGTGGCTCATTATGAGCTGGTTGAGCGGCATCAATTATCTCCCATCCATTATTTTCGAATAATTTTCTTTGATCTTTAGGTAATTTTCTTTGAGGATTATTTATAATCAAACCTTCTTTTATAGGAGTAAAGGTTGCATCTATATGTATTGGATATGGGTCACCCGGAAAGTTTACTGCATGAATTCTATGATCTTTAAAATGTCTTTTTAACCAATCAATACCTTTTAAATTTGTGGTGAAACCGTGTTGTACAATTAAGTCTTTTCCAAATCGAAGTATGTCTGCTGCATCAAATAAAGGTTCTTCCTCAGTTGTTACAAAAAATTTATCTTCAGTCCACTTTAACCTTTTTTCAATTCCTATTTTATCAGACAAATAATCTTCCCTGTAATCTGCATCTGTTAATCTTGGTTTAGGAGCTGACTCATGTCTCATGTTCGGGTCTGAATTATAATATTCTTTTAAAAGAGGTCGGTAGCAAAGATATTCAAACCATCTGCATCTATAACTCATAGTAGCTTCTAAAATTTCATTGCCGACAGTCAATAAAACATCTCTTGGGGGCATACAACCAAACATAGTTTCAACTTTCCAGTCAGGGGTTGAAATATTTTGATTAAAATCAATTGGTGTTGGTCTATCTACTTTAATACCACGCTTAGATAACATTTCTGAAAAATCATTTAACAATTGATTAGCTTTATCTATTGTATCTTTTGTTCTTGGACCAAATTTACCTTTCATATCAGAGTCTTCAGGAACTTTAGCATCAAGCGCTGGTTCAGGGGCTGGAATACATACACCATCTGCCCTGCCAACAATTACATGTTTTAATGGATCCCACTCATTCCAACTATTTACAATGATTTTATCTCTATCCATTAAATTTAATTTAGTGCGATGTATCTCTTATTCCACCTCATGATAAGACTATAATAAATAAGTGAAACAAACAGAAAGAAACCACCTACTATTGTGTTAGTAGATGGAATTTCATTAATCCCAAACAATGGTAACCATACCCAAAAAATTCCTCCAATAACCTCTGTCAGAGACAATAATGTTAACTCTGCAGCTTGGATTGCTTTAGATCCTATAGAATATAAAATAAGACCTAAACACACTAATACCCCATGTAAAGAAAACATTGCACTATTATAACTTGTAGCAAAAAAAGTTTGTTTATTAACCAAAATCATAATCGTAGCAGTTATAAAACAAAATAAACCGGCTACAGCGACTGTTGTAAATTTTGGAGTTTCTTTCCTCCATCTTAAAGTGACTGAAAAAATTGAAAATCCGATTGATGATGTAAGTCCAAAAACAAAACCTATTAAAGAATTTTTTTCAGTATTACCAACAGCCATGATTATAATACCCACAGTTGCAATAAGCATTGATATCCAAACATTAAGAGAAATTTTTTCTTTTAAAAATAAAAAAGCTAATAATGCAGTAAAAAAAGGCATTGCAGCTAAACATAATAAAGTAATTGCTGCAGTAGTGTTTGTAATTGAATAAATAAATGAAATCATTGCAATACCAAGACCAATTCCACCAACGAGTCCTGATTTACCTACTTTTTTGTAATTTTTATAAAAATTTATTCCTTCTTCAAAATATAAATATAAATTTAAAATAATAAAAATAGTTAAACCTCTACCAAAAATATATTGCCAAGGGACCATATGAGGATCATTCATATATCTCACTACCAAGGGACCAAACGACCAAAGTATCCCTGCAAATAAAACGACCGGTACAGCTATTTTTTCATTTCTTAGTTCAACCATAATCGACTATTTAGATCTAATTGATTAGTACTACAACATAAATTAAATTGTTATACAAAGTATTAGCACTAATATAATAAATTAATATGAATTTAGATATTCTTAAAATAGCCTCTGATACCAACAATAACAAAAGTATCAAAAACTATACGCACCACTCAAAATTGAAAAATTCAATGTGCGGTGATGAGATGCAAATAGATTTGGTTATCAAAAAAAATAAAATTGTTGATTTTGGTTATCAAGGTAAGTCATGTGTTTATTGTCAGGCTTCTGCAAGCTTACTTTCAAAAATTTCAATGAATGAAAATAAATCTAAAATTAATGAATTGTGCGATGATGCAAAACATTATTTTGAGGGAAACGTTGAAAATATTGAAAAAAAATGGAAATCGCTTAATAAAATATTTAATGATAAAAATCTATCTCGTAAAGAATGTATTTTATTACCTTTTAAAACAATTAAAAAGATAGTATCAAAATAATCTCATGGGTAATTTAAAACAATCTTTTATTGCAGGATTATTTTCAATTATCACTATAGGTATTTTAACTTTATTGACTTATAAAACTGAATTTGGGATTTTTCTTATTGCATCTTTTGGATCATCAATGGTTCTGTTGTATGGATATCCTGAAAGCCCCTTTGCCCAACCCAAAAATGTTTTTTTTGGGCATTTAGTAACTGCAACTGTAGGAATGTTTTTTTTATATTTAATTCCTTTGCCATTATTTATAATTATACCATTGGCAGTTGGTTTTGGAGTGGGTCTAATGATATTGTTAAATGTAACTCATCCACCTGCGGGTGGAAATCCAATTATAGTTATTATGGGCAGTGTCTCACTAGACTATTTGTTAAGCCCAATAATTTTGGGATCAATAATTATTCTGGTTTTTGCTATTATAATTAATAAATTTATACTTAAAAAGAATTATCCAAAAACAAAATAATTTGTTTGCTAGCGACATTAAAATAATGTTAGATGTCTCAAATAAATTAATGATTGAAAGTAACGCAGGAGAATAAATGAAAATATTATGTGTATTATATGATGATCCAAAAGGAGGAATGCCTAAATCATACCCACTTAAAGATCTTCCTAAGCTAGAAAAATATCCAGATGGGATGACCTTACCTTCACCAAAAGGAAGAGATTTTAATCCTGGAGAATTGTTAGGATGTGTTTCAGGAGAATTGGGATTAAGAAAATTTTTAGAAAGTAATGGACATGAGTTAGTAGTTACTAATAGTAAAGACGGAGATGGATGTGAGGCTGATAAACATATCGTTGACGCTGATATAGTTATTTCTCAACCTTTTTTTCCATACTACTTAACTAAAGAAAGAATTGCTAAAGCAAAAAACTTAAAAATGGCTATTACAGCTGGAATTGGCTCTGATCACGTAGATTTACAAGCAGCTATGGATAACAAAATTGATGTAGTTGAAGTAACTTTTTGTAATTCAAGATCTGTTGCTGAACACATTGTAATGATGATTGTATCAATGGTGAGAGACTATCACAATCAACATAGAATTGTTAATGAAGGTGGATGGAACATAGCAGATGCTGTGCAAAGATCTTATGATGTTGAAGGTATGCACATCGGAACTGTTGCTGCTGGCCGTATCGGTTTAGATGCATTAAGAAAAATGAAACCATTTGATGTACACTTGCATTATTTTGATAGACATAAATTACCAGATAGTGTTGAAAAAGAATTAAACCTAACATTTCATGAGTCAGTAGAGTCTATGGTTAAAGTTTGTGATGTCGTGACAATAAATTGTCCCCTCCATCCTGAGACTGAGAACTTATTTGACGATGCAATGATAAGCAAAATGAAAAAAGGTGCTTATATCGTAAACACTGCAAGAGGTAAAATTTGTAATCGTGATGCAATCGCAAAAGCATTGAAGAGTGGTCAACTAAGTGGTTACGCTGGAGACGTTTGGTTTCCACAGCCAGCTCCAAATGATCATGTATGGAGAACAATGCCTAACCATGGAATGACACCTCATACTTCTGGAACATCTTTGTCAGCTCAAACAAGATATGCTGATGGTGTAAGAGAAATCTTAGAATGTTTCTTTGAAGGAAAAGAAATTAGAGATCAATATCTTATCGTCAAAGATGGACAATTAGCTGGAATGGGTGCTCACTCATACAGTAAAGGATCTGCCACAGGTGGTTCTGAAGAAGCAGCTAAATATAAGAAAAAATAAATCATTCTTTTAATTATTAAAGGTAAGCTACTTAAGGTAGCTACCTTTAATAATCTAGACTCAATTCCCAATTTTTGTATAAATTTTTAGTCATGAAATTTTTATTATTTATATTTTTAAAATTAATAATTACAAATTCAGTATTGGCATCTGAAAAAAGTAAAGCATATTTTGCTGGTGGTTGTTTCTGGTGCATGGAAGAGTCTTTTGAAAAATTAACAGGTGTTGAGAAAGTGATTTCAGGATACTCTGGAGGAAAAACTGAAAATCCAACCTATGAAGAAGTTACCTATGGAAATACAGGTCACCTCGAAGTTGTAGAGGTAATTTATGATGCAAGTTTAATATCCTTCGAAGAATTACTTAAAAATTTTTGGCTCAACATAGATCCATTTGATCCTTATGGTCAGTTTTGCGACAAAGGTTATAGTTACAGATCTGCAGCTTTTTATACAAATCAAAAGGAAAAAGATTTAATTGAAAAAGATTTTAAAAGACTAGAAAAAAAATTTAATAAAAAAGTTGTAACTTATATAAGAGAATTTGAAAAATTTTATATAGCTGAGGATCGTCATCAAGATTATTATCAAGTATATTTTCTTAATTATTTAAAATATAAAAAGGCTTGTAGAAGAGAAGAGATTTTAAATAGAATTTGGAAAATGTAGTAATTATGAAAAATAATATCAATTGGAATTTTGATAACACATATTCCAAATTACCTGAGCCATTTAGAGAAGAGATAAACCCAGTAAAAGTTAAAAATCCTAAACTGATTTTATTAAATGAGTCTTTGGCCAAGGATTTAAATTTAGACTTTTCTGAAATAAGTCAGTCTGAGTTATCGGCCATATTTACAGGAAACGAATTGCCGAAAAATAGTAATTCAATAGCACAAGCTTATGCAGGTCATCAATTTGGCCATTTTACAATGCTTGGTGACGGTAGAGCAGTTTTGATTGGAGAACATGTATCTAAAAATAACCATAGATACGATATTCAATTTAAAGGCTCGGGAAAAACTGCTTTTTCAAGAAATGGAGACGGAAGAGCAGCGTTAGGGCCTATGCTTAGAGAATATATAATAAGTGAAGCAATGTATGCCTTAAATATACCAACGACGCGAAGTTTAGCGGTTGCAAAAACTGGAGAAAATGTAATTAGAGAGACACAATTAGAAGGTGCTATACTCACCAGAGTAGCATCAAGTCATATTAGAGTAGGAACTTTTCAGTATATTGCAGCAAGGAATAAAAAAGGTGAGTTAGAGACATTATTTGATTATGTTGTCAAAAGACATTACCCAGAAATTGAAAATTCAAAAAATAAAGCCTTAGATCTTTTAAAAGTTGTTTTAAATAAACAGATTGATTTAGTTGTCAATTGGATGAGAGTTGGATTCATTCATGGTGTAATGAATACAGATAACATGAGTATAGCTGGTGAGACTATTGACTACGGACCATGTGCTTTCATGGATATTTATGATCCGAAAACTGTATTTAGTTCAATTGATAAATTAGGTAGATATGCTTATTGCAATCAGCCGGTTATAACTAAATGGAATCTTTCAAGATTTGCTGAGTGCTTGATACCTTTGATTGATAAAGACCAAGACACAGCTGTAAAATTAGCAACTGAAATAATTGACACTTTTGAAAAAACATATGAAGAGAAGTGGTTAAATATGATGAGAGCTAAGCTAGGCTTTATTGGTTCGGATAAAAAAGATAAGTACCTAATTTTAGACTTACTCACTTGGATGCATCAAAATAAAGTTGATTACACAAATACATTTTGCCACTTGATGAACTTTAAAACTCAAAAAGATAATATTTATGAAGGTGCTGATTTTAGCAACTGGAAAAAAAGGTGGCAGGAAAGATCATCAAGTCATGATAATTCAAAGGAAAAGCATAAAAAATTGATGAGAAGTACGAACCCTCTTTTAATTCCAAGAAATCATATAGTTGAAAATACTCTTAGAGATGTAGATCAAGGAAATTTGGAACCTTTGCTTAACTTTTTAAAAATCTTAAATAGCCCCTATACTGATCAAAAAGATATCAGTGAATACCAAATATTATCCACAAATGAAAATTATCAAACTTTTTGTGGAACTTAATTAAAGAACATATGGCTCATGTCTCGCCTGTTTACCTAAAACTCTCTCTACAGCCATATTTGAAATATCAATTGATTGATAAGCACCCGTCGTAATCAATTCTGTTAATGCTCTACCAATTCCCGGGGCTTGCATTAATCCTCTTCCTGTGAAACCTGTTGCTAAGTAAACATTTTCAAATTTTGGATGTTTTCCAACAACTGCATTGTTATCAAGTCGATTGCAATCATAATATCCAGCCCATCCACCAGTTAATTTTAATTCTTCCATAGCCGGTATTCTATGAGCTAATGCTGGCCAAACCAATTCTTCAAAATCATCCCATGCAGGTTCAAGATCTTTGGCATCAAAGACTGATTTTGGTGAACCAGCTAAGTATTCTTTACCTTCAGGTCTCCAATAAACTCCTGTTGTTAGATCTCCCGTTAATGGCATTTCAGGAATATGTTTTGGGCACTTTACTCTGAAAACTGTATGTTTTTGAGGTTCAACAGGGATATCTTCTAAAAGCTCTTTAGTCCAACATCCAGCTGCTGAAATAATTGTCTTAGCATTAATTTCTGAAAGAGATTTAACTTCACCCTTAACAAATTCTGCGCCAAGATCAATTGCTTTACTTTTTAGAGCACTATGAAACATGAAGGGGTCAATCCATCCTTCACTTTGATTGTCAGTAAAAGTCGCTGTTTCAATTCCCTCACTATTGATATATGGAAAAAAATTATTCAACTCAGAGCCTTTGATATTTTTTGTTCCCGCATCACAAGCTTTATGATTTTCGAGCGCTTTATATTGTTCATCTGCATGCTCAGGTCCAAACATTAATAAATAACCATTAGTCACCATACTGGCAGTGGGTTTTGGATTTTTTTCAGTTTTTAATAAATCTGGAATTTGAAAAATAAATTCTCTGGCAAATTTTCCTAATAAAATATTTTCTTTTTGGAAAAATTGTCTTCTAAAGCCACCTAATGACAAAGGGAAAGAAGCAGTTTTATAAGTTGGATCTTTTTCTATAACTTTAACTTTTCTGCCCTCTTTTGATAAAAAGTAAGCAGTCGCGGCTCCAATTATTCCACCACCAACTATTACAACATCATCCATTAATTTAATATTAGTAAGTTAATATTCAGAAATAATGCATAGCAACACCAAAGTAAATAGGGAATCATTAAATAATAACTCACAAAATTGACACGCTTATATCTAATTACTAAAGTAATTATTAAACCAATTAAGATTACTAAAACAACTAAAGCTAAAAAAATTTGGTGTAATCCAAAAAAAACGATACTCCAAGTTGTATTAAATATAATATGAATAAAATAAATATAAATCGTGTTCATGTCTCTATTTTTACTATGCCAAAAAAACCAAATAGCGACTGTCATCATTAAATATAGCGTTGTCCAAACAGGTGCAAATATCCAATTAGGTGGGTTAAAATCAGATTTGACTAATTGAGAATACCAAGGGTCTTTAAAATTAATTGTGACTAAACTTCCAATAAATGAGGCTGAAAATGTGATAATAAAAAAAAGTATGAATGATAAAAATTTATTTTTTAACATTAAAGTATTATACATCTTTAGATAATGAATAAAAAAACAATTTGGATAACAGGTGGGAGTACTGGAATCGGCAAAGCTCTTGCAATAAAATTTGCTAATGAAGGGTGGAATGTTGCTATTTCAGCTAGACGTGAGAATCTTCTCAATGAGATTGCTGACAATCATGAAAATATAAGTCCATTTCCATTAGATGTGACTGATAAATCAAAATGTAAAGAGGTTTTTGAAAAAATTAAGAATAAATTTGAAAATATAGATATTTGTTTTTTTTCCACTGGTACATGGAATCCAAAAAAAGAAAGAGATATTGATATTGAGCAAATTGAGGAAGTCTTTAAAATTAATTTTTTTGGGACATTGAATGCTATCAAAGCAGTTGAAGAATATTTTAAAAAAAAGAAAAGTGGAACAATTACTATCGTTTCCTCAATTGCCGGTTATAGAGGTTTACCAAATTCAACTGGATATGGACCTTCAAAATCTGCTCTAAATAATTTAGCAGAAAGTCTATATTTTGACTTTAGTCGATCAAATGTCAGAGTATGCTTGGTATCTCCAGGTTTTATCAAAACTCCAATGACTGATAAAAATGATTTTAAAATGCCCTTTTTAAAAACTACTGAGTATGCGGCTGAAAAAATATATGATGGCTTGGTTAATAAAAAAACTTTTGAAATTCATTTTCCAAAATCATTAACTATTGTACTGAAGATCTTAAGTTTTCTTCCGAGTAAGATTTATTTTGGTTTAGTTGGAAAATTAACAAAATATCAAAAGAAAGATTAATCTTTTACAAATACTACAGTCAATTCAGCGACTTTAATTCCAAATTTAGTCATTGTAGCTCTATTAATTGCTACTCGATCATCCTGTTTAAAAATCCAATCATCGAAAGTAATCTTAATTTCTTTACCTTTTACTGGAACTAATAAAACATACTCAAATTTAAATGCGGGACCATATGAATATCCCTTGGCTTTACCAACTACGTCTCCAGCAGTTCCCTCATAATTGTTGTCATCTATTTTAGTAATTTGCCATTGTCTAGTTTGTACTTCACCGTCATCCCAATTAAATTTTTCATCAAGAATTAACTGCTTACCATCCCACTTACCATCTAAATCTGCTGAAAATTGTCTAGTAACTTTTCCAGATCTATTCTGAAGAACTCCCCAAGCTTTAACATTGCCCGACAAGTAATTTTCTATGATTAATCTCGGTTCTTTACCTTTAAAATCTTCTGGTTTCATATCGCTATTATTTGAGCAGTTTGTAATTAAGAATAAAGAGATTATCAATAAAATTGATCTTAAGTTTATTATTTTGCTCACAAGCCCCCGTTATTTATTTATTTTGAATTGAAAATTGTATCAGATCAATATTTTTCGATTTAAATCCAGCCTCACAATAAGATAGGTAAAACTCCCACATTCTTTTAAAAGTTAAATCAAAACCTTGTTTTTTAATGAGATCCCATTTTCTATTAAATTCATTTTTCCAAATAGCTAATGTATTTGCATAATGATCAGCATATGAGTCGTAAGACTTTATTGTTAAACCATTGTCTGAAACATATTTGTTTAAGCTATTTTTACTTGGCAAAAATCCTCCTGGAAAAATATATTTTTGAATAAAATCTTGTTTCGTTTTATATCTATCAAATAAACTATCATCTATTGTAATTGCTTGAATGGCAGCCCTACCATCTGTAGAAAGGTTTTTCTTAATAGTTTTAAAATAACTTTCCAAATAATTTTGCCCTACTGCCTCAATCATTTCTATCGACGCTATTGAATTATATTTATTCTTTAAATCTCTATAGTCTTTTATTTCAATATTTACTTTTTCATTTAAACCACAATTATGAATTCTTTTTTTTGCGTATTCGAATTGTTTTTTTGAAATAGTAATACAATCTAATTTTACATCATATTTTTTTCCTAAATATTCTGCAAAACCACCCCAGCCACATCCGATTTCTAAAACCCTATCACCATTATTAGGTTTTATTAAATCTATCATTTTTTGATATTTGTTATTTTGTGCATCTGAGAGATCTTTAGTGGTCTCACTAAAAATTCCACTTGAGTAAGTTAAGGTTTCATCAAGCCATAAAGAAAAAAAATCATTTCCTAAGTCATAATGTTTTGCAATATTTTTCTTACTTCTATTTTTTGTATTTTTTATAAAGATCCCTTTTAAAAAATTTATAATTGGAAAATCGAGTAAACCTGAAAACTTGTATATGATTTTGATGTTTCGAGCTGTTATTTCAATGAGATTGGATAAATTATCAGTTTCAAATTCTCCTCTCATGTAAGACTCAGCAAAACCAATGCTGCCACCCTTTATAAGATTAAAAGAAAAATTTTGTTTTTTAATTTTCAATTTAGCTTTTAAATTATCCTGAGGATTTCCAAATTTAAAAACTTCTCCTTGATAATTTGTAATTTCTAGATATCCAACATTTATTCCGGCTAATATGTTAAAAACCAGTTTGTCTGAAAGTCTATTTAAGGACATTAATTTTCAAAAGATATGTTGTTTCTTATTTTCAATTTTTTTTGGATAAACTTTATTCCTTTGGTCCATAATTTAAACGCTTCAAAATGTATCGCTGCAATAATTTTAAACGTCATTAGGGGATGTTTTAAATAAGATTTAATTAACTCTGAAGTTGTAAAATCTTTTCTTTTCCCATCTTGAGAGGCATATAATATTTTTTCGTTTAATTGATATTGATCTATGATTACTGAGATCTTATCTGCAGGTTTTAAAATTCTAAAAAAATAACTACAATTCATTTCAATGAATGGTGAAACATGAAATTTTTTCTCGCAATTGTGTTGCAATAAATTGTCATTTTTTACTTTAAAAACATAGGTGTGTTGCTCACCAAAAGTATTTTTGACTTCATATAATATGGATATCAAATCATTATTATTATTGTACACATAAAAAACACTTAATGGATTAAAAACATATCCAAAGATTCTTGGGTAACATAAAAGTTTAATTTTAATATTTTCACTACTAATATTATTTTGATTAAGATTTTTTTTAACCCAATCGATTAATAGTGATCCATCTCTTTCTCCATGGTCTTTATCAAAAAAACTTACTAAATTAAATTTATTGTATGAAAAAAAACTAATTGTTTTATCTAATTTTTCTAATTCAGAAAGATCAATTAAAAGTGAAAATACCCTGTATTTAAAAAAATGTATCTTTGGTTTAAATCTTTTGTGAATTACAGTGCCATTATATATACAACTAGTCATTAAGAGTTTTGAGCATTTCAATAGATGATTTTATTCCATCTTCATGAAATCCGTAACCAAAATAACTACCACAATAAAGAATATTTCTTTTATTTTGTAAATTTTTAAGCTGACTTTGAAAATTAAGTGCAGATTGATCAAAATATGGATGTGTAAATCTTACTTTTTTTAAAATTTTCTTCTCATTAATTTTAAAATAAGGATTTAAGGTAAGAAAAATATTTTCATCACATTTAAGGTTTTGTAATAAATTTAACCAATATGTAATTGAATTTTTTTCTATTTCATCCTTTTTCATTGATGAATTCCATGAGCACCAAACTTTTTTATTTTTTGGCATAGCTTGTTCATCGGTATGAATATAAGCAATATTTTCCTTATACTTATAATTTGAAAGCACATTCTTTTCCTGGTCAGTTGGATTATCAATTATTGATAAAGCTTCATCTGCATGTGTTGCTAAAACAACTTTGTCGTATCCAAAATATTCACTTTCTCCTCCATAATACAAATCTATACCTGTTGTTTTTGGTTTAATTTTTTTGATTGGATAATTTTTGAAATGTTCACCGCTGATTTTTGAAATAATGTTTTGAACATAAGTTCTGCTCCGATTTGATACAGTGTACCATTGAGGTCTATTTTTTAATTTAAACAAACCATGATTTTGAAAAAACTTTAAGAAAAATCTTAACGGCATTTGACTGGCAGCACTTGGTGGCATTGACCATATGGCTGAGACCATCGGTATCAAATGAAAGTTGATAAACTCTTTTGAAAGATTTTCCTTTCTCAAATAATCACCAAGTGTAGTCTCTTGATCAATTTTTTTTATATTATCACATTTTTTGTAAAACTTTATTATATCAAAAAACATTTTGAGGAATCTTAGATTAAATAGATTGGTCTTATTTGAAAAAATTCCATTTAATCCACGACCGCAATATTCGAATGAAGATTTTTCAACTGATACAGAAAAAGACATATCGCTTTTTTCAATTGTAATATTATTCTCTTCGAAAAAATTTATTAAATTTGGGTAAGTTGCGTAATTAAAAACAATAAAACCTATATCAACAGGAACTTTTTTTGTACCAAACGGTAAATCAATAGTATGAGAGTGACCACCGAAACGATCTTCCTTCTCGAAAAGATCTACATGATGTTTTTTTGATAAGTAATATGCAGCGCTTAATCCTGATATGCCTGAGCCGACAACAGCAATCTTCATTAATTGTTAAGCTGCATCTTCTTTAAATTCATCTATGCTTGGACAAGTACAGAATATATTCTTGTCACCATAAACATTATCAACTCTTGCAACTGGAGGCCAAAATTTATTAGCTCTTAAGAATTTTGCTGGATAAGCAGCTTCTGCTCTTGAGTATTTATGTGTCCAATCATCAGAAGCTAGTTCGCTGTCTGTGTGAGGAGCATTTTTTATTGGATTATCTATTTTATCAAATTCACCTGATTTAATTTTTTCAATTTCTTCTTTAATCTTAATTAAAGTATCACAAAATCTATCGAGTTCTGACAAGCCCTCACTTTCAGTTGGCTCTATCATCATTGTACCAGCTACTGGCCATGACATAGTTGGTGCATGAAACCCATAATCTATTAATCTTTTTGCAATATCTTCTTCGGTTACTCCTGTCTCTGATTTAATATTTCTAATATCAATAATACATTCGTGAGCAACATTTCCATTTGATCCTTTATACAAAATTGGAAAGTGATCTTTTAGTCTATGAGCAATATAATTTGCATTTAATATTGCTACTTCAGTAGCAAGCTTTAACCCTGCTGATCCCATCATTTTAATGTACATCCAAGAGATTGATAGAATACTTGAACTACCCCAAGGAGCTGCCGAGACTGCTCCAATGCCAGATGTTGGTCCACAATCTTTAATCACTGGATGATTAGGTAGATAAACTTGTAAATGTCTTTTACAAGCAATTGGTCCCATACCTGGTCCTCCCCCACCATGTGGAATACAAAATGTTTTATGTAAATTAATATGACAGACGTCTGGACCAAAATTTCCAGGCTTTGCAACTCCAACTAAGGCGTTTAAATTTGCTCCATCCATGTAAACCTGCCCACCATGTTTGTGAACTAACTCACAGATATCAGTTATTTTTTCTTCAAACACTCCATGGGTAGATGGATAAGTTACCATTAGTGCCCCAAGATTTTCTGAATGTTGTTCAGCTTTTTTCTTTAAATCATCAAAATCAACATTTCCCTCTTTATCACAATTAACAACAACCACCTTCATTCCAACCATTTGTGCACTTGCTGGGTTAGTACCATGTGCTGAACTTGGAATTAAACATATATTACGATTAGCCTCACCCCTATCTAAATGATACTTTCTGATAACCATTAAACCCGCATACTCACCTTGAGCACCTGCATTAGGTTGCAAAGAAACACCTGAAAAACCAGTTATAGAACGCAACCAATTTTTTAGATCAGTAAATAAATCTCTAAAACCCTCCATTTGTTCAATAGGAACAAACGGATGAGGTTCTGCAAATTCTTTCCATGATATTGGTATCATTTCGGCAGCAGCATTTAATTTCATTGTACAAGAACCAAGTGCAATCATAGTTCTATTCAATGCTATATCTTTATCTTCTAATCTTTTTAAATATCTAAGCATTTCAGTTTCTGAATGAAATGAGTTGAAAACTGGATGTTCTAAATATTTTGAAGTTCTTAATAAATTTTTTGGAAGATTAGGTAAACTTACCGATGGATCTTCTTTTTTGATTGATTCTGCTGCATTAAAAATTTTTAATAGTTGATTTACTCTATATACATTTTTTCTCTCATCAAATGAAACAGCAAGCATTTCAGAATTTACTTTTCGAATATTAACTCTCTGATTCAGAGCATTCTTATAAATTTGATCAGTCTTTTCTTTGGTAATAATCGTTACAGTGTCAAAAAAATTATTCGAATAAAGCTCGTATCCAGATTGTTTTATTTTATCAGCAAAACTTTTTGCTAATTGAGACACTCTTTCCGAAATATTTTTAATTCCATCCGGGCCATGATAAATAGCATACGCTGCTGACACAATTGCTAATAAAGCTTGGGCAGTACAAATATTACTCGTCGCCTTATCTCTTCTAATATGTTGCTCTCTAGTTTGTAATGATAATCTATATGCTTTGTTACCATGTCTATCAACTGATACCCCGACAATCCTTCCAGGCATTGATCTTTTAAACTCATCTTTCGTAGCAAAAAAAGCTGCATGTGGACCTCCATATCCCATTGGGATACCAAATCTTTGAGAGCTTCCAACTGCAATGTCGGCACCAAGTTCTCTCGGCGTTTTTAATTTTGCTAGGGCTAACAGATCACAAGCTAATACCGCCTTCCCATTTTTTTTGTGAATTTTGCTAATTGCTTCACTTGGGTCTTTTATATCTCCTAAAGTTCCTGGGTATTGTAAAATTCCACAAACTAAATCCTCTTTTAGTTGATCTAAAACTTCATCTTCTTTACCGACTAAAACCTTTAAACCCATAGGTTCGGCTCTTGTTTGAATTACATCTATTGTTTGAGGGTGACAATCTTCAGAAACAAAAACTAAATTACTATCTTTTTTATTTAATCTGTGACTTAGACCCATGGCCTCTGCTGCTGCTGTGCCTTCATCTAATAAAGATGCATTGGCAATATCCATCCCTGTAAAGTCAACAATCATTTGTTGAAAGTTCAATAACATCTCAAGTCTTCCTTGGGCAACTTCAGGCTGATAAGGTGTATATGAAGTGTACCAACCTGGATTTTCTAGAATATTTCTCAAAATTACGTAAGGTGTATAAGTTCCATAATAACCCATACCAATAAAATTCGAGTAAACTTGATTTTTTTTCGAAATTGCTCTTAACTTTCTTAACGCTTCGTACTCTGAATTTGAATCACCAATATTTAGTTCACCTTTAAACTTTATCTTTTCTGGAACAGTATTGTCAATTAAATCATCTAGTGACTTATAGTTTAATTCTTTTAACATTTTTGATTGGTCTTCTTTAGAAGGACCAATATGTCTTTTTAAAAAATCTTTTTCTGAATTAGGTAACATTATGCTGAAGTCTCCTTTGCAAATTTATCGTAATCGTCTTTATTCATCAAAGTATCCATTTCCGATGGATCTTTTATTTTCAGTTTAAAAAACCACGCTGAATCCTCTGGGTCTTGATTAATCTTTGATGGATCATCTACTATAGCTTGATTTGTATCAACTACTTCACCACTCACAGGGGTATATACATCACTAGCAGCTTTGGTCGACTCCACAACACCAGCAGTACCATCTTTCTCTACGCTGGATCCTTTTTCTGGGAGTTCTGCAAAAACTATATCACCTAACATCTCCGTAGCATGTTTTGTAATACCAATTGTTGCAACATCTCCATCTAATTTAATCCACTCGTGCTCTTTTGAATATTTTACTTGACTCATTAGTTTACCCCTTTGACATAACTTTTTTTATAAAATGGTAAGCTGCAAATACTTGCAGGATGTTTTTTACCTCTGACTTCTAAAAATACTTTAGTATTTTTTTTTGAAAATTCATTTTCCACATAACCCATTGCAACAGGTCCATTAACACTTGGTCCAAATGTACCACTTGTGATTTCTCCAATATGAACATCTGATTGATTAAATATTTTTGTTTTTTCCCTAGCAATAATTCTGCCTTCAGGTTTAATTCCAACTCTTATTTTGCTGACACCATCATTTAATTGTTTAATAATTATGTCAGAGCCAATAAAATCTCCTTTAGAGATTCTTTCTTTTGAAATAGCCCACTTTAAATTTGCTTCCACTGGAGTTTTGTCTTTATCAAGATCATGACCATAAAGACATAAACCAGCCTCCAATCTAAGTGTATCTCTTGCTCCAAGGCCTATCAATTTAGATCCTTTGTTGATTAATTCTCTAGTTAATTGGTCTACAAAATCATTTACAATTGATATCTCAAAACCGTCTTCACCAGTGTAACCAGATCGCGTAATATAAACTTTCTGATTTTCAAATGTAAACCAGTTTCCAGACATAAAATTTAGATCTTTCACACCATCAATAACATCATTAAGAATTTCTGATGATTTAGGACCCTGAATGGCAATTAGAGATCTATTTTCATCCAGAACCATTTTGTACTTATCCTCAAGAAATTCTTTTAAAATTTTAAAGTCATTATCTTTACATGCTGCATTGAGGATTATCAAAAAGCCTTCTTTTGTTTTTGTGATAATTAAATCATCATGTATCCCAGCATCTTTGTCCATTAAGAAGCTGTATTTTGAATGATTTAATTTCAAATTTTTAAGATCTAAAGGAAAAATTTTTTCTAAATCTTTACTTAAGTCTTCACCACCATAAATAAATAGCTGACCCATATGAGAAACATCAAAGATACCTGAGTGATTTCTTGTGAATTTGTGTTCTTCTACAATACCTTCCGAATATTGTATTGGCATTTGATAGCCTGCAAATTCAACAAATTTTGCATTACAATCTTGATGTAATTGGTACAGCGATGTTTTTTTTGTTTCCATATTAACTCTTTGTACCCATCTGTATATTTGCCTGAGAGTTTTGCTCCTTCGGCGAGAATTAAATCTCTTTCCAGAGTTAATATGTTACGGTCCTTTTTGCCTGAGAGATTCCTGGGTGGTTGCTCCTTCGGCGCTACGATAATCTGTAGTCTCTCCCGTGGCAGGATATTCTTACATGTGTGAAAAAAAGTCAATCAGAAACAATTTTTTTTTGTTTACTTAAAAGCGAGTAAAATTGTAATAAAACCGCAGAAAGTATAATTGCGCCACCAATTAATCCAAATACAGAGGGTCTTTCACTCACAAAAAGGAATGCCCATATCGGTCCTAGGACAGATTCGGATAACATTATGATTCCTACCATTGCAGACGGTGTTGTTCTTGCACCGATAGTTATAAATATAAAACCAAAACCAACTTGAAAAAAACCTGCGAGAAAACCCAAAAAGATATCATGAGGAGAAATCATGATTTTAGTGGAAAGCAAAAAACCAATTAAACATGAACTCACGCCGGCAACAAACTGGGCAGGCACCATATCCACAGAGGGAAATTTTCTAACAATCATTATTAAAACTGCAAAAGTAATTGGCATTGTAAAAGCTGCAAGGTTTCCAGATAATTCTCCAGGAGATAATGAATTACCAACCATTAATAAAACACCTGTCATCGCCAGACAGATTGAAAACAAAGTAATTAAATTTATTTTTTCCTTAAGGAAAAAATACCCAAATATTGCAAGAAATAGTATTTGAAGTGAAATGATAAAATTAGTATTAGCAACAGTGGTGTTGTACATAGCAAACACATATCCACAAAAACCAAAAGATAAAACAATTCCACCAACAAATCCTGGTAATCCGGACTTATAAAATGACTCAATTGTTTTTCCTCTATAACTTAAAATTAAGAAAGCTAGAACTGTTAAAGAAAAAAATAAAGATCTCCAAAATAGAATTTGCCATAATGTAGCTCCCTCAAAAGATTTTACAATTAATCCACCAAAACTTAAACTTAATGCACCTAAAAAAATTAATAATGGTCCAGGTAAGTTTCTTATAAAAGTCATTAAATTTGTGAAATTAAATTTTGTGTCTCCAAGTCATATAATTTAAATAATGTTTCTGCATCAGCTAATTCGACTTTTTTAAATTTAATCTTTGAACCTGGGGTTAATTGAACCAACTTGTCATAATCTGCACTGATAACAACTCCTATTTTAGGATAACCTCCAATAGTGCCATGATCTGAAAGCATAATTATTGGATTTCCATCTGCTGGTACTTGAATAACACCTTTTAATAAACCTTCTGATTTAATATTGGTATCAAAAATATTTTCTATTTTTGGTCCCTCTAGCCTCATACCCATACGATCTGATAATTTTGATATTACAAATTCTTTCTCAAAAAAAATTTTTTTTCCTTTGTCAGAAAAATAATCAAAATTTGTTCCTTGGATAACTCTGATATTTTCAATTTTTGTATTAATGTAATTTAATTTTTTATCACTTAAATTTTTATTGATATTTAAAATATTAATCTTTTGTCCATCTTCTATTTTTTTTCCATTATTTGCACCAATATTTGCCTTTGTGTTAATAGAGCAACTTGACCATTGATAATTAACATCAAATTCACCACTTACTGCTAAATATCCATAAACAGATTTATTAGTGCTTATAATATCTAATTCATCACCATTTTCTAAAGCGAAAGATTGATAACATTTTCCTTCGAAAGTATTGTTTTTTTTTCTAATTATAAATTTTACATCTCCCGTGATTGCAAAATTAATCTTTTCCCCAAAATACTTTAACAAAGGACCTTGATAGGCAAATTCAATTATTGGAAAATTTACTTCATTACCAACTAGTTTGTTAGAAATTTGAAAATTTCTATTATCCATTGCTCCACTAAATGGAATACCAATATGATAAAGATTGTCTCTACCTTGATCTTGAAATGTTGTGTTTATTCCAGCTCTTTTTATTTCAAAATAATTTTTATTCATTGTTATTGTAATATTGTTCTTTAGTAATTTGCTCAAAAGTAACTACATCACCTGGATTAATTAAATTTGGATTATTCTCATTAGTGCTATCAAAAATAACTTGTGGTGTATTTCCAATGATATTCCAACCACCAGGACTTTCGAATGTATAAACATTTGCAAATTGCTCTGTTAATCCAACCGAACCCTTGGGCACTTTTACTCTTGGTGTTTCCAAACGTTTTGCCTGCAGCTCATTTTCTAGATCGCCCAGAAAAGGCATACCTGCAATAAAACCAGTCATATAACAAAAGAATTCCTTACCAAAAAATTTCTCATAAATTTTATCACGAGTTATTTGTAACTTTTCCTCTAATCTTTTTATATCTAACGAAAAATTTTCATCACAACAAACAGGTATTTTAATTTTATTACTCTCTAATGCATCATCATTAGTAATATTTAAATTTTCGATTAATCTTTTTATCGTTTGAAAATTTTTTTTTCGTAGATCGAATGAAATGATTAATTTATTATATGAGGGGGTTAAGTTATTGATCCCATCAATATTTTCTTTTTGAATACTTTTAAAATATCGTATTACTTTACTATTTATTTCTTTGTTTACCTCAGACCCGAAATCACAATACAAAGCTGCGTCACCAAGATTTGATATATTTTTAATCATGCCATGTTATACTTACAAATTATGAGTATGGAAATTAATATAAATTGTGATTTAGGTGAAAAATCAAAACATCACTCAAATAAGTATGATCCAGATTTATTAGAGATCGTAAATTCAGCCAATGTTGCTTGTGGCTATCACGCTGGAGATGAGCAAACTATGAGCCAAGTAGTGAAAATTTCGAAAAAAAATGGAGTGAGTATTGGTGCCCATCCTTCTTTTAACGATCCAGAAAATTTTGGTAGAGAAAGAATGGATCTTTCTGAAAGTGAAATAAAAAAACTTATAATTGATCAATATGAAATTCTTCAAAAAATAGCTTCTTCTCATGGAGAAAGTGTATCTCATGTAAAACCTCATGGGGCCTTAAATAATATGGCATGTGAGGATATTGAGTTAGCTACAATTTTAGCCAAAACTATTAAGGATATTAACAAAGATATAATATATCTCGTACCTACTGGATCAAAAATGCAAGAGGCAGCAAAGAAATTAGATATGAAGTTCGCTTGTGAAATATTTGCTGACAGAAATTATGAGGATGATGGCAATCTTGTATCGAGAAAGAAGCCTCATGCATTAATAACTGACCCTGAGCTAGCAAAAAAACATGTGTTAAAGATGGTGCAAACTCAGTCGCTTAATTGTCACAGCGGGAAGCAAATACCTTGTGAAATCGACTCTGTTTGTATACATGGTGACAATCTAAGTTCATTAGCAACGGCTAAGTCGATAAGAAATAACTTGGTTGAAAATGGTTTAGAATTAAAAACTTTAAACAAAATGAAAAAATTTATTTAATATGAAAAAAATTATCTTAACTTTATCTATTGCCTTCTTTATTACAACAAACGTTTTTGCAGCTGGTTCGTCTTCTAGCGGATCAAGTTCAACAAAAACAAACTACGATAAAGCGGTAGTGCATATTAAAAGTGCTAAAAAATACGAAAAAAAAGGAAAATTAGAAAAAGCGCAAAAAAGTTATGCAAAAGCGCAGAAGCTTTTAATCAAATCAAATGAAAAAAAACCTGGTAAAGCTGATACTCTAAACTATTTAGGTTTCACAACTAGAAAACTAGGTGATTTTGAGAATGGTGAAAAATATTATCTTCAAGGTTTAGCTATTGATCCAAAACATAAAGGTATTAACGAATATCTTGGTGAATTGTATGTTGCAACTAATAGACATAATCTTGCAGTTGAAAGACTTGGAGTTTTAGAGGGTTGTAATTGCGAAGAGTATGATCAGTTAAAAGCTGTCATAGCTGGCGAGAAATCAAAATACTAATTTATATTTTTAATCATTTGCTCCGGCATCCATAAAGCTATTTCTGGAAAAATTACTACTAATATAACTGCGAGTACCATCAATAAGAATAATGGAAATGCACTCCTTGCAATATACCCCATATCTTTTTTTGCCATACCTTGGAGTACAAATAAATTAAAACCAACAGGTGGCGTGATTTGTGCCATCTCAACAACAATGACTAAAAAAATACCAAACCAAATCATATCAAAACCTGCTTGTCTAATCATGGGCTCAATAATTGCCATTGTTAAAACAACTGCTGAAATACCATCAAGAAACATTCCTAAAATTATATAAAAGATCATTAAAACAAATATCAAAACATATGGAGATAATTCCATATTTTGGATCCAGAGAGCTAAATTTCTTGGTAATCCAGTGAACCCCATTGCTAAAGATAAAAATGTTGAACCTGCTAAAATAAAAGCAATCATACAAGAGGTTTTAGTTGCTCCAAGTAAAGAGGATTTAAAAGTTTTAAATGTTAAACTTTTTTGAAAGTAAGATAATATTAATGCTCCAACTACTCCTAATGAAGCTGCTTCAGTTGCTGTTGCAATCCCTGTATATATCGATCCAATAACAGCCAATATTAAAATTATAACTGGCAAAAGTTGTTTTGATCTTTTTATTTTTTCAAAAAATGAATACTCCTCAATCATTTTTGGCATTGATTTTTTATTAATTAAAGACCAAATAATTACGTAAGACATGAATATTAGTGCAATCATTATCCCAGGAATAATCCCAGCAATAAATAATTTTGCTATAGACTCTTGGACAGCAACGCCGTAAATAATCAATATAATTGACGGTGGTATCAGCAAACCTAATGTTCCTGAACCTGCTAAACTACCTAGTAAGATTTTTTCTGGATAATTTCTTTTTCTTAATTCAGGAATAGACATCTTGCCTACTGTTGCAACAGTTGCTGCTGAAGAGCCTGAAATTGCTGCAAATAATGCACATCCAACAACATTAACATGGATTAAACCTCCTGGTAATTTTTGCATCCAGGGAGATAATCCTTTGAATAAATTTTCAGAGAGCTTTGTCCTAAATAAAATCTCACCCATCCATACGAATAGTGGTAATGCGGTAAGTGTCCAAGAGGATGATGTGCCCCATATCGTTGTAGCCATTGCATCACCAACTGGTCTTGAGGTAAATAACATCATGCCAATAGCCGATACACCAATCATACTTAACGCAACCCAAATTCCAGATCCTAAAAAGAATAGCAAAACACTAATAAAGAAAATTGTTAAAAGTATTTCGGTCATTTAATCTTTTTTGATGGTTAAAATAAATTGATGAAAAACGCTTATAAAAAAAATTGTTGATCCAATAGCTACGCTTGTTTGAGGAATCCAAATCAAAATTTCATCTGCTCCTTCACTTCGTTCTTGAAATTTATAGGAAATAATTAACATTTTAACGAAGTAAAAAGCCAGGTATCCTGAAAAAAAGCTTGCGATACTTAAACACCAGGTTTCAATAAATTTTTTCTTTGTACCTGATAATTTTTCTAAAAAAAGTGTAATCCGAATATGCCCTCCTTCTACAAATGTGTACGCTAATGCAAAAAAGGATGCAGCAGCCATACAATAACCTGAATACTCAGCAAGACCTCTTATATAAAAACCAAATATTCTCGATGAGATACCAGTAAGAATAAAAACTGCTACTAAAATTAAGAAAAAAGCAGCGACATAACCTGAAAATTTATAGAGTTTATTTAAATTTCTATCTAGTGATTTTAACATAACAATTTAAGGCCACTCAAATTTTAAGTGGCCTTAATTTTAAGAATTGAATTATTTATAACTTGATAAAACAGCAGCTCCTCTTGAACCAGCTTTTTGAGACCATTCCTTAGCCATAGTCTCTCCAACTTTTTCAAAATGAGCTTGTAGTGGTGCATTTACTTTACCGACTACCATACCTGCATCAGCTAAAGCTTTTTTGTCACCAACGTTACCTTGTTTTGATAATTGCCAACCTTTTCTTTCAGCTAAAGCTGCTTGTTTCATAACAAGATCTTTAGTTGCTTGATCTAATTTATTCCAAGCATCTTTGTTCACAATTATCATGTTTTTTGGAAACCAAGCTGCAATATCATAAAAATATTTCACACCATTTTCCCAAATTTTTGAGTTTTTACCTGTAGTAGGTGATGTGATCATACTTTCTACTGCACCTGTAGAAAACGCCTGACTAATTTCAGCAGCCTCTATTTTTGTAGGAGCCATTCCTGTTAGCTCGGCTATTCTGATGGTAGCAGAATTATAAGCTCTAAATTTAAGACCCTTTAAATCTTCAACAGAGTTAATTTCCTTTTTACTATACAAGCCTTGCGCTGGCCAAGGTACAGCATAAAGAAATACTAAGCCTTTCTCGTCTAATCCTTTTACGATTTCGTCTTTTGACGCTTTATATAACTTCATTGCATCAGAGTAAGACGTTGCTAAGAAGGGTTGAGAGTCTACTTCTAAAAGTGGATCCTCTTTTCCTAAAGCTGACATAAATCTCTCACCAATTTGAGCTTGACCTGTTCTTACTGCTCTAAAAATTTCTCCACCTTTAAACAACGAACCACCAGGGTGTGTTACAATTGTTAACTTGCCACCACTTTTTTCAGTAACATTTTTTGCGAATTCAGCTGCATTTGCAGAATGAAAGTTCCCCGCCCCATAAGCTAGAGCCATGTCCCATTTCTCTGCAATTGCAAGATTAATTGACAAAATTAATGAAACTAAAATAGTTGATAAATATTTTAAGAATTTCATTTGTCCTCCATTTTTATTAAGACTATTTCATTATGTATTAAAATAATTATCAATAAAAAAATAATACTACTTTTAATTGAATTATTTTAAATATTTTATACTATGCTTTTACTTTGTTAGAAGAAGCACTCATATTAGTTCAGATTATTTTTATCGATATAATCTTGGCAGCAGATAATGCAATTATCATTGGTTTGATCGCTGCAAACTTTGCACCGAAACATAGAAGACAAATTATTTTGTGGGGAGTGGCTGGTGCTTTAATATTTAAAGTTATTTTTGCGTTATTTGCAACTTACTTGTTTAAATTTTATTTTATTAAAATTTTAGGTGGTTTACTTTTAATCTGGATCGTTAATGATTTAAGAAAAGATCTTTTTGAAATAAAGAAAGTAAAATCGCCAACAAAAAAATCTAAAGAACCATCTTATATTCAAAGTGTTTATAAAGTTTTATTTGCGGATATTACAATCAGTTTTGATAATGTGATAGGTGTAGTTGGAGCTGCCAAAGGCAATTTTGGATTTATGATATTTGGACTGGTTTTATCAGTAATTTTAACAGGAGCAATGGCAACATATCTTGCAAGTTATATTCAAAAACATTTATGGATTGCCTATGTTGGTTTAGGTTTTATTCTTTTAGTAGCTCTTCAATTAGTAATTGGAGGTTTAGTGGACTTAGAAATTTTATCAATCAATGAACAATTTAAAAAATATTTTTAATACGAGTGTCTTTTAGTTGGATATTTCTTAGATCTCACCTCTGAAGCATATTTTCTTAATCCAGTATTGATATATTTTTTTACGTTTAAAAATTGTTTAACAAATTTTATTTTTGTTTGATTTAAACCAATTAAGTCATCTGTAACAAGAACCTGACCATCGCAATGAACAGATGAACCAATTCCAATTGTTGGAATATTTAAATTTTTTGTAATTTGTTTTGCTATTGGTGTTTTTATACACTCCAGGACAATTGCAAAAACTCCATTATTTTGAAGTAATAAAGCATCATTAATCAATTGATTGATCTCTTTAGTGGTCTTTCCTTTAGATTTAAATTTGCCTTTGGTCGATTGGGGTAATAATCCAAGATGTCCCATTACAGGAACCTTGTTTTTGGTTAATAGTTTAATTTGATGGATTATTTTTTTTCCACCTTCTAACTTCACTGCATCACATTTGGTTTCCTTAATTATTTTTTTAGCATTCTTTAGAGCAGCGTTTGGTGTTGAATAAGTGTTAAATGGCATATCAACAACCATTAAACTTTTTTTTACTCCAAGTCTTACACTCTTAGAATGATTGATCATTTCTGTTAGAGTAACTTTTCTGGTAGTTGAATAATTGTACAATACTGAACCTAGCGAATCTCCCACTAATACAATATCAACATATTTATCTACCTCTTCTGCAATATTTTTTGAATACGCGGTAAGACAAACAATTTTAGATTTATTTTTTTTATTTATAATTTTTTTTATTTTTTTCATTCAAGCTCAATGGTGCTCGGCGGTTTAGAAGTAACATCATAAACTACTCTATTTACTCCTCTTATGCTATTTACAATTTTATTTGAAATCATTTGAATAAATGATTTTTTGAAGTCATAAAAATCAGCTGTCATTCCATCCTCAGATGTAATTGCTCTTAATAAACACAAATATTCATAAGTTCGATTATCACCCATGACACCTACTGTTTTGACTGGAAGCAATGCAGCATAGGCTTGCCAAATTTTATTATATAAATTGTGCTCTCTTAAAGCTTGAATAAAATAATTGTCAGCTTCTTTTAGAATTTTGATTTTTTCTTTAGTAATAATGCCAGGCATTCTGATCGCTAATCCAGGTCCTGGAAACGGATGTCTTGAAATAATTTCTTTACTAAGTTTTAATTCTAATCCTAATTTTCGAACCTCATCTTTAAATAAAAATTTCAATGGTTCTACCAATTTAAGTTTCATTTTCTTTGGTAAACCACCTACATTATGATGAGATTTGATCTTTGAGGTTTGGCTTCCTGTCACTGACTTACTTTCAATAAGATCTGGATAGAGCGTTCCTTGCGCTAAAAATTTTACATTTTTTATTCTTTTAGCGTATCTTTCAAAAATTTTGATAAATAAATTTCCAATTATTTTTCTTTTTTTCTCTGGGTCAGAAACATTGCTGAGCTTTTTCAAAAATTCATTCTCTGCATTCACATAAATCAGATTTATTTTTAATTTTTTTTTAAAAGTTTTAACTACTTGTATTTCCTCATTTTTTCTAAGAAGACCCGTGTTAACGAAGATACAAAATAATTTTTTACCAATTGCTTTATTCAATAACTGAGCGACAACACTGCTATCAACTCCACCCGATAATGCACATATTACTTTATTTTTACCGACTAAATTTTGAACATCTTTAATCAATTTAATCTTTTGATCTTTTGATGACCAATTTCTTTTAATTTTACATATCAAAAATATAAAATTGTTTATTAATTTTTTCCCATTTTCTGTGTGGGTAACTTCAGGATGAAACTGGACACCATAAAATTTTTTTTTCTTATTTTCAATAATGGCAAATTTTGAGTTTTGACTTGAGGCAATAACATTAAAATTTTTAGGAAGTTTAGAAACTTGGTCAGCGTGACTCATCCAAACTTTATTAATATTTTTTTTATTAAAGAAGTTTTTTGTCAAAATACTTTCCCTCTTTTTCCGAATATTTGCTAATCCAAACTCTCTATATTTTGATTGTTTAACTCTGCCACCATTAAGTTTTGATAAAATTTGATGACCAAAACAAATACCTAAGACTGGTATTTGATTTTCGATAATCCTTTTATCAAAAGAATATTTATTAATTTGGTAAACATTTAATGGTCCGCCTGATAAAATTATTCCTTTAATTGAATTATCAATATTTTTATTTTTAACCTTTTTATGACTAATAATTTCGGAATAAACTCCTGACTCTCTTATTCGTCTGGCTATTAACTGAGTAAATTGTGAACCAAAATCTATTATTAAGATTTTGTTCAAATTCTTATCAAGACTCATTTTTTTTGGGCTCTATATTTGCAAGGGTGTCTAAAATTTCTTTATTTTCATTACAGAGTTTTTTGCAAACCTTAGAAAAAGTATTAGATAAATCTTTTACTTTTGAATAATTAGATCTCTCTAAAGCTATTTTCATAGACATTAATATTGCTTCCTCGTTATTAGGTTCAATTAATAATGTTGCTTCCAAATTTTTTTCTTCTTTATCTTGATCTTCTTGAATGTTGTAAATTTTTGCTAAATAAAGATAAGAATTTGAGTCTTTAGGATTAAATACTATTCCTCTTTCAAACATAAACCTTGCATCCTCATATTTTTTATCTTTGAATAATTTTAAACCTTTATTAAAAAAATTTTCATCCGCTATAGCAATACTCATGCAATTGATTATTAAATATAATAAAGAAATTAATTTAAATATTTTTGTCATCAGTATTTACTATCACTTTTAACGATATCGACATTATGAACCATACTTTCATAAAATCCAGCTTTTGTAATTTTAACAAATTGTGGTTTATATCTTAAATATTTTATCTGTTTGGAACCAAGATAACCCATAGATGATCTTAATCCACCAACTAATTTAAAAACAACTTTATCAACTTTACCTTTGTATTTTGCTAATCCTTCTACTCCCTCGGGCACATACTTTGAACTGTCTTTTTGTTTTTTTTGAAAATATCGATCTGCCGAGCCTTTGTTCATCGCTCCTACAGAGCCCATGCCTCTAAAACTTTTAAATAGTTTACCATTTTTTTTTATGAGTTTACCTGGCGTTTCATCAGTTCCTGCAAACAATGAACCTATCATGACTGCATCAGCGCCAGCAGCAAAAGCTTTAGCGAGGTCACCTGAGTATTTTATCCCTCCATCAGAAATAATTTTTACATTTTTATTCTTTATGCCGTTTCTCACATTTAATATTGCGCTTAATTGAGGAACTCCAATACCCGCGACCAACCTAGTTGTACAGATAGAACCAGGACCAATCCCAACCTTAATTATATCAACGCCTAATTTAAGTAAAAATTTAGCTGCATCTGGTGTTGCTATATTTCCAGCACAGAGAGCTGTTTTTTTATTTTTAATTTTTTTGATAAATCTAATTATTTCGGAAACTTTTTTGGTGTGTCCGTGAGCAGTGTCCACAACAATCATATCCAATTTTTCTTTTAAAAGTGCCTCAGCTCTTTTGAACTCGTTGGGTCCTGCTCCCACAGCTGCACCTACGAGTAATTTTTGTTTTTTTACTTTCTTAACTTCGAGAACTTGTTTTTTGATATCTAAATTTCTGTGGATTATTCCTAGTCCACCAGATTTTGCAATAGCAATAGCCATTTTGCTTTCGGTTACGGTATCCATTGCTGATGATAAAAGTGGGATTTTAAGTTTTAATGAGTCTGTTAATTTTATACTCGTATCAACCTCTGAGGGTAATATTTCAGAGTACTTAGGAACTAAAGTAACGTCGTCAAAGGTAAGTGCTTCTTTTATAGGAACCATAATCTTTTATATATGATTCCTTTTAAATTAAAAGTGTCTATCTCAGATTTTTACAAATAATAAAACTCTCTTTAGAGTCTTTACGACTCGACTTGGGTTTGAAAACCTTTACTTCTTTAAAAATTTTTTTTCCTAGTGCGACAATTTCATTAAAAGATCTGCCCATAAATATTTTAGCAATAAAAATACCCTTTTCAGATATTACATCTTTTGAAAATACCATCGCCTCTTTACACAACTCTCCTGTTTGAATTGCATCAACATCTTTTATTCCAGTCGTATTTACTGCCATATCAGACATAACCACATCAATTGGATTGTTGAGATTTTTTTTTATCTTCTCTTGAATATTGGGCTCTGTGAAATCACCTTCAATTTGAATAGTGTTTTTAATTTTTTCCATTTTTTTTAGATCTATCGAGATAATTGTTCCATTTTTTACAACCTTTGAAGCATATTGTGACCAACTTCCTGGTGCAGCACCAACATCTATTACAGAAATTCCACCCTTAAAAACTTTAAACTTTTCATCAATTTCAATTAATTTATATGCAGATCTAGCTCTATAACCATCCACTTTAGATTGACGAACATAAGTATCTCTTCTTTGTTTATTAATCCAATTTTTTGAAATTTTATTTTTTTTCAACTAAATATCAAATCTTAAACTTTTATTAATCTTTTTATTATCTAAAGTTTCTAATTCTATCTTTATACTTTTATCTACCCTCATATCTTTACCATCTTTCCATATTCCAGCTGCAAGGTGCATTATACCTATTTTGTAATTGGGAAGATAAGGTTCTACAAATGTTTTTTGATTTTCATCATATTTAGGTAAAAGATTGCTAGTGATCCAATTACAATTTAAAGGTAAAAATTCTGTTTCAAGATCGTCAATATAGACTGACATATTAATCGCTAATCCTTCAGAACCAAAAATATTTCCAGCCTTTAGTGTTTCTGATAAATTGTTTTGCCACAAGCTCCACCCTTTTGAGTTTTTTTCTAAAGAAAACACGCCAATATTAATATGTGGAGCAAAAGCAAGTTTTCTAGCTTTGTCAGTACCAATTTTTGATTTTATTGCATGTTTAAAATTCTGGGATTTGATTATTGCTAATTTTCCAAATAACCAATTTACTTTTGAGGTGATTTTGTAACCTGGTCCTATTGTTTGTGTAATACCCAACTTACCATTGTCGCAAGCTTGAAAATAAAGCTCAACAGAACTCCAATCATTTACCCAAGCATCACAATCAATCCACAAATATTTTTCATAGTTTGGAAAATATTTAGGTAAAAATGCTCTTGAAACTTGGCTTTTAAGCCATTCCTTTTCTTTAACTTTAGATTGAGGAACTTTAATATCCCACTCTGCAGATTTAATTTCATCTACTTTAGTAGATAATTTTTCTTTTTGATCTTTGTTTAAGCCTGCATCTAAAATACAGATCGCAACATTCTCACTTTCTTTGAATCTTTTTATAGAATTAATTAATTCCTCTAATAAAGGAAAATAGTTAGCATCAGCAAGAGAAACTATTGTGTTTTTTTTCATTAAAGTATGTCTTCAAGATCATCATCCTCTTGAATTTTGTCATTTTCATGTTGTTTTTTTAATTTTTGAAAATGAAAAAAGCTAATTGGTAATAAAAGTACATAAACTAAAGAACTTATTGCAATTACATTAAATGTATAAACTAACAATAGTCCAAAAAATAGAACTATGCCAAATAATAAAAATATTGTTGTCTTTCTTGGTATGACAATTTTTTTAAATGAATAACTCGGAAATTTACTAATCAGAAGCAATGATGTTACCACGAAAAATATTGGAACAATGATATTAAAATTTAATTGAATATAATCAAAACCACTCAGGCTTATTATTAGCGGAGTTAATAGTAATATAGCACCTGCTGGAGATGGCACTCCTTCAAAAAAGTTATCTTTCCAGGAAGATTCTTGATTAGAATTAACATTAAATCTTGCTAATCTTAAGGCAACACAAATTACATAAACTAAACATAGTAACCATCCAAATCGACCTAAGGTATTTAATTTCCAGAAATACATAATGAATGCTGGAGCAACCCCAAAACTTATTACATCCGTCAAAGAATCTAATTCTTTTCCAACCTTTGACGTTCCTTTTATAAGTCTTGCTATTCTTCCATCTAAGCCATCAATCAAAGCAGCAAAAATTATTGCAATAATTGCTATTTCAAATCTTCCGTCCAAAGCAAATCGAATTGAACTTAAACCAATGCATACACCCATCAGGGTTAACATATTTGGTAAAATCATTCTTGCGCTTTTTTTATCCGCTACAATTTTAAGATTTGGTTTTTTTTGTTCCATATTATTTTTTTGCAAGTAATGTCTCACCTGAAATAGCTTTTTGACCAACTTTTACAAGTGGCTCATAATTTTCATAATAGATATCTGCTCTACTACCAAATCGTATCATGCCAATACGATCTCCTTGTTTCAACTCTTGATCTTTGTTTGATTCACAAACTATTCTTCGTGCAACCAGTCCAGCTATCTGAACAACTATAATATCATTGTTGTGAGGGTCTTTAATTTTAAAGTAATTTCTTTCATTATCCTCACTTGCTTTATCTAATGAAGCATTTACAAACTTGCCAGGCTTATATAAAATTTCCTCAATCTTTCCTGCACATGGAGTTCTGTTTACATGACAATCAAAAACATTCATGAAAACACTAATCTTTTTAAATCTTTTATTCTCTAGACCAAGTTCTTTAGGCCCATCAACTTCTTCAACTTTAATCACCTCACCATCTGCTGGGCTAACAAGATAATTATCATCATCGATAATAACTCTCTCTGGATCTCTAAAAAAATAATAAACCCAAATAGTTAAGACCAAACCAATAAGACCTAAGAAATTACTAAAAATATAAAATACTATTGTGATTATTCCGGCTATAACTAAAAATTTATAACCTTCAGCGTGAATTTTTGGAAATATCTTACTAAACATATTCTTCTATTTGATAATTTGTCATTAATATGTATATAAAATCGCGAAATTCAATTATTAAGATAAAAATATAAGTGAGCAAAATTAGCGTTAAAAACCCAATTGTAGAGTTAGATGGCGATGAAATGACCAGAATAATCTGGGAATTTATCAAGAAAAAATTGATACTTCCTTATTTAGATCTTGGCATTGAATATTACGATTTAGGAATGAAAAGTAGGGATGACTCTGATGATCAAATCACTATCGACTCTGCTAATGCAATAAAAAAAATTGGTGTCGGTATCAAATGTGCAACCATCACTCCAGATGAAGCACGAGTTGAAGAGTTTAAATTAAAGAAAATGTGGAGATCTCCAAACGGAACTATCCGGAATATTATTGGAGGAACTGTATTTAGAGAGCCAATAATTTGTTCTAACATTCCAAAACTTGTACCATCATGGTCCGATCCAGTAGTGATCGGGAGACATGCATTTGGAGATCAATATAGAGCAACAGATTTCAAAGTGCCTGGCAAAGGTAAGATGGAAGTAAAATGGACTTCTGAAGATGGTAAAGATGAAATTAAATATGAAGTATTTAATTTTACTGGTCCAGGAGTTGCTCTCTCAATGTATAATTTAGATAAATCAATCGAGGATTTTGCAAGATCCTGTTTCAGTTATGGATTAATTAAGAGTTGGCCAGTTTACTTATCAACAAAAAATACAATTCTAAAAAAATACGATGGGAGATTTAAAGATATATTTGAAGAGGTCTATAATAAAGAATTCAAGAAAAAATTTGAGGATGCAAAAATTACTTATGAACACAGATTAATTGATGACATGGTAGCGTGTGCAATGAAATGGAGTGGCAAGTATATATGGGCATGTAAAAATTATGATGGTGATGTTCAATCAGATACCATGGCTCAAGGTTATGGCTCACTTGGTTTAATGACCAGTACATTATTAACACCTGATGGAAAAATAATGGAGGCAGAAGCAGCTCACGGAACAGTAACTAGACATTATAGAATGCACCAACAAGGTAAAGAAACTTCAACCAATCCAATTGCCTCAATTTTTGCATGGACAAGAGGATTAGCTCATAGAGGAAAACTTGATGGTAATGACGAACTTATCAAATTTGCAAATACAATTGAAAAAGTTTGTATTGAAAGTGTTGAAAATGGTTCCATGACAAAAGATCTTGCAATATTGGTTGGACCTTCAAGCAAATATTTAACAACTAATCAATTTCTGGATATAATTGATAACAATCTTAAACAGAAGCTAAATTAAAGACTTTAGTTTTTCAAAAGCCTCATCAATTTTATCTTTATCCTGTCCCCCTGCTTGGGCAAAATCTTTTCGGCCACCCCCACCTTTACCACCGATAATTTCTGAACCTAATTTTGCAAATTTAACAGCATCATATTTATCAACTAGCTTTTCAGTAATACCAACTCCTAAACCAACTTTATCTTCACTACTTGCAAAAACAATTACAATCCCATCACCAAGTTCTTTTTTTCCACTATCAACTAATTTTCTCAAATCTTTAGGAGGTAAATCTTGAACTTTTTGGAATCGAACTTTTATATCCTTTATTTTTTGGTCATTAATAATATTTTTTGTTTTATCTTGAAGAACCGAGTTAACATTTAATTGTTCAAGTTGTTTTGAAAGATTTTTTATAATTTCTTTCAAATCTTTATTATCAACTTTCGGTTTACCTCCAAGTTTGATTATTTGTGATGACAAATCTTTGATAGTCTCCTCATCTTTTTGTACAGATAAAGTTGATAGCTTTTCTTTATTCTTAATAAAATCCTCAAGCTGTTTATCTCTTAAAGCTTCAACTCTTCTTACCCCTGCAGCAATAGATGATTGACTGACTGTTTTAAATTTTCCAATATCTCCAGTGTTTTTTACATGTGTTCCACCGCATAATTCCGTTGAAAAATAAGCATCTTTTTCCTTCCCCATTGAAACGACACGAACTTCTTCACCATATTTTTCACCAAAAAAAGCTAGTGCTCCCTTTTCTATTGCAGCTTTAGGTGTCATAATTCTTGTGGTCACTTCAGAACCATTTTTAACGTATTCGTTAACTAATTTATCTATTGTCTCTAATTCCTCATTAGTAATCGGTTTCATGTGACTAAAGTCAAACCTCAAACGATCTGGTGCAACTAATGATCCTTTTTGCATCACGTGCTTACCTAAAGTTCTTCTTAAAGACTCATGAAGTAAGTGAGTTGCAGAATGATAAGCTTTTAAATTGTTTCTTCTCTCAATATCAATTTTCATTTCAACCGCATCATTAATTTTAATTTCTCCAGTTTTAACTGATCCATAATGAACAAATAAATCTCCAAGTTTTTTTTGTGTATCCTCAACTTCAAAAACTGAATTGCCAGAAACTATTGTGCCTTTATCGCCAAGTTGTCCTCCTGACTCACCATAAAAGGGGGTTTGATTAGTTATAATCATTCCTTCTTCTCCGGTAGCTAATGATTTTGATTCCTGATTGTTTTTAATTAAATTTAATACTACTCCCTCAGATTGATTGGACTCGTAACCCAAAAATTCTGTAGGACCAGTTTTATCTTTAATTGAAAACCAAATTGCTTCTTCTGAGCTGTCACCAGATCCTTTCCAATTCTTTTTTGCAAGTTCTTTGCTCTTTTTCATCAACTCATCAAATTTTTGATGGTCAACTTTTAATGATTTATTTTTTAAAATATCTTCTGTGAGATCTAATGGAAAACCATAAGTATCATATAATTTAAAAGCTACTTCACCTGATAACACTTTATCAATTTTGGAAATTTCATCATTTAGAATTTTAATTCCTCGATCAAGTAAAACTAAAAATTTTTCTTCTTCCATTTTTAATGTTTCTGTTATTAAAGACTCAGATCGCTCCAGCTCTGGATAATTTCCAGACATTTCATTTTTTAAAGATTCAAAAATTTTGTAAAAAATAGGTTCTTTTGATCCTAATAAATGAGAATGCCTCATACCTCTTCTCATAATTCTTCTTAAGACATATCCACGACCCTCATTGGATGGTAGAACACCTTCAGCTAAAAGAAATGAACTTGCTCTTAAGTGATCAGCAATTACCCTAAAACTCGATATATTATTATCAGCTTGTTTAACTTTAGTTACATCTGATATCGAACTTATTAATTTTTTAAAATGATCGGTTTGATAATTGTCGTGTGTACCTTGTAAAAGAGCAGCTATTCTCTCCAATCCCATTCCCGTATCTACAGATGGCTTTGGTAAATCTATTCTTTTATCTTTTGAAACTTGTTCATATTGCATAAATACCAAGTTCCAAATTTCAATAAAACGATCTCCATCTTGATCCTTTGTTCCGGGTAAACCACCTTTTAAATGATCACCATGATCATAAAATATTTCTGAGCAAGGTCCACAAGGACCTGTTTCGCCCATTGACCAGAAATTATCTGATGTCGAAATTCTGATAATTTTATCATCGCTAAAACCCGCTATTTTCTTCCAAAAATTGAAGGCTTCATCATCTTCATGAAAAACTGTTACGTAAAGTCTATTTTTGTCTAAACCAAAATCTTTAGTGATTAAATTCCATGCAAGTTCAATTCCTCTTTCTTTAAAATAGTCTCCGAAAGAAAAATTTCCCAACATTTCAAAAAAAGTATGGTGTCTTGGGGTATAACCAACATTTTCTAAATCATTATGTTTACCTCCTGCTCTGACACATTTTTGCGAAGTGGTAGCTCTTTGATAATCTCTTTTTTCTAAACCAGTAAATACGTTCTTGAACTGAACCATTCCAGAATTGGCAAACATTAATGTCGGATCATTGTTTGGAACTAAATTACTAGATTCAACAATCTTATGATTATTCTTTTCAAAATATTTTAAGAACGTACTTCTTATTTCATTTAATGATTTATCCGCCATACTTTAAGATACAGCTTTTTTATTCTATGTCTAGATGGGGATAAAGGGGGAAAGGCGCTTATAACAAGCGCCTTTTATAATTTAAAGATGACCTTTAATTTTAGTTCTTTTTAGAAGGAGTAGCTTCTTTTGCAGCCTCTTCTTTTTCAGCTACTTTCTTCTCTTTTTCAATTTTTTCAGGACTTAATGGATTTCCTTCAATTTTCTTTGAAATCACACCTGCTTTTTCTCTAATTGCCATTTCTATTTCTGCAGCAACTTTAGGATTTTGAGCAAGGTAAGTTTTTGCGTTTTCTCTACCTTGACCTATTTTTTCACCCTTATAAGCATACCATGCTCCTGATTTTTCAATAATGTCAGCTTTAGCACCCAGGTCAACTAACTCACCCATTTTGCTAATTCCTCTGCCATACATTAAGTCAAACTCAACAACTTTAAATGGTGGTGCAACTTTATTCTTAACTACTTTTACTCTTGTAGTGTTTCCGATAATTTCATCTTTATCTTTGATAGCACCAATTCTTCTAATATCCATTCTTACAGATGAATAAAACTTCAATGCATTTCCACCTGATGTTGTTTCTGGACTTCCAAACATAACTCCAATTTTCATTCTAATTTGGTTAATGAAAATCATCATTGTGTTTGTATTTGAAATTGAACCAGTTAATTTTCTTAAAGCCTGACTCATTAATCTTGATTGAAGACCAACATGATGATCACCCATCTCACCTTCAATTTCAGCTTTTGGAGTTAAAGCTGCAACAGAGTCAATTACGATAACTGAAATAGAGCCTGATTTTACTAACGTATCAGCGATTTCTAAAGCTTGCTCACCTGCATCTGGTTGAGAAATTAAAAGCTCTTCAGTATTCACTCCTAATTTTTTTGCATAGACTGGATCTAAAGCATGCTCCGCATCAACGAATGCACAAATACCACCAGCCTTTTGAGCTTCAGCAACTACTTGTAATGCTAATGTTGTTTTTCCAGAACTCTCTGGTCCATAAACTTCAATAATTCTTCCTTTAGGTAAACCACCTATTCCTAAAGCTAAATCCAAACTTAAAGAACCTGTAGATATCGACTCGATATCCATCGCTCTTTTTTCGCCCAGCTTCATAACTGAGCCTTTTCCAAAATTGTCAGTTATCTGGCTAATCGCAGCATCTAATGCTTTGTTTTTTTCTTTAATATCCAATTCTTGATCTTTCGTAGATTTAACTACTTTTAAGTTATTTTTTGTCATTTTTTGCCTCTTTTCTTACTTTTTTTAACACTCGAATCATAAAATAAATGTACACATTTTGTTCTCATTGGCAAGATATTTTATTTTTCCTCAAAAAACCAATAATTATCTTATTTTTAGGTAATCGCTGTTTAGCAGTCCTAAGGACTTTAATAAATTAAACTGAGATAAAATGTAATTTCTCTCAGAATCTGCCAAAGAAATTTGAGCATTCAAAAGTAATGAGTTGGATTGAATAACCTCTAAAGTTGTTCTTCCTGCACCACTATTATATTCAGCAGCAATTCCCTCATTAGCAATTTCAGCAGCTTTAACTTGAGATTGAACAGAGTTAAGTAAACTTCTATTAGATTGATAATTAGACCAGGCGCTAGCTACATCGGTTTGATTTTGTTTTATGGCACTATCTAAAATCAATCTTTTTCTATTTTCTAAACTTTGATTTTTTTTATATTTAGCAATGTTTTTGCCACCTGAAAAAAAAGGCCACGAAACAGTTGCTTTAACAGTATCTTTTTCTCTCTCATCATATGTTGTATTTAAATCTTCAGTATATGATCTTTCAAAAGATAATTTCGCAGTTGGTGCTAGATCAGATTTAGCTATTGATTTATCTTTAATAGATTGTTCATACTCTAACTTTGCAATTATTAAATCAGGATTATTTTTCTTTGAAAGCTCAATTGCTGAATTAAGATCTCCTGGAAGTTCATAATTAATAATTGAACTTTTATCTAATGATTGCACGTCATTAATGCTGCCTATAATATTTTCATAATTTAATTTACTGGTTAATAAATCATTTTGTGCTTTAATGAATTGTGCCTCAGCGCCTGCTAAAGAGGACTCTGACTGAGAAACATCTGATAAAGAAATTTGACCTCTACTAAGTCTAATTCTATCAGTTTCTACTTGTCTGTTTAAAAGCTCAACGTTTGTTCTATTAATTTCCAACTTTTCATTTGCTGAAATTAGCCCCGTATAAGCCTCTGTAGTTTTATATAAAATGTCTTGTTCTTTTTTTAATAATTTTGCTTTTGCAAGATCAATACCTATCTTATTTTTTGCGAGATCTGCACCTCTACCAAAATCAATCAAAGTTTGAGTAATTGAAACTGATCTTGTTGATGGATCCACATCACTAATTGAAGCATCTCCACCACTTTGATTAGTAAGTTTATTTGTATCTTCCTGACTTTGAGTTCCCTCAAGTGTAATGGTTGGTAAATAAGATCCTCTTGCAATGTTTAGATCTTGTTCAGAAACATTAATATTTTCTCTTTCTGCGTTAAGCTCTGAATTATTTTTATATGCTTTTGATAAAGCACTAGCAAAGGTTTCTGCATTTACTTTGGAAAATAAAAACAATGTCCCTAGAAAAATTAAAATTATTTTTTTCATTTACTTTTATATACTGCAGATTTGATCTGATGGTTACTATTTAGATTAAAAATAATAGATGCATATTTAGGCATATTTTTAAACATATTCTGGGTTATTCTTTGATATGTCTGCATAAAATTGATGACATCTCCTCTACTCATTATTTTTAAATTGGATTTTACTTTACTTTTTACCCAAAGTTTTCTTTCTTGTTTCAATCTCCACTTCTGCAGCAAACTAAAATTTTTCGCTCTTAAATAAATTAAACAATTAAGTTGGGAATATAAGTTTTTGTATTTTGATTTCAATTGCTGGTTAACATATTTTCTCCAAATTTGCTTTTGATCTTTGGCTTTTTCCAGAGAATTGATATTTTTCTTTAAAGTATTATTTTTTTCTGATTTTGCACCAACACACCAACCCTCAAAAATAATTACATCAGGTCTTGCTTTTAAATCATACCAATTCTTTTTGTGAAATCGGTCATCTATTGCTTTATTAAATGTTGGCAATTTAAGTCTTTGAAAATTTCTACTTTTTGCCTTTCTAAAAAAACTCAACATCATATTAATATCATGTGTTCCTGGTACTCCTCTAGTTAAAAGCATTGGGTGAATTTTATTAGATAAATTTATTCTCTCTTTTCTAGTTTTATAAAAATCATCTATAGAAATTCTGAAAACTTTTAATTTAAAGTACTTTGTTAAAATTATCTTAATGAGTGAACTAATGGTGGTTTTGCCTGTACCTTGGCCTCCTGCTAAACCAACAAAATAAGGTCTTTTTTTATCAGCTTTTTTATTAATCCAAAAACATAATGGAATTAAGAAAGACTTTATCATTCTTTCTTTATTTTTAAATTTATCTGCTTTTGTTTCTTGAGATTTAATAAACTTTAAACAATCTTTTTTTACCTTACCAAAGCATAAGCTGAATTGTTGCATGAAAATTATTTTTTATCCAATGGATGATTTTGACCATCATTTACTGGAACTTCTTTCATATCAAAAGTATTTATTTCATCAATACAACCAACATTAAATCCTGTCATGGCTGGATTGATCCTTGGATTATGATGTGTATAAATTCCACACTCAGAACAGAAGTAGTGTTTAGCTACTTTTGAATGAAATTGATAAAGTTTTAATTTATCTTTACCTTTAGTAATTTTAAAATCTTCATTTTTTACCATCGACATAATTGCACCTTTTCTTTTACAAATAGAACAATTACATTTTATTACTTTAGCTAAATCTCCGTCTAAATTAATTTCTGCTTCAACGGCTCCACAATGACATATTAATTTTTTCATATTAATGATTTGTTAAACTATCCTTGGTTGAAGTTATCCACAAGCATACAAAATATAGTTTCGATGTTCACGTTTTGATTCAGTTTTGATTCAATTACGGACTCAAAATACAACCTATTGACTGCATTGTATAACTGCGCTACAAATAAGAACAAAACAAGAACATGAAGCTGACTATTCCTTATTATCTGCATAAAGCTGGTGCTGGTTTTCCATCGCCTGCCACTGATTATATCGAAGAAGATATCGATCTAAACATGCATTTAATCAAAAATGTTCCAGCCACTTTCATCATCAGAGTTCAGGGAAAATCTATGGTCGATGTTGGGATTAATGATGGGGATTTATTAGTTGTCGACAAAAGTTTAAAGCCAAAAAACTTTTCAACTGTTATTGCAAATGTTCATGACGAGCTTGTAGTTAAAACTTTAGTTCAAGAAAGAGATAAAAAATTTCTATCCTCAGGCTCTAAAGATTTTTCTAATAGAATTTTGATTAACGAAGAAGAAGATGTCTTTATTTGGGGGGTTGTGACTTATGTCATCCATTCAACGTACTAAAAAAATAGGCCTGGTTGATTGTAACTCTTTCTATGTTTCATGTGAAAGATTATTCAATCCAAGAATAAGAAAAAAACCTGTAGTTGTACTATCAAATAATGATGGTTGTATTATTTCTAGATCCAATGAAGCAAAAGCTTTGGGGATTAAAATGGGTGAACCTTATTTTAAAGCAAAAGATATTATTGTTAAAAATAAAGTTGAGGTTTTTTCGTCAAATTATTCTTTATATGGCGATTTATCTAGAAGAGTAATGAGAACACTTAAAAGATTTAATACTGAAATAGAAGTGTATTCTATCGATGAAGCATTTATAGACTTATCCAATTTTCCAGATTCTGAAGTTGAAAAAGTTGGTAGAGAAATTAGAGAAACAGTTTTACAATGGACTGGTATTCCAACCAGTATCGGTATTGCTAAAACTAAAACTTTAAGCAAAGTTGCAAATCATATTGCCAAGAAAAAACAATCGGGGGTAACCAGTTTAATTGGAATAGAAAATTTAGACCCCATTTTAGAAAAAGTTGAAATCAATGATATATGGGGTGTCGGTAGGCAGCTAACAAAATTCTATCAAAAAAATGGTATTTATAATGCTAAGCAACTTAAGAATAAATCGAATACCTGGATCAAAAAATGCTCCAATGTTTTAAGCTCTAGAACTGCAATGGAACTTAGAGGAATACCTTGTATCAATTTAGAAACTACCCAAAGTAAAAGAAAGAGCTGTGTAGTCTCAAGATCATTTGGTAAAAGAATTGAAAAATTTCAAGAATTAAAAGAAGCAGTTGCCAACTATTGTTTAAATGCATCTGAAAAAATTAGATCAGAATCTTTAGTTGCAAAAGCAATTACAGTTTTCGTTCGAACCAGTCCTTTTCAAAGAGACTATGGTTATTATTCAAATGCTAAAACAATTGATTTTCCTATTGCAACAAACAATAGCATTGAAACTGTTAAGACTGCGGTTGCAATACTGGAAAGCATATTTAAAAATGGTTATCGTTATCAAAAAGCAGGTGTAATGCTGACAGGACTGTGTAATGACGATGGTAGAAAAAATCTATTTTCATCTGAAAAAGATGAAAAAATAAAAAGTTTAATGCGGTCAATTGATAATACCAATTATAGATACGGCAGATCCACTTTAAGTCTTGCAAGTGCTGGGGTTCATAAAAAATGGAATATGCGAAGACAATATTCGTCTAAAATAGATACTGCTGATTTTTATTGTCTACCAACGATAAGAGCTTAAAAAATCAATTTTGAATTAATTTAAAAAGTTTTTCTTTACTGCTTGTTCTAAAAAGATTGTCATAGTAAACAACTTGTGTTGGGTATTCTCCATGTACTTCATCGTTCCATCTACTAATCCAGCTATGATAAATTCCAAATTTATTAAAAAATTTGCCACCATAACCTGTCCTGCCTTTGTAATCATTGTAGAGTACATCATCGACATACATCTTAATAAATCCTTTGTCTGGATCTTTTGACATTTTGGTATGAAATATTATGGTCGTCCACTTGTCTCTCATATCATCAATCTTTAAATGCTTGTAAATCAATCCTTGGGAATCCATTCCATTGACAGCAAAATATCTGGGCTCTAAATTACCTCTTTTAATTCTAAGCATCATCCTAGGATGTCTTTGTTGATTGGTATTTCCCCATTCATATATCTGAAAAAGAGAAGTGCTAACTGGTTCGACTGTTTTAAAATCTTTTGGGATAAAAATACTTACTGAAATCCATTTTTCTCCTGTATATCTTGGTTTTGCTGAATACTCACTTCTTGCACGATCTCCTCCTCCATGTCCAACCACAGCATCTCTACCATTATTTGTACAATCTGAATAATCACCATCTTGATCCCTGCCGCAATCTCTAGGTAGCAATGTTATCTTCCAAGCTTTTTCCCCTAAGGCTGGAGAGGTAACAGTTTCTCTGAACTTAGAAAGCTTCTTGCCTTTTGCTACACTTTTTTTCCATTGAAGATTTGTAATTTCTTTTGCATTAATTTTATTTAGCAAATTCGATGGTACTAGAAAAATTATACTTATAAAAATTGCAACAAAAATTTTTTTCATAAAATTTATTTAATATTTTCAATATCGTTTATGTTAGATAAAGCTTTATCAAATTCAGCCATATTTTCTCTTAAAGCTAAATTAGAAATTGAGTAAACAGCAATTAATAAAAATAACAATGGCAATGCTGTCACCACAGAGGCATTACTCTTAATAAATAAAATATACAAAATGATAAATAAACCTGAGCGAATTAAAAATGTTTTTCTAAAAACACTCATGATTGAAAGCGAATGTTTTACCAAATTAAAAAAACTCATTTTTGATGGACCAAAATATCTACTGCCTCTAGTAGATGGTATTGGCAATAAATTATTTTCAATTTTTTTTAATGATCCTGAAAAACTATTCCAGGTCGCTTTTTCTTTAATCATTTTTTCAACTATACTTTTTGGCAAGCATGTATAATTTCCAAATTTAATTGATTTACCAGTAAAAGTAAGTGTGATTAATTTATGTAATTGATAGCAAATTTTAAAAATTAATTTTTCCGATCTTTTCACTCTTTCACCTACTATTGGACAATTATTTGAATTATCAATTTGATTGATAAATTCTTTAATTTCTTCTGGTCTATCTTCTCCATCTCCATCCATTGGAATTACATAATCAAAGTCTTCTTTTTCAAAGATATATTTCAATCCAGTTGCAATACATCTAGCATGACCTTGATTAATTTTCATATTTAGAATTTTAATTGAATGTAGATTTTTAAAATCTCTTTGCTCCTCTTGACGATCGTGTGTTGAAGCATCATTGACTATAATCACAGAGATTTCGTGATCTAAATCTGAAATATTATTATCAATTTCGTCCAGCAATTTTAAAGCTGATTGCCAGTCGTTATAAATAGGTACTAAAATTTTAATTTTCATTTAAAAATTAATATCTTCCCAAACAAACATCACCTACACAAATAAATTGTGATGAGTTATTGAGTATCTCTTTATTATTAAATCCCTCCCACTTTGGTCTAGATTTTAAGTGATATGAGAGGTTCCCAGCTTTCCACTCATCGCCAGTTACAAATTGAATTTCTTTATCAAAATCTTGATCCCAAACATATTGAATTTTCATTGCAATATCTTTTCCAGGATAATCTGTTCGTTTATCTGTCTGTGATAATGAGACATAAGAATAAAGAATGGGTGACAAAAAAAATAGAAAAAGGAATCCATAAAGAAACGAATTTATTTTTTTTAAATTAATTTGTGATTTTAAAAGATATAAAAATAATACTCCAAAAAATAAATAAAAAGGTGTCATCCACATTGTTCTTATTTTTGAACCAGTAATCAATGATGTCAGAAACATTAAGATAATCGGCATAAAGTTAATAAATATTAGAAATATCAACTTTTTATCATTTACATTTAGCTTAAATTTAATTTTTTTAGCGAGCAACCAAATCAAAAAGAAGAAAGGAACCAGTATTCCAATTTGTTTTGATAAAAATAATACTGGATTACTAATGTGATCTAAAATACCAGAACTTTCTAATCCTGTTCTGTTTAATCCATACATTATGGTTATAAAATCATTGTTAAAGAGCCAAATTAAATGAGGAACTAATAAAACTAAAAAGATCTCAATTGTTATTAAATATTTAAAATCAAATTTTTTAGTTTTTCTGAAAAAGATTAAATAAATAAACAATAAATCAATTGATACCAAAAGGTAGATAAACAAGTATTTGGATAAAAAACCAACCGCACCAAATAAGCCAACAAAAAAACAATCTGAAAATTTAATTTCCTGAGACGAATAAATTTTCCATGAATAATAAACGACTAATGACCAAAATGGTAATTGGCAAACATTTACATTAAATTCAGGAGTAGTGAAATTATAGAAATAGATAGAAACTAATAATAAAACAGAAATTAAACTTAATTTTAAATCTTTAAAAATTTCAAAAGCAAATTTAAATACATAATAAAAAGCAATTATCACGAATATTTGACTTAATAAATAATAAACCCAATCTTGAGAACCAAAAATTTTAAAAAATACTTCAGAAAAAAAAGCACTCATGGGTGGATGTTTATTAAAACCCCAATCTAAATTACTTCCCCATGCTAAAGCCTCTATTGTATCTAGTGGTAAATTTTTATTTGTTAATGAGGGAATCAGTGTCCAAATTATTAAATGCGATAATGCAAAAATAAAAAATATATTATTAATATTTCTATTTAAGACATTCATAAGTAAATATTTACAATAATTAACGTTGCTTGACACCCCTATTTTGCTGAATATACTCCGTCGAATTCAAATTGAAAAATGCCTAAAACTAGCAAAGTTAAAAAAAAGGTTATTAAAGCTAAAACTAAAACTGTAACTAAAGCAAAACCTAAGACTATTAGTAAGCCAAAAGAAATTAGTAAAGGACCTATTAAAATTTCTAAAACATATATTCCAAAAGAAACTGAAAAATATATGTGCGAAAAACATAAGGTTTTCTTTAGAATGAAATTACAAGAATGGAAAAAAGAGCTGGTTAGAGCAAATAATGAAGCTCTGTATAATGGCAGTATGGATGATAATAGTATTTCAGCCGATATTGTCGATCAAGCAAGTTCATACACAGATAAGAATGTTGAAATGAAAGCAATCAATAGACAAATTAAACTGATTTCAGAAATTGATAAAGCTTTAGCTAGAATAAGAGAAGATACTTATGGATTTTGTCTAGATACTGCAGAACCAATAGGGCTAAAAAGACTCATGGCAAGACCTGTTGCAAAATATACTATAGCGGCACAAGAAAAACATGAAAAGGACGAAAAAGTTTACGCCGATGACTAAAAAAAAGAAAAGTAAAAAAGTTCATAACCCAATTACTTATAATTTTACTAAAAAATATATTTACTATTATTATGGTTTTTTTTGGGTTCTGTTATTATTATTTGTATTCATTAATTAAATGAACCAAAAATTAATTTTAATAATTATTGCAATCGTAGCTATAGAACTATCTGGTCACGGAATTTTTGCTTCATTATTTAGATTAATTAGCACAATGAACTAAGGTTTTGGCGGGACTTCGTCTTTATTCATAAATTTAAAACCCTTCTTCACTGCTTCTCTTTCAGATATCTCATTATACCATCTAGTAAGATTTTTAAAATTTTTAAGACCAATGTCATGCCACTCATGTCGTGCTATCCAAGGAAAAGTTCCTATGTCAGCGATTGTATAATTTTCTCCAGCTAGAAATCTTGATTGAGATAATCTTTCGTCTAATTCCTCATATATTCTTTTAGATATCTTGAAATATCTTTCTTCGCCAAACTGACTTTTACCAGGATTGTAATGATGAAATTGATGATGTTGTCCTAACATGGGTCCAACATAACCCATCTGCGCCATCAACCATTGGTTTATCTCTAATCGATCTTTTGTGTAATAAAATTTTCCACTTTGTTCGGCTAAATACATTAAAATTGCACCTGACTCGAAAATATTCTTATTATTATCCCGATCAATGATCACTGGTATTTTACTTAATGGACTTATCTTTTTAAATTCAGGTTTAAATTGATCACCTTTGTTGAGATCTATATTAATTACTTTATATTCATAGCCAATCTCCTCAAGCATGATACTTATTTTTTTTCCGTTAGGAGTATTAGCAGAATAAAGATCAATCACCTTTTACACCAAGACGCTCTTTAATGGTTTTTGATGAAGTGGTAAATTCAAATCGATATTTTTCATTAGGTCTAGCTAATTTAAAACAAGCTCTTGCAGCTAAAGCACCTTCATGAAAACCAGATAAGATTAATTTTAATTTGCCAGGGTAATTACAAATATCCCCTACTGCATAAATTCCTTTTTGATTGGTCTCAAATTTTTCTGTATCTACTTCAATAGTTTTTTTATCAATATTTAGACCCCAATTAGCAATTGGTCCAAGTTGCATAATTAAACCAAAAAAACCTAATACATAATCAGTTTTTAAATTCTTAATTTCATTGTTATCATGTTTGATATCAATACTTTGTAAATTTTTGTCTCCTTTAACAAAAGCCATTTGATATTGAGTAAATAAATTTATTTTTCCATCTTTTGCAAGTTGATGCACTTTATCTATTGTAGCTTGTGCACCTCTAAATTCATCTCTTCTATGTATTAAATTAACACTACATTCTTTTGATAATTCAACAGCCCAATCTAATGCGCTGTCACCTCCGCCAAAAATTGATACGGTCTTTCCTTTAAAAATCTTTTTATCTTTTACCGAGTAAAATAAAGATTTATTTTCAAATTTTTCACACTCTTTTGGAGAAAACTTTCTTGGTTCAAATGAACCAACACCACCAGCAATTATAACATTGGGTGTTGAAAAAGATTTACCATTGTTAGTTTTTACCAACCAATTATCATTTTCTTTTTTAACTTCTTCTACTCTTTCGTTTAAATGAAATTTAATATCAAATGGTTTTAATTGATTGATTAAGTTATTTGTTAATTCTTCTCCTGTACATTCAGGCACAGCAGGTATATCATAAATTGGTTTATCTGGATAAAGTTCAATACATTGACCACCAATTTTATCTAAATTATCAACCACTTCACAATTTAGACCAATTAATTTTAATTGATGAGCAGTAAATAAACCTGTTGGACCCGCACCAATTATTAATGCATCTGTTTTGATCATTTAAGCTTGCTTCGATGGTATATTTACTTCAAGACCATCAATTTCATCTGAGACTACAATTTGACAACTCAGTCTACTATTTGTTTTAGGTTCAAATGCCATATCTAACATATCTTCTTCACCATCTTCTTTTTTTGGAATTTTATTAAACCAATCTTCTTTGACATAAACATGGCAAGTTGCACAAGCCATTCCGCCACCACAATCAGCGTCAATTCCTGGAATATCATTTTGCACAGCGCCCTCCATAACAGTCAGTCCATTTTGAACTTCAACTTCGTGCTTTTGATTGTCATGGGTGATGTAAGTAATTTTTGCCATTTAATTTGATATAAGTATGAAAAAAAATAGGGCAAGTATGTAAAAACATACTCGCCCTATAAATTTATTTTAAAGCGTAATTATCTTGCTCTTGCACCAGCTGAACTTACTGCAGCAGCCCAGATTACTAGACCAAATGCAATTTTGTTAATAAAGTCAGCTAAGTTGTAAATCACGTTTAGTGAGTCAGCGTCTACTCCACCTGTTAGGTAACCAAAAATGTAACCTAATGGGTAAATAGCCCATCCTACTGTTACGATCATTCTCATTGCACCAAAAGCAGTAACAAGTGCTTTGTTTCCACTCTTAGCAGCAGCTTTTCCAGCTTCTCCTGAGAATATTTCATATAGAATGTATATCCAACCTGCCATACCGATTACAAAACCAAGTGTAGCGTTGATATATCCAGCTTCTCCTAAATATCCACCGATTAACATTACTAATGAACCGATTAACAATCTCCAGAACATTCCAGAGTTTGCTTTTCTTACAGCTGCTAGAATTAAGTAGAACTCTATCATCTGTAATGGCACAGTAATTAACCAGTCAATATATCTATACACTGTAGGTGAATCACCAGTAGTCACCCATACATCCCTCATGTACATGTAATGGATGAATGCTATACCAGTTACAAGACCAGCAACAGTTACTGACGTTTTCCAGCCAGGAGCCACTGTACCTCTCTCCATGAAGAAGAAAGCAGTAGCAGCCAACATACCCATTGAGATTATCCAGAAAGATATCCCAACAAAGTCATCTTGAGCTAACATAGTGGTCGCTGCGTTTGCAACACCTGTAATACCGATAAGGGCAACAGTTGCTAATGCAAACATTTTAAGTTTTTTCATAAAAAACTCCCTCTTTAGTTAGTTTTTATTAGTTTATATAAACTAAGCTTAGGTCTACCCAAGCAAAAGTTGTGGTTAAATACCAAATTAAAAGACTTTATTGAAGACTTAATTGTCATTAATTTACATTGATTTTACTTGTTTTTTAAAATTAAATACAATTTGTGATTTAAAAACCACAACAAATTATAACAACGAATCAAAATTAGTATGTCAGACAAATTCAGCAAAATTTACGATCTTTCTATTAAAGATCCCGAAAAATTTTGGGAAGAAGCTGCTAATGATATCTTTTGGTTTAAAAAACCAACAAAAATTTTAAATAAATCTAATCCTCCTTTTTACAAATGGTACGAAGATGGAGTGACCAATACATGTTACAACGCTCTAGATTTTCATATTGATCAAGGAAAAGGTGATAAAACTGCTCTAATTTACGATAGTCCCATCACAGGGAACAAAAGTAAGTTCACTTACGAGGAATTAAAATCAAAAGTTTCAAAATTTGCAGGTGCTCTTAAAGTTCAAGGTGTCAATAAAGGAGATCGAGTAATAATTTATATGCCAATGATACCTGAAGCAGTTGTTGCAATGCTGGCTTGTGCAAGAATTGGCGCAATACACTCAGTGGTGTTTGGTGGTTTTGCTTCAAATGAACTTGCAAGCAGAATTGATGATAGTAAAGCCAAACTTTTAGTGACCGCATCATGTGGTTTTGAACCAGGACGAACTGTTGAATACAAACCTTTGGTAGATGAAGCAATCAAACAAGCTCAACATAAAATTAGTAAGATGATTTTATTTCAAAGAAAGGGTCACGAAGTTAAATTAAATGCTCCAATGGAGATAAGTTGGGATGAAGCACATGTTAATGCCAAAGATACTGATTGTGTTGAAATGAATTCAAACGAATTTGCTTACATACTTTACACATCTGGCACTACTGGAACTCCAAAAGGGATCGTCAGAGACATTGGGGGCCACATCGTTGCATTAAAATGGACGATGAAAAATATTTATAACATTGATGCAGAAGATATTTGGTGGTCAGCAAGTGATATTGGTTGGATCGTCGGTCACTCCTACATTGTCTATGCTCCATTGTTCAAAGGATGCACCACTGTATTGTTCGAAGGTAAGCCTGTGGGCACACCTGATGCTGGAGCGTTCTGGAAAATAATTTCTGACTATAAAGTAAAATCTTTATTCACCGCGCCAACAGCTTTTAGAGCAATTAAAAAAGAAGATCCTGAGGGAAAGTTTTTTTCAAAATATGATTTAAGTAAATTTGAAAGTCTATTTCTTGCAGGAGAACGTGCTGATCCTGATACAATTAAATGGGCAGAAAATTTATTGAAAGTTCCGGTAATTGATCACTGGTGGCAAACTGAAACAAGTTGGGCGATTAGTTCAAATTGTACTGGAATTGAAATGATGAAAACAAAATATGGCTCAGCTTGTAAAGCAGTACCAGGTTATGATGTTAAAATAATAAAATCAGATCAAACGTTAGCTAAACCAAATGAGATGGGAGATATAGTAGTAAAATTACCTTTACCTCCAGGAACTTTTCCAACTCTTTGGAATGCAGATCAAAGATATAAAGAAAATTACATGTCAAACTATGAGGGGTATTATCAAACTTATGACGCCGGTCACATTGATGAAGATGGTTACATCTGGATTATGTCTAGAACTGATGACATTATTAATGTTGCAGGTCACAGATTATCTACGGGTGCAATAGAAGAAGTTTTATCAGAACATCAGTCAGTTGCAGAGTGTGCGGTGCTTGGAATAGCTGATAAATTAAAGGGTCAATTACCTATTGGATTAATTGTTTTAAAAGCAGGAGTAGATAAAGACAATGAAACAATTTCTAAAGAATGTGTTCAAATGGTTCGAGATAAAATTGGACCTGTGGCTGCTTTTAAAGTTGCAATTGTTATTAAAAGACTTCCAAAAACAAGATCGGGTAAAATTTTAAGAGGAACAATTAGAAAAATCGCTGATAGTGTTGAATATAAAATGCCTCCAACTATTGATGATCCAGCAATTTTAGATGAGATCAAAGAGGATTTAATCAAAAATAATATTCTAAAAAGTGCTTAAAACTTATTTATTTTTAATTGGTGCAATTTTTTGTGAAGTAGCTGGTACTATGCTATTACCAGTATCACAAAATTTTACTAAACTAGTTCCTACAACTTTTCTTGCGATATTTTATTTAACTGCTTTTTATCTGCTAACTTTCGTGGTGAACAAGCTTCCAATAGCAATCGTTTATGCTACTTGGAGTGGTCTTGGAATATTTACAATTGCAATTCTAGGGTATATTTTTTTCAAGCAAACTTTAGCTTGGCAGGCAATATTAGGATTATTTTTAATTGTAATTGGAGTAGTGTTGGTAAATAGTTTTACAATAAAGCTTAATTAAACTCTAATGGGGTTCCTTCTGGGTCTCCTATAATTTTTCCATCTTTCATTTTTGTTTTGCCGGCAATAATAGTAGCTACAGGTGTTCCTTTAAACTCAACATCATTAAAAGGTGACCATCCACATTTACTTTCAATATTTTCATTCTTTATTACGATCTTTTTGTTCATATCAACAATTGTAAAATCAGCATCATAACCCTCTTTAATAAATCCTTTATTCTGAATGCCAAAAATTTTAATTGGATTTTCACAGACAAAATTTATTAATTGATTGAGTGATAATTTTCCATCATTCACATGGTTTAGCATCACTGGCATTAATGTTTGAACACCTGGCATACCAGAGGGTGAGTTGGGATATTTTTTATCTTTGTTTGCTTTTAAATGTGGGGCGTGGTCTGAGCCAATTGTGTCATTGATATTATTTTTAACTGCATACCATAATCTATCATAATGAGATTTATCTCTGATTGGTGGATTCATTTGTGCATAGGTTCCAAGTTTGTCATAACAATCTGGAGCATAGATCGTTAAATGCTGTGGGGTAATTTCGAAAGTAATATTACCTTTGTGTTGAGATAAAAAATCTATTTCTTGCTTTGTTGTTATATGAAGAACGTGAGCTTTCTTATTATATTTTTTGGCAATTCTAACAATTCTTCTAGTTGAAGAAATAGCACACTCCTCACTTCTCCATACGGGATGAGAGTGAACATCTCCATTCTTAATTAATTTTTTATTCCTATTTAAAATTTCCTCATCTTCCGAATGAACCGCAACTATTTTTGAGCAATGTTGAAAGACTTTATCGATGTCTTCTTCAAGGGCTACCAAAAGATTACCTGTTGATGAACCTACAAATAATTTGATACCACAGCATCCCTCTAAATCTTTCAGCTCTGCTAATTGATTAACGTTTTCGGCTGTTGCACCAAAATAGAAAGCGTAATTGCAATACATTCTATTTTTTGCAAGATCTAATTTTCTTTGAAATTCTTTTATATTGGAAGTGGGTGGATTTGTATTAGGCATTTCAAATACTGCAGTGATACCTCCTGCGACTGCAGCTCTACTTCCAGAATGAAGATCCTCTGTGTCTGTTGAACCTGGTTCTCTGAAATGAGTTTGCGTATCAATACATCCGGGTAAGACTATTAGGTTTTTTGCATTATACACTTCTCTCGCTTCTTCTGATACTTCACCAATTTTTGATATCTTGCCATCTTTAACAGCAACATCTTTATTTTCTAACTTTCCATTAATATAACATTGTCCATTTTTGATTATTAGATCTAACATTTTTGAGAAAAGTTATTATATTAAAATTAGACATCAATCAAATATGAATAATAGTGTTTATATATTAGAGGATAGAGCCATACTTTACGTCAATGGTTCAGATGCAAAAGATTTTCTACAAAATCTGATTAGCAATGACATCAATAAGGTTACGGATAACTCCAGTTGTTTTGCATCATTGTTTACTCCGCAAGGCAAGTTTTTATATGAATTCATAGTAGTGAAACACAAATTAGGTTACTTTATTGATTGTGAAAAATCTCAGTCTGAGGAGATATTTAAACAATTAAATTTATATAAGATAAGATCAAAAATAGAAATTCTTAATTTAAGTAACGAATTTGTGGTTGCTAGTTTTGGATACGAGAAATATTTATCTATTGAAGGTGCAAAGGATGTATTGGGTTTTACTCTCAAATATAGAGAAGATCCAATTTTTTTAGATCCAAGAAATAAACATTTGGGTGCTAGACTTATAATTAATCTTGAAAAACTTTATTTATCTTTGAAAAAACTTGATCTTAAAAACGATAAAATTGAAAACTATTATATTCATAGTCATAAACTTGGTATAGTTCCAAAAGACTTAAATAAATTAAAGAATAAATTATTTGGTATCGAATGTAACTTTGAAGAGCTAAATGGTATTGATTTTAAAAAAGGCTGTTATGTTGGGCAAGAAAATACTGCCAGAATAAAATTAAAAAATAAACTTTCAAAAAGATTACTACCAATCGAGATTATTGATGGAGGATTAATTGAAAATGAAGGTGTTTTTAATAATAATGTTGAGATTGGGAAAGTCTTAATTAATGAAAAGTATCCTTTTGCCCTCATTAAATATTTAGATTCAAATTTTGAAAAAGACAAAATATTCCAGGGTAAAAATGGTTCTTTTAAAGTTTTCGTGCCCGAATGGCTAAAAATTTAAATATTGGTGCGGCTAGAGAGACTCGAACTCTCATGGACTAGGTCCACACGGCCCTCAACCGTGCCTGTCTACCAATTTCAGCATAGCCGCAAATTTGACCCACATTAAATCAATGACAAGTAGGTTTCAAATTGATAAATTTTTAATATGGAATTTAATCAGGAAGTAAAACAAGCAACTGATCCAATTTATAAAAAGATTTCAAAGGTTATGCCTGAAATTGAATGGTCAGTGCATGCTCCTTATATACATAAAATCAATAAACTTAAGAAAGAAAAGAACGCAGTAATTTTAGCTCACAATTATCAAACCCCAGAAATTTATCATGGTATTGCAGATTTCTCAGCAGACTCTCTAGCTCTTGCTGTAGAAGCTTCAAAAACTTCAGCAGATATAATTGTTATGGCTGGTGTGCATTTCATGGCTGAAACTGCAAAACTAATGAGTCCAAATAAAAAAGTCTTACTACCTGATATGAAAGCAGGTTGTTCTCTTTCATCTTCAATTACAGGAAAAGATGTAAGATTATTAAAAGAAAAATATCCTGGTGTTCCAGTAGTTTCTTATGTCAATACTTCTGCGGATGTTAAAGCTGAAACAGATGTGTGTTGTACATCTGCAAATGCTGTAAAAATTGTAAAATCTTTAGGAGTTAAGAAAGTAATTTTTCTACCAGATGATTACCTTGCAAAATATGTTGCTTCTCAAACAGATGTTGAGATCATTTCTTGGAAAGGAATTTGTATTGTACATGATCAATTCAATGAAAAAGAAATTCAAAATATTAGAAAGAATAACCCAGGGATAAAAATCATAGCTCATCCTGAGTGTCCACCAGATGTAATCAAAGCAAGTGATTTTGCTGGGTCAACTTCAGGAATGATAAATTATGTTAAAGATAATCAGCCTAAAAAAGTAATGATGGTTACTGAATGTTCAATGAGTGACAATATTCAAGTCGAAAATCCAAATGTAGAATTTATTAGACCATGCAACATGTGTCCTCATATGAAAAAGATAACCTTACCAAAAATATTAGATTGTTTAAAGAATGAAACTGGTGAAATTATTATGGATCAAGAAACAATCAATAAAGCAAGAATGTCTGTAGAAAAAATGGTTGCTATCGGCAGATAACTTTTGTGTCTCAAATAAAACTTAGCGAAAATTTTATTAAAAGTAATGTTAAACTTGCACTTAATGAAGATTTATATCCATCAGGCGATATTACTTCTGATTTAATCAAAAATAATAAAATTATAGAAGCAAAATTAATATCTAACCAAAACGCTGTTATTGGTGGGCTACTATTTGTAAAATATACTTTTTCACTTATTGATAAAAAAATTAAATTTATTGTAAAAACGAAAGATGGATCTTTTGTTAAAAGAAACTCAACAATTGCAATTATTAGAGGAAATAAAAAAAATATTTTGATAGCAGAAAGAGTTGCACTTAATTTTTTATCTCATATTTCAGGCATAGCCACAAAAACAAATCAATTTGTAAAATTGGCAGGGAAAAAATGTAAAATTTGTTGCACTAGAAAGACTATACCTAGTTTAAGAGTTATACAAAAATATGCTGTAAAGTTAGGTGGAGGAACCAACCATAGATTTAACTTAAGTGATGAATTTTTGATAAAAGACAATCATATTGCCAATTCAAACATAAGAGAATTGGTAAGATTAGCAATAAAAAATAAAAAACGAAAGAAAATAACTGTGGAAGTAGACACAATTAAACAGCTTAAGAAAATAATTGGATTAAAATTTGATCGTGTTTTATTTGATAATATGAGTATTAAGAATTTAAAATTAGGAGTTAAACTTGCAAAAAAATATTATCAAACTGAAGCTTCAGGAAATATAAATCTCAAAAAAGTAAAATCAATCGCAAAAACTGGGGTAGATAGAATTTCTGTTGGCGGCATAACTCATAGTGCACCAGCAATTGATTTTAAATTAGAAATTTAATTAACAAATTTTGAGAGATCTGGTTTAAAATAATTTGGACCTTTCATTACTTTGCCATGTTCATTATAAATTGGTTTTCCATCCTCATCTAACTTGCTCATATTAGAATTTTGAACTTCATTAAAACACTTATCTAGATCAATTCCAAAAGCATGACCTGCTCCATATGTAACATACAAGATATCTGTTAGAGCATCAGCAACCTCTAATAAATCCTTATTATTCATTGCATCTGTGAGCTCGCTCAATTCCTCTTTTATTAGATCTAATCGTAATTTATTGATTTTATCTGTGCTAAATGAAGGTTTATTTTTAACCTCTTGACCAAAAGTTTTCATAAAAATTCCAACCTTGCTAAAATTTGACATAATGCTCCTGTAAGTTTTATAAAATTAATGTATATTTATAGTAATTTAATATTTGTCTATTAATCAATGAAATTAAGAAAAGAATTTGATAGCATTGGAACAATTAATGTTCCTAATGATAAATATTGGGGAGCATCAACTCAAAGATCAAAAAAATATTTCGATATTGGAGAATTTCTAGTTAGACCAGTTTTAATAAAATCTATCGCAATCATTAAAAAAGCTGCCGCTATAGTTCACAAAAAAGAAAAACAAATTGTACCAAAAATTTCTAATGCAATTGTAAAAGCATCTAATGAGGTAATCAGTGGTAAATTAGACGAACATTTTCCACTTAAAGTCTGGCAAACTGGCTCTGGTACTCAAACTAATATGAATGTAAATGAAGTCATTTCAAATAGAGCAATCGAAATTTTGCGTGGAAGAAAAGGTACAAAAAAACCAGTACATCCAAATGATCATGTTAATAAATCTCAATCTACCAATGATGTATTTCCTACAGCAATGCATATAGCTATTGCAATGGAAACTAAAAATAAGTTGTTACCATCTCTTGAGCTTTTAAATAAAGAATTGAAAAAAAAAGTTTCTCAATTTAAAAATATTGTAAAAGTAGGAAGAACTCATCTTCAAGACGCAACTCCTTTGTCATTAGGACAAGAGTTTTCAGGATATCAATCTCAATTAGAAGATTGTATTTTTAGGATTAAGAACGCTTTAAATGAAATTTATTATTTAGCTCAAGGTGGTACCGCAGTTGGCACAGGAATTAATAGTAAAAAAGGTTTCGATAAAAAAGTAATAAATGAAATAAAAAAAATAACCAAACTACCATTTAAACCAACCAAAAATAAATTTGCTGCTTTAGCAGCTCATGATGAGATAGTAAATTTTTCTGGAACCTTAAATACTACCGCTGTTAGTTTAATGAAAATTGCGAATGATATTAGATTCTTAGGGTCAGGACCCAGAGCCGGATATGGTGAAATAATTTTACCAGCAAATGAACCAGGTTCATCGATTATGCCTGGAAAAGTAAACCCAACACAATCAGAGGCAGTGACAATGGTTTGTGTAAAAGTAATTGGTAATCATAATGGAATAACAATGGCAGGTTCTCATGGACATTTTGAACTAAATGTTTTTAAACCACTAATTGCTCATAACATTTTACAATCTATTGATCTTCTTGCAGATAGTACCAAAAATTTTGCATTATATTGCGTAAAAGGAATTAGAGCAGATAAAGTAAAAATAAAAAAATTTTTAGATAATTCATTAATGTTAGTTACTGCGTTAGCTCCTCATATTGGATACGATAATTCTGCTAAAATAGCTAAGACAGCACTTAAAAAAGGCACAACCTTAAAAGAAGAAGCTTTGAAAACAAAATTAATTAATGAAAAAGATTTTGATAGAATAGTAAATCCAAAAAAAATGATTTATCCAAAATAAGCTAATAAAATATCATTTACAAAATTTTTAAAAGTTACTTTATTAAAAAATTTTTTGCTATTTGAATTATAATTTGAGATAATTTCTTCAATTTTTTGATTGGATTTA
>CACMTZ010000003.1 GCA_902616725.1 uncultured Pelagibacteraceae bacterium
AGAAAATACAAAGAGTGTAACAAAGAATTTTTTCATAATTTTTCACTAAAATTCTCAATATCTAAAAGTGTTTTAAATTTTTTAACTATATCTGTCTCAAAATTATAAAAATCATTTTTCTTTATTACGTATCTAAGTTTTGCTGATCTTGATGGGGTATTTTCTCTTAATTCTTTAGCTGATGGTGTTATTGGTTTTTTTTCAACCATACTAAATAATGTTTCAGGTTGATTTATATTAGGCATATATCGTGATATACTTTTTTTTTCAGATAAACTTTTAAAAAAATATTTTACAATTTTATCCTCTAGTGAATGGAAAGTTACAACTGCCAATATACCATTTTTTTTTAATACTTTTGTAGCTGCAATTAAACCATATATTAATTCACTAATTTCTTTATTGACAAAAATTCTAAGAGCTTGAAAAGTTTTTGTGGAGTTGTTTGTCTTAAAACTTTTTCTTTTTTTTGATTTTTCTACCAATTCGACTAATTTTTTTGTATCAATTTTTTTTGTCTTTCTTTCTTTAACAATATTAAAAGCAATTCTTTTGGCTTCTAGTTCTTCGCCGAAAAATTTAAAAATTTTCTCTAGTTCATGAACATCTAGATTATTTATTGCATCACTTGCGGAAAAATTATTTAAACCCATCTGCATGTTTAGATCTCCAACAGAATTAAATGACAAACCTTTTTTTGGATCTTTGATTTGATTAAAAGAATAACCTAAATCTAATAGTATCCCTCTGATTTTTTCATTTTTGAGTTTGAGGTTATCTAATTGACTAAACTTTTTATGTTTGAAAATAAATCTGTTTGGGAACTTTTCAGAAATTTTATCTGCAATTTTTTTACTTTCTATATCTCTATCAATTGCAATTACCTGCGTATCTTTATAACTTAAAATTTTTTTTGTGTAACCACCTTGACCAAAAGTACAATCAATAAATGTGCCACCATGTTGAGGGGTAATAATGCTAATTATTTCATTGAGCAATACCGGATAATGTTTTGGAGCATCCGATACCATGGTGGCTTCCATTTATTTTTTCGAAGACCATTAATTTTTTTGTCTTCTTAAAAATGCAGGTATTTCTAAATCATCCTCTTCTTGAACTTCATCTGATGATCCAAGCAAATCTTCAGATGTTGAAGCTAGATTTTCTGTATTAAATAGATCTGGTTCATCTGTATCCACACCAAATTCCTTTAAATCATTTGAAGATTCTTCAGTATTAGACGAGCTTAATGCTTCTTGTGAAAAAGAAGTATCATTGTCCTCTGAAATGTTTTCTACAATATTTTCAGCCTCTTGATTTTTTAACAATTCTTCATGATACTGCTTGTTCACATCATCAACTGACTGACTCTGGATACTCTCTGATACTATCTCATTTTCAAGCTTGAGTGCAGTTGCACCATCAGAAATAGGAGTTGAGTTCATATTCTGAAAATTAAAAGAAGTTGTACCAGCAGTATTTCCAAAATCAGAATAACCAGGGTTTCGATTTTGAATACGATGTACCATATTGATGACTGATTTTGTTTCTGGTTGCTGACCATCTAAAGATGTGGCTACAATTGAAACTCTCATCTTTCCATCTAGTTCTGGATCTGTGATAGCACCAATAATTAATTCAGCTTCAGGATCTACTTCTGCTCTAACCTTATTGACTGCTTCATCAACTTCAAATAGTTTAAGATCTTTTCCACCAGTAATATTAACCAATAATCCTTTTGCTCCTTTTAATGTATAATCATCAATTAAAGGATTACTTATAGCCATCTCTGCAGCTTTCATGGATCTTCCTTCTCCCTCGGCCTCACCAGTACCCATCATTGCTTTACCCATTGAGGCCATAACAGATTCCACATCAGCAAAATCAAGATTGATCAATCCAGGTCTTACCATTAAATCGGTAATACTCTGGACACCATGCATTAAGACATTATTTGAAAGATTGAATGACTCTTCAAATGTAGTTTGCTCATTAGCTATCTTGAATAAATTTTGATTTGGAATAACTATAATTGTATCAACATGTCTTCTTAGTTCTTCCAAACCTTGTTGAGCTCTTCTCATTCTTGAGGGACCCTCATATAAAAATGGTAATGTAACCACTCCAACTGTTAAAATGTTTAATTCCTTAGCAGCCCTTGCAATTACATGTGCAGCGCCAGTTCCTGTTCCACCACCCATACCAGCAGCTATGAAAACCATATTTGCACCTTGTAGAATATTTACTATATCATTTAAAGATTCGTCAGCAGCGGCTTGACCAATATCAAGTTTTGCTCCAGCTCCTAAACCTTTTGTTAAATTCAAACCAATTTGAATTTTAGATTTTGCTTTGCTATGTTTTAAATCTTGAGCATCAGTATTAACTGCGATAAATTCAACACCTTGCATTCCATTATCAATCATTTCATTTATCGCATTTCCTCCCGCTCCACCTATTCCCATAACCAATAGTCTTGGTTGAAGCTCTTTTATTTCTGGTACCTTAAAATTAATTGTCATTTTGCTATCCCCCGTTATTTGTTTATTTGATGCTCCCATTTAAGGCTGGCTCGATTTAAATTAGCTTTTTTTCTTGCATTGACCTTAAATTTTTCGAATATTGTTGGCTCCCATATTTGGAATGTTTTACCCTGTCCAACAAAGACCATGCTATTTTTGATTTTTGCATGTTTTAATAATTTTAAAGTAAGTGAAATTCTTCCTTCACTATCAAATTGTAAATTTGTGCTTTCAGATAAAATTGATGTTGCAAAAAAATCTCTTTTTTCCTCAAAAGGATTTAAAGAGTCTATAGAATTTGAAATTTTTTCTACTCTGTCTTGAGGCCATGCTTCTATTGATTGATTATTAAATGACGGATAACAGATTACACCGTTATAACCTAAGTTAGACAAATATGATCTATAGCTTGCAGGCACTGACACTCTTCCTTTTTTGTCCAATTTGTTTTCGTAGGTCGATAAAAACATAAACCATAAAGTCCTATAAATCCCATATTTGGGAATTTATGGGATATTATGGGTTTTTTTGAAATGAGTCAACAAATACTATTTTTAATTGAAAAAGGCCAATTAAGCATGATAGTGAGTCAAAACGTGAACATTCTATAGATATTTATTTTTAATGAATAGCCAGATGAACTATAAGCCGGGTTCTGTCATTTAAACTTATCATTTGTCTAGGCTCAAGATCACTCTTAAGCTCAAGCAACTAACCCTGATGACGAGCCAAAGATAGCTTTTAGTTTTTCAACAATGTCATCTCTACTTAGTCTTGCTCCCAGTGGGGTTTTCCAGCGTTCATTGTTACCAATAGAACCGGTGTGCTCTTACCACACCTTTTCACCCTTGCCTTGTTAAGGCGGTATATTTTCTGTGGCACTATCCCTAGGGTTGCCCCTGCCAGGTATTACCTGGCACTGCATCTTTGTAGAGTCCGGACTTTCCTCTTTAAAATTTTAAAGCGATAAGTCGTTCATCTGGCATCTTCAATCTATTGTTAAAATTTGATATTTCAAGCTAAATTTTTATTGTTAAAGAAGATTTTTACTAATTAATAAGCACTCTTTATCAATCTTTCCATTAACAAGACTTTGTCTAAATCGTCTTTGAAAAGCTAATGTAAGATACTTAATATTTTTTTGACGTTTGAATTTTTTTACATCATTATAGCCAATTTTATTGAGATTTTTTAAAAATGAATTTTCATCAACTCTGGTAAAAAGATTTTTTTTTCTTAACTTTTTAATCTTTTTTTGATCAAGATTATGCCAAAAACTTAATTTTTTTTTGGCCAACATTTCCCATGGAAATTTTTCACCTGGATCTTTTTTTCTATCAGGAGATATGTCTGAATGACCAAGAACATAGTTTTTTTTAATTTTATATTTTTTTACTAAAATTCTAAGTAATTTTTGAAGTGAAAATATTTGCTTTTTTGAAAATTTTTTATAACCATGTTGATGGCCTGGATTAGTTATTTCAATACCTATTGAATTTTTGTTAAGAGATTTAAAGTGTTTCCAACTTGAGACTCCAGCATGCCAAGCTTCAAAAAGATCTGGAACTAAATTTATTATTTCACCATTTCTTTTAATCAAATAATGTGAGCTAACCTTTGATTTTGGATCTTGTAGTCTTTTAATTGCAACAGATTCTTTTTTCATCCCTGTATAATGAATTATAATAAATTTAATTCTGTTTTTTACCCTTTTAGGAAAATCAAAATTTGGGGAATAACTTGTGGCCATTTTTAAGCCTATTTTTGGATACATTTTTATATTTAATTAATACTTATTTTAATTTATGATCCAATATAATATAAAATTTTTACGATGAAAAAATTCTTAATTATTATATTTACAACCTTTGCGTTAACTCTAAATGTCAACGCTGGATCTGATGGAGATTTAATATTAAAAAAAAATGAACCTACAGAGGTGAAGGATTGCTTTGAAAAGATTAATAGAGTGACTTTTGCATTTAATCAAACTTTAGATGGAGCAATTTTCAAACCTGTTGCGTCATTATATAGAAAACTTCCTTCACCAGCTAAAACTGGAGTAAGTAATTCTTTAGAGAATATTTCTCATTTATTGACAATACCAAACAATGTTTTGCAAGGAGATTACAAACAAGCTGGAATTAACACGGGAAGATTTATTATAAATACAACATTAGGTATTTTAGGAATTTTTGATGTTGCACAGTATCTAGGATTGACAAATTATGAAAAGGAAGATTATGGTCAATCTCTAGCTAAAGCAGGAGTTGGTCCAGGATGTTATATTGTATTACCAGTTTTAGGTCCAAGCACAATAAGAGATACATTTGCTTCAACTTTAAATTTTTTAGGAGGTGATCCTTGGTATAACGTAACTGTTAGTAAAGACACTAGATATTTTGAAAATTCGGACTATTATTTTTCTAAAGGTGTATCAGGTGTGGATTTCAGAGCCAAAAATTATGACTCGATTGAAAACCTAGAGAACAATTCGCTGGACTTTTATGCATCAGTGAAGAGTTTGTACTTACAAGATCGACAACAAAAAATTCTTAACTCAAGAAAAATTGTAAATACCCAAGATGATAGTGACTGGGAAGAGATAAGCCAGTAAAAATAAGAGTATGATTAAGAAAAAAATTATTTTAGTAATTTTTTTTTACTTTTTAACATTAAGCAACTCCTTATCAATTGAAGCTGATGTATTTGTACAATCAACTGTTAACAGAGCATCAAAAATACTCTCTGAAAATTTGTCAAAAGATGAAAAAATTAACAAACTTAAAATAATTGCTGAGGAGACAGTTGATATAAAAGGTATAGGTTTCTATACACTCGGATCCATAAGGAAAAACTTAGATGATGAACAAAAAAAGAGATACTCAAGATTATTTAAAGAATATTTTTTAAAAAGCTTTTCTAGTAGGTTATCTGAGTACACAAATCCAGAAATTGATGTTTTATCGAAAGAAGTTCTTAGTGAAAATTATACAATTGTAAATAGTCTTTTAAAAGGCACTTCTGAGAGACCTGAGGTCAAAATTGATTGGAGAGTTTATACTAAAAATCCAGAAAATCCCTTGATTAGAGATTTAATTATTGAGGGTTTGAGCTTAGCTAGAACACAAAAAGAAGAATTTGCATCTATTTTAAACTCAAACGACAATGACATAAACGCATTATTTAATACATTAAGAGAATTTTCAAAAAATTAATAAAAAGTTTGGTGGGCCCGCCAGGACTCGAACCTGGGACCAATACATTATGAGTGTACTGCGTGAACCCATTTTAACGTTATAGTATCTAACTAATTTAATAATAGCAATTTCATTTACACAATTTCGAACACACTCGCTAACTAGAAAGGATAAAAAATGGCGACAATTCGAAAGCATAATAACAAATGGCAAAGCATAGTACGAGTGGTTGGATATCCTCAACGTACACAAAGTTTTACAATGAAATCTGATGCTGTTGCTTGGTCAAAGCAGGTTGAATTAGATATTCAAAGGGACCTGCATAATCTTAAAAAAATAAAATATCCTACGTTCAAAGAATGTTTAGAAAGATACAGGGACGAAATAATTGTATCTAAACGTTCTAAAGATATGGAATCAAGGTTAGTTAAGTACATATTAACCGAGGGTTTTGTTAATTTTCCAATTAATAAAATTGATTCTGCAATGATAGCAAGTTACAGAGACAGAGCTTTAAAGTCTCTTAAATCAAGTTCAGTTAATAGACGTTTAGCGATCATATCTCATATGTATTCAATCGCTTTAAAAGAATGGGGTTACAATGTTGATAACCCTGTTTTGAATATTAGACGTCCTGTTAATCCTGAACCGAGGGATAGAAGATTTACTAAAGAAGAGCTGCACAAGTTGCTTCGTGGAAATAGAGCAGATCCACAAATGAAGTTTATTATTGAGCTTGCGCTAGAGACAGCTTTACGTAGATCAGAAATAGCAAACATTAAACCTGAACATTGGACAGGCAATATGTTGAAAGTTGTTAAGGCAAAAGTAAAACCTCGAACAATACCTTTAACAAAGAGAGCGCAGCAGCTGCTTCGAGAAAACTTACCTATACGTAAAAGTGCTAATGCTATCTTAATGATGTGGAAACGATTGATGAAATATTATGAGATCGAAGACGCACATTTTCACGATTTAAGACACGAAAGTATTTGCAGGTTATTTACAGATAAGAATCTATCAGTACCAGAGGCCCAGGTTATCAGTGGACATTTGGAACCTCGAACACTGCTAAAGGTTTATGCCAACATCAAAGCAGAGGATATAGTTCACAAACTCGGCTAGTTCAGTTTGTTTATCTTTACGTATTTGAGACTTTGAGATTTTAATAATAATTATTATTAGTCTCATAGTCTCGTATGTATAGATAAGGACTACCGAGACTCAAAAAGAGCCCTACGAGTCACCCCCTTTTCATAGTTCCACGATCCATAAATTTCCGTAAAAGACTCTAAAATCACGCATATTGGACTCAATATTAAATTTATATTTCAGTGAACATAGTTCTTGATCCTATACTTAAAAATATGCATAAGTCGTTTCATACAAGTTTCATAAATCTTTAAAATTTATGCGAGGTCAGAAAAGACACTCCACACAAATAACATCAAATTTTTTCTAGGAAAAAGTTTTTTACTAATGACATTGAATTAAAACCATTTCAGGTTTATAGAATCTACATCATTAGTAATAACACTTTTAACGAATGGGCTTACGTTGATCTTTCCTAGATTAATTTGAGCCCATTTTTAGTTAAAGGAGTTGTCTAATGACCTCAAGAATCAGAGCTCTAAATGAAGAGCTTTACCAGGACTTTCAGGAAAATAAGAAAGTCACAACATCATCAATCTTAACGAAACTTACAAAGCTACGTAGAGAGTTAAGAAAATCTATCAACGAAAATAAATGCAGTTGGTGCGAATGTGATATCGAAAAGTTTAGAGATAAAACTAGTCGTACAGAGTATTTAATTTCAGGTCTTTGTCAGGATTGCCAGGACGCAACATTCAAGGAGGCAAACTGATGAAAAGAATAATCAAAGATCCAACGTATAACGTTTATTCCCAGGGTGGAAATGTTGAACGTGCAGGAAAAGAAATAACAAAAGATAAGTTAATGAAACTTGCTGATATGGAAAAGATTGAGTTCGACGTGCAGCAGGACCTGCTTCAAACATTAAAAGATATGTATGAGAAAGAGAAATCAAAAGGTCAAAGTTTCTCTGATTGGCTAAAGAATAAACCAATAGATGAGCTCAAACGTATAGAGCTCAATAGTGGTGGATCTGTTGCTGAAAAATATGAGGACTTAATTGATTCTTACGAAAAAGGAATTGATGTAATGCCTGATGAATCATTAACAGATTACATATCTCGAATACGTAAAGCTCAATTATTAGAAAAGTTAAAGGATTAGGAGGACCAATGATTACTAATGAAAATATACAAAAGTTTAAAAATTATGGGTTAGTTCTTACTCCTGTAAATAAAACAAATGACATAAAGGATAAATCCCCTGTTGTTAAAAATGGTTCTTGGTCAGCTGATTGGACAGATCAAGAGCTGCTAGACGCAAATAGATTAGGTGCATTCCATAAAGAATCTGGAATATACGATATCGATTTTGATGATAAGAGTTTGAGAGCAAATAAGTTTATCGATCTCTTACCTCGAACATTAACCATTGGAAAAAAAGTTAATGGTGCTGTTGTAGCAACGCATAAGATTTACAAGTTACCTGAAGACGTAAAGTTTAAATCTTACAATTATCCTAAAGCAGCAAAGAAAGGCGAAACAATTGTTGAAACACTTGCAGGCACACAAACTATTATTGCAGGTGTTGATAGAGTCATTATCGATAACGTTGAGCCTGCGGTTCTCGATCCTGCAGCAATCGATAAAGATTTGAGAATGATTGTAGCTTTTTCAGAATTGTTAAAACACACAATCGATATAGATCAACGTAACCATTTTTATTTTAGGCTTGGTGGTGCATTGGCTAGTCAAACCGATATCCCAATGGATATGAGGCTCAAATACGTAGAGAAATTGTGCGATCTAACAAATGATGATGAAGTTAAAAATCGACTCTCTTGCATTGAAAGACAGCAGAATAACTATGAAAATGGCAAAGAATGCTATTCGATAAAAGAGTTATCTGATTTCTTGAATACAAACCTCAAAGGTTTTGATGAAATAAAAAAACTAAACGTAGAGGAAAAGAAAGTTGCAACAGGTTTAAATATTCTTAATGGACATCAGTTTGTTGTTAAGGATTTTCCTGAACCTGAATACTTGTTAAATCCGATAGTTGCTAAAGGACAGATACGTCAAGTTTTTGCAAAAGCAGGTACAGGTAAAACTTTATATTGTCTTCACGAAGCAGCAGCTGTTGCTAGTGGTTACGATTTTCTAAAGTATAAACACAACGGACATAAAACACCTGTTCTATACGTAGAGGGCGAAATGGATTCTGCGAGTATTAAGAAAAGAATATTCGATATCCAGGACGCATACGAAATGGCTGGCAGAGAATTGAATATGAATTTCATTTTCTTTGCAACGTTAGCAATTCAAGATCATATGCATTTTGAATCTTTGACAAAAGAAATAGGAAGACTCAACGTAGAGATAACAGCTCAAAAGATAGAAAAGATTACAGGAATAAAACCTGTCATCTATTTAGACAACATCACAGCTCTAACTATTATGCAGGAAAAGGAGGGTGCTGATTGGATTGAGCTTATGCATTGGTTAAGTAAATTACGTAACAGAGGTTATCACGTTACATTTTTACACCACCCAACAAAAGAGGGTGCAACAGCTTCAGGATCAAACATCAAAGAACGTTCAATTGATATTGATATGAAACTTACAACACCTGACGAAAAAGAATCTGTTGAGGACTACGAAGATAATCATACTCAAATGACTATTTCTTTTTTGAAATGGAGGGAACATATGAACACCACCCATTCAAAAGAACGTACAGCAATAATCAACAGGTCAAATGGTTCTTGGTTATTATTTCCTAAACTTACGAAGACTCAACGTAAAATATGGAATCAATTAAAAGCAGGAAAATTACCTGCACAAATAATTGATAACAAGAAAGAGGGAATGAGTAAGGCCAACGTTTATAAAACAATAAAAATATTAGTACAGGAGGGACTATATGACGAAGAAGACAAACATAGTGGTAACTATTAAATGAACATAGTTGATAAACCATTAACGGATTTGCAAAAGAAGTTTGCACGTTATTACGTGGAGGCTAAATATGGGAATCAAAGTTTATCAAATACTGAATGCGCTATCAAAGCAGGTTATTCTGCTGATAGTGCATATCAGAGAGCTTATGAATTATTAAACCCTAGAATATCCCCTCACGTAGTTAATTACATAGGTAAGCTGCAGGAGGACTTTAGATTAAAAAACAATATTGATCCTGATAAGCATATGGCACGATTGCATTATTTAGGTCAGCTTGCAGAACAAAATAAAATGGTTGGAGTTGCTTTACGTGCAGAAGAATTAAGAGGTAAGGTTGCAGGTTACTACATAGACCGACAGATCATTAAAAATAAAAATGGTCCTGATTATGATTCAATGTCCTCGGAGGAATTAGAGGAAGCAATGAATAAGATGTTATTGGACTACGAACATATTTTAACACCTAAAGGAAAAGATTTGGTTGAGAGGAAACAAAAACACAATGAAGAGCAAAGGAAAAAAAATGGAAAAACTAACGGAAGCAATGAGTGATAAACAGATGAAATCTGCGTTAAGAGATTTAGGATTTGCTGTTAAGAAGTTAGCCAAAAACTATGATCTGTTAATGGAATCTCAACGATTAATAATGCGTTTAGAACAAGATGTATTTCACGAAAAATGGAAAGTCAGATATCTAACTAGACGTTTAAAAGCAATAAACCCACACGAAGCAGTTACAGAAGAAGAGCTGCAGGAGATGATTAAACACAATGAAAATTAATGAATATAACCAAATGATGAAATATTTAACTAGACGTAAAGATCCCAAAAAGCCTGATGATTATATCTATGACGGATCAAAAGGAACAATAAGAGCTGAACGAGATATCAAAGAAGAAGAAATAAACAAAGATCCAAATATTTTAAGACGGATCAAATATTATTCTGAAACTTATGATGACGTAAAGCTAGGAAAGGATTTTGATAAAGCTATTGCTGCAGAAGATAAAAACCTGGCAGCTCTAGGTAGAGCTAAACCTAATATGTATGAAAGAGGTAAGATGATTGACGGAGTTAAGAAACGTTTAGCCAATAGTAGAGCTTATGGTTACGATCCTAAAAATGATAAACCATTTACTAAAATTGCTAATAATTTAGGTAAGAAAAAACCAGTTGTTAAAAAGGCTGCACGTATGCCTTTACCTGAAATCCCTACTCCAATTATAGACGTAGAGTTTTTTAAAAAACCTGAAGCTGATCCTGCACTAGACGCATTAGGAAAAAAAGTATTTGCAGATAAAGCAAGAAGCGACGCAGAAAAGAATAAAGGATTACCTGGGATTCTTTCAGTCGATATCTCAAAAATTTTGAAATAAAATTTTTCAAAATGTTAATTACAAACGTCTAGATCAAACACTATAACCTTAACTATAAGTACCTAGTTTTGACTCTGTATGGGTCCCCCTTTTTAACTAAACGTATTTTAGACTCTCAATGGGACCTCTCTTGGAGGTCACGTGAGGCCGCAACAGCGGCCGAACATTTGGACTCAATTTGAACTACAATGATTTTATTTTTGTTACACAATTGCTTACTTTTTTGATAGAGTCTTTTTGAGTGTTGAAGATAGGAATGTAAAGATTGTTATTGTAAATACTTAACGTTTTGGTGGGCCCGCCAGGACTCGAACCTGGGACCAATACATTATGAGTGTACTGCTCTAACCAACTGAGCTACAGGCCCGGAAATTAATCTTTTTTACTTTGTTTTAAAATTTTAATCAATAAACAAATAAAATAATGGTGGGCCGTGTTGGTTACGCTCCAACTACCCCTGCAATGTCAATGCAGTACTCTACTATTGAGCTAACGGCCCAAAATCAATATTAACTTTCCAAGAAACTTTTTAATTGTTTTGATCTACTAGGGTGTTTTAATTTTCTAAGCGCCTTTGCTTCTATCTGACGAATTCTTTCTCGGGTGACTGAAAACTGCAAACCAACTTCTTCTAGTGTATGATCAGTATTCATGCCAACTCCAAATCTCATTCTCAAAACTCTTTCTTCTCTTGGGGTTAATGTTGATAATATTTTTGTTGTAGCTTCTCCTAAGTTTGATTTAATTGCTTGTTCAAGAGGTGCTAAAGCTTTAGTATCCTCGATAAAATCTCCCAAACTACTATCTTCTTCATCTCCAACTGGTTTTTCTAATGAAACCGGTTCTTTAGAAATTTTTAAAACTTTCCTAACTTTGTCCAATGGCATTCTAAGTTTTTTTGCTAATTCTTCTGGTGTCGCTTCTCTCCCAAACTCACTTAAAATTAATCTTTGTGTTCTTACAATTTTATTTATTGTTTCAATCATGTGAACAGGTATTCTTATTGTTCTAGCTTGATCAGCAATTGATCTTGTAATTGCTTGTCTAATCCACCAGGTTGCGTATGTGGAAAACTTATAACCCCTTCTATACTCGAACTTATCAACCGCTTTCATTAATCCTATATTTCCCTCTTGAATTAAATCTAAAAATTGCAATCCTCTATTGGTATATTTCTTTGCAATAGAGATAACTAATCTTAAGTTGGCTTCAACCATCTCCTTTTTTGCTATTCTAGACTCTTTTTCACCCTTCTGAATTCTACTCACGAGTTTTTTAAAGTCTGTTACAGACATTCCAATTTTGTGACTAAATTCAATCAATCTTTCTCGAATATCTTTAAATTTATCTTTATTTTTAGAAAAAAATTGTTTCCAAGTTGAGTTGGTGTCTAAGAATTTTTTCAAATTTGGATTGATTTCATTTCCAAGATAAAATTTCAAAAATTCATTTCTTGGAATTTTGTTATCCATAGCTAATCTCAATAGATTTCCCTCTAAAGAAATAATTTTCTTATTTTCTACATAGTGTTTTTGAACTAAAGACTCTAAAACTGATGGGGATAGTTGAAGTGACTTTATATAATCTAGGATTTCTTTGACAGTTTTTTCATAACTTTTCTCTTTTGCAGGAGAAAAAATTTTTGAATTCAAAATGCAATCTAATTTTTCTTTTTGATATTTTATTAATTTATTATAATCTTTTGTTAAATTGTGAACAGTTTTAAGAACTTTAGGTTTAATTTCTGTTTCCATCGCTGCCAGCGTTGGGTTAAATTCCTCGTCACTTTCATCAGTTGAATTCTCTTCACTATCTACTTCACCTGAATTTTTTTGTTTGGCACTTGGACCTGTGGTTTCATCTTCCATATAATTTGTGTCAATATCAATGATTTCTCTTACTAATATTTCATCTTTTTGGAGTTTTTCGTTCCAATCAAAAAATTGTTGTGCAGTTATTGGACTTTGAGATAACGCAATTAACATTACATCTTTTCCGGCTTCTATTCTCTTCGCAATAGCTATTTCACCTTCTCTCGATAAAAGTTCTACTCCCCCCATTTCCCTGAGATACATTCTTATTGGGTCATCGCTTTTTTCAATAGTCTTTCCCTCTTCTTTTGAAGAACCTTCTTTTTTTCTTAAAACTTTAAAATCAGATTTTTTTTCAACTAAAGTTATTTTCTCATCTAAAATATGTAGAAAAGCTTGAGCTAAATTTTGATCTGAAAGATTTCTTTTTCCAAGTGATTTACTTAATTCTTCATAAGTTATGAAACCTCTATGAGTTCCTCGACCCATTAAACGAGCAAATGATTTTGTAATTATTCTTTCCACACCAATATATTTGAAGCAATGTATATAATGGCAAATTTAAAAAAATCCATTATTAATTTAATAGTATTAATTGATATTTTGCTTTTTTTTGAGCTCTTTTAGCTCATTAAATGTTGTCTCACTCAAATCTTTTGAAAACTTAGACTCTAATTCTTGAATCCTAAATTCTAAATCGTAGTTATTTAAGTCGCGGACAATATCTTCAAATAGCTCAAGAACTTCATAATCTTTGTTAGTTTTTTTTTTTAAAATATGTTTGATAGGAGCGAATTTTGTAATTTTATCAATTAATTGAGTATCAATATCTAGCTGATCAATAGACAAATCATTTTTAAAATTAAGTTTGAATACAATTTTTTCAAAAATTTGTTTATTTACCTCAGAAAATAATTTTATATCTTTAAGTAAATGAGTGTTATCTCTCATCAAATTCAAGTTATTAACAATAAGATAAATTAATGAAAATTCTTTTAACTCTACTCCAGATAATGATAGGCTTTCATTAAAGTGCTTTTTAGTCTTTTCTAAAGATCTAGTTTTTTTTGTATAAAAGTTTTTTTGATTTTGACTTGTATATGGAGTTAATTCGGAAATTTTTTCGATAAAATATTCTAAAACGTATTTTTTTATGTAATTATCTTTTATTGTGTTAGCTATTGATCTTAATTTTTTTTCAAAAATTGCCCTAGAAGATGGATTATTTTGAGTATTTTTTTTATAATGATTAAATATAAATTGATGTATTGATATTTTATTTTTTTTTGAATAATCAAAAAAATATTCTTTACCATTTTTATTTACGAAACTATCTGGATCTTCTTGATCTGGTAAAAATAAAAATGATATTTGCTTTTCAGGTTTCATGTCTTTTAGAGAATTTTCTGCAGCTCTTAAGGCTGCCTTATAACCACTCTCATCACCATCAAAACATATAATAATATCATTAAAAAACTGATAAAGAGTAAATATTTGTTTATCTGTTAAAGAAGTACCTAAATTAGCAACAGCATTTTCTATTCCATTTTTACTTAAACCAACCACATCCATATAACCCTCAACTAAAAAAATATTGTCAAACTTATTAGACAATTTTCTTGCTAAATCTAAATTGTATAAGTTGGATCCTTTTTTGAAGAATAATGTTTCTGGAGAATTAACATACTTAGCCAGAAAATCAATTTTTTCAATTATTCTTCCCCCTAAAGCAATTGGTTGTCCTGAAATATTATTGATTGGAAAAATTAATCTTCCTCTAAACCTTTCAACATAAATATTCTTTTTTTCATCTAAATAAAATAATCCTGTTTCTAGCAAATCATCAATTTGATAATTTTTTTTTAATTCTTCAAATAAATTTGGACTCTTTTCTACAAAACCGATTTTAAATTTTTTAACTTGATCTTTGTCAAGTGATCTATTTCTTAGATAATGTCTTGCTTTAGAATATTTTTCATTTTTCAAAAGTTGATTATGATAAAAGTCCACATACTCCAAGAAAATAGATGAGTATATTTTCCACTTTTTTTCTCTTTCTTCATCTTGTTTTGAGAAAATATAAGGTTGCATACCAGCTAAATTTGCCAAGTGCTTTACAGCTTCACCAAATTTTAAATTTTGAGTTTTCATTACAAAGTCAAAGATATTTCCATGTTCGGATGTCGCAAAACAATGATAAAATTCTTTTTCATCATTTACAGTAAAGGATGGGGTTTTTTCATTTTTAAATGGCGAAAGACCAACGTATTCCTTGCCTCTTTTTTTTAAACTGACATATTTCGAAACTACTGTTGAAACTTTTAATCTTGTTTTAATTTCCTCTAAATATTCTTTTGGGTATTTCATGACTACTTATTAAGTAATTGTTTGATTAGCGCTCCTGCTTTGGAGAAGTCAATCTCATCAGCATGTTGTTTTTTTAATTCTCCCATAACTTTGCCCATATCTTTCACAGAACCAGCACCTACTTTAGCTATTATCTCTTCACATATTTTTTTTGTATCTTCTTCATTTAATTGTTTTGGTAAAAAACTTGATAAAATATCATATTCATTTTGCTCAACTTCCAAAAGATCAGACCGATTATTTTTTTTATAAATTTCAATTGATTCGGCTCTTTGTTTCATCATCTTCTTAAATAATTTTTTAATATCTTCATCATCAGTCTCTTTTTTGTTTGGACCAGATCTATTTAAGATATCCAAATCCTTTATGGAGGATAGAATTAACCTGTAAGTTGAGATTTTAGTTTTATCTTTTGATTTAAGCGACTTTTTATATTCAGTTTCTATGGTCTCTTTTAGGGACATAATTTTTAATCTACTTTAAAGAAAAAATTCTTCAAAAGAAAAATTGTTTTTTTACAATTTTATAATACATCTCTGTTGCGATAATAAACCTTTTATTGTATTAACCTTTAACTCATGAGTTGTAATTGATCAAAAAAGCAAAAAATAATAGCTCAAAAATTTCTCAAACTCACACAGGTATTTTAGTTCTTGAAAATAAGAAAGTTTTTAAAGGCATTGGAATTGGCTATGAAGGCGTTGCAACAGGAGAGGTTTGCTTTAACACGTCAATAACTGGCTATCAAGAGATCATATCTGACCCTTCTTATGCAGGTCAAATTATTAATTTTACTTTTCCTCACATAGGAAATGTTGGAACAAACTATGAGGATCATGAGTCAGATAAAATCTGGACCAGAGGAGTAATTTTTAATTCTGAAATAACTAATCCCTCAAATTATAGATCATTTTTACATTTAGATTATTGGCTTAAAAAAAACAAAATTATTGGTATCACTGGATTAGATACAAGAAACCTTACAAATTTCATTAGAGATAAAGGAGCTCCTAAAGGTACCATTTGTTATTCCAATAAAGGAAAATTCAATATTAACAAACTCACAAATACAACAATAAAATGGAGTGGTTTAAAAAATTTAGATCTTGCCGAGGTCGTATCCACCAGAAAAAATTATATTTGGAAGGGGCTTAAAACTTGGAAAAAAGAAACTGGTTTTGAGAAAAATAAAAAAAAGTCTTTGCATGTTGTTGCCATTGACTATGGAATAAAAAAAAATATTTTAAGATATTTTTCGAATTTTAATTGTAAAGTTACTGTTGTTCCGTGTAAGACTTCTGCAGAAAAAATATTGTGTCTTAAGCCTGATGGAATTTTTTTATCTAATGGGCCTGGGGACCCAGCAGCAACTGGCAAATATGCGATCAATATTATCAAAGACCTTATTAAAAAAAATTTACCAATATTTGGTATTTGTTTAGGTCATCAAATTCTTGCACTGGCTCTTGAGGGTAAAACAAAAAAAATGAAATTAGGTCATAGAGGAGCAAATCATCCAGTAAAAAATTTAATTAATGATAATGTTGAAATTACTAGTCAAAATCATGGTTTTGAAGTGGTAAAAGAAACGTTGCCAAAAAATATTGAGGTTACTCATAAATCTTTATTTGATGGTAGTATCGAAGGCATAAGATTAAAGAATAAACCAGTATTTTCTGTTCAGTATCATCCGGAGTCAAATCCAGGACCACAAGATAGTGTTTATTTATTTCAAGAATTTATTCATAACATAAAAAAAAATGCCAAAAAGAAAAGATATTAAAAAAATATTAGTTGTAGGAGCTGGCCCCATCATCATCGGACAAGCATGTGAATTTGATTACTCAGGAACACAAGCTTGTAAAGCTCTTAAAGATGAGGGCTATAAGGTAATTTTGATAAATTCTAATCCTGCAACTATCATGACAGATCCAGATGTTGCGGACAAAACCTATGTTGAACCAATAACTTTAGATGTTTTAAAAAAAATTCTTAAAAAAGAAAGACCTGATGCAATTCTTCCTACAATGGGGGGTCAAACTGCTCTAAATCTAGCTATGGAGGCTGAAAAAAAAGGGATTTTAAAAAAATATAAAATTGAGCTTATTGGAGCAAATTCAAAGGCAATTTCAAACGCTGAAGATAGAAAAAAATTTAGAAAAAATATGAGAGAAATTGGTTTAGACTTACCTAAATCCGAAATCGTAAACAAAGATAACCAAGCTACGAAGGTTCTAAAAAAAATTGGTTTGCCCGCAATCATAAGACCTGCTTTTACACTAGGTGGGCTTGGTGGAGGAATAGCAAAAACAAAAAAGGACTATCTTAAAATTGTAAAAAATGGATTACATGAGTCTCCTGTTAGCCAGGTTTTGGTTGAAGAATGTTTGGAGGGTTGGAAAGAATTTGAGATGGAGGTCGTTAGAGATAAGAAAGATAACTGTATCATTATTTGTTCCATTGAGAATATTGATCCAATGGGGATACATACAGGTGACTCAGTAACAGTTGCACCAGCACTAACTCTCACAGATAAAGAATACCAAGTCATGAGAAATGCATCTATTGCATGTTTAAGAAAGATTGGGGTTGAGACAGGTGGATCCAATGTTCAATTCGCAATTAATCCTAAAAATGGTCGAATGGTTATAATTGAGATGAACCCACGTGTATCAAGATCATCAGCTTTAGCATCTAAAGCAACTGGATTTCCAATTGCAAAAGTAGCAGCAAAATTAGCTGTCGGATATACTTTAGATGAACTCAAAAATGAAATTACCAAAGTTACTCCAGCATCATTTGAACCAAGTATCGATTATGTAGTAACCAAAATACCAAGATTTACTTTTGAAAAATTTTCAACCTCCCCTGAAACCCTTGGTACTTCAATGAAATCTGTTGGTGAGGCTATGGCGATAGGTAGAAATTTTAAAGAGTCTATTCAAAAAGCCTTGATATCTTTAGAAACTGGTTTTTCAGGTCTTGATAGAATATTTGATTTATCAAAACAACAAATTGAAAAAAAACTAAAAGAAAATATTCCAAACAAAATTTTACTAGTTGCTGAAGGGATAAGAAAAAAAATTAGTTTAGATAGGATTTTTAAATTATCTAAAATTGACCCATGGTTTCTAGGCCAAATTAAGGAAATTGTTGATTGTGAGATAAATTTAAAAAAAATAGGATTACCAAAAAATTTTACAGAATTTAATAGGATTAAATCTATTGGTTTCTCAGACAAAAAATTATCAGAATTAACAAATCTTTCTGAGGACGTTGTTAGAAAAAAAAGGATAGCACTAAAAATATTACCTGTTTATAAAAAAGTTGATACTTGTGCTGCTGAATTTAAATCTTTCACTCCATACATGTACTCAACTTATCAAAGAAACTTTTCAATAGTTTCAGAGTGTGAAGCAGAGCCTACTAGTAAAAAAAAGATAATTATTCTTGGAGGAGGGCCGAATAGAATTGGTCAAGGAATAGAATTTGATTATTGTTGTTGTCAAGCAAGCTTTTCTTTAAAAGACGCTGGTTTCGAAACAATCATGGTAAATTGTAATCCTGAGACAGTCTCTACCGATTACGATACTAGTGATCGACTTTATTTTGAACCTTTAAAAGAAGAATTCGTTTTTAATATAATCAAAAAAGAGCAAATGAATGGAAACTTAATTGGTATAATTGCCCAGTTTGGAGGACAAACTCCAATCAAACTTGCTAAATTTTTACATGAAAACAAATTACCTATTTTAGGAACTCAATACAGCTCTATAGATTTAGCAGAGGATAGAGATAGATTTAGAAATTTATTAGATAAATTAAAATTAAAACAAGCAGAAAGTGGAATTGCCAAAACTTATAAAGAAGCGATCAAGATTGCTGATAAAATTGGATTACCTTTAATGGTAAGACCTTCATATGTTTTGGGTGGAAGAGCAATGGAAATAGTTTATGAAAAAAGACAATTAAAAAATTTTATTGAAGAAGCCTTTAAAGCTGCAGAAAAAAATCCAATTTTAATTGACAAATTTATTGATCATGCAATGGAAGTGGATGTTGATGCAATATCTGATGGTAAAGAAGTATATGTAGCTGGTATTATGCAGCATATTGAAGAAGCTGGTATTCATTCTGGGGACTCTGCTTGTAGTTTGCCTCCAATATCTATTAAACCATTTTTAGTAAAGGAAATTGAAAATCAAACTAAAAAACTAGCGTTAGCTTTAAAAGTCAAAGGTTTCATGAATATCCAATTTGCAATAAAAAAAGATGAAATTTATGTGATTGAAGTAAATCCTCGAGCTAGTAGAACAGTGCCCTTTGTATCTAAAGCAAAAGGTTTACCATTAGCAAAAATTGCATCAAGAGTAATGGCTGGAGAGAAATTATTGAAATTTGATTTAAAAGAAAAATCAAAAGGAATGTATGCAGTTAAAGAAGCAGTATTTCCTTTTAACAAATTTCCAAATAGCGACTTACTTCTTGGTCCAGAAATGAAATCAACAGGTGAAGTAATGGGGTTTGATAAAAATTTTGGTATGGCATTTGCAAAAAGTCAAATTGCTGCTGCGAATTCACTTCCAAAAAACGGTCTTGCATTTATATCTTTGAAAAACTCTCATAAGGATGAGGGGATAGGTCTGGCTAAAGATTTAATTAAATTAAATTTTAAGTTAAGTGCAACAAAAGGCACTGCAGAGTACATTCGAAAACATGGAATGAAATGTAAAATTATAAATAAAGTCAGCAGTGGAACACCTCACATAGTAGATATTTTAGACTCAAAAAAAATAGCTCTTGTAATCAATACTGGAGGAGGAAATAGTGAGCATCGAATAAATGATGCTATTGCACTCAGAAGAGCAACTTTAAAAAATAAAGTTCCATATTGTACAAATATGTCAACTGCTCAAGCATGTTTGGAGGCAATAAAATCTCTTAAAACAAAAAAACTTAATGTCTTTGCACTGCAAAAACTCAAATAATATTACAATTTAAAGTTGTATAATTTTTTTTTCTTTAGAATAATTGCCCAAAATGAATAATCGTTAGGTTGTATTCATCAAATTTATTTTTTAAAATTTATTCATATGAGTTCAGAAGTTCGTCAATATATTATCGAAGACGCATCTAAAAAAAGTGAAATTTTTAGTGCTCAACTATTAAAACTTCCTATCAAAAAAAAAATTTTAAAATCAAAAACCACTAATCTAGATAAATGTGCCTATTGGAAACTTTATGACAAAACAAATATTCATGAAGATGGAGACCAGTTGAAAGCAGTGACAGGGATCTGTTTAGTATTGGGCGTGTTTAGTGTTATTGGTTTATATTCGAGTTTATTAAATTAATTACTCAACTTTCCAATCAGTGGGGAAAGAGACATAATTTACCTGAATACATCTTCTTTCCTTAATAATCTTCTTTTTTTCCATACCATGCCAAGTATTAGGTCCGCTAGTGAATAAATATCCATAATTATGTTTGTAAGGAACTGTTTTAACCTTTTCTAATTTTTCATTATAAAAATCAGTACCTAGATCCTCAGACTCTTTTGCATTATTAACAAAAATCAGACCTGACATTAATTTTTCTTTAATATCGCAATGTGGTTTAAGCCAAAAACCCTCACGATCACATATAATTTCAACTCTAACATATGAATTAGATAAATCTTTATCAATCATTTTTGAAATTGCATTACAAGTTTCCTTTGATTGAAGTTCACTAATGAATTTTACCAAATTTGGAAATTGTGAAGCATTTTCTTTTGTGACAAAACATCTAAACTTAATTGCTTTTCCCCCAGATGCTATTCCTTCTCTAAATTCTGCCGCACCACCATCTATAGCTCTTGTTCCGTCATAATTAAGATTATGTTTACTGATATCAGGGATGTCCGCATTTTCAATTTCTTTTATTGCTTCATCACTTAAGGCATTATTATATTCCCAATGATTAAAAGGAGATTCATATTTTTTTGAGTTGTTTAAAATGGAATTAAGAAAAGTCATAATTTTGAAATCTTTTTTCTATATAACCTGCTATTCTATCAGTTTCATTAAGTTTTTTATAATCCCAACTCTCAACAGAAGAGTCTAGATTTCTTATAATATCTAAAGATTTGAACAACTCAAAAAATTTTTTGAAGCGATAATTGTTCTTAATAGCTGGCATATCAGCTACATATATAGGTTTACCTGTTATTGCAGCTTCAGATATCATGGAAGTTGAGTCACAAGTTACCACTATATGGTCCGCTAACTTTAATGATGATAAATAAGCTTTTTTATCAACATCTGAAATAATAATTTGATTCCCATTATAAAAATCTTTAGCTTTATCAATAATTCTTTGAGGTGTTCTCATTGAAGGAATAAAAATTAATTGGTAGCCATTATCAAGAAAATTTTTTTTGATTTTATTAAAAATTTCTTCAATTAAATTATTACTAAAATTATAGTATTTATTTGGACCACCAACAACAAGTACAACTACTTTTTCTTTTTGAATTTTTGGTTTTAAATAATTTATATTATCATCTAATTCGCTTTCTCGTAGATAGTGGATAGCCCCTTTAGTTGATAATACGTTTTCACCTTTTAGATCATCATGTTCTGGAGCAATTACAAAATCGAAATTATTTAAAGATACCTTTGGATCTTGAATATGAATATTCATGATTTTATTTCCAAACTTTTTTTTTAAGAAAATTGAGGGAATTACACTTTTCCTGCCACAAGAAATCACAACATTAAATTTTTCTAAAATATCATTTTTGAAAACAAACCTTTTAATTGGTGTGATTTTTGGGGGGATCATTTTCCAAAAATTATTCAGTTCAATTTTCTCGTGTATAAAATCTAAACTTAAAGCTTTGGCAAGTCCTTCAACTTGGCTAATCATGCCATGCATGCCCTCGGTCAATAATAAACCTTTTAATTTAGTCATTAATCACTATATAGCTTTCATATGAGTCAAAATCCAACTAAACACACAAAAGTGTTAATAATTGGGTCTGGTCCAGCTGGATATACAGCAGCTGTTTACGCGGCAAGAGCAATGTTAAATCCAATTTTAGTTTATGGTTCAGAGCCAGGTGGACAATTAACTACAACAACGGATGTTGAAAATTTTCCAGGGTTTGCTGATGTTATTCAGGGTCCTTGGCTTATGGATCAAATGAAAGAGCAAGCAAAAGCTGTTGGAACAGAAATGATTGAAGATCATATAAGTTCTGTCGATTTAAAAAAAACACCTTTTGAAGCTATCGGAGACACTGGTCAAAAATACACTGCTGATAGCATTATAATTTCAACAGGTGCACAAGCAAGATGGTTAAATTTAAAATCAGAACAAGAGTTCAGAGGTTTTGGAGTATCCGCATGCGCAACATGTGATGGTTTTTTCTTTAAAGACAAAGAAGTAGCTGTCGTTGGAGGAGGTAATGCAGCTGTTGAGGAAGCGATGTTTCTTACGAAATTTGCGTCAAAAGTAAAATTAATTCACAGAAGAGATAATTTAAGAGCTGAAAAAATGCTTCAAAAAAAACTTATGGAGAATAAAAAAATTGAAATTATTTGGGATAGTGTTGTTGAAGACGTTATTGGTGATAAAGATCCAAAAAATGTTAAAGGAATTAAAATCAAGAATGTTAAAACAAATAAAATTGACGAAATTAAATTAGATGGTGTCTTCATCGCAATTGGACATGATCCTGCTACGCAATTATTTAAAAATCAGCTAAGCATGGACAAAGAAGGTTATTTGATAACTAAACCAGATTCAACGGAGACTAACGTGCCAGGCGTTTATGCGGCTGGAGATGTAAAAGATAAAACTTTCAGACAGGCAGTGACTGCTGCTGGTATGGGTTGTATGGCAGCACTAGAGGCTGAAAAGTTTTTATCACATTAAAGTGAGAAATAATCTTCATGTATTTTTAGGAGCAACAGTTGCTGATGCAGCTGCAAGACCATTACATTGGGTATACAATCAAAAAAAACTTAATTCCTATATTAAAGGTAAAAAAGACTTTACTTTTTTAAAAAAAAATAAAAGTCCTTTCTACAATATAAAAACTGGGAAAGTATCAGGTTATAATGAAATTGGACAAGTTATGTTTCAAACACTTTTAGAAAGTTATGAAAATATAGAGAAAGAATTTAAAAAAAATATTCTGAAGAATTTTGGTCCTGGAAGCAAATATTGGAAAAATCTAAATCTCAGATCAAAATATAAAAAAGTAAAAGATTGGCGTGGTATGATCAAAGGACCATGGATACACCAAAATATTATAGAAACTGTAAAAAATATTAAATCAAATAAGAAAATTTCGGGTGGTGTAAAAGTTAATGAGTCTGATGGGTTTTGTGCTGCACTTCCATACTTTCTTTATGGTTATGATTTCAAAAGTCTAGAAAAAATCATAAGAATTGTGACTGCTTCAAAAATTAGTTTAAAATATGCATTAGCTAAATTTTATATAATTGATTTTGCTCTTAAAGGAGCCAAAGATCCAGTTGATGAATTTATTAAAAGATTTAAAAAAAACACATCATTTAAATTTATTGTTAATGATATTAAAAAAATAAAAAAATTAAATTCAAAATTTCATCCTATCATTATTAAAAAGCTTGGTATGGCATGTAGTTATCCAGGAACTTTTAATAGTTCAATATATACAATAATTAATTCAAGAAATTATAAGGAAGCTATATTAAAAACAATAAAGGCAGGTGGTTGCAATTGCTCTAGAGCAAATTTTACTGGAGCATACTTCGCTGCATTAAAAGGATTAAATTCAATTCCAAATTCTTGGATAAGAAAAACAATTCCAGCAAAAAAAATTTTAAGTCAAAAATAATTATTTATATAATCCTTCACAGAAAGATTTAATTCTCAACATAGCTTTTTTTAAATTATTCATTGACGTAGCATATGAAATTCTAAAATAACCATCTAAGCCAAAAGCTGATCCTTGAACTACAGCAACATTCTCTTTTTCAAGTAATTTTTGAACAAAATGAGAGTCTGTTTTTAATTTTGTTTTTTTATTTAATAATCCTTTACAACTTGGGAATACGTAAAACGCACCATTAGGAGTCAAACAATTAATTCCTTTAATACTATTAAGACTTTTAACAACAAAATTTCTTCTCTCTTTAAATGCTTTTGCTCTAGTTTTTATAAAACCCTGCTTTCCATTTAATGCCTCAACTGCTGCTGCCTGACTTATTGAAGATGGATTTGAAGTAGATTGAGATTGAATTTTTCCAATTGCTTTAATTATTTCTTTAGGACCAGCAGCATAACCTATTCTCCATCCCGTCATTGCGTATGATTTACTTACTCCATTCATGGTAAGTGTCCTATCTTTCAATTTTGAAACTTGAGCTATCGTGAAAAAATTAAAGTTATCATACCTAACATGCTCATAAATATCGTCACTTAAAATAAAAATTTTCTTATTTCGAATTAAAATCCTAGCTAAATCATAAATTTCTTTTTTTGAATACCCTGCTCCTGTTGGATTAGATGGAGAATTAAGAATTATCCATTTAGTTTTTTTAGATATTGCTTTTTTTAATTTTTTTGGAGTTAATTTAAAACCCTCCGCTGCTGTACATTTTACTATTTTTGGTTTTCCACCTGCTAATAAAACCATATCAGGATATGATACCCAAAAAGGTGCTGGTATAATTACTTCGTCTCCTTTATTTAGAGTTGCCATAAAAGCATTATAAAGAACTTGTTTACCACCTGTGCCAACAGTTATTTGATCTAAAGAGTAGTTCAGTTTATTTTCTCTTTTGAATTTTTTGATGATAGCCTTTTTAAGTTCAGGTGTACCATCAACAGCAGTGTACTTTGTGTCCCCTCTTTTGATAGCTTTGATCGCTGCATTTTTTATATTTAATGGAGTATCAAAATCTGGCTCCCCAGCACCAAGACCTATTACATCTTTTCCGGCTGCTCTTAACTCTCTTGCTTTCTGAGTAACAGCTATTGTTGGCGATGGCTTAATTCTTTTTAAACTATCTGATATTATGCTCATTGAAATATAAATTAATTCTACTACGTTCTTTAATATATGGAAAATACATATCAAGATTTAATTACAGATATTCAGAGTAAAAACCCTAAAATCAGTGGAAAACTTGAAGGTGGTAAAAAATTTAAAATTAAATCTGATTTTAAACCTGCAGGTGATCAACCCGATGCGATTAAAAAATTAGTTAGTGGTGCAAATAAAGAAGAGTTTAATCAAGTATTACTCGGGGTTACCGGTTCGGGTAAAACTTTTACAATGGCCAAGGTAATTGAGGCCACTAACAGACCAGCATTAATTTTAGCTCCGAATAAAACACTTGCTGCACAGCTATATGGTGAAATGAAAACTTTTTTCCCCGATAATGCTGTAGAATATTTTGTATCTTATTACGATTACTATACTCCAGAAGCTTATGTTCCTAGATCAGATACGTACATTGAAAAAGAAGCATCGATAAATGAACAAATAGACAGGATGAGACATTCCGCAACAAGATCTCTTTTGGAGAGAGATGATGTTTTGATTGTAGCCAGTGTGTCATGTATTTATGGGCTAGGTTCCGTTGAAGCTTATAGTAAGATGACTTTAACACTTCAAAAAAATTATGATTATAACAGAGAACAAATTATTAAGTCTTTAGTTGCATTACAATATAAAAGAAATGATCAAAATTTTTATAGAGGTACCTTTAGAGCTCGGGGTGAATATCTAGAAATCTTTCCATCTCATTTAGAAGATCGAGCATGGAGATTGAGCTTATTTGGAGATAAACTTGAACAAATTGAAGAATTTGATCCATTAACTGGAGATAAAGTTAGGGACTTAAGCCTCGTAAAGGTCTACGCTAATAGTCATTATATCACTCCAAAACCCACTATTGAACAAGCGATAATAAATATAAAAAAAGAATTAGATATAACTCTTAAAAAACATAAATCTGAAAATAAATTACTAGAGGCACAAAGATTAGAGGAAAGAACTAAATTTGACCTAGAAATGATTGAAGCAACGGGCTCGTGCGCGGGAATAGAAAATTATTCTAGATTTTTATCAGGGAGAAAACCAGGTGAACCACCTCCTACATTATTTGAGTACTTTCCAGACAACACTTTAATTTTTGTCGATGAGTGTCACGTAACTGTTCCACAACTTAATGGAATGTATAAAGGAGATAGATCAAGAAAAAGCACTTTAGCAGAATATGGTTTTAGACTTCCATCATGTATGGACAATAGGCCTCTTAAATTCGAGGAATGGGATTTAATGAGAACACAAACAGTATTTGTTTCTGCAACACCAGGACCTTGGGAATTAGAACAAACGAAAGGTAAATTTATCGACCAAGTCATAAGACCAACAGGCTTAATTGATCCACCTGTAGAAATAAGGCCTGCAAAAAACCAAGTTGATGATTTAATGCATGAGTGCAAAAAAGTGATTGAAAATAATCATAGAGTTTTAGTGACAACTCTTACAAAAAAGATGGCTGAAGATTTAACAGAGTATCTTCATGAAAATGGTGTAAAAGTAAGATATCTACATTCCGATATTGATACACTTGAAAGAATAGAGATCATGAGAGATCTAAGAATGGGAGTTTTTGATGTTCTCGTAGGAATTAACTTATTAAGAGAAGGTTTAGATATTCCAGAATGTGCTTTAGTTGGAATTTTAGATGCAGATAAAGAGGGTTTTTTAAGATCAGAAACTTCATTAATTCAAACTATAGGTAGGGCCGCTAGAAACGTCGATGGCAAAGTAATTCTTTATGCAGATAAAGAAACTAAAAGTATAAAAAAAGCAATTCAAGAAACTGAAAGAAGAAGAAAAATTCAATTAGATTATAATAAAAAACATAAAATTGATGCAAAAACTGTAAAAAAAGAGATTAATGATATTTTGGAAAGTGTTTATGAAAAAGATTACGTTAAAATTAGCGAAGGCTCAAATGTTGGAGGAAATCTTAAAAAACACTTGAAAGCTTTAGACAAAAAAATGAAGGAAGCAGCGTCGAATCTAGAATTTGAAGAAGCAGCCAAAATTAGAGATGAGATTAGAAAACTAGAAAGTACAGAGCTAGAGATCACACTAAATCCAAAAATAAGACAATATGATGTAAAAAATAAACTTTATCCAAAAGGTAGATCGACAATGGGAATGCCGGGAACTAAGGTTACTAAAAAAAAAGATAAAAAATGGAAGCACAGAGGATAATAATTACTGGTGGAGCAACTAGAATAGGTGCTGCAATAGCTGAAAAATTATCAGGACCAAATAAACAAATTATAATTCATTATAATAAATCAAAAGTAAAAGCTGAAAATTTAAAAAAGAAACTTCAAAAATATGGGTCTAAAATTTATTTGGTAAAAGGAAATCTTAGTAAAGAAAAAGATGTCATGAAAATTGTGAAGTTTGCTAAATCAAAATTAAAATATTTTGATTGTCTAGTTAATAATGCATCTTTATTCGAAAATGATAAACTAGAAAACTTTAGTTCAAAAAGTTGGGAAAATCATATTTCAACAAATCTTAAAGCTCCCGCCCTTTTATCAAAAGAATTCTCAAAAAATATCAGGGGAAAAAATAACAATATTATTAACATTATTGATCAACGAGTATTTAAATTAACTCCATATTTTTTTTCATACACAATAAGTAAAACCGGACTTTATACTCTTACAAAAACTGGTGCTATGAGTCTAGCACCTAATATAAGGGTAAACGGTATAGCACCAGGACCAACAATCAAAAATAAAAGACAATCTGAAAAACACTTTAAAAATCAATATTTAGCAACACCTCTAAAAAAACAAGTTGATGTAAAAGAGATTTGTGATGCAGTTGACTTTTTTATCAAAAACAGCTCTATTACTGGTCAAATTTTAGCTATAGATAGCGGTCAAAGTTTAAACTGGCAAACACCGGATATAATGAGAGGTAAAGAGTGAAAAAAAATAATCTTAAAATTGTAAAAATTGATAAGTCTAAAAGCTTATTTAATTATGAGAAAAAGATTCTTATTAATGAATTAATTTTGGATTTAAAACTTGGATACTATGATTTTGAAAAAGAAAAACCTCAAAAAGTTAAGTTTAGCCTTGAAATTGACTATCAAGATAAAAAACCTTCAAATGACAAAGATATTAAATCTATTGTCAACTACAGCACAATTGTCAAATTAATTACAAAACTAGTAAAAAAGAAACATTATAATTTTTTAGAAACACTTGCAGAGTCTGTTTTTGATGAATTGTTTAAGGATAAAAGGATTGCAAAAATAATGCTCAAAATTGAAAAATTAGAAATTTTAAAACAATGCTCATCAGTTGGTATACAAATTACCAAAAAAAGAAGTCATGATAAGTTCTGAAATTGGAAAAGAAGTAATTAAAAAAGAACTGCCATTAATACCTAAACTACCTGGTGTTTACCGCATGCTTAACGACAAAGGAGAAATTCTTTATGTTGGTAAAGCAAAAAATTTACCTAATAGACTTAAGAGTTATATTGCAGAAAAAAACCATATTATAAGAACAGAGAGAATGTTATCTCAAACAAAGAAACTTGAGATTACAACTACTTCGAATGAAAGTGAGGCTTTATTGCTTGAAGCTAACTTAATTAAAAAGCACAAACCAAAATTTAATATTTTACTTAGAGATGATAAATCTTTTCCTTTTATATTTATTGGTAATAAAGATGTCTGGCCTCAGATAAGACGACACAGAGGAAAAAAAACCAAGGAAGGTTTTTATTTTGGTCCATTTGCATCAGCTGGTTCAGCAAATTGGACTATAAAAATGATACAAAAAATTTTCCATTTAAGAGTATGCGATGATACAGTTTTCAAAAATCGAGAACGACCATGCATTCTTTATCAAATTAAAAGGTGTTCTGGACCTTGTGTTGGATATGTCGAAAAGGAAGACTACAAGAAAACTGTTGATGATGCGATAGAATTCATTTCAGGAAAATCAAGAAAAATTCAAAAAAGTCTTTCAGATCAGATGGAAAAAGCTAGTGAAGATTTAGATTTTGAGAAAGCTGTAATTTTGAGAGATAGAATTAAATCATTAAATATTATTCAATCTTCCCAAAGAATCAATGAAGCAAATTTAATCGAGGCTGATGTGATTGCAGGTTATAAAGAGTCTGGAAAAACTTGTATTCAGGTCTTTTTTTATCGTTCAAAACAAAATTGGGGTAACCAGGCATTTTTTCCAAAACATGACCCAGATGAAAGTCTAAGTAATATACTTAATTCTTTTGTTTCACAATTTTATGAAAATAAAAGTGTGCCTTCATCGATAATAATTTCTGAAGAAATTAAAGAAAAAAATTTGATTGAAAAAACTCTTTCAAAAAAAGAGGGTAAACAAGTAAACTTATCTGTAGCAAAAAAAGGGTCAAAACTAAAAGTTATCAATCAAGCAACCAAAAATGCAAAAGAAAGTTTAAATCGAAAACTTTATGAAAGTCAGAATAATAGAGAATTATTTGACTCAGTTGCGAGTAAATTTAATCTTGAGACTAATATAAATTTAGTAGAAGTTTATGACAATAGCCATATTCAAGGAACAAATAGTGTCGGGGCCTTAATTGCATTCGGTGAAGAAGGTTTTATCAAGAAAAGATATCGAAAATTTAATATTAAATCTAAAAAGAATGAGCAAGATGATTACGGAATGATGCGAGAAGTATTAAACAGAAGGTTTAAAAGAGCAATTCAAGAAAAAGACAATTATCTCTCTTTTCCTGATTTAGTAATAGTTGATGGTGGAAAAGGTCAATATTCTGTCGCAAGAGACACTTTAAATGAGTTAGGACTTCACGAAATACCGATTATTGCGATTGCTAAGGGAAAATTTAGAAATAGTGGTAATGAAACTTTTTTTCATAATGGCAAAGAACATAAATTCAATAAAAACGACCCTACCCTTTTCTTTCTTCAAAGAATAAGAGATGAATCTCATCGTTTTGCGATTAGTGCTCATAGAGCAAAGAGAAAAAGAGGAATTAGTAAGTCTTTGCTAGATCAGATTGAGGGTATCGGATCTATCAGAAAAAGGGCTTTATTAAATCATTTTGGATCTGCTCGAGCAGTAGAATCTGCCAGTCTAGATGAAATAAAATCGGTTGAGGGTGTTGAGGAAAAAGTTGCAAAAAAGATATATAACTTCTTTCACGAGTAGAGATTATGCTAAGAAAAATTCCCAACATACTAACAGTAGGTAGAATTTTAATTGTACCTTTTTTTGTTTTAGCTTTCTATTTACCTGGATTTTATGGAGATCTAACGGCTTTAGTATTATTCATAATTGCATCCTTTACAGATTTTTTGGATGGAATGTTGGCTAGACTACTCGGAGAAGAGTCTAAATTGGGAGAGTTATTAGATCCAATTGCAGATAAAATTATTGTAGCTGCTGCACTAATTTTATTAGTTATGGATGGCACGATTAAAAATTATGAGGTTATTGCTGCAATTACAATTTTAACAAGAGAAATATTAATATCTGGTCTTAGGGAATTTTTAGCAAAAGGAAAAATTAAACTTCCTGTCTCTAATCTAGCAAAATTAAAAACAGTTTTACAAATGGTATCTATTGGTCTTTTACTTTCTGGAGATACAGGAAATAAAATCATCAATTTTCAAGACTATAATGCTCAAACTATTGGTATAATTTTATTATGGCTATCAGCAGCTTTGACTTTGTTCACGGGTTATGAGTATATACGTAAAGGAATAGACCACGCTATATCAGAAGACAATAAAGATTAGGCAGCTTTTTTCTTTTTAACCAAAGCTAAATAACTCTCATTTAAATCAATAATCAAATCGCAAACTTTAAATTGATACTCTGCAATAGTAGATACAGGAGTTACTTCAGCAGCAGTTCCTGTTAAAAAACATCCAACGAAATCTTTTAATTCCTCTGGTTTTATTTTTCTTTCGTGTACTTTGATATTTTTAGATTTTGCAATTTGAATTACAGTTCTTCGAGTAATTCCATCTAAAAAAGAATCTGGTATTGGAGTATGTAGCTCACCATTTTTATCTTTGAAAAAAATATTTGCTCCAGTTGCTTCTGCAATATTATCCTCATGATCTAACATAAGTGAGTCCGTATAACCTTGCTTTTCAGCTTCGTGTTTTGAAAGTGTACAAATCATATACAATCCAGAAGCTTTTGTGTCCCAAGGAATAGTATTAGGGGCGGGTCTTCGCCATTTTGAAATATTTAATTTGATACCTTCAACCTTAAGTTTAGGATCAAAATATGAACCCCACTCCCAAGTTGCAATAGCCACATGAATTTTTGTTTGCTGAGCTGAAATAGCCATCATTTCACTGCCTCTCCAAACTACGGGTCTAACATATCCATTCTCTACTTTTTGAGTAGAAATTATTTTATTGCTCGCTTTATTAATTTCATCTTCGCTATATGGTATTTCAATTCCCATTCTCTTTGCTGAGTAAAATAATCTTGAGGTATGTTCCTCTAATTTAAAAATTGAACCATCATACACACGTTCTCCCTCGAAAACACAGCTTGCATAATGTAATCCATGGCTTAGCACATGAACCTTAACATCAGACCAATCGACTAATTCGCCATTGTACCATATTTTACCTGATCTTTTATCGTAGGGTATCATTATGAAATAAAAAAATTCTTACTGAAAAAATATCTTTGTATCTGTAATATGTCAATATAACTTACCAATAATGAAACAACTTTTATATCTAAAAGATGATCAATTAAAAGATTTGATCGAAAAGCTTTTTATAGGTTACAGAGAAACATTTTCAGACTCAAAAAAAATATTAAATAAGTATAAAATTGGCCTAGCGCACCAAAAAGTCATTCATTTGTTATCAATGTATGAAGGGATCACTATTTCAGAATTGCTTAAAAGACTTAAAGTAACTAAGCAAAGCCTAAATAGAGTTTTAAAAGATCTGATTAAAATAGACATAATAATTTTTAAAAAAGATGAGCAGGATACAAGAATAAAACATGTATTTCTTAATGATAAAGGAAAAAAAATATTTAATGAAATTTTTGAAATTCAAAAAAAAAGAATTCATAGTGCATTACTTAATTCAAGCTCAGAAGAAGTCATTAACTTTGACAACGTTTTAAAAAAAATAATTAATGGATAATTTTGTAGCTCATATTTTAGTTGTTGATGATGATGAAGGGATCAGAACGCTTGTTAAAAAATATTTAAATGAAAATAATTACCTTGTTACAACTGCAAATAGCGCAGAAGATGCTTTTGAAAAAATACAAATAATCAAATTTGATCTAATCATACTAGATATTATGATGCCTGGTAAAAGTGGCTTAGAATTTATTAAAGAAAATCAAAAGAAACTGGATACACCCGTGATTTTATTAACTGCGAAAGGTGAAGCAAATGAAAGAGTTGAGGGTTTAGAAGTCGGTGCTGATGACTATCTTCCAAAACCTTTCGAGCCTAAAGAGTTGATATTGAGAATACAAAATATAATTCGAAAAACAAAAAAAAATGATCAAAAACGAGTAATACAATTTGAAAATATTAAAATTGATTTAAATAAACAACTAATAATCAAGAAAAATACAGAATACAAAATTAACAATACAGAGAAAAAAATTTTAGAAAAAATGATTAATAATCCTGGTAAAACTTTTTCACGAGAAGATATTGGTATTCTAACTGAACTAGATAAAGAGAGATCAATAGATGTAATTATCACAAGACTTAGAAAAAAAATTGAAATTGATCCAAAAAATCCAAAATTTTTACAAACAATAAGAGGAGCTGGATATGTTCTATGGATTGAGTAAATTTTTTAAAAATATACTCCCCAAAAGATTATTTTACAGAGCTTTACTAATTGTTGCTGTTCCAGTCATAGTTTTACAATTGGTAATTACTATTGTTTTTTTTGATAGCCTTTGGATCAAGACTAATAAAGGTATGACTAAAGCTTTAGTAAATGAAATTAATACTTTCATCGAAGTTTATTCTGATGAAATTTATAAAAAAGATGAAATTAAAAATGTTTTTTCAGTTTACCAAGACTTAAATATAGATTTTGTAGATAACAAAGATTTTATTTATACTTTTGATGAAAGATGGTTTAGTCCGATAGATAGGACTTTAAGAAGAGAACTTAAGTCAAAGTTTGGGAATGGAAATTATTGGTTTGATACAACGTCATACAAAGAGTTAATTGATATTAGAATAAAATATCAGTCTGGGTATTTTAAGTTTTTAGTTCCAAGAGATAGAGTGACGACTTCCTCAGCTCGTATCTTTGCACTATGGATAACGGTTCCTGCAATCATAATGATTTTAATTTCATTAATTTTTCTAAAAAATCAAACGAGACCAATAACTAATCTTGCAAAAGCAGCTGAAAAATTTGGTCGGGGAGAAGAAATTGATGAATTTAAACCTTCTGGTGCAGCAGAAATCAGACAAGCTGGTTACGAATTTGATAGAATGAGAAAAAGAATTTTAAGACATCTTAATCAAAGATCAGAAATGTTATCTGGCATTAGCCACGACTTAAGAACTCCTTTAACAAGAATGAAATTACAAATAGCATTTATAAAAGATAAAGAGTTAAGTAAAAAATTATCAGAAGACATTAACGAAATGGAAAAAATGCTCAATGAATATTTGCAATTTACGAGCTCGTCATACCTTGAAAAAGATGAAGAATTTAATATTAGCGAATTAGTTGATGAAATAGTTAAAAAATATGAAAATGAAAATATATCATCTAATATTTCACCTAGAATTTATATAAGCGGTAGAAAAAACTTAATCAAAAGATGTGTTAACAATCTTATAGATAATGCAATTAAATACGCGGAAAAGGTAAATGTAGATATTACTAAAAGCAGTAACAACTTATTCATTAAAATTGAAGACAATGGACCGGGTATACCTGAAGCAGAATATGATAATGTTTTCAAACCTTTTTATAAAATTGATAAAGGTCGAGCTGAGACAAAATCAAGCGTTGGACTTGGATTATCCATAGCTTCGGACATTATCAGATCCCACGGGGGAAATATTAAATTAGCTAAGTCGCCAATGGGTGGCTTAGAAGCTAAGATCTTTTTGCCTTTTTAGTTTTCTTTTTTTTTGTAAGTTTTAATTGATCAATTTTTTTTTCTAAATTTTCAACTCTTTTTGAAAGAACTTCAAACTCATCTTTACTTGTTAACTTCATTCTAAAAACTATTTCATCTCTTTTAGATTTTAAAATAGTCATAATTTCATTGGCTATATCTTTTGATGATACTAAGCCTTGTTCAAATAATTTAGCAAGTTTTTCAATTACAAACTTTGAGTTTTTCATATATTAATCTAATAACTTATTATAATTATAACTTATATTTAAAAATAAAAATGTTCATTAATAATTTTGACCCAGTCGCATTTCAAATTTTTTCATTTGAGATTAGATGGTATTCTTTAGCTTATATTGTTGGTATTTTATTGGGATGGTTTTTAAGTAAAAAATTTTTTATTTCTGAACTAAAAGTAAGGGAAAAATTTGATGATTATTTAACTTATCTAATTTTAGGTTTAATCATTGGTGGAAGATTAGGGTATGTTGTATTTTATAACTTTGAATTTTATATCAATAATTTATCAGATATCTTTAAAATTTGGCAGGGTGGTATGTCATTTCATGGGGGAGTGATAGGGATCATAATTGCAAGTTACCTTTTTGCGAAAAAAAATTCACAAAGCTCATTTAGTTATTTAGATATTGTGTCTTTTGTTGCACCCATAGGTATTTTTTTTGGTAGAATAGCAAATTTTATAAATTCAGAACTTTATGGTGTCGAAACAAATGTTGCTTGGGCAGTCCAATTTACACAAATAGATAATTTATATCGACATCCTACTCAGTTATATGAAGCATTTTTTGAGGGTACAGTTCTATTTTTAGTTCTATTATATTTCAAAAATAAGAGTTTCGCCAAAAGACCTGGTTTTATCTCTGGTATATTTTTAGTTTGTTACTCAATTTTTAGATTTGCAATCGAGTTTTTAAGAGTTCCTGATGACCAACTGGGTTATTTATTATTCAATTTAACTATGGGACAATTTATAAGTATCTTTTTTTTAATAATCGGATTTTATTTATTAATCTCTAAATATGAAAACAGACAAAATAGTTAATTTACCCTTAGACAAGTTTATCAATATCTCTCTGTATAATAAAAAGTCTGGGTATTACATAAAAAAAAATCCATTCGGCAAACAAGGGGATTTTATTACAGCTCCTAATGTATCAAGATTATTTTCTGAAATGATTGCTATTTGGATTGTAAGTTTTTGGAAAAGTATAGGGTCACCAAAAGAATTCAACTTAATCGAACTTGGGGCAGGAAATGCTGCAATGATGAAAATTCTTATAGAAAGTTTTAAAAAATTTCCATCGTTTTTCAAATCCTGCAGGTTGATAATTTATGAGATAAGTCCTACTTTAAAGAAAATACAAAAAAAAGAATTATTAAATTCAGATGTAAATTGGATAAACGATTTAAAAAAGATTAAGAAAATTCCTAGTATATTTGTTGCAAATGAGTTTTTTGATGCACTTGCAATTAAACAATTTGAAAAAAAAGGAAATCTTTGGTTTGAAAAGTTTGTTAGTTTAAACAAAAAAATAACCTCTTTCTCAGAAAAAAAGATTAATATGAAAAATTATGAAAAAAAGATTAATTTTAAAATATCTAAAAACCAGAGTTTTATAGAATATTCAGAGCTTGGTATTAATTATCTCAAACAAATTTCAAAAATAATCAAAGTGAGATCTGGAGGAATTTTAATCATAGATTATGGATATAATGAAGATAAAATGAAAAATACTTTACAAGCATTATATAAACACGAATATTCAGATGTTTTAGCTAAAATTGGTAATTCAGACATCACACATAATATTAATTTCCGATTATTTGAAAAAATAATCAAAAAACTGGGTGGGTTAAAGCATAGTTTAACAACACAAAAAGAATTTCTTACAAAAATGGGTATCCACGAAAGAGCTGAGATGATTGCAAAAAATCAAAACTTTTTAAAAAAAGCAGATATTTATTACAGATTAAAAAGACTAACAGATGATAAACAAATGGGAAAATTGTTTAAAGTTATGTTAATAAAAAATCAAAAAAATAAATTTAATTTAGGATTTTGATCTGATCACCTCTCGAAAATTATTAAAAAACAAAAATATAAGTCATGGTTTTTTTAATAAAAATGGAGGTAAATCAAAAGGAATATATAAAAGTCTAAATTGTGGTCCTGGTTCATACGATAACAAAAATAACATTTTAAAAAATTTAAAGATTGTCAAAGATAAAATAGGGAAAAAAACAAAAAATATTTATTTAGTACATCAAGTACATAGCAATAGGTTGGTTTTTCTAAATGAAAACTCTAAATTAAAAAAAAAAATTAAAGCTGACGCAATTATAACTAATCAAAAAAAACTGCCAATAGCTGTATTGACCGCTGATTGTGTGCCAGTGTTATTATATGACTATGAAAAAAAAATTATCGCGGCTATACATGCTGGTTGGAAGGGTGCATATAGAGGGATAATCAAAAATGTTATTAATTTTATGCATAAAAAAGGGTGTAATCCAAAAAATATTATAGGAGCAATTGGTCCGTCAATTACTCAAAAAAACTACGAAGTAAAAGCTGACTTTAAAAAGAAATTTATTAAAAAACACAAAAAAAACAAAATTTTCTTTAAAAATAAAAAAGAATTAATTTATTTTGATTTACCAAATTATGTCAAATCTCAACTTAAATCACAAAAAATCAATAAAATTGATATGATTAAAATTGATACATTCGATAGAAAAAATAATTTTTTTAGTGCAAGAAGATCGTTAAAATTAAATCTCAATGATTATGGTAGAAATATTTCAATAATTATGATTAATTAAACTTTTCATGAAATTATTAACTGGAAATAGTAATAAAATCTTAAGTAAAAATATTGCTAAATATTTAAAATCTAAACTTGTCAATTCTAGTATAAGAAAATTTGCAGATGGTGAAATTTACATTGAAATAAATGAAAATATAAGAGGGAATAGCATTTTTATAATTCAATCTATTTCTTCACCAGCTAATGACAATTTAATGGAATTATTATTATGTATTGATGCTTTAAAAAGATCATCAGCAAAAAATATAACTGCTGTAATTCCTTATTTTGGTTATGCGAGACAAGATAGAAAAGTTGTACCAAGAACATCTATATCAGCAAAGCTTGTTTCAAATTTAATAACTCAAGCAGGGGCGGACAGAGTTGTGACAGTCGATCTCCACGCTGGTCAAATTCAAGGTTTTTTTGATATTCCTGTTGATAACCTTTTTGCAACTCCAATCTTTGCACGACACATTAAAAAAAAGATTAAAAGTAAAAATATAATCTGTGTTGCCCCAGATGTTGGTGGTACAGAAAGAGCGAGAGCACTTGGTAAAATTTTAAACATTGGTTTAGCTATTGTAGATAAGAGAAGACCAAAGCCTGGACAATCACAAGTAATGAATATTATTGGAGATGTAAAAGGTAAAACGTGTATCTTGGTTGATGATATAATTGACTCTGGTGGTACTATCGTCAATGCCGCTAAGGCATTAAAACAAAGAGGTGCAAAAGAGGTTTATGTTTATATTACTCATGGAGTATTAAGTGGGGACGCGGTTAAAAAAATTAAAAATTCGGTTATTAAAAATTTAGTTATTACAGACACGATAGATAACAGCGAAAAAACAAAAAATGTTAAAAACATAGAAGTTTTACCTATTTCCGCCCTTATGGGAGAAGCTATAAAAAGAATTTCTAATTCAACATCAGTTTCAGATTTATTCAAATAATTACCTTGATTATTTATGAACATGGGTTAAAAACCTCTGTTTTATGAATTCTTTAGAAGCAAAGATCAGGGATAACAAAACTAAAGGTCAGCTTAATGCCATCAGGAATGATGGTGGTGTTCCAGGGATTATCTATGGAGGTAAAGACCAAAATCAAAAAGTTTCTATATCTAAGAAATTATTAAAAACCTTGATTGAGAAAGAAAACTTTTTATCAAATATCATTACTTTAAATGTAGATGGAAAATCTCAAAATGTATTACCTAGAGAAGTAAAATATCACATCATAAGTGATGAACCTACTCATGTAGATTTTCTAAGAGTTCTTCCTGGGGTAAAAATTAAGATTGAAGTTCCAGTTAACTTCATTAATCACGAAAAATCTCCAGGTTTAAAAAGAGGTGGAGTGCTTAACATTGTAAGAAGAAAAGTTGAATTAAAATGCCCAAGTGAAAAAATACCTGAAAGTATTACTTTAGATTTGGATGGAGTCGATATCGGGTCAAGTTTTAAAATTTCTTCAGTAAAACTAGATGCAGAAGTAACACCCACTATTCAAGGAAGAGATTTCGTAATTGCAACCTTAGCAGCACCGACAGTAATGAAAGAACCAGAAAAACCAGCAGAAGCAGAAGCTGCAGAAGGTGAAGAAGGTGCTGAAGGAGCAGAAGCAGCAGCAGCTGAAGGAGATAAACCAGCTGCAGAGGGCGATAAAAAAGAGGGTGACGATAAAAAACCTGCAGATAAAAAAGCTCCAGAAGAAAAAAAGTAATCCACTAAATTTGAAAAACTAATTTTAACAGTTTATGCTTTTATTTGTAGGTTTAGGTAACCCAACTCCAGATAGTGAAAATAACAGACATAATGTTGGTTTTAAAATTATAGACTCCATCAATAAAAAGTTCGGACTTACAAAACAAAAACCAAAATTCAAAGGTTTGTTAACAACTGGTAATATTGATAGTAAAAAAGTTTATGCCATCAAGCCCTTAACTTTCATGAATAACTCTGGAATATGTATTAGAGAACTAATTGAATATTTTAAAATTGATTCTGAAAATGTAATTGTTTTTCACGATGATCTTGATGTTGAATTTGGAAAAATAAAAGCGAAATTCGGTGGATCAAGCGCTGGCCACAATGGAATATCATCTATTGATAAATTTATTGGCAAAGATTACTCAAGAGTAAGAATTGGTATAGGAAAACCAAAAGGACCCATTGAAGTATCTGATTATGTTTTGCAAAATTTTGATGATGAAGAAATTATGGGTGTAGAAAAAATATCCAAAAATATAACTGAGTCACTTTCGATACTTGTAGAAAAAAAATTAGATTTATTTTCAAGCACAGTTAATAATAAATAATGAGTTTTAAATGTGGGATCGTTGGATTACCTAATGTTGGTAAATCAACTCTTTTCAATGCTCTAACTAATTCCAGTAAGGCACAAGCTGCTAATTTTCCTTTTTGTACAATTGATCCAAATATTGGAGTTGTAATAGTTCCTGATGAAAGATTAGACAATTTAGCTAAAATTTCAAAATCAAAAAAAATAATCAATACCACTATCTCTTTTGTTGATATTGCTGGATTGGTAAAAGGTGCATCTAAAGGTGAAGGTTTGGGTAATAAATTTCTTTCTCATATTAGAGAAGTCGATGCAATCATTCACATGATCAGGTGCTTTGACTCTAATGATATTCAAAATGTAAACTCTTCTGTTGACCCGGTAAGAGATATAGAAATTATAGAAACAGAGATGATGCTTGCAGATCTTGAATCTATTCAAAAAAGGTTAGAAAAAAATAATAAAAAAAGTGTTGATGAGGATCAAATCAAAATTCTTGAAATAGCTATGGATTGTATAAATAATAATAAAAGTTTTGATGATTTAAGAACCCAATTTAATAAAAAACAACTTAATCAATCTGGATTATTATCACTTAAACCTAAAATTTTTGTTTGTAACGTAGATGAACAAAGTGTTCAAAGTGGAAATAATTACACTCAATCATTTATTGATAAGTATGGAAACAATGATACTTTAATCGTCTCTGCAGACATAGAAAATCAAATAAATGAATTGGAAAGTAATGAGAAAAAAAATTATATGGAAATGATTGGATTAAAGGAAACAGGATTGAATAAATTAATTAAGAAAGGTTACGAAATTCTTGACCTAGATACATACTTTACATCTGGGCCCGAAGAAACTCGAGCATGGACAATTGAAAAAAATTGTACTGCTCCAAAAGCTGCAGGTGAAATTCATACTGATTTTGAAAAAGGATTTATTCGGGCTGAAACTATTTCTTACGATGACTTCATATCCAATGATGGTTGGGTAAATTCAAAAAATAACGGAAAAATGAGATTAGAAGGTAAAGATTATATAGTTAAAGATGGAGACGTTCTAAACTTCCGTTTCAATACGTGACCATATTCTTTTCATACTAAAATAAACTAGGATTGTTAAAATAATTAAATACACGATAGCTTTAAAACCCATTTGATGTCTTGACTCTAAATGAGGTTCAGCTGACCACATCAAGAATGTTGTTACATCTTTTGACATTTGCTCAACAGAAGCTATTGTACCATCAGAGTATTCTACTAATCCATCTGATAACTGATTAGCCATTTTAATTTTATTCCCATACATATATTTATTATAATACACACCATCATCTAAAGTAACTCCAGCTGGTGGGTCTTCATATCCTTGAAGCAATGAATAAATATAATCTACCCCACCTCCTCTTGCTTTAACTAGCACAGACATGTCTGGTGGATAAGCACCTCCATTTGCAGCTTGAGCAGCTTGAACGTTATCATAGGGCATTACAAACTTATCTGACAATCTGCCCGGACGAGTAAACATATCACCGTCTGAATTAGGTCCATCCTTGACTTCAAAAGATGCAGCAATAGCTTTTGCTTGCTCTATAGAAAATTCTGGTCCTCCTTTCTCAGCTAAGTTTCTATAACTTAAATATTTCATTGAATGACAAGAAGAGCACACCTCTGTGTAGACTTGATAACCTCTTTGAAGTGCAGCTCGATCAAACTTTCCAAAGAGTCCTTTGAAGCTCCAATCGGTTTTTAAATATTCAACTTTTTCTGCAGCTTGAGTGCTCAATGAAAGTCCAGAAAATAAGATAATAAATGAAAATATTTTAAAAAAATTTTTCACTTATTTATTTAAACTTTCCTTGTTCTTTGCTGTGGCTAAATTAGGTGAACCACCTAGTATCGGTTCGGTAATACTTAATGGAATTGGAAGAGTTTTTTCTTTCCAACCTAAAACTGGAAGTATTACTAAAAAATGTAAGAAATAGTATGCTGTAGCTACTCTAGCAACTAAAAGATATAATCCCTCTGCTGGCATAGCACCAACATATCCCAGGATCAAAACATCAGCGACAAGGATCCAATAAAATTGTCTGTATAAAGGTCTAAATACTGCTGATCTAATTTTTGAGGTATCGAGCCATGGAAGAGCTGCTAAAATTAAAATAGCAGATAACATTGCAACTACTCCTAAAAGTTTATCTGGGACCGATCTTAAAATTGCGTAGAATGGTAATAAATACCACTCCGGAACAATATGTGCTGGCGTAACTAACGGATTAGCTTCAATATAATTATCTGCATGACCTAAAATATTTGGCGTATAAAAAACAAAAAATGCAAAAACAATCATAAACATTAGTAAAGCAAAACCATCTTTTATTACAATGTATGGATGGAATGGTACTGTATCTTTTGAAGGTTTTTTAATGTCAATTCCAACTGGATTATTATTTCCAGGAACATGAAGTGCCCATATGTGAAGAACAACTAAACCTAAAATTAAAAAAGGTATTAAATAGTGAAGTGTAAAAAATCTTGTTAAAGTAGGATTATCAACTGAGTAACCTCCCCATAACCAAGTAACAATACCCTCGCCTACTAAAGGAATTGCACTAAATAGATTTGTAATCACAGTTGCACCCCAGAAACTCATTTGGCCCCATGGAAGTACATAACCCAAAAATGCAGCTGCCATCATTAATAAATAAATGATGATACCTATTATCCAAATTATTTCCCTAGGAGCTTTGTAAGAACCATAAAATAATGATCTAAATATATGAATATAAACAGCCAAAAAAAACATTGAAGCACCATTTGCATGAATGTATCTAATTAACCAACCATAATTAACATCTCTCATAATATGCTCGACACTATCAAAAGCCATATCAGCATGAGCAATATAATGCATTGCAAGAACTAAACCCGTTACAATTTGAGTAATCAAACAAAAAGTTAATATTCCACCAAACGTCCACCAATAATTTAAATTTTTAGGTGTTGGATAATCAGTTAAGTGATTTGCAAGAGTTAATAACGGTAAACGATCGTTAAACCATTTTCCAAATTTTGATTTCGGTGTATATTCGTGATCACTCATAATAATTATCCAATTTTAATTGTATTAGCATTAACAAATTCGTATTTAGGGATCTCCATATTAGTCGGAGCTGGTCCCTTTCTAATTCTGCCAGAGATATCATAGTGCGAACCATGACAAGGACAAAACCATCCATTGTATTCGCCTTTTTGATCTAAAGGAACACAGCCTAAGTGAGTGCACACTCCAAGCATGACTAACCACTCGGGATTCACTGCACGGTCCTCATCTTTTTCTGGATGTTTTAAATCTTCTAACTTTACAGATCTTGCTTCAGCTATCTCATCTTGTGTTCTTCTACGAATAAAAACTGGTTTACCTCTCCATAAAACTGTAATTGTTTTACCTGGATTTACCGCACTTACATCAACCTCAGTGCTTGCCAAAGCTTTAACTGATGCGTCTGGGTTCATCTGATCAATCATTGGCCATATCGTTGCACCAACACCAACCGCACCAACTGCATAAGTTGCTGTGAATAAGAAATCTCGTCTATTAGTTTTTTTTTCTGACATCAATAATAGTTAAATATACTCAATATTGCTTTTTTCTACTTAAATATATGATTTCATATAATATAAAATGATAAATTTACTACTGAAAGAATGACACAGAATTTGATAAATCATGGCCCTAAAATTGCTTTATTTGAACCAGACATACCTCAAAATACAGCAGCAATAATCAGAACCTGTGCGTGCCTAGGTGCAAAACTTGAAATAATAGAGCCTTGCGGGTTTTTGCTGAGTGACAGAAGATTTAAGCGAGTCGTTATGGATTATATGAATGAAAAAGACATAAAATTCCATCAAAGCTCAGATGATTTTTTTAAATCAAAAAAAGATCAAAGAATAGTTCTAATGACCACAAAAGCCTCTGTTTCATACACAAAATTTAAGTTTAATAAAAATGACATTATTCTTTTTGGTAGAGAAAGTGCCGGAGTGCCAAATGAGATTCACAAAAAAATTAAAGATAGACTCAAAATTCCTATGAAAAACAATAAACGCTCACTTAATATTGCATCTTCTGTTGCAATCATATTGGCAGAAAGTTTAAAACAAACTAAATTAATCTAATATGGATTTAGAAATTAAAAAAGACATCACAAGTAATTGGTTCAAAATGCTACAAGAAGCTATTTGGCATACTATAACCAACCTAGAAAAAAAAGATGCAGATATCAAAACTACTGTTTGGAACAGAAGTAAAAAAAGAGATGAAGGAGGTGGAGAATTTAGAATTTTAGAAAATGGAAAAATATTTGATAAAGTCGGAGTAAATTTTTCTAAAGTTCATGGAAAATTCCCAAAACAATTTCAAAAAAATATTTTAGGTGCAAAAAAAAATCCCAGTTTTTGGGCTTCTGGTATCTCCGTTGTGATGCATATGAAAAATCCCATGATCCCTGCCATGCATTTTAATACAAGATATATCTGCACAACTCAGGACTGGTTTGGTGGTGGTATGGATGTAACCCCATCAATAAAAGATGATAAGGAAAAAAAAGAATTTCATAAAACCCTAAAAAAAATGTGTGATCAACACAATAAGAAATATTACACAAAATATAAGAAATGGTGTGATGAATATTTTTATTTACCTCATAGAAAAGAACCGAGGGGTATTGGTGGAATTTTTTTTGATTATAAAAAAGATAATTTTGAGAAAGATTTTAAATTTGTAAGAGATGTGGGGATCACTTTTCAATTTATTTTTGAAAAAATCATTAGAAAAAAAATGAAGAAGAAGTGGACTAAAAAACATAAAGAATTACAATTCATAAAAAGAGGTCGTTATACAGAATTTAACTTACTCTATGACCGAGGAACAAAATTTGGTTTGCAAACTGGTGGAAACGTTGAAGGTATTTTAATGTCATTACCTCCGTTAGCAAAATGGAAATAACATGGACAAAGAACCAATTACTTTAAATGGCCTAAATAAACTTAAAGATGAATTAATCTTTTTAAAAGAAAAAAAAAGACCTGAGATTGTAGCGGCGATTGCTGAAGCGAGGTCACATGGTGATCTAAAAGAAAATGCAGAGTACCACGCCGCAAAAGAAGAGCAGTCTCATAATGAGGGAAGGATTACTGAAATTAATGATATCATTGCTAGAGCAAATGTCATTGATGTTACGAAATTAAATAATGATGGAAAAGTTATCTTTGGCTCGACTGTGTTTTTAGAAAATTTAGATACTGGAGAAAAAATAAATTATAAGATTGTAGGAAAAGACGAAGCTGATCTCAAACAAAAATTAATCTATTTTCAATCACCTATAGGTAAAGGTTTAATAGGAAAAAATAAAAATGATTTAGTTGAAATAAAAACTCCTGCCGGGGTTAAAAATTTTGAAATTAAAGACGTAAAATATATCTAATTGTTAATAATTTGACTTACTTGTTTATCTGAAATTTGAAAATTATTTTTCACCCATTCTTCCTCAATTATTTTTAATTTTGCACCCAATTGTTTACCCTCAGGAATATTGAATTTTTCCATTAAAAATTCTGCACCCACAGGCATTTTTGGTATTGTTTTATCTTTGTAGAAATCAATTAATCTTTGAATATTTTCAGAATTTTTTTTTGATTTTATTAAATAATAATTGAGAATATCAGTTACAGCTTGTTTTCCATTATAATAAAAAATACCATTTAAGTTTTCCTCTATAAAAGTTTTTGATCCAATTTTTTCTTTAAAAAAATTATCAATAATTTTAATTCTTTTTTGATCTTTTTTAGAAATATTAAATTTGTACATAAAATAATCTGCATTATCTGTCTCATCAATAATCATTAAAGATAATAGAAAGACAAAATCGGCCTTATTAATTATTTGTTTTTTTTTTGAGTTTAATTTTGAAAAAGTTTTTAAATTATTTAATTCAGGAAAAACAATTAAAAATAATTCTGAGCTCAATTTATCTTCAGCTAATTTTTCTAATATTTCTAAGTGAGTTATTTTTTTTAACTCATCTAATAGTCTCTCTTTAGATAATTTTGAGATACCACCGATATTAATTTTAAGTTTTCTGATTAATTCTGGATTATGCGGATGCTTTGAGTAATGGGCAAAAAATCTTAAATATCTTAAAATTCTCAAATAATCTTCTTTAATTCTTTTATCAGCGTCTCCTATAAAATTTACGAAACCGTTTTCTAAGTCTTTTTTACCCTCAAAAGGATCGAATAAGTTTCCATCTTCATCTGCGTAAATGGAATTGATGGTAAAATCCCTTCTTAATGCATCCTCTTTCCAATTTTTTGAAAATTTCACTTTTGCATGTCTTCCATCTGTTAAAATATCTTCTCTCAATGAGGTAATCTCAAATTTGTACCCTTCTATAAGTGCTGTAATTGTTCCATGTTCAATACCAGTTTCGTAATAATCAATTTTATTTTCTTTCAAAACTTCACAAACCTTTTGAGGATCAAGATTTGTAGCCATATCAATATCATTTACTATTTCTTTATTAATGATTTTTCTTATGCAACCTCCTACAAATCTTACTTCACTATCTGATGAATAAGAATTTATGGCTTTAAATATTTTATTTGCTGGAGTATTTTTTGTTAAATCTCGAATACTTTGACTTATATAATTTAAATTATTTGATCTAAAAAAAATTGTATCTAAAAAATTTTTCATACTTGGCTGGGGCGCTAGGATTCGAACCTAGGATGCAGGTACCAAAAACCCGTGCCTTACCGCTTGGCTACGCCCCAATATTAAGTTCGTATAACACAAAAAAATCAAATTTACATAGTTTTTGAGGCTATACACCAGATATTTTTGTATTTTTGAATAAACCTTTTTTTCGCACGTTCACATCTTTTTTTTGTTTGAAAATATGCAACTAAAGCTGATCCCGATCCTGTCATTCTTACAAAAACTGGGTTTAGAGAATTCTCTAAATAAAGTTTCATATTTTTTAATCTTGGGTATTTTAAAAAAGCTATTGTTTCCAAGGAATTTTTCATATCTTTTAAAAAATTGATATCAAACATTTTTTTGGCTCCCTTGCCAAATTTTGCTTTATCAAACTTTCTAACCTTTGAATAAATATCCTTAGTCGAACAACCAAAATTTGGTTTTACGATTAATGGGTAAATTTTTTTTACATTATTGAAATACTTTATTTTATTTCTTGAATTTAAAATCTTACTTTTATAATTTAAGCCTAAAATCACATCTGAACCAATTAACTTAGAAATTTTTAACATTTCCTTATTTTTGATATTGATTATTCTCTTATGAGCCAAATATCTTAGTATACTTGCTGCATTCATTGAGCCACCGCCAAGACCAGCTTTATCAGGTATAGATTTTTTGATTTTGACTTGAAATCTTTGGTTTTTCAAAATTTTTTTTTTTTCTAAGATCTCAAATAATTTAGAAACAGTATTTTTCTTACCTATCCTTTGAGAAAATTTTCCAGTGAATGAAATTAAATGTTTTTTTGATTTAATTTTTTTGATCAAAATTATGTCGTGCAAATCTACGAAGCTTATTATGCTCTCTATATTGTGCAAAGATTTACTTTTGCTTATAACATTTAATGCCAAATTTAATTTCGCGTGTGATTTTATTCTGGAAAAAGGCATTAAGAGCTTTTAAGACCTTCGATCATCTTAATATTAATTTTTTCAATTAATTCTTTTTCAGTATCTTTCATTTTCAATACATTGGTCCAAAAATATCTAGCCTGGATTTTTCTATTGAGCTTCCACAAAATATCACCGTAATGGTCATTCACTATCGGATCATCCGGCATCAATTCTACGGCTCTTTTCAAAAATTTTTCAGCTCTTGGATAATCATCAGTTAAATAATAAGCCCAACCAATAGAGTCTATTATATATGGATCATCACTCTCAAGTTCGTAGGCTGTTTCAAGCATTTTAATCGCTTCATTAATTTTATAATCCCTCTCAAGCCATGAATAAGCAAGGTAATTTAGTATATAAGCATCGTCAGGTGTAATTTGAAGTGCATCAATTAAATCTTTATCGGCTTTTTCATAATTTTTAATTCGTTCATATGTGCCCCCTCTTCTATAAAGAATATCTGACTTGATATCCGAATTATCATCCAAATTTTCAATAATTTTAGAGTAATAACTTATTGCTTCTTCGTAATTTTTTGCTTTTTTATAAAAATTAGCAACATCAAATAATATTTTTTCATTTGGATTTTCAATTTTATCAAAATTAAATTTAATAAAGTTAAGAGACTCTTGATTATTTCTCTGAGCTGAAATTATTTGCGCTTCTTTTTTTAATCTAAACCAATAGTAAAAATCATCATCCTTTTTAAATTTTTTAAGAACCTTTTTTGCCTTTTCATAATCTTTATTAAAATAATGATTTTCCGCAACTAGTGATAAATTAAATACAAATCTTGGATTAAGAAAATTTGATAAATTTAAGTAAAAATTTGACATCTCGTAATTGTCTTGAGCAGAATACAGATTTGATATTAAAAACAAAAATTCTGCAATTAAATCATTATGATTTTTACATGAAAAGACCTCTTTAAATTTTTGCAAGTTTCCATTGTCAATCCAACTTTTACCTTGTGATAGTAGCAATGTTGAATTCAAAAATTCTATTTCATCGGTAATTACTTTTGCTTCGTTTATGTTACCATTTTCAACTAAGTAACTTATATAAAAATAAATATACCTAGTAAAATCAGACTCAGGATCATTTATCAATTTTGAGAAATATCTCCCTGTATTAGGATCATCCAAATAACACTTTTGAAATGTTTCTGAAATATAAGATAGTCTTCCAAAGTTTTTCTTATCGTCTAAAAATTTTTTTTCTTTAAAGAGGTAAATATATTGTTTTAAGCTTTCTAAAATTGCTAAATTAAACCTGTCCTGTTCTGCAAAGTTATTTGCAATAGAAATGTATTCATAGGCAATGTCTAACTCATTTTTTTTTAAACTATCAATTATTAATAATAAATAAGAGTCGAAAAAATCTATATTTTCATTCTCATAATTTTGTTTAATAATTTGTATCGCTTGCAATACTTTATTCTCTAATACTAATGAAGATACATACCTTTTTAAAAATGGATCATGATTATTGATCAAAATTTTAGATGAATTAAAAAAATCTAAAGCTTCAGAATTTTTTTTATTACCAAAAGCAACAATACCTGAAAAATATTTTGATAAATTTTTAGAATCGATCTTTTCAAAAGAATTACTTTTCGTAAACAAAGTGTTCTGATAAAATAATAATATAATAAGTATAAATTTTATATTTTTAAGAACCATTACTACATTGTATGATCAAAAAGACTTTAAATCAAAATGCTAAATATGCTCAAGAATTCATGAAAACAGTTGAAACTGATTTTGTTTTTAGCGATAAACCAATCAATAGATTTAAAGTCAATTTAACTGAAAATAAAAACACCTCAATAAATAAAAAAAAATTGCTAAATGATCTTAAAACAAAGATTAATTCAATTGAGAATTGTAATTTAAAAAATAATTCTAAGAATTTGGTCCTGGGCGAAGGTAACATTAATGCTGATGTGATGTTAATTGGAGAGACTCCAGGCGAAATAGAGGATGAAACTGGTTTATGCTTTCAAGGAGAAGTGGGCAATCTCTTGAACAAAATGTTACTAGCAATCAATATAAAAAGAGAAAATATTTACACTACCTACTCAATTAATTTCAGACCACCAAAAGATAGAAAACCCACTGCTCAGGAGATAAAGCGTTATGCAATATTTTTAAAAGAACACATTGCAATAATAGATCCAAAAATTTTAATTTTAATGGGCAGCACAGCAATGGAGGCAATTACTGGATTAAGTAAAATATCTAATGAAAGAGGTAATTGGAAAGAAATAATTTTAAAGAACAAAACTATTCCTATCATGATTTCTTTTAGCCCCTCCTATCTAATTAGATTTCCAGAAAATAAAAAATTTTCATGGGAAGATCTAAAAAAAATTAAACAAAAAATTCAAGATTTAAATATTAGGATTTAATGAAAACTATTGCTGGAGTTGATGAAGTTGGCAGGGGTAGCTTAATTGGACCTGTTTATGCAGCAGCCGTAATATTGAACAAGACCATCAATAAGAAGTTATTGAAAGACTCAAAAAGTTTAAAAAAAAATAAACGAGAATTTTTAGCTAAATACATTAAAAAAAACTCTATTTGGGCTACAGGTAAAGCTTCTGTCTCAGAAATTGAAAAAATAAATATTCTTCATGCAAGTCTATTGGCTATGGAAAGAGCAATTAAAAAACTCAAAAAAAAACCAAAACTAATTTTGGTCGATGGAAATAAAACACCAAATTTAAAAAATTATAAACTTCAATCAGTCATTAAAGGTGATCAAAAAATACCATCTATTTCTGCAGCATCAATCATAGCAAAAGTTACACGTGATAAAATGATCTCTAAATTAAGTAAGAAATTTAAAAATTATTACTGGAGTAAAAATTATGGATATGGAACTAAACAACATCTTAAAGCTATAAAAAAATTTGGGATTACTTCTCACCATAGAAAAACCTTTTCACCGATCAGCAAGTTAAAATAGGTTTCACGTAGAAACACCAGATGTAGTTGTTGTGAACCACCATCATACAAATGGAATCCAAATAATTCAATCCTAGGTTGACCCAAGAATCTTTTTGGAGTCTAATTTATTTTTATAAAATGAATTTGGACTTTAAAAATAAATTAATAAATGGAGATAGTTTAAGGGAACTTAAAAAAATCCCTAGTGAGACTTTTGATTTAATTTTTGCTGACCCTCCTTACAACTTACAATTAAGAAATGAGCTTATAAGACCCGATAGTTCTAAGGTAAATGCAGTCAATGATAAATGGGATCAATTTGAAAATTTTAAAAAGTATGATGAATTTACCTACTCGTGGTTAACAGAATGTAAAAGAATTTTGAAAAAAAATGGTTCTATTTGGGTGATTGGCAGTTACCATAACATTTTTAGAGTTGGCACCGCTATTCAAAATTTAGGTTTTTGGATTTTAAATGATGTCATCTGGAATAAAAAAAATCCTATGCCAAATTTCAGAGGGACACGTTTTACTAATGCACATGAAACGTTGATTTGGGCATCAAAATCAGAAAAATCAAAATACACTTTTAATTATCAATCTTTAAAATGTTTAAATGATGATCTTCAAATGAGATCGAACTGGGAGTTGCCGATTTGTAATGGTTCTGAAAGACTTAAAAAGAATGGTAAAAAAGTGCATTCTACTCAAAAACCTGAGGCTCTACTTCACAGAATTTTATTAGCAACCTCAAATAAAAATGATTTAGTTTTAGATCCTTTTTTAGGATCAGGAACAACAGCAGCGGTTGCAAAAAAATTGGGTAGAAATTATTACGGAATTGAAAAAGAAAAAACCTATCATAAGGCAGCTGAACAACGACTAAAAAATACAAAACCTATAGAAGATGATTATTTAGATACTTTGCAAAATGGTAGATCTAAGCCAAGAGTACCTTTTGGGTCATTGGTTGAATTAGGAATAATTAAGCCAGGCACTACTATTTTTGATAATAAAAAGAAAATCAGTGCAAAAATTATGGCTGATGGAAGTATAAAACATGCCAAAAAAGAGGGCTCTATTCACAAGGTAGCTGCATCAATATTGGGAGCAGAAAGTTGTAATGGATGGACTTATTGGCATTATAATCTTAATGGGCAAATAGTGCCTATAGATAATTTAAGACAAAGATTAATTTCAAAAAATTAATTATCATAAATTTTACCTAAATAAGAATCTAAAAACTTTTTGTTTTTAATAAATTTTTTCAAAAAAATATTTCTAAAAAAAACAGCCACAGGATTAGACAAATGAAATGCGAATTGATTTAGTTTAGATCTTTTATTAACCATTTTAGTTTTATTAACTCTATTCTTAAAGAAATCCCCTTCTAAGTTATTTTCAATACTTTTAAATAATTCATAAGCACCCTCTATGGATTGAGATGCCCCTTGAGCAAATGAAGGTGGAAAAGCAAAAAAAGCATCACCTATAAAATTAATGTTATCATTATTTGTTTTAAAAAAGTCCTTGCTAACAAATACTGGGAATATTTTTAATTCCTGAATTTTATCAAAAAATTCTTTATTTTCTTTTGGAACCTTTTCTAAAACTTTTCTTATGAAGGAATTTTCTTTGAATAAAGAATAATTTTTTTGTTGTTCTAAAGTAAGTTCATACTTCATAATTGCTATAAAATTTAAGTCTCCATTTTGATTTACCGGATAAATTACCTGATGAAAATCAGAGCCTAAAAATAATGAAATATTTTCATTATCGATTTCAGAAAAATTTGTTATCTTTCCTCTGATGGCTAGTGTGTTGTTGTATTTTGGTTGACTTTTATTGTTGGAAATCAAACTTCTACTTTTTGAAAAAACTCCATCTGAAATGATTAAATAATCACATTCAAAAATTTCATTGTTCTCAAAAGTAAGTTGAATTTTCTGATTTTCTTTATTTATACTCGAGATATTATGATTAAATTTAATTAAATTTTCTATATCCTTTTTCAAAAAATTTATTAAATCAGATCTTTTCAAAGTAGTGTACTGACAATTCTCTGAATTAAAATCAGAGATATTCAAATCACATATCTTTTTGAAGTTTTTAGATGAAAAAAAAATAATCTTTTTTGGATTAAACTTTCTTGCATTTTCAAATTTATTAAATTCAATTTCATTTAAAAGCTTCACACTATTAACGGATAATTGAATTCCATAACCTTCCTCAAGATTAATCGAATTACTTTTCTCATAAATTGCCACTTGATAATCTGAGTTTTTCTTGAACAAATTAGAAATAAATAATCCTGAAATACCAGCTCCGATAATGGCAATTTTTTTCATAAGTTGCTCTCTAAATACTTAACAACTTTTTTTGTAAATGTTGGCAACATAGAATTACCAATTTTTTTTTGATCAACCCAATAAGAAGAGGATATTTCTCTAACAATTTTTGGATATTGAATTTTGATATTCATATTCATGTTGGACATTTTAAAATTTATCGTTTTATTAAATTTTTTGGGTTTAGATAATTCCTGCATTGGAAATATTCTTAAGTTTTTGAGAAATTTAAATTTTGTATTTTTAACCAACAGATATTTTTTATCTTTTTTATAAACATTTAAAATAAAATACTTATCTATATTTTTTTTACTTTTCTTTACAAGTTTGAAATCTTTTTTACGAAATGATTCACATTTTTTTGAGATTGGACATTTTAAACAGTTGGGATTTGTAGGTTTACAAATCAAAGCCCCTAACTCCATTAAAGCCTGCGCATAATCGCTAGACCTCGGGGATGTTCCTAATATTGATTTTTTTTTGTGGAGATTTTCCTTGGTAATTTCTTTTTCTTTTTTAAGAAAAAGATATCTTTTTAAAACTCTCTCAACATTTCCATCTAGCGGTATAAAAGACTTATTAAATGCAATCGCCAAAATTGCACTTGCGGTATAATTTCCAATTCCTGGTAAAGAAATTAAATCATCAAAAGTATCTGGCAATTTTCCTTGAAAATTTTTTTTAACAATTTGAGCAGTTTTTCTTAAATTTTTTACTCTAGAATAATATCCAAGACCTTCCCAGAGTTTATATAGTTTTTTGTCACTAGTTTTGGCAAGTGAACTGAGATTTGGAATGTTTTTAATGAAGCGATTAAAATAAGGAATAACTGTTGCAACCTGAGTTTGTTGTAACATAAATTCACTTACTAATGTAAAATATTGCTTTTTAGTGGATGAAACATTTTTTCGCCATGGTAATGATCTTTTATTTAAATCGTACCAATTAAGAATTTTTTTTGTTACAAATTGATCTTTCATATGCAATATAAAAAATATATTAAGCAGAGAACTGGTAGCATTCAAGGATTAAGGTCTTTCAATGACACTTTGCCAAAAAATATTAAAAAGTTTATTAATAAAAGAGGTCATATTTATTCCGAAACACTCAATAATTGGAAATTCATTGCTGGTGAAAAATTATTTAAGGTTTGTTATCCAAAATCTTTTAAGAATACTAACAAGTTCAGTGTAAGCACGCTCTTAATAATGGTGCAAAGAGGTCATGAAGTTGAGTTAGAATATTCAAAAAAAGAAATTATGGATAGAATGAATGCTTTTTTTAAAGATGAAGTTGTAAAACGGATTAAATTTACAAGTTTTAACGATGAAAATACAATAGATAATCAGAAGATAATTCAGAATAAACCTGTGACAAACAATAAATATAAAAATAAACTTAATGATGTTAAAAATGAAGAAATCAAAAATTCTTTAATTGAATTGACTAAAGTTTTTAAAGAAAAATGAATAAATTACTTCTATTTTTAATATTAATTTTTGGATTAAGCACTAGTGCTAACGCAGAAATAAAGAGAATAGTTTCAGGAAATCAAAATGCAAAGATTACAATAATTGCCTACGAGTCTCTAACATGTAGTCATTGTGCAAATTTTCATAAAGATGTTTACCCCTCTCTTAAAAAAGATTTCATAGATACAGGACTAGTAAAAATAGAATTTCGACACTTTCCTTTAGATATTGCTGCTTTAAATGCTTCTAAAATTTCTTTGTGTAAACAAGATCAAAGCTTAGAAATTTTGGAAAAACTTTACTCTAATCAGCAAGCTTGGATAAAAGGTAAGGGAATAGAAGAGGTAAATAATAATTTGAAAGAATTTCTAAAAAACGCTGGGTTTGATATTGATTTTGAAAAATGTATTAGCAACAAAGAAATAGAGGACTATGTTTTAAATGATCGAATCGAGGGGACAAAAAATTTTAAAGTTAATTCTACTCCTACGATAATAATTAATAACGAAAAGTTCGAAAAATCTCTTAATTATAAAAATTTAAAAAAAACTTTGGAAAAGCTGATATAAGTTAATTCATGGAGTTTAAAAAAATCCAACTCAATGGATTTAAGTCATTTGCAGATAAAACTAATTTCTTAATTGAAAATGGTTTAACAGGTATTGTTGGCCCAAATGGTTGCGGAAAATCAAATATAGTTGAGTCATTAAGATGGGTAATGGGTGAAACATCTGCAAAAAGCATGCGAGGATCGGGCATGGAAGATGTCATATTTTCAGGAACATCTAATAAACCCTCTAAAAATATTGCTGAAGTTTCAGTAACAGTTGCCAATGAAAATAATGAGGGTCCAGTGCAATTTAGAGAGTTAGATGAAATAAATGTTAGAAGAAAAATAGAAAAAGATAAAGGTTCGAAGTTTTATATCAATGATAAAGAAGTTAGAGCAAGGGATGCTCAAATGTTTTTCGCAGATTTATCAACTGGAGCTCACTCTCCATCAATGATTAGTCAGGGCAGAATTGGTGCCCTTGTTACTGCAAAACCTACTGATAGAAGAGCAATTTTAGAGGAAGCTGCAGGAATTTCTGGGTTACATGTTAGAAGACATGAAGCTGAACTAAGGTTGAGCGCTGCAGAAAATAATCTAAAGAGAGCTGATGAATTAAGAAGGCAACAGGAAAGGCAACTAGCAAATTTACAAAAACAGGCTGAAGAGGCGACAAAATACAAAAATATTTCTGATGAAATAAAAAAAATTGAAGCAGGACTATATTATCTTAAATTACTAGAGATCGATAAAGAAATTAAAATAGAAAATGAAATTAATACAGAAGCAGAAACTGAAGTCAGTGGTTTTAATAATAAAATTAACGAATTAGAGAAACTGATTAAAACTGAGGTTGATAAAATAACTCCTCTACGAGAAAAAAATATTGAAAATTTATCGAAGATACAAAGGCTAAACTTAGAACTAAAAAGTCTAGATGAGGAAAATAATAGAATTCAAGACGAGATAGAAAACGTAAAAAAATCTCTACAAACAATAGATGATGATATTAGTAGGGAAAGAGGGATAGTGATTGATGCAAACTCAAATGAAAAAAGACTGAAAGAAGAAAAAAATGAGCTTATTGAAATCGACTCAAAATATTATCAAACTGAGAAACAATCGAATGAAGATTTGGAAAATAGTAAGAATAAATTAAAATCAGAAATTGATAAAATTAAACAATTAATTAATTCACAAAAAAATGATGATGCAATTAAATCACTAGATGATTGCCAATTTGTCATCGAAGAATATGCAGATAGTTATAGTAAAAATCAAAACATCAAAAGAGAGTCTGTCAAAAGAAATGAGAGAATTGCAATAATTGATAAAGAGATAGAGAGCTGGAAAAATCTTTTATCTAATTCAGAAAAAATGGTAGCAGAATTAAGTGAAAGAAAAAATAAACTTAATGTGCAAAGAGATAAACTTGATAATCAACCAAAATTTCAGGCTGAAAAAAAAGGGCAAATTTCAGAAAATTTAAGAATTTCTGAAAATGAAAAAAATGAGAATGAGGAAATTATCAATACCACAGATGAAAAAATTGACACTCTTAGAAATCAACTAAACGTGATACAAGAACAATCTATTCAGATAAGAGAACGAAAAGCAAGTTCAGGGGCAACAATTGAAGGACTAAAAAAAAGAAAAAATGATTTAGTTGATAGAATTATTTCTGAGCTAAATCTTACGGAAGAAAACATTTTAGAAAATTCAAATTTATTTGGTGTCGAAGAACTGCCCGATGCTGTCAATCAAGAAGACTTATTAGATAAAAAAAAACAAGAGAGAGAAAAATTAGGCTCGGTTAACCTAAAGGCCGATGAAGAGACAGTAAAGTATGAAACAGAAATCAAAAAAATGGAACAAGATAGAGCAGACTTAGTTACAGCAATTATAAAACTTAAAGATAGTATTAATGAATTAAATCAAAAAGGAAGGGAAAGACTCATTGAGGCATTTGATAAGGTAAATAGAAAATTTAATGAGGTATATACAAAATTATTTAATGGTGGAAATGCTAAGCTTGAATTGGTTGACTCAGATGACCCTTTAGAAGCTGGTTTGGAGATGTTAGTCAGTCCTCCTGGAAAAAGACTCCAGTCGATAACTTTATTGTCAGGTGGTGAGCAGGCTTTGACTGCACTATCTTTAATTTTTGCAGTTTTTTTAACTAATCCCTCGCCTATATGTGTTTTGGACGAGGTTGATGCACCTTTAGATGATGCCAACGTAACAAGATTTTGTGGCTTGCTTGAAGAACTAATTAAAATTACAAATACCAAATTCATCATTGTTACTCACCATGCTTTGACAATGTCAAAAATGAATAGACTTTATGGTGTCACCATGCCTGAAAAAGGAATAAGTCAACTTGTAGCTGTTGATTTACAAAAAGCAGAAAGCATGGTCGCTTAAGTAATTAATTAAAATGTCCAAAGATCCATTCAAAACTCGCTTAGAGATTGCAAAGAAAAAGGTTTCAAAAAGAGATCTAGAAAATAAAAAAGATAATCAATCTCCAATTGGCACTGCTTTTAAGCTAAGTACTGAGCTAGTTTCAGCAGTCGCCGTAGGGACAATTATTGGGTTTCTTTTGGACAAGACCTTTGGTACTAAACCCTGGTTAATTTTAATATTTTTTTTTGTAGGGGTAGTTGCAGGGATAATTAATGTAATTAAATCCGCAAAAAAAATGCAAAAATAGATAAGGATTTATGGCAGCTAACCCAATGACACAATTCGAAGTTTATAGAATTGGTCCAGAAATAAAAGTAGGCGCTTTTGATATTTCTTTTACCAACGCTAGTTTATTCATGGTCATAAGTTCTCTTGCGATTTTAATAATATTCAACCTTGGTTCAAAGAAAAATTCAATACTTCCGAATAAGATCCAACTCTTAGCTGAATTAAGCTATTCATTTGTCTCAAAAATGATCAGCGATACTGCTGGTTCAAAAGCTAAACCATATTTTTCATTTATCTTTTCATTATTTATGTTTGTTTTGTTTTGTAACATGTTTGGCATGATACCTTACACTTTTACAGTGACTAGTCATATCATTGTGACTTTCATATTAGCAGCTTTTATTTTTATTGGAGTGACTGTTATTGGTTTTATAAAACATGGCTTTGGTTACTTAAAACTATTTGTTCCAAGTGGTGTTCCTATCGTACTTTTACCATTAATTGTGGTCATTGAAATTATTTCATATCTAAGTAGACCTATCAGCTTATCAGTAAGATTGTTTGCAAACATGATGGCAGGACACACTATGATGAAGGTTTTCGGGGGCTTTGTCGTAAGCCTCGGAATTGTTGGTGGATGGCTTCCACTGAGTTTTTCAGTTGCTTTAACTGGTTTGGAGATACTAGTTGCTTTTCTTCAAGCTTATGTTTTTGCAATTTTAACATGCATTTATTTAAATGATGCATTAAATTTACACCATTAACTTATAAGGAGGATATAATGGAATTAGAAGCAGCAAAAATGATTGGAGCAGGACTTGCAGCAATAGCTTTGGCTGGAGCTGGAGTAGGTATCGGAATAATTTTTGGAAATTATTTATCTGGTGCAATGAGAAATCCATCTGCAGCCCAAAAACAATTTCCTAATTTGCTTTTAGGATTTGCTCTTGCAGAAGCAACAGGATTATTTGGATTAGTTGTTGCATTGATTATTCTTTTCGCATTTTAATTAATGTTTAAAAAAATATTTTTATATTCATTAATTGCAAATTTCTTTTTTGCAAAAAAGATTTTTGCAGCGGAGAGTGGAGGAATGCCTCAATTAAATCCAGAGTTTTGGATTTCACAAATCTTCTGGCTCGTACTCACTTTTGGAGTGCTGTATATTGTTTTATCCAAACTTATACTACCCAAAATAAGTGCAAACTTAGAATTAAGAAAATCACAAATCCAAGAAAATATTGAGGCAGCTGAAAAACAAAGAGAAAGTAGTGAAGCTAAACTTAAAGAATTTGATGGGATTATTCTTAAAAGTAAAATTGAAGCAAAGAACATTTTTAAAGATGCTAGAGAAAAAGTAATCAAAAATATTAATTCTAAAAAAGAAACTTTAGATAAACAAATTGATGATGAAATTAAAAAAGCTGAAGTAGAAATTGATACCTTAAGACAAAGTGCTCCAGAAAAAATTAATAAAATTGCAGTTGTAACATCTACCGAAATTTTAAAAAAATTAATTGGAGCAGAAGTTAATAATAGCAGTATCTCTGCGATTGTTGATGATCTAGTAAAAAAAAATGGAGATAAATATTATGGTCATTGATTCAACTTTTTGGGTCGCAGTCTCTTTTGTAATATTTTTTGGGGGTCTGATATATTTAAAAGTACCTCAAAAAATTAATACTATTCTTAATAAATTAATCTCAGACATAAAAAATGAGATTGATGAAAGTGAGAAACTGAGAAGTGAAGCAAAGATATTATTAGATAATGCTCAGAAAAAATTAGACACAGCGCAATCTGAAAGTAAGGAAATACTTGATCAAGCAAAGAAAGATGCTGATAAATTAATCATTGAGCTCAATGACAAATTTCATAAATCTTCAGAAATTAAGAAAAATTTGGCTAAAAATAAAATTAATCAAATGAGAGAGGTAGCAATTAAAGAGATTAAAGATGCATCTGTTAAAATAGCTATAGACTCTGTAAAAAAAATAATAACAACCTCAGTTGATAAATCTAAACTTGATACACTGTTTCAGAAAAATTTAGAAGAAACTAAAGAAGAGTTAAAAAAAATTAACTCATAATACTTTTTACAATTTATCCAAAAAAATATAAGTTATCATGATGAATTCTGTAGTTATAGGTTCTGGTTTTGGTGGTATAGCAGCTGCTCTTCGCCTTAAAGCTAAGGGTCACAATGTTACATTAATTGAAAAACACAAAGACCTAGGTGGTAGAGCAAGAGTTTTTAAAAAGAATGGGTTCATTTATGATGGTGGTCCAACAGTAATTACAGCTCCATACTTAATAAATGAATTATTTGAATTATTTCAAAAAAATCCAAATGATTATATTAAATTAACACCTCTTAAAGTTTGGTACCAATTTATTTTTGAGGATAAATCAAAGTTCAATTACTCTGGTGACGAAAATGAAATGAAAAGACAGATTGAGCTTATTAATAAAGAGGATGCTCAAGGATATGAAAAACTTGTTAATTTCACCAAAAAAATTTTTGATAAAGGTTTTACAGAACTGGCTGATGTACCCTTTGACAAGCCTTCAGTAATGATGAAACAATTACCCGCATTACTCAAACTCAAAAGCTATAAGTCAGTATATTCACTAGTATCATCTTATATTAAAAATGAAAAATTAAGAAGAATGTTGAGCATGCATCCTCTTTTAGTTGGTGGAAATCCATTTACCACAACTTCAATATATGGATTGATTTTATACTTAGAAAAAAAATGGGGCATTCACTATTCTATGGGTGGAACAGGAAATATTATAAGTGGTTTTGAAAAATTAATGAATGAAGAAGGTATCGAGGTAATAAAAGGTTCTGAGGTGACTCAAATAATTTCAAACCAAAATGAGATTACAGGTGTTCAATTAGACAATTCAAAAAAAATAAGTGCTAACAAAGTTGTTTGTAACGCAGATCCACCGGGTGTTTATGAGAAAATGTTAAATGGCCAGAGTAATAATTCTTTTATGTTTAAGTGGAAAAAAAATAGAATGGAATATTCAATGGGTTTATTTGTTTATTATTTCGGAACCAAAAAAATCTACGATAATGTTGAACATCACACCATTAAATTTGGCAATAAATATAAAGAGCACCTTGATGACATCTTTAATAATAAAAAATTAAATAACGATATTAGTTATTATCTACATAGACCCACTGCCACTGATAAATCCATGGCACCAGATGGACATGATTGTTTCTATGTTCTAGTTCCTGTTCCCAATAACCAATCAAAAATTGATTGGTCGTTAGAGGGTGAAAAAATGAAAAATTTAGTAGTAAAGAAAATGGAAAAAGACTTAATGCCAAACTTAAAAGAAAATATTGTTGAAGATTTTTATTTGACACCTGACTATTTTGAAAAAGATCTCAATACAAAATATGGTTCTGGTTTTTCTATACAACCAAAATTCTCACAATCTGCTTACTTTAGATTTCATAACAAATCTGAAATTTATAACAATTTATATTTTGTTGGTGCGGGAACTCATCCTGGAGCAGGTGTACCTGGGGTACTTTCCTCAGCAAAGGTTTTAGATAAAATTTTATAATGTCGTCTAAAAATTATTTGTCTATTTACGCAAAATCGTTTAATTGGGCTGGTTTTTTTTTACCAAAAAAAACCTATAAAAATTGTTCTTATTTATACGATTTTTGTAGAGTTGTAGATAATATTGCAGATGACGAAGGCGAAATAGAAATAAAAAAAATAAAATTCCAAAAATTTGTAAGTGATTTTAAACAAAAAAATTTTGAAGATCCTGTTATTCAAAATATGTGGAATATTATTCATGAATTCAATATTTCTCTCGAAATAATTTATGATTTATTTGATGGGATAGAGTCAGACATAAAACAAAATGTAAAAATAGATACTCGAAAAGATCTTTTAATCTATTGTTATAGAGTAGCTGGAACTGTCGGACTGATGATGGCAAAAATTTTAAAAGTGAGTAAAAAACAATCCCTTAAATCTGCAATCGATCTTGGTATAGCAATGCAACTCACTAATATATCAAGAGATGTGATTGAGGACTCAAAAAAAAATAGATCTTATATAAATGGAAGTTTTGAGGAAATTAACTCAACTATTAAACTTGCTGATACATTTTATAAAAATTCATTTTATTCAATAAGAGAAATTCCACTAAGCTTTAGATTTAGTATCTTAGTTGCTAGACGAATATACAGAAAAATTGGATATAAGATTTTGAAAAAGAAAACCTTTGAAAATTATAGTAAATCTGGAAAAATTTACGTTTCAAACTTTGAAAAAGTTTTGGAGACGATTTTATCAATTTATGATCTAATTATACTTTCTTTATTAAATAAAAATGATGATAAAATTGAACACGATCATTTATTGATTAATAAAGAAATTAATCTTGATGAAAGAATTTGATTACATAATTATTGGGGGTGGTTGTGCTGGTTTATCTCTAGCCTATGAATTAGAGATCCATAATAAATTAGAAAATAAAACCTTAGCAATAATCGAGCCTCGAGATGAGTACAAAAGAGATAAGACCTGGTCTTTTTGGAAAGTATCTGAGCATAATTTTGATGATTGTGTTATAAAAAATTGGAAAAATTTTTCAGTTAATGCACCTAATAAAACTAATTTTCTTGAATGTGAAAATTATCCATATCAAAGCATCAATAGTGGTTTGTTTTATGAGAAAATAAATAATTCATTAAAGAAAAATAAAAATATCTTTTTTTTAAAAGAACTGAAAGACATCAACACCAAAAATTCATTTATATTCAATAGCGTTCCTTCTATCAAAAAAGACTTTAGAAATTTATGGCAACACTTTTGTGGAGTTGAAATAGAGACAGAGAATAATTATTTCGATGAAAACATTTTTAATCTTATGGATTTTGATTGTGATCAAAGGGAAAGTGTCCATTTTTTTTACACACTTCCCTTCTCAAAAAAAAAGGCATTGATTGAGAGTACTTGGCTTTCAAAAATGAACGATGACTCTCAAAAAGATTATGATCAACAAATTAAAGAATATATCGAAAAGAAATTGAATTTAAAAAATTATAAAATTACTTATAAAGAGATAGGTGCAATTCCACTTTTTTACCCATCATTTAAAAGTGAAAAAAATAAAATTAATATTGGAACTGCTGGTGGTATGACAAGATTAAGCACAGGATATACCTTTTTGAATATACAAGAACATAGTAAATTTATAAGAAAAAATATTGAAAATATTCATAGTACTAAAAAATTTGAAATCGGTAAAAAATATCAATTTTTGGATGAAATATTTTTACGTGTTCTTGAAAAACATCCAAAAAGGATGTCAGAAATTTTTTTTAAAATGTTTCAAAGTTCTCCTAAAACAATTATCAAATTTCTTTCCAATAAGAGTAATTTTCTTGAGGATTTGACTATAATTTTAAAAATGCCAAAATGGATTTTTATCAAAGCTTTATTTGATTAAACCTAAATGAATATGAATATAAAAAAAATAAATCTTAATCATTCTTTTATTTTTTTTTTATTCTGTAATATTTTTTCTTTAATACTATTTAAATTTAGTAACTTTATATTGTCACCATTATTTTGCTTATTTTTAATTTTAATTATTGGTGTATCACATGGGTCTTTAGATCATGTTAAAGGTGGTAAGCTTCTAAAAATTTTTAAAATTGAAAATATAACTCTATTTTATCTTTCATATATCTTATTGGCTGTAATGGTTGTAACACTTTGGGTTTTAATACCATCTATCTTATTAATAATATTTTTACTGGTTGCCTCATATCATTTTGGTAAAGAAGATACACAATTTTTGCATGACTATAACTCACACTTTATGGGGATACTATATTTCCTAAAAGGATCACTTGTTATTTGGGCACCATTGTATTTTCATTTTGATGAAACTATAGCAATATTTAAATTGTTATTAATTGATAATGAAAATTTTTATTCAAGTTTAAGTTTTATTGAGAATAATAAATTGATAGATTTAGGGATAATCTTAAGTTCTATTTCGAGTATTATTTTGTTTATTAAAAAATTTAATTTAAAGAATTTTTCTATTTTTTTTGATTATTTTTCTATATTGATTTTAAATTACTATCTTTCTCCTTTAGTAGCATTTACGGCTTATTTTTGCTTTTTACATTCTGTAAGACACAGCATCACATTAATTTACGAATTAGATAACAATAATATTAAAAATGGGTTTTTGATTTTTATTAAAAAAGCTATGCCACTTACGATATTAACTGCTATTATTTGTTTAGTTGGTATTTATTTGCTCAATTTTAAATATGATTTTGATAACTCGATTATTAAAGTCATTTTTATAGGTTTGGCGTCTTTAACATTTCCACATATATTACTTGAGTATCTTTTAGATAAAAATGAAAAACAAGGAACTTAAAATATTGTTATCTGCTCCGCGAGGATTTTGTGCCGGTGTTGAACGAGCAATTGAAATTGTTGAAAAATCAATTCAAAAGTATGGTTCTCCAGTATACGTTAGACATGAAATAGTACACAATAAATTTGTTGTTGATGACCTAAGAAATAAAGGTGCAATATTTGTGGAGGAGCTTGAAGAAATTGAAGACAAAACAAGACCAGTTATTTTTTCTGCACATGGTGTTCCAAAAAAAATTCCACAAGATGCAAAAAATTATAATATGACTTATGTTGATGCAACATGCCCCTTGGTTTCTAAAGTTCATAGAGAGGCTGAAAATCTTCATAAGGCTGGATACCATTTAATCTTAATAGGGCATGAAAATCATCCTGAGGTAATTGGAACAATGGGACAACTGCCTATAGGGTCTATCGACCTTATCCAAAATGAGGACGAAGCAAATAATTATGATACAAAAAATTTTGAAAAAATTGCCTATGTTACCCAAACAACCCTATCAGTAGATGATACAAAAGAAATAATATCAATACTTAAAAAAAAATTTTCAAATATAAGAGAGCCCGCAAAAGAAGATATTTGTTATGCAACAACTAATAGACAAATGGCTGTTAAAAACATTGCAAAAAAGTGTGATCTATTTTTTGTTATTGGTAGTCGAAATTCATCTAACTCAGTAAGACTTGTTGAAGTTGCTAAAAAATCGGGGTGTGAAAACTCAATACTGATCCACTCACAAAGCGAAATTCCATTCAACTTAATTGAAAATTCAAATGTAATTGGAATTTCATCTGGTGCGTCTGCCCCTGAAATACTTGTCGAAAATTTCATTAAAGAATTGAAAAATAAATTTACAGTCACTATAGAAGAAGTTGAAATTATAAAAGAAAACGTTGTTTTTCGTGTTCCAAAAAAATTAAATTAAATGGCTGTTTACACAAAGATAAATAAGAAAGATATTTCGTCTATTAATAAAAAATTTAAAAATCAAAAATTTTTAAGTTTTAAAGGTATCAAACAAGGAATTGAAAATACTAATTATTTATTAAAATCGAAAAATAATAAATTTATATTAACTATATTCGAAAAAAGAGTTCAAAAAAAAGAAATACCTTTTTTTATGAAATTAATGGATCAACTAAATGATCTTAAAATAAGATGTCCAAAGCCACTAAAAAATCATGATGGAAAATATCTATTTAAAATAAAGAATAAGGTCGCTTGTGTTGTTTCATTTCTTGATGGAAAAGATAAAAAAAATCTTAGTTTAAAGAATTGTTATGATATTGGAAAAACTGTTGCTCAAATGCACTCATCCTCGAAAAAAATAAAGTTGTTCAGAAAAAACTCAATGAATATAAAGAATTTAAATCCATTATTAAAAAGTATTAAATTTAAATCAAAAAAATTCATTAATTTAGAGAAATTTCTCAAAAGTAATTTTAGAGAAATTAAAAATAAATGGCCGAAAAAATTGCCTAATGGAATAATACATGGTGATCTTTTTATCGATAATATATTTTTTAAAAAAAATAAGATCTCTGGAATTATAGATTTTTATTTTGCTGCAAATGATTATTTTATGTATGAAATAGCAATATGTATCAACGCTCTATGTTTTGATAAGAAAAAATCACAATTTAAATTAAATAAAAAAAAGGTTAAAAATTTAATTAGAGGATATGAGAGTAATAAAAAGATCTCTGGAATTGAAAAAAAATCATTGAATATTTTATGCCGAGCTGCTGCGATGAGATATTTTCTGACAAGACTTTACGACTACACAAATACTCCAAAAACTGCTTTGATAAAAATTAAGGATCCAAGAGAATATTATCAAAAACTCATAATTCATAATAATTTAAAAAACTATAGGGATTATTTAGTGTAATGATTAAAATTTATACTGATGGTTCATGTCTTAATAATCCAGGCAAAGGTGGTTGGGCCGCAATAATATTAAATGATGGGGAAAAAACTGAACTTAAAGGAAGTAAAAAAGATACGACAAATAATCAGATGGAATTATTAGCACCTATAGAGGCACTTAAAAAAATTCCAAAAGGAAGCAAAGTTCAAATTTTTACAGACTCTAAATATGTAAAGTCCGGAATAACAGAGTGGATACACAATTGGAAAAAAAATGGATGGAAAACTGCAAACAAAAAAGAAGTAAGCAATAAAGCACTTTGGACAGAATTAGATCTATTAAATAATGAATTTGAAATAAGTTGGAACTGGGTAAAAGCCCATTCAAACGATGAATTAAATAATGAAGTAGATTTACTTGCTAGAGATGCTGCTAACTTGTAGTTAGGGCACCTGGCAACAGAACGCCCCTACTCATTAGTTAATTTAATTTGTAACATTAACGTTATTTGAAAATTACAACCATGTTGGTCGTCGTGAGTTAGTTATTTTATTATATTATCTCTTACAATTTTACTTAATTTTTTTGGCATAATTAATTTATTGCTTTTTCTAATATTTAATGTGCGTTCAAGTGGTTGCAAATTTGTGTAATGGCAAGCTGCCTTTTGTCCTTTTAAAGTTTTGATATCAAAGTATTCAAAAGGAATTATATGATCAACATGCCAATATGGACCGTAATTATCCCAAGTCATCTTAGGTTTAAATTTTTTTTCTAAATGATTTATTAAATGATCAATATCACATCCAATTAATTCTTTAGTTTTTCCCATCTTACCAGAATTTTGAAATGGTGAGGTTATGGCTCTTTTAAGGGCAGCATTCAGTCTTCCTGATAACCTTACTTTAAGTTTAAATTTAATATCTTTTTTATATTTATCTCTAATATGCTGTCTTCTTCTGGGAGCATATCTCTCCTGCATAGCTCTATATTTTTCAGGTGTTTCTTTTCTTAATTTCTCAGATCTAATCCTGCTTCTTTCTCTCTCTTTTATAACCCATTCAGGGTTTTGTTTTCTTTTTTTATTTCTTTCTCTTTCTCTTTTGTTGACTAATTTTCTATTTTTTTCTCTGTAGCTTTTTGACTTTAACCTTTCTTTTTCTCTAAACTCAGTATCATATAATCTTCTTTCTTTTCTATAGACCCTGCTTAAAGCGTTAATTTTTTTTCGATTTTTCCCTCTATACTCAGGAGCATAGTTCTTCATATACTCTTTACGTTTTTGGCGTTTAATTGGATTTGTTTTAAGTTCTTTTAAATATTTTTTAATATTTTCTTTAACTCTTTCTTGGTTATTTTGTCTCCATCTTAAATTGTTGGCTTTTGATTTTTCTAAATTGTTCTTTCTCCACTCTCTACTTTCTTTGTTTCTTCTGTCCCTATGTTTTAAATAAGATTTTCTGAGTATTGCCCTAATTTTTTCTGGGTTTTCTAATCGTTTTTTTCTTGCCCGATCTCTGTCTTGAACTCTTAACTTTTGGAGATTTTTTAATCTATATTTTCTTGCATATTCAAGTTTTTTTTTTGTCGATTTATATTTCTTCATTTTTACTTAGTATGTTTATGATCCAAGATTAACAAATCTAAGAACCTGTGACGACCAAATTTTTGGTCGTAGCTAGGTCGTAATTTTCATCAAAGTTTAAGATTTTAAACAATTGAGAATGGCGTATAATTAAGGAATAATGTTACAAAGTCCGGGGCACCTGGCAACAGAACTGCCCTACCTAGATTAGATTATTTAATAAGTTCTCTGCTGAAGTTAAACCACATTCTTTAGTTTCTTTTTCAACATGAATATTTACTACTGTGAAATTTTCAATCACCATTAAATAACGATTTGATCTAATTCCCATTCCTTTTGCATTCCGATCAACTTCTGCACCAATTGATTTTGTGAATGACAAATAAGGATCAGATAACATTCTTATTTTATCTCCAGTATTATTAATCTCTCCCCAACCGTTCATTACATAAGGATCATTTACTGACAAACAAAATATATTTTCTATTCCTTTTGCTTTAATTTTGTCTGCATTTGCTACAAAACCTGGTAAGTGAAGTTTGGAGCAAGTTGATGTAAATGCCCCAGGTAAACCAAACAAAACAACTTTACCATTACCTATAGTCTCTCTTAATTTACTTTTTTGAGGCTCTCCATCAACAAGTTGAAAAATCTCTGTATCTGGTAGTTGATCTTTTATTTTAAGTTTCATATCGAATTCATTACATATTTTTTAACTTTTTCAATATCATTTGACAGAAGTTCAAATTTTTCTTTTCTGTCATTAACGTATTTAAGACTTTCTGGTAAAGTTTCAGTTTTTGAAATTGCATCCTCTATTGCTTTTGGAAATTTACATGGATGTGCAGTTGATAATACAACACAATTTTTTTCCAATCCTAATTTTCTCACCGCACCAATACCCACTGCAGTATGCGGATCCACTACCATCTGATGCTCATCATTGATAGTTTTGATCATTTCAACAGTTTCGTTTTCATCAAGCATTTCAGATATAAAATTTTTTTTGATTTTATCTAAGTCGTTTTTATCAATCTTATAAGTGTTATTTTTTATTTCAGCCATTACATTTTTTGTAACTTCTGAGTTACAATCTTTGACATCGTATAAAAGCCTTTCGAAATTACTTGCAATTTGTATATCCATACTTGGAGTATTTGTTTCCTCAACTTTCTTTTGACTATAATCACCACCAGATATTGCTCTGTGCAGTATGTCATTTTTATTTGTAGCTACGATTAGTTTATCAATTGGTAGACCTAGTTTTTTTGCTAAATAACCGGCGTAAATATCACCAAAGTTTCCTGTTGGAACAGAAAAGGATAAAGGTTGACCATTTCCAACTTTAAAGTAAGCGTAAAAATAATACACCGATTGAGCAATGATTCTTGCCCAATTAATTGAATTTACACCCGACATATTAATTGCTTTAGAAAATTTTTCGTCATTAAACATTGCTTTAACTAAATTTTGGCAATCGTCAAAATTACCCTCTACCGCAATGTTAAATACATTATTCTCTTCATGTATTGTCATTAGTCTTCTTTGTACTGGTGAAATCTTATTATTGGGGTGTAAGACAAAAACATTTAAATTATTTTTTCCCTTTAAAGCGTCTATGGCGGCAGCACCCGTATCACCTGAAGTTGCTACTATTATATTAATTTTTTTTTGATCACGACCTAAATGATATTGATAAAAATTACCTATTAGTTGCATTGCGATATCTTTAAATGCAAGTGTAGGTCCATGAAATAATTCTAATACTTTTAAATCTCCTAGATCTGATATTTTAACAACATCGTCGGATCTGAAATTTGAATATGATTTTGAAATCAAAGAGACTAGATCATCTTTAGACATGAAATCTCCTATAAATGGATAAATTATTTCAGCAGCTAAATCATTGTAACTAAGGTTTTTTAGATTAACTAATTCTTCCTCTTTAAAGGGTTTAATTGATTTAGGTACAAATAGCCCTCCATCGTCTGCCAAACCTTTGAGGAAAACATCTTTAAAAGTAAAGTTTTTCTGATTATTTCTTGTACTTATATAATTCATTTAATAATTCTTTTTTCTAAAATATAGATATAGCAAAAAAATTGAAATCGCTAATGAAAACCATGTCATTGCATATTTTTTATGATTGTTGGAAATATTGGCAGTAATTTTTTTTGGTCTAGGAAACTGATAATTTCCATCTAAATATATTATGTACTTAGAAAATTCTTTACCAGTAAATTTTGAGATATCTTCTCTATTCAAACTAAACCAGTAATTTCCTTTTATATCATTATCTGGTTTAAATATATTTTTTCTTCCCTGCGTTTTAAGAGTTCCTTCTATATTATTTTGATCCAATATATTTATTTCAGGTGTATCTTTTTTTTCAAATGGTATCCATCCTCTATTGAGTAAATAATTTTCACCATTTATTTGAATTGGATTTAAAACATCAAACCCAGGTGTTCCAGAGTCATTTAAATTATATAAGTAAATTTGTTTATCAAAATCAACGCGACCTGATGTTTTTATTTTGAGATAATTTTGTTGATTAGATTGTGAAAGTTGAACTGGAGGATTTTTTAATGAATTTTCAATTTCTAAAATGAGATTATTCTTCCAATTTAAACGAATTACTTGCCAAGTACCTAAAGCTATAAAAACAAAGATAAAAAATATGATAAAAACTGAAAATAAAAACTTATGTCTCAAGGTTCAAAATTAGCTTCCCCAAATATAGATCGCAGCAAATAAGAATAGCCAAACTACGTCAACAAAGTGCCAGTACCAGGCTGCTGCCTCAAAACCAAAGTGATGATCTTTGTTAAAGTGACCTAACTTTCCTCTCCACAAACATACGGCCAAGAAAATTGTACCCACGATCACGTGAAAACCATGAAATCCTGTTGCCATGTAAAATACTGAACCATATATGTGATCTGAAAAAGCAAATGTTGCATGATGATATTCGTAAGCTTGTAAAGCAGTAAAACAAACTCCTAATATAACTGTTAAAACTAATCCTTGAATAAATCCTTTTCTATCATCCTCTAAGAGAGCGTGATGAGACCAGGTTACAGTAGTTCCAGATAACAAAAGAACCAATGTATTTATTAATGGTATATCCCATGGATCAAAAGTTTCTATATCTTTTGGCGGCCATACATTTCCAACGAAATCGTTTGGAAAAAGACTCACATCAAAGTAAGCCCAAAACCAAGCAACAAAAAACATTACCTCAGAGGCAATGAACAAAGTCATCCCGTAACGATGATGTATTTGAACCACTGGCGTATGATGTCCTTGATGCTCTGCCTCAATAACTACATCTCTAAACCACATGTATGCTCCATAAATTAATAAAGCAAATCCAAGGTACATTCCCCATGAAACCTCATAATGCATGTAGTAAACAGCTCCCACAGCTAAAATTAAACATGAAAATGAAACATAGATAGGCCAAGGACTTGGGTCTACTAAATGGTAATCGTGTTTTTTTTCAGCTGACATTTTTTTGGATTATGATTGTTTATAGTAATCTGTCGAGAAAAAAGTATACGACATAGTTACATCCTGTAAATTTTTTACTGTTGCATCGTTGACCATTTCTGGGTCTAAATAAAAAGTCATCACATAAGTAGCAGTTTCACCAGCTTTTAATTCTTGTTTTTCAAAGCAAAAACAACCAAGTTTGCTATAATATTTTCCAAAGCTTGAGGGTGAAACGTTAAAACTTGCTACACCTGCAGTTGGTTCATTGCTATAATTGGTTACCTCAAACTCAATTTTGTTTACTTGACCCACTTTAACATCCATCACATTCGATTTTGCTTTAAAATCCCATGGTAAATTATTAACATTGGTATCAAATCTTACACTAACGACTTTATCTAAAACAATTTTTGGAGCTTTGTCTGCCACTTGAGTAGTTCCTCCAAAACCTGTAACTCTACAAAAAATTTCATAAAGAGGGACTGATGCATATGATAAACCTAACATCAAAACAAAAATCCCAGCTAAAACTAATGGTGTTAATTTCTTTTTTTCTATCATATCGACCTATCAAACACCCCTGTGTTATATAAAGTAAAAAAGAAAAGAAAAATCATAAACGCAATAATAGCTAATGCTGTAATAATATTTTTTCTTTTTGTTTTTTTATCTGGTGTAATCATATTATTTTATCAATCAAAAACAGAACAAAAACTAAAAATAAATACAATATTGAATATCCAAATATAGCTTTTGCTTTCTTAGAGTTAAATCTATTTTTTTTATAATCCAACAATTCATAACATAAAAAATTGTAATAAAAAGTTAATAGCAGTGATGGAATTAAAAATGTTAAACCAACAAAATTAATTAAATATGGAAAAATAATTACCGGTATCATCAATAAAGAATAAATGAATATATTGATTTTGGTACTTTCTATTCCATTGGTTAGTGGCAGCATTGGTATTTTGGCTTTCTTGTAATCATCGGACTTGTATAAACTAAGTGCCCAAAAATGAGAGGGTGTCCAAAAAAATATAATCAAGAAAAATGTTAATGGTTCAAGGGATATAGAGCCTGTAGCAATAGTCCATCCTATAACTGGTGGAAAAGCACCAGCTGCCCCACCAATAACTATATTTTGTGGAGTTCTTCTTTTTAACCAGATTGTATAAACAAACACATAAAACAATATTGTTAATAATAATATTGCTGCAGAAACTCTGTTGGTAAAATAATCTAAAGCTACAACTGAAACTATTGATAATGTAACACCAAATATCAAGGCTTGATTTCTATTGACTTTCCCTGTTGGAATGGGTCTTAAACAGGTTCTTGTCATTAAAGCATCGAGATCGGACTCATACCACATATTTAAAGCACCAGCTGCTCCGGCACCTAATGAAACGAGAAGAATTCCAATAATTGCGTCTTTAGTTGAAACAACGTTGGGTGCTGTTAATAAACCTACCGCACAGGTAAAAATTACCAATGACATAACTCTTGGCTTCATCAATTTAAATAATTCTGAAAGATTAGATAAATCTTCTTGGCTTAAACTTCTTTTTTTTAGCCTTGAATTTTCCATCAGTTCTTAACGCTCTTATTTTATTAGCCGTGTGATTTTTGTGTACCCTGACCATCTTCAAATTTTGGCAATTCCTCAAAAGTATGGAAATTTGGTGGAGATGGCACAGTCCACTCTAACGTTGTTGCTCCCTCACCCCATGGATTTTGTGCGGCTGCTTTCTTTTTTGCAAATGCATAAATTAAATTCATAAAAAATACAGCGAGACCAGCTACGGCTACATAAGACCCTATTGAAGATATATAATTCCATCCGGCAAATGCATCAGGATAATCAGCATATCTTCTCGGCATCCCAGCTAATCCTAAAAAATGCTGAGGGAAGAAAATCAAATTAACTCCAATAAATGTTAACCAGAAATGTAACTGACCCATCCATTCAGAATATTCATAACCACTCATTTTAGAGAACCAATAATAAAAACCTGCAAAGATTGCAAAAACAGCTCCTAGAGAAAGCACATAGTGAAAATGAGCAACTACGTAATAAGTGTCATGCATAGCAGTATCAACACCTGCGTTAGCTAAAACTACTCCAGTTACCCCACCGACTGTGAACATAAAAATAAATCCTAGTGCCCATACCATTGGTGTTTTAAAAGATATTGAACCACCCCACATTGTTGCGATCCATGAGAAAATTTTTATTCCTGTTGGAACTGCAATAATCATGGTTGCAGCTAAAAAATATGCTTTTGTATCTGTGCTCAATCCAACAGTGTACATATGATGAGCCCATACAACAAAACCAACTATTCCAATTGCTACCATCGCATAAGCCATTCCTAAATATCCAAAAACAGGTTTTCTTGAAAATGTAGAAACAATATGACTAATCATTCCAAATCCTGGAAGGATTAAAATATAAACTTCTGGATGACCAAAAAACCAGAATAAATGTTGAAATAAGACTGGATCACCTCCTGTCTGGGCTTCAAAGAAGGCAGTACCGAAATTTCTATCTGTTAATAACATTGTTATTGCTCCGGCTAATACTGGTAAAGATAATAACAATAAAAATGCAGTTACCAATATAGACCATGCAAACAAAGGCATTTTATGTAATGTCATACCTGGAGTTCTCATATTTAAAATAGTAGTGATAAAATTAACTGCGCCTAAAATTGATGAGGCGCCCGCTAAGTGCAAACTTAAGATAGCTAAATCCATCGCTGGTCCAGGTTGTCCAGCTTTTGAGGACAACGGAGGATAAATAGTCCATCCACCCCCTACACCGGTTTGTCCTGGAGGTCCATCTGCAAAAATCGATAAAATTAATAAAGTTAAAGAAACAGGTAGTAACCAAAAAGAAATATTGTTCATTCTTGGAAATGCCATGTCAGGAGCTCCAATCATAATTGGCACAAACCAATTACCAAAGCCACCAATCATTGCTGGCATTACCATGAAAAAAATCATTATTAAACCATGTCCAGTAACCAACACATTATATAAATGATAATTACCACCTAAAATGCCATCACCAGGATGCATTAATTCCATTCTCATTAAAACAGAAAAAGCAGTTCCAATAACTCCTGCAACAATTGCAAAAATTAAATACATTGTCCCAATATCTTTATGGTTAGTAGAATACGCCCAACGTTTCCAACCAGTTGGAGTATGATGATCGTGTGAGGCTGTTTGTGTATACATAATTTATTTACTCGCTAATTTAAGTTTATCATTTTCAATTTCTTCTTTTGCAAATTTCACACGCGCCTCAGATAACCATTCTTGATATTCATCCTCACTAACTACTTTAACTGCAATTGGCATAAACGCATGTTTTATACCACAAAGTTCTGAACATTGACCATAATAAGTACCAACTTTTTCAGCCTTAAACCACGTTTCATTAATTCTTCCAGGTACCGCATCCCTTTTTACTCCAAATGAAGGTAAGGCCCATGCATGTAAAACATCATTTGCTGTTATTAAAACTTTAACTACTTTGCCAACTGGAACAACAACTTGATTATCAACAGCTAACAATCTTGGTTGATTTGCTTTTAAATCTTTTTCCTCAATCATGTATGAGTCAAATTCCAAATTTTCATCTGGATACTCATAACCCCAATACCATTGATAGCCAATTGCTTTGATTGTTAAATCTGCTTTTGGAATTGTATCTTGCTTATATAAAATTTTAAATGATGGAACCGCCATGACAATTAAAATTAAGCAAGGAATTAAAGTCCATAAAACTTCAACAGTTACATTGTGTGTTCTCTTTGAGGGATTAGGGTTTGCTGAAGCTCTAAATCTTACACACGCATAAAGCATTAAAAATAAAACAAATACACTTATTGCTATTATTATTGGTAATAACAAGTTATCGTGAAAAGCTACAATGTCTCTCATCGATTCTGATGCCGCTTTTTGAAAACCTAATTGCCAATCAACAGGTTGGTTTGCAAAAGCATTTTGAGAGATAAAAATACTTGAAAATATAAATAAAAATTTTTTCATTTTTACTAGCTATATAAAGCCCTTTTGTAAAAATTACACTTTAGTTTTCGCGACAATTTATCAATTAATCACATAATTTATGATCGAAATTGCAGATATCACCGCAGTTTCTGATCTTAAAATATTATCATTAATTTTTAGTGCTTGTACTCCTTTAAAAGATAGAATCTCTTGCCTTTCGTGTTCTGAAAAATCCCCCTCAGGACCTATAATGATGCAAATTGGTTTATTTGAAAACTTTGTTTTTTCAATTTTTTTATTATTAGAATTTAAATCAGTAAAAATTAAGTCCATTGAATTTGATTTTAAAAATTTTTTCAAATTTTGAGCTTTCTCAATTTCAGGCACATTTAGTCGATTAGATTGTTCACTTGCTTCAATAACTATTTTTTCTAAACGCTCATTATTAATTTTTCTCACAACTGTTCTGTCAAAAATAATTGGTAAGAATTTAGTTACTCCTAGTTCGGTTGCTTTTTGAATCATAAAATTTTGATAGTTTGATTTAATCGGTGAGAATGCTAGCCACAATTCTTTTGAACTTTCTTTTTTTCTTAATTGTTTAATTGTTTTAAATTCAACATTACCTTTTGATATTTTTAAAATTTTTGCTTCCCATTCTCCATTTTGATTGAATATTGAAAAAGCTTTACTTTCTTTAATTCGCATAACTTTAGTCAAATAATGTGATTGGGACTTATCTAATATATCGGTCATATCTGTAGATAATGTTCTCGAGAAAAATAATCTTATATTGCTCATTTGTGTTAAGTTAGTTTATGGAAAATGTTAAAGCAATAATTTTTGATGCATATGGAACATTGTTTGATGTCAATTCAGCTGCAGAAAAATGTAAAGATAAAATTGGAGACAAATGGGAGGGATTTGCAAATTTCTGGAGAACCACTCAATTAGAATATACTTGGCTTAGAAGTTTAATGGATCGACACAAAGATTTTTGGCAAATTACAGAAGATAGTTTAGATAAATCAATAAAAGTTTTTAATATTGATCCTTCAATGAGAAATGAATTACTTAATTTGTATAAAATTTTATCACCCTATAAAGAAGTTCCAGAAACTTTAAAAACTCTAAAAGAGAAAAAATTTAAATTAGCTATTTTATCTAATGGTACTCCATCACTACTGGACGAATTAGTTAAAAGTAATCATTTGGACAATTTATTTGATGATATCTTTTCTATAGAACAAGTTGGCGTATATAAACCAAGTTCTAGAGTTTATGATTTGCCTATAAAAAAATATAATATTAATAAAAGTGAAGTTGCATTTTTAAGTGCTAATACTTGGGATGTTTCTGGTGGTGGAAATTATGGTTACCAATCTATTTGGGTAAATCGAAATAATAACATTTTTGATAATTTAGATTTTAGACCAAAATATCAAATTACAGATCTTAACAAACTAATTCAATTAGTTTAATATTTTTAAAATAAAGACCAAAGGTGACAAAATATTTTTTTTTGTGCTTGCAAACAATGTTACAATCCGCCATTGTATTTACTAAGATTTATTTAACATGATTAAAGCACTAGATTTATTTGGAAGAGTTTTAATATCTGCATTATTTTTTTTAAATGGAGTTTTTAAAATAAATAATTATGAGGGAACTATAGGTTGGATGGAAAGTTTTGGTTTGCCCGGTATATTGATTATACCTGCAATTGCTCTTGAAATAATTGGACCCATTCTTATTGTAATTGGCTATCAAACTAGAATTGCTGCAGCAGCTTTAAGCTTATTTTGTTTTGCAACAGCTATTATTTTTCACAATGATTTTGCTGACCAGGTACAGCTAACCGCTTTTCTTAAAAACATTGCTTTGGCTGGTGGTTTTTTATTCTTGGTAGTTAATGGTGCTAAAGGTTTATGTTTAGATAAAAAGTGATCTTGAAATTAATAATTAATTCGTTAATTAAAGCGGATGAAAAATATTGAAGTAAAACAAATCATCGATCCGATCCCAGCTTCAGATGGAGCTGGAGTAAAGTTAAAAAGAAGTATTGGAGTTGAACCCAATTACTTTGATCCTTTTTTGATGCTAGACGAATTTGGCTCTGAAAATAGTGATGATTATGTAGCTGGTTTTCCCCCACATCCCCACCGAGGAATTGAAACAGTGACTTACATGCTTGCTGGTGATTTTGAACATAAAGATAGCACAGGCGGTGAAGGTAAAATGACTGCTGGTGATGTCCAATGGATGAAAACTGGAAGTGGTATTATCCACTCAGAGATGCCTGCAATGAAAGAAGGGAAACTTCATGGATTTCAGCTATGGATCAACATGCCAGCAAAATTAAAAATGAGCAAACCTGAGTATATTTATATTGATGCAGATAAAATGAGTGTACATGAAGATAATGATAAAAAAGTAAAAGTTATAGCTGGTAAGTTTGAAAAGGCAGAAGGTCCAGTCAAAGGTCACAATGTTGAGCCAGTTTATTTTGATGTCGAACTAAATAAAGATAAGAATTTTAATTATCTTGTCCCATCTACACACAACAGTTTTGTTTATTTAATAGATGGCGAAATAAAGATTGGTGAGCAAAAACATGCAAATGTTAAAGATAGTACCTTGATATTACTTACAAGAGGTGAGAATTTGAAAGTGAAAGCTTTGTCAAAGGCTAAATTTTTAGTTATTTCTGGAAAACCAATAAATGAAGAAATTGCAAGAGGTGGTCCGTTTGTAATGAATACTAAAGCAGAAATATTGCAGGCCGTTCAAGATTATCATAACGGCACATTTGTAAAATAAAAAAATGAAATCAATACAAATAGAGAAATTTGGTGGACCAGAGGTTTTGGTTATTAAGGATATAGACATAGCAAAACCAGGTCCGAAAGAAGTCTTAATAAAAAATAAATCAATAGGTCTCAATTTTATAGATGTTTATCACAGAACAGGTCTCTATCCTATTCCATTACCCAGCGGTATAGGTCTTGAAGCTAGTGGAGTTATTGAAGAAATAGGATCTGAAGTAAAATTATTTAAAGTTGGTGATAGAGTTACTCATGCATCAATGCCAATAGGAGCATATTCAGAAAAACAAATTATGCCTGAAGAAAAATTAATTACTGTTCCAGATGGTATTTCTGATGAGGTGGCGTCTTGTATAACTTTAAAGGGTATCACTGCAGAATATCTATTACATAGAGCTTATCCATTAAAAAAAGGTGACAAAGTGCTTTACCACGCTGCAGCTGGAGCTCTTGGCCAAATCTTATGTCCTTGGGCTAATTCTCTAGGTGCAGAAGTAATTGGAACAGTTGGTTCAAAAGGTAAAGAGGAAATTGCAAAAAAAAATGGTTGTCATCATGTAATTAATTATTCTGAAAAAAATTTCTCAGAAGAAGTTGAAAAAATTGTTGGCAAAAATGGTATTGATGTTGTTTATGATGGTGTCGGGATAAAAACATTTAAAGGTTCAATTGAAACATTAAAAGTAAGAGGAATGATGGTAGCATTTGGTAATGCATCTGGATACGTTGATACTATAGATGTAAAAAAAGATATTAATGCTAAAGGATTATTTTTTACTCGACCATCCATTGCACATTATACCATCAAAAGAGAAGAGCTTGTTGAGTCAGCAAAAAAAGTTTTTGATGCAATTTTATCTAACAAATTTAATGTAGAAATTTCAAAAAAATACTCTTTAACAGATGCTGCTCAAGCTCACAAAGATTTAGAGGCAAGATTATTGACTGGTCCAGCAGTAATCATTCCTTAAATTGAATATCCATATCGGAAAGGTGAAGTCGAAGAGCTTTAGTTGAGATTTGAATTTCAATAATAAAAAATATAATTGAGATCATCATCGATAAACAACAAGAACCAAAAATTATTCTTGCAATAAAAAGTTCTTCTAAATAAAGCCCAAAAACAGTGAGCATATTGAACAAAAAACCAAAAGCAGCAAATAAAATACTTAATTTTAAAACACCTATTCTCTTTTCAAGATTTATTAATTGATCTTTCCATTCAGGTGGGGTGTGTTTTTCAAATACATACTCATCATGTATTTTTCTTATCAAAGAACTAAGAGTATGAAATCTATTAGAATATACACCCATTATTAATGGGATCGCAGGAAACATTAACGCAGTTACAGTGTAATCTATATTCATACGAATCAATTTGATTATCAATCTTGCCTTTGTTATTTACAAGTAAAATTTTATGAACCAAGTAAACTTATTTATTGAACTGACAAGGCTAAAAAAACCGATTGGATATCTGTTATTATTTTGGCCATGTGTATGGGGATTAACCTTAATTTATGATTTTACAGGCGGTTTAAATATTTATTTTTTTTATATTTTGCTTTTTTTTCTTGGTTCAGTTTTGATGAGATCTGCTGGATGTATAGTTAATGATATTTTAGATAGAAAATTTGATAAAAAAGTTACAAGAACTAAAAATAGACCAATCGCTTCTGGAAAAATTTCAGTTCAGACTGGATTTTTATACGCTTTTATTCTTTGCTTGCTCGCTTTTTTTGTTCTTATAAATTTCAATTATTTTACAATTATAATTGCTCTTGCCTCTATGCCATTAGCTTTCACATATCCTTTAATGAAAAGATTCACATATTGGCCTCAGCTTTTCTTAGGAATTACATTTAATTATGGATTAATACTTGGCTGGACCTCAATCTCTGAACAAATAAATATAGCACCAATAATTTTTTATCTTGGAGCCATATTTTGGACACTAGGCTACGACACAATCTATGGATTCCAAGATATTAAAGATGATGAAATTATAGGAGTAAAATCAACTTCAATAAAATTTAAAGGAACAGCAAAAATCTTTTTAATATTATGCTATTTATCTTTAATATCATCACTTGTAGTTGGAGGATTGATGATGAATTTTGATTTGATATATTTTCTATTTATTACAATTCCAATCATACATTTATTTTTTTATCAGATAAATAATTTTAACTCCAAAAATCCTGCTTCTTGTTTAAGAATTTTTAAAAGTAACAATTATTTAGGGATTATCATATTTTTAAATATCTTGATAGGTAGGTTGTTTTGATGAACAAGACAAAAATTCTTAAAAGGCTCTATAAAGATTATACAAAAAAATTTCTCAAACAGATTCTTTTAGCCATTTTTTTTTCATTATTAGTAGCAGGAAGCACTTCATCGATTGCATGGTTATTGGACCCTGCCATAGATAAAATTTTCATTCAAAAAGATCAGTCTTTGTTGATATTGATTCCATTTCTTATTATTTTGGCATTTACAACTAAAGGTGTCTCTCTTTATTTTGCCAAAGTAATGATGATCAATGTGGCAGAGGAAATTAAAAAGAAACTTCAAATAGATATGTTAAGCACATTGATAAGTGCTGATACTCAATCAATAGATGAAAAACATTCAGGTAAATTTATTTCCAATTTAACTTACGATGTAACACACATAACGAATCTATTAAGTAATGGAATACTTAATCTATTCAAAGATAGCTTAACTTTAATTGGCTTACTAATTGTAATGTTTTTACAGAATTGGAAACTTTCATTGATTGCCATAATTTTGATACCAATTGCCAGTACAGCTGCAAGATCACTTGGTAAAAGAATGGGTAAAGTTACAACTCAAGCACAAGAGAAATCTGGCTTCTTAACAAGGTATTTAGTTGAGCTTTTTAAAAATCATAAATTGACAAAAATTTTTCAAAAAGAAAAGTATGAAACTAATCGAGCCAATAGTCATTTAGATGAACTGAAAGAAAAAAATAAAAAGATTGGAATAGTAATAGTAAGAATATCACCAATTATGGAAATTCTAACTGGTTTCATGATTGCAATTTTAATATTTTATTCAGGAAAATTAATTGCGAACAATGAATTAAGTGTAAATAACTTTTTTTCATTTCTTGCAGCGATGATGCTCGCATATCAGCCAGTAAGATCTTTATCGACTTTGAATATTATAGTTCATGAAGGTTTATCGGCAGCTACCCGAATCTTACCTGTAGTGGATACAAAAAACTTAATTAAAAATACTGAGAATGCTAAAGAAATTAATATTCAAAATGGAGACATTAAATTTAAAGATGTTTTATTTAGCTATAAAAAATCTGATGGTGATGTTTTAAAAGAAATTAATTTAGAATTTGAAGGAGGAAAAATGACTTCCTTAGTAGGTCATAGTGGTTCTGGAAAATCTACTATTCTAAATTTGATACCAAGGTTTTATGATTGTAAGTCTGGAAATATCTCTATAGACAATCAATCAATTTATAATGTGACATTAGAGTCATTGAGAAAAAATATTTCATTAGTGAGCCAAGAAACAACACTTTTCGATGATACTATCAAAAACAATATTAAATACGCTAATTTAGATGCGAGCGATGAAGAAATATTCGAAGCAGCTAAGCTATCACATTGTGATGAATTTATAGATAATTTACCAGAAAAATACGAAACCTTAATCGGTGAAGATGGAGTTCGGTTATCTGGAGGAGAAAAACAAAGAATCTCAATAGCAAGAGCCATGCTTAAAAAAAGCTCAATAATTCTTTTAGACGAAGCCACATCGTCTCTTGACTCAGAAACTGAGATGAAAATACAAGACGCATTGAAAATTTTAACAAAAGATAAAACTACTGTTGTTATTGCTCATAGGCTCTCAACTATATTAAATTCAAATAAAATATTTGTGATAGACTCTGGAAAAATAATTGATTATGGAAAACATGAAGAGTTATTAATCAATTCGAAGATTTACAAAAATTTTCACGATAAGCAATTTCAGAGGTAATGATTTTTTTTATTTATCAATTTTTACTCTCAATAATCTTAATTTTTTCACCAATCATAGTTATTATTAGAATCTTAAAAGACAAAGAAGACAAATTAAGGTTTAAAGAAAAATTTTGTTTTATTTCAAAGGAAAGGGGTAATGGAAAATTAGTTTGGTTTCATGGATCTAGTGTTGGTGAGATATTAAGTGTTATTCCAGTAATAAAAAAATATGACAATGATAAATCAATAGGTAAAATATTAATTACATCTAGCACTTTAAGTTCTTCTAAAATATTAGAGAAAATAAAATTTAAAAAAACTATTCATCAATTTTATCCTATTGATCATGCAATATTTTCTAGAAAGTTCTTAGACCATTGGAAACCAAATATAGCAATTTTTTTAGAATCCGAAATTTGGCCAAGTATGTTTAAATCAATCAAAAACAGAAATATTCTTTTAATATTACTTAATGCCAGAATTACTAAAAGATCTTTTGATCGTTGGTCAAAATTTAAAGAATTTTCTTACTCGATTTTTGGTTTAATAGACAAAGCTTATTCACAAAACTCTGAGACTAATCATTATCTAAAAAGACTAAATGTCAAAAATATTAAATCTATTGGAAATATGAAATTTATTGAAGATGATTACATCAAATCTGGTAAGTCTGATAAAAAATTATTCTCTCAATTTAAGAAATATAAAACATTTATTGCTGCCAGCACGCATGAGACCGAGGAATTATTTGCTGCTAAAACTCATATTCTTTTAAAGAAAAAAAACAAAAATATAATTACAATTATAATACCTAGACATATAAATCGAGTTAAACAAATAATTGGTGAAATCAGTGAACTTGGACTGAATGTTGTTTCTCGTAGTTCCAAAAAATTAAAATTAAAAGATATTGATATTTTCATAGTTGACACTTTTGGAGAAACGAAAAAATTTTATAAGTTTGCCACTACTGTTTTTTTAGGAAAATCAATCGTAAAAGGAGGAGGTCAAAATCCATTGGAGCCTGCGCGGTTTGGTGCAAAGATATTACATGGGCCAGATGTTAATAATTTTAAAGATGTTTATAAGTATCTCAGAAAGTTAAAGATATCATCTGTAGTAAGCTCACCACAAAAATGTGCAAATTCAATAATCTTTAAAAAAAACATGAGAAAAGTACAAAAAATGAAATATCTTGGTTCAACAATACTTAAAAAAACCTTAAATGAGTTAGATAAATCTATCCATAATGAAATTTAAAAAACCCAAATTTTGGGATTATAAAAAACCTATTATCATTTCCTATTTACTTTTACCAATCTCATTAATACTGACAATTTTAAAGGTTGTTATTAACTCAATAGTTAAAAAAAAAAAGTATGCTTCAATTAAAACAATATGTGTCGGAAATATTTATCTAGGTGGGACGGGTAAGACGTCTTTGAGTTTAAAAATAAATGAAATTTTAGGAAAAAAAATAAAATCTTGCTTTATTAAAAAATATTATCCTGATCAAATTGATGAGCAGAAAATATTGGCAAATCATGGTAAACTTTTTAAATCAAAATATAGATCCTCATCTATTGAACAAGCAATTGATGAGAAATTTGAACTTGCGATTTTTGATGATGGTTTACAAGATCCTTCAATAAATTATGATTATTGTATTGTTTGTTTTAATATTGATAATTGGATCGGCAATAATCTTACTATTCCATCAGGACCCCTTAGAGAAAGTATTAAAAATTTGAAAAAATATAAAAATGTTTTCCTAAATGGAAATAATGAAAATATAGATAAAATAAAAGAATTTATACATAAAATAGATCCAAATATAAAAATTTATCAAGGAGAGTATATTCCATTAAATATGAATGAGTTTGATAAAAATAAAAAATATTTGGTTTTTTCAGGTATAGGAAATCATAAAACTTTTATAACTATGTTAAGAAATAATAATATTAATATAGTTAAAGATATAGAGTTTCCTGATCATTATCAATACTTGCAAAAAGAAATTGATGAAATCATTTCAATTTCTAAAAAATTAAATTGTAAGATAATAACTACTGAAAAAGATTACATGAGACTAAACAACAACGATAAAATTTTTTATATTAAATCAGAATTAAAGATTTTAAACCAAAAAACTTTTATTAATGATATTTCAAAGGTTTATGAAAATAATTAAATACTTAATACAATTTATCATAATTTGCATTTTTTATGTGATATTCAAAATTATTGGGGTTAAACTATCGTCTTTTCTAAGCGGAAAATTATTTGAAATTATTGGTCCAATTTTTAGATCAAAAAAGATAATCAATAATAATATAAAAAAAGTCTTCCCAGATTATAATTCTAAAGAATTGAATAAAATTAAATCTTCAATGTGGAATAATTATGGGAGGGTTTTTGCAGAATATCTTTATATGAAAAATTTTAGAAATGGTAATCTTAGTAAAAATATTTCTATAGAAGGTGAAGATGTCCTTTTAAGTATTAAAGATCAAAATCAAAAAGTCGTATTTATATCTGGGCATTTCAGTAACTTTGAGCTTATGGCAATGCAGATAGACAAAATAGGTATTAAAATTGGAGCAATCTATAGACCACTAAACAATATTTTTTTAAATAAATTCATGGAGCGAATAAGAAAAAAATATATCTGTAACAATCAAATTAAAAAAGGAATCGGTGGATTAAAAGAATTAATAAAACTTAATAACCAAGGTTTTTCAACAGCACTGATGATAGATCAAAGAGTTTCTCAGGGTATTAAATCAAATTTTTTTAATGAGAAAGCGTTTACCACTACAATTCCAGCACAATTGATTAAAAAATTTAATATGCCTGTTGTGCCTATCTTTATAGAAAGATATGAGGGAATTAAATTTAAAATGAAAGTTCATAAACCAATTCACTTCTCAAACGAAGATACTATTGAAAATATTACAAACGAAATAAATAAGATTATTGAAAAAATGATACTTACTAATCCTAATAACTGGATATGGTCCCATAATCGCTGGAAATAATGCTATTTATTGTCTAACTCCTCTTTTTTTTTAGAAGCCTCAACATATGAATAATACGGTTCTTGAAGTTCCACGTTCCAGTAAGTCAAATTTTCAAGACTGATTGCTTTACCCGAAACTGCACAAATTACATGGTCACCTTTTTCAATCACTTGAAAATTATTTGGTAAATATTTTACTTTTGCTAATTTTTTATTCATTTATAGTTTATATGTTTATACATGATTGTAGGGATTATAGGAAGTGGGGGAAGAGAGCATGCCATTTGTCATGCATTAAGTAAGTCAAAAAAAATTGATAAAATTTATTGTTTTCCTGGTAACGCTGGGACAGATGCAATAGCTGATAATATTAACTTAGATATAAATAAATTTGAGGAACTGAAAAATTTCATTCTTTCAAAAAAAATAAAATTGGTTGTGATAGGACCAGAAAAACCTTTGGTTGATGGACTAACAGATTACTTGGAAAGTTTTGATATCAAGGTTTTTGGACCTAGTAAAGTCGCTTCCCAATTAGAGGGGTCTAAAATATTTACAAAAAACATCTGTAAAAAATATAATATTCCAACTGCGAATTTCGGTGTATTTAATGATATTAATCAAGCTAAAAATTTTTTAGATAAATCCAATTTTCCAATAGTCATTAAAGCAGATAATTTGGCTGCAGGGAAAGGTGTTTATATTTGTGAAAATAAAGAAGAGTCTTATCAAGCAGTTAAGGAAATATTTGATGGAAAGTTTGGTGCTGCTGAAAATGTTCTTATTGAAGAATTTTTAGAAGGTGAAGAAATGAGCTTTTTCATTTTAAGTGATGGTATTACTTACAAAAATTTTGGTACAGCTCAAGATCATAAAAGAGTTCAGGAAGGTGATAAAGGAAAAAATACTGGTGGTATGGGTGCTTATTCACCATCAAGATTAATAAATGAAGAGCTCGAAAAAAAGATTTTGAATAATATAATTGATCCAACCTTAAGAGCACTTAAAGATTTCAAATCATCATATAAAGGCTTTTTATATGCAGGGCTCATGATAAAAAATAATGAACCTTATTTAATTGAATACAATGTGAGAATGGGTGATCCAGAATGTCAAACTATTCTTCCTAAGCTAAATACAGATTTCGGTGAAATTATTGACTCATGCTGTAATGGAAGATTAAATGAAATCAAAATTAATTGGAATGATAAAAAAAGTATATGTGTTGTCTTGTGCTCAAAAGGTTACCCTGAAACCTACCAAAAGAACATTGAAATCAAAAATATCAATAAAATTAAATTAAACACTCTTGATCACTTATTTCATGCTGGCACTATTAAAAGAGGTGATGTTACTTTAGCGGTGGGTGGACGAGTTTTAAATTTTGTTTCATTATCAGATAGTTTTGAAGAATCAAGAAATAGAATTCATGAACTTCTCAACAATCTAAATTGGTCAGATGGTTTTTTTAGAAAAGATATTGGTTATAAAGTAATTAAAAAATGAGAATAATTAGTGGAAAATTTAAAGGAAGAAAAATTTTACAACCAAAAGACAAAGAAACAAGACCCTTAAAGGACTTAGCAAAAGAATCTATTTTTAATATTATTAATCACTCAAATAAATTTAGGATTAATATTGAAAATTCAATAGTTTTAGATCTATTTGCAGGTGTTGGCTCATTTGGTTTAGAGTGTCTCTCAAGAGGAGCTAAACATGTTACTTTTGTAGAAAAGTATAATGGTGTTTTGCCAATTTTAAAAAGTAATCTAAATAATTTAAATATGAGAGAAAAATATGAGATTATTGAGGAAGACTTACTATCTAATTACTTTTTGAAAAAAATTCAGCTTAAATTCAATATCATATTTTTGGATCCTCCCTATAAAGAAAAAAGATTGTCAAATATTATTGATAATATTTTTCAAGAAAAAATTCTCAATAAAGATGGGGTGATTATTGTGCATAGGCATAAAAAAGAAAATGATGAGTTTTCAAAAAAATTTAGAATTCTAGATGAGAAGAAATATGGAATATCGAAAATTATATTTGGTGATTTAAACTAAAATTTTTTTAGTCTCTTTTTTAATTAACTCAACAGCAGGTTGATCGTAAGGGTTTATTTTCAAAGCTTTTCCAATTAAAATAGTCTCCAACATAAAAAAGCAAAATAACTCACCTAAAGTTTTTTCGTCCCTTTTTTTTATTTCAAAGCTTCTAAAGGGTATATTTTTTTTTGTAAAAACATTTTCCGTAGCTTTTTTTTGAGCGTAAGTAATATTTTGAATATTTTTGTTTTTAAGAAAATTTTGTGAGGGCAAAATAAATTTATTATCTATTTTGGAGGTATTATTTTCATGGACATAAAAAAACGTATAAAAATTATTTTTAAAACCATCCAAATAAAGCTGCATAACGCTATGATTATCTCTGGGCATGTTAGATACGACTGGCAATAAACCTTTTCCCTTTTTACCCAAACTTTCAGCTACTAGTTGTTGATACCACGAAAAAAAATTTTGAGATTTTTCATCATAATTTATGATAATTGAATTAAATTTTCTTTTTTTAATTAAACTTATTGTAGATCCCACATTAGATATGAGCGCATTTAAATATTTTTGATTTTTAATTAAATTATTAAATTGCCTAAAACTTTTTGAATTTAGACCCATTAATTCGGCGGGCAACATTCCAACTTCTGATAAAACTGAGTATCGACCACCTATAAAATTATTGTGATGAACTATCTCTGATTTGAGTTTATGTGCTAATGAATATAAATAATTTTTTTTATTTTCTGTGATAAAAATATTTTTATCACTTTTTTTGATAAGAATATTAGAATTAACTATTGTCTCTAAAGTATTGCCTGATTTAGAGATGATTAAATTTAAATGTTTTTTATTTCCAGATTTTTTATTGAAAGGTGATAAATTATCATAAAATAATACATTCTTTTTAATTTTATCTTTAAGAAAGTTATAAATAGTTTTCGTACCCAATGACGAACCACCAATCCCAATTATACGGATATCGTTGAATCTTTTGAAAATTCCCAAATTTTTGATCTTAGATTGGTCTTTATAATTTTTACTAAAAGATTGAAAGATTTGATTATTTTCTTTGATTAATTTTTTAAGATTTTTTTTTATTTTAGAATTTTGTTTACTACCCTTAAAATTTTTAAAAAAAATTCCTGATGTTATCATTAATTATTTTTAATTTTTTCTATAATGGAATTTTCAAAATTTGTGTTTTGATCAGTGTTTTGATTATCTAAATCTGAATCCTTGTTGTCAGTCAGTAATGATTTAATATCAGTATTCTTTTCATTCTCAGTTGCTTGATTAGTTTGCTGTGGTAATGGTAATTCATTGAAGTCTGGGGGCATCACTAAAGGTGATTTCTTTTCAACCAAAAATTCATCTATGCTATTTTTTTTCTGTGAACTAAAACCTTCTTTAATAGTTCCACATGAATTTAAAGCTAAAATTGAAATTATAATTATTGTTAGTTTAAATATTTTTTTCATCAATTTTATTTTTTTGATTATCAATTATTTCAAAAATAATCAAAAATAATACTCCTAATGAAATAAATATATCCGATACATTAAAAATAAACCAATGAAAATTTCCGATATGAAAATCAATAAAGTCTGGCACAGCCTTAAAAAAAATTCGATCATATAAATTACCAAGGGCTCCACCAAATATCATTAAAAGTGAATATTTTTTAAGACCATCACTTTTTAAAGTCATAAAAAAAATAATTAAAATTACAGCCGCAATTAAAATTGTTAAAATGTTGTACATATGACTTTGATCAAATGATAATAAACCAAATGCTATTCCTTCATTATAAATTAAATTTATATTCAAAAATTTTGATACAAATAATTCAGACGACAAATTTTTTTCATTTTCAGAAATCACATAGACTTTGGTGAACCTATCGAGACCAAAAATACTTAAAATTATAAAAAGGTTAACGATAAAACTTTTATTTAAATATTTAGACATTATTGAGAATGACGCTCACAAGGCTCAACACTTATTTTCCAACACACGGGACATTTATCACCCGGAGCTTTCTTAGTTTCAACTAGAATGTCTGAACCTTCATCAAAATTAATTTGAGTTTTTGATACTATACAAAGCTCTGATAAATCAATTTTTGATATTATATCTTTATATTTCTCACTTAATTTAATTTTGAGTTCTGCTTCTAAGCTTGAACCAATTTCTTTATTAGCTCTTTGTTCCTCAATACTTATGTTACATACATCTCTAATTTTTATTAATTGAGACCATCTTTCTTTAAGCTGTTCATTTTTAAATTTATCTGGAAAAGTAAGAAATTTTTCTAAATGGATGCTTTTAGTATTCTTTGATATTAGTTGATGTATTTCCTCAGTTGTGAAAGACAATATTGGAGCGAACCATCTGAGTAAAGATTTTAATAAAACATTCAAAATTGTAACACAAGATTTTCTTTTCTCAGAATTTATTGGATCACAATATAAAGTGTCCTTTCTTATATCAAAATAGAATGATGACAAATCTGTTGTGCAAAAATTTAACAATTCTTTATAAAGATTATGAAAATCATATTTTTTAAAATAATTTTCAAATTTATTGTTAAGAGAATGAATCTTGCTTAACATATATTTCTCTAGCTCCGGCAAGCTTTCAACGTCAATTTTATCTAAATTAACATCTTCATATTTGTCATTTATATTTCCTAATAAATATCTAAATGTATTTCTAATTTTACGATAAGACTCAGAATGTTGGTCCAAAATAGAATAATCTATTCTTAAATCTTCAGCATAATTTGATGCAGCAACCCAAATTCTTAAAATATCGGCACCATATTTTTTCAAAATATCCTCAGGTGCAATTACATTTCCAAGAGATTTTGACATTTTAAGACCTTTTCCATCCACAACAAACCCATGAGATAATATAGACTCGAAAGGTGCCTTACCTCTTGTTCCACAGGACTCTAATAAAGAGGAATGAAACCAACCCCTATGTTGATCAGAACCCTCTAAATACATTGATGCAGGCCATTTAAGGTCTTTTCTCTTCTCCAATACAAAAGAATGGGTTGATCCACTATCAAACCAAACCTCAACAATATCGCTAAGCTTTTCAAAATCTTCAGCTTTATATTTGTCACCTAAAAATTTTTGAGGATCATCTGAAAACCAACAATCGGAACCTTCTTTCTCATAAATATTAGCAATATTTTCAAATACTTTATCGTCTATTAAAATTTCATTAGACTTTTTATTTACAAAAATAGGAAGTGGCACACCCCAAACTCTTTGTCTTGATACACACCAATCTGGCCTGGTCTCGATCATTGATTTTAATCTTTCTTTACCTTTACTTGGATAAAAAGTTGTATCATCTATTGCTTTTAAAGCCTTACTTCTCAGTTTATGACTTTCCATAGAAATAAACCATTGTGGTGTTGCTCTATGAACCAGGGGTGCTTTTGATCTCCACGAATGAGGATATGAATGAACCAATACACCATTTGAAAGAAGTTTATTTTGATCTTTCAATTTTTCGATCACTATGGGGTTAGCCTTAAAAATATGTAAACCTTCAAATAGAGAAACATTTTTTGTATATTTTCCATCATCATCCACTGTCTCAACTGCCTTTATTCCGTTATTTAAACAAAGATTAAAATCGTCAGGTCCATGACTTGGCGCACAATGAACAATTCCTGTTCCTTGTTCAGTGGTTACAAAACGTGCCTCTAACATTGGAATATCGTAATCATATCCTAAATCAAAAAATGGATGCTTACAGATAGTATCTTTAAAATCTTTACCTTTAAATTTCTTTAGTTTTTCAATTTCTTTAATCTCACAATCTTTTAAAACTGAACCTATTAATGCCTCAGCGATAACAATTTTTTTATTTTTAAAATTTCCGTCATCATTAATTTGAATTATTACGTAATCTAAACTTTCATTGTATGCCAAGGCTTTGTTCGCTGGTATCGTCCAGGGAGTGGTTGTCCATATAACAATATTACAATCATTAAGTTCTTTAATTTTTGATGATTTAACTGGGAAACAAGCATAGATCGTATCAGATTTATGGTCTTGATATTCGACCTCGGCATCAGCTAAGGCAGTTTTTTCTACAGTTGACCATAAAACTGGTTTATATCCTCTGTAAAGACTTCCTTCTTTTAAAAATTTTCCAAGTTCTCTTACAATTTGTGCTTCTGCATCATAACTCATTGTTGAATAATAGTTTTCCCAATCACCGACTACACCTAATCTTTTAAACTGGTCTTTGTGAACCTCTATCCATTTTTCAGCAAACGTTCGGCATTCCTTTCTGAATTCCACAATTGGAACATCATTCTTATTTTTTTTATTTTTTTTGTATTGTTCCTCAATTTTCCATTCAATAGGTAAACCATGACAATCCCAACCTGGAACATAAACAGAATCTTTGCCATCCATTTGATGAAACTTTACTATAATATCTTTAAGTATTTTATTTAACGCAGTACCCATATGTATATTTCCATTTGCATATGGAGGACCATCGTGGAGAATGAATTTTTCCTGTCCTTTTCTTGAATTTCTTAACTCTTTGTATAGATCAATTTTTTTCCAAAGTTTTAAAATTTCTGGCTCTCTAATTGGTAAATTAGCTTTCATTGAAAAAGCTGTTTTGGGTAAATTAATTTGGCTTTTACTCATTTTGTTTTTTTTGCAGTTACTAAATCAATTTTAATTTGTTTTTTTAATTGATCTACATTTTTGAATTTTTTTTCAGATCTTATAAATTTTAAAAACTCTACTCTTAAATACTTATTATATAAATTTCCAGAAAAATTAAATAAATGAACTTCTAATAATATTTTTTTTCCATTAAATGTAGGTCGATATCCTAAATTGGCAATTCCTTTAATATATTTTGAACTTTTTATACTCCTGGCTTTAACAGCATAAACACCTGGTTTTGCGAGAACATAATCTTTGATATCTATGTTAGCTGTCGGAAAACCAATCTTTTTTCCTATTTGTCTACCTTTTTGAACTTTTCCATCTATTGACCATTTTCTATCTAAAAGTTTATTAACTTTATTAAGTTTCCCACTATGTAAATATTTTCTTAACAATGAAGATGAAATAATTTGTTTTTTAATTGATAAAGGTTGTGGTTTAATAATTTTATAATTACATAATTTCTCGTGATGAATTAATTGTTTAACATTTCCTTCTCTTTTATTTCCAAATCTAAAATTATTACTTACAAAAATAAATTTAGGACTAAGTTTTCTACCTAAAGTTTCTTTAATAAATGAAATTGATTTTGTTTTTGAAAATTTACGATTAAATTTCTTAGTAATCACAAAATCAACATTAAGCTTACTTAAATTTTCAATTTTTTGGTTTAAATTAGATAATCTAAAATTTTTTAAATTGGAGTTAAAAAACATTTTTGGCATCGGCTCAAAAGTTAAAACACCAATCTTTGAAGAATATTTCTTTTTATATCTTTTTGCCAATCTAAATAATTTTTGATGTCCAAGATGAAGTCCATCAAAATTACCAATTAAAATAATTGAGTTTTTATGATTTTTTTTAATATTAAAACCATTATATAATCTCATTTTTACCATTTTAACTCTGATTGAATATAGTTACAGATTGTTTCATAAGATTTCGCGGTTGCTTCTATTCCTTTTTCTTTAATTTCATTTTTATGAATACCATTTGAAATTAATAATGAGTCATAATTTAAAAGATTTGCACCTTTAATATCAGTATTTAAATTATCACCAACAGAAAGAATTTTTTTGCCTTTATTATTAATGGATAAATTATAAACCTCAGGATATGGTTTCCCAAAATATACAACCTTGCCACCCATTTTTTCAAAAACCATAGCAACTGACCCTGCACAAAGTTCTCTTTTATCACCTCTGTGCACAATTAAGTCAGGATTAGTACAAACCATTTCTTTATCTAAGTTTTTTTCAAATAAATCTTTATAATAGTTCAAATCTTTATCAAATTTGTCAAACAGCCCTGTACACAATATATACTCTCCATCATCAATATTGTCTGACCTCATTTTAACAAAGTCATTAAACAAGTCAAAATCACGTGGTGGTCCAACATGAAAAAATTTTTTGATGGATAAATTTTTTTTAAGATAATTTAATGATGCTTGCCCAGATGTAAAAACGTGGTCTCTAATTTCTTTTTCCATGCCCATTTTTTCTAAAAAAGATTTAACAACATCATTAGGTCTTGGGGCATTTGTAAGCAGAATGTATTCTTTGCCTTTTTTTGTGATTTCTTTTAAAACGTTAATTGCTTCTTTGTGTAGGTTTATTCCATTATGAATAACACCCCACAAATCGATATAAAAAAGCTGATAATTATCAACGATGGAACAGAAGCCATCTTTGTCTAAATTTTTAGTCATCAAAATTATCTATAACCCAAAAAATCCACAATTTCCTACCTTTTTTAATAAACTAAATATTAAGTATATCTTGAAATAGTATCACCAATCTCTATATGAACCTCATATTTATATAGGAGAATATATGAAATTTAGACCGTTACATGACAGAGTTTTAATAGAAGTTTTAGATAGCAGCGAAAAAACTGCTGGAGGAATAATCATACCCGATACTGCACAAGAGAAGCCTCAAGAAGGAAAAGTTGTTGCTGTTGGTGGTGGTGCAAAAACTGAAGATGGAAAAAAGATTCCAATGGATGTTAAAGTTGGAGACAAAGTTTTATTTGGCAAATGGTCAGGAACTGAAGTCAAAATTGATGGTAAAGAATACAGCATAATGAAAGAGTCAGACATTATGGGTATTTCAAGTAAATAATATAAGTTAAAGGAGAAAGTATAATGGCAAAAGTTGTTAAATTTGACGCTGAAGCAAGATCAGCAATGATAAGAGGGGTAAATATCTTAGCTGATACTGTTAAGGTAACATTAGGTCCTAAGGGCAGAAACGTTGTGATGGATAAATCTTATGGTGCTCCAAGAATTACTAAAGATGGTGTTTCAGTTGCAAAAGAAATTGACCTTGAAGATAAGTTTGAAAATATGGGCGCTCAAATGGTTAAGGAAGTTGCTAGCAAGACAAATGATGAAGCTGGTGATGGAACTACAACTGCAACTATTTTAGCTCAAGCGATTGTTAAAGAAGGTGTAAAATATGTTACAGCTGGAATGAACCCAATGGATGTAAAAAGAGGTATTGATGCAGCAGTAGATGTTGTAAAACAAAACTTAGTTTCTTCAGCTAAAAAAGTAAAAGATAGTGATGAAATTGCTCAAGTCGGAACTATTTCTGCAAATGGCGATAAAGAAATTGGAAGTATGATTTCAAAAGCAATGCAAAAAGTTGGTAATGAGGGTGTTATTACAGTTGAAGAAAATAAAGGAATTGAAACAGAACTTGATGTCGTTGAAGGTATGCAGTTTGATAGAGGATATTTATCACCATACTTCATTACGAATAGTGATAAAATGACAACAGAGTTAGACAATCCTTTTATTCTTTTACATGAGAAGAAATTAACAAATCTACAACCAATGGTTCCACTTTTAGAAGCTGTGGTACAGGCTGGTAGACCATTAATGATTATATCTGAAGATGTTGAGGGCGAAGCTTTAGCAACGTTAGTTGTAAACAAGTTAAGAGGTGGTTTAAAAGTAGTAGCTGTAAAAGCTCCAGGTTTTGGTGATAGAAGAAAAGCTATGCTTGAGGATATTGCAATCTTAACTGGTGGAAGTGTAATTTCTGAAGATTTAGGAATTAAACTTGAAAACGTAAAATTAGATGATCTTGGATCATGTAAAAAAGTTAAAGTTGATAAAGATAATAGCACTATAGTAAATGGTAGTGGTAAAAAATCTGATATCGAAGCAAGGTGTGCTTCAATAAAACAACAAATTGAAGAAACAACATCTGATTACGATAAAGAGAAACTTCAAGAAAGATTAGCTAAATTAGCCGGTGGTGTTGCTGTAATTAAAGTTGGTGGCGCAACAGAAGTTGAGGTTAAAGAAAGAAAAGACAGAGTTGAAGATGCACTTAATGCAACAAGAGCTGCGGTTGAAGAAGGTATTGTAACAGGTGGTGGATGTGCTTTGTTGTATGCTGCACAAGAGCTTGAAAAAGTAAAAGCCAAAGGCGAGGATCAAAAAGCTGGTGTTGATTTAGTTAGAAGAGCATTAGAAGCTCCTATTAGACAAATTACTAAAAATGCTGGAGTAGATGGTTCAGTTGTAGTTGGTAAATTGTTAGAACAGAATAAAAAAACTCATGGCTATGATGCACAAAATGAAGAATATTGTGACATGTTTGCTAAAGGTATTATTGATCCAGTTAAAGTTGTTAGAACTGCACTTCAAGATGCAGCATCAATTTCTGGATTATTAGTAACAACAGAAGCAATGATAGCTGACAAGCCAGAAGAAAAAGATGCGGCTCCTGCTGGAATGCCTGGTGGAATGGGCGGCATGGGTGGTATGGGAGGAATGGGCGGCATGGGTATGTAATCCCATCCCCATTGTTCTCAAACAAAAATTTAAAAAGGGCAGTTTTTACTGCCCTTTTTTTTTCATAACTTCTTTATAAAAATCATACAATTTTAAATCCCAGTAATTGTAAACTTTAATAATTTCTTTTTCATTCGCACTCATTTTGTCGTAAGAAGATTTATTGATATGGGTAATTTCAATATTATCGTTGAGGTTCGTCATTTTAATCAATTTTTTTAAATCATTTTCAATATTCTCAAAATCAATGATGAAAAAAAAATTTTTTAAATTTTCTTTTGCTAACATAAAAATTCTTTCATCGACTATTTCATCTATTAATCCAGAATAGTATTGACAAGCTAAATTTTTAAAAAAATATCTATTTTTTATTGTATTTATTAAACCATATCCATGTTCAACTATATCGTGATTTCCTTTTTGGAACATCCAATACTGAGAGTAAACTCTGTCCAAGGGGTTTCTCATTACAGTGATATATCTAAAATCCCTTGGGTTATTGTTTAAAGAAACGGGGTTATGAAGTGCATTTTTTGGAAAGTAATAAAGAGGAAAATCAATTTTTTTTAAACTATTCCAAATAGTTTTACCTCCAGTTTTAGGCAGGTGAATAAAACAAATTTTATTTGAATTATCTATAGTATAATCATTTCGATCATAGTGATAGTAAAAATTTAAACCTCGACGAAAAAAAGATGTAAAAAATAATCTATCTAAAATTTTGCCGATAAATGGTGAAACTTTTTTTAAAATAATTTTTTCTAATTTTAAACTAAAAAATTTTTTTATATTTGATATTAAATTTTTCATCAATAATAATATATTTTAAATCTACTATAAACCAATAATTTTAAAAAAAATTAAAAGATAAATGATTATATGTCATAAATTAAAATTTCATGTGACTTTTTAATATGATCATCACCTTTCTTAATTCTATTTTTTCCAATTCTGGTCTCACCTTGGCCCATGGTATATTGCCAAGTTGGATATAATTTTTTAAATCCTTTGTAATACTTTCTAATAGTTGGGCAATCATTGTAAGATAATATAAATCCACCTTTATGTTTTTTTAATATATCTCTTAATTTTTCATGTGAGAAATTTTTATGGTGAACTGGAATATTTCTCATTGGGTAAACCCCTTTAAACATTTTGGAGTCTGAACCAATATAATAAGGAGGATCGCAATACAAAAAATCACTTTTATGTTTTTTTAAAACTTTTTCAAAGTCTCCATGTTTGACAGATAATTTTCCAGGTTTGAAGTTTCTTATTTTTTCTAACATTGCTTGATATTTTTTTTTGCTTAAATAAATTTCTGATGTCCATCCCATAAACCCCGGCCCATAAGATAAATTAAAATTATAAACGTAATAAGCAGCCAAGGTAAGTGGATCTAATTTAACTTCTTTTTTCCAAACTTTATTTAAGATTTTTCGTATTCTCTCAAATTCTGAAAACGTAGGTTTAAGTTTATTTAATCTTTTAAAAAGTATTTCAGGTTTTTTAATTTGAAAATTCCAATAATTACAAAGAATATCAAAAATATCATAACCAACTACATTAAGTCCTAAAACCTTACTCATTGCTATTTCAATAGAACCACCACCGAAAAATGGAGAAATTACTTTTTTCACATTATTTGGTAATAATTCAAAAACATGTCCGACAGCTAAAGATTTTCCTCCCGCGTATCTAATAGTTGATAAAGCAACTCTTTTGTATTTGTTCTGACTTTTGCTATTTTTACTTATAATAGACCTTAAAAAAATTTCTTTTTTTTCTTTTAAGTTAAATAATTTATTTTTATTAAATAATTCTAGTTGCTGATTCTGCATATATAAATATAACACATCATTGTTTATAAAAACTTGCGGTAATGTCAAAAAGATATAGTGGAAAATCGTTTAAAGACTCTAGTGTCAAAAAAAAACCTAAATTAAGTTTTAAAGAAAAAAGAAAACTTAAACGCGAAAAGCAAAAAAATTCAAATTAAAAGGAAAATACTTAATTTATTCAAGCCTAGTATGAGTTTTTTTAAGTATTCAAAAGTGTTTAAATATGTATAAGAACCCAGATTTATGAATAACACCATAAGAAACATCACCATAATTGCCCATGTTGATCATGGTAAGACAACCCTAATTGATAATCTAATGAAGCAAAGTGGTTCATTTAGAGAAAATGAAGTTGTGGATGAAAGGCTAATGGACTCTGGAGAATTAGAAAAAGAAAGGGGAATTACAATATTAGCTAAACCTGCTTCGATAAATTGGAAAGACTCTAGAATAAATATAATTGATACCCCGGGTCACAGAGATTTTGCTGCTGAGGTTGAAAGAGTGCTTAGTATGGCTGATGGAGCATTACTACTAATAGATTCTGCTGAAGGTGTAATGCCTCAAACAAAATTTGTTTTAGCAAAAGCATTGAAACAAGGTTTAAAGCCAATTGTGGTTATAAATAAATTAGATAAATCAGATCAAAGAGCCAATGAGGTTTTAGATGAAACATTCGACTTATTTGTAAGTTTAGATGCTAATGAAGAACAACTAGATTTCCCAGTTTTATATGCCAGTGGAAGATCTGGGTGGGCTGATCATGAAGTGGATGGTCTAAGACAAAATCTTAATCCACTTTTAGATAAAATAATAGACCATGTTAAACCAGCTAAATTAGATAAATCAAAACCTTTTGCTATGCTTTCTACGCTTCTTTATGCTGATAGTTTCTTAGGAAGAAGTTTAGTTGGTAGAATTTCACAAGGAACAGCAAAAGCTAATCAAGCAATTAAGGCAATCAATTTAAAAGGAGAAAAAGTTGATGAGGGAAGATTAACTAAAATTTTTAGATACGAAGGAACTAAAAAAGTTCCAATTGAAGTTGGTGAAGCTGGAGATATTGTTGTTGTTGCAGGTTTAGAAAAAGCTAATGTTGCAGATACTATTTGTGATCTTGAGGTTATCGAGCCAATAGAAGCTACTCCTATAGATCCTCCAACTATGTCAATTACAATTACTGTAAATACATCACCTTTAGCTGGCACAGAAGGTAAAAAACTTACAAGTACACAGATTAGAGATCGATTAGTTCAAGAGGCACAAAATAACGTTGGAATTACATTCACTGAAAATGAGGGAAATGACTCTTTTGTGGTTAGTGGACGTGGTGAATTAATGTTAGAAATTTTACTTACTCAAATGAGAAGAGAAGGTTTTGAAATGACTGTGAGCCCTCCAAAAGTTCTTTATAAAAAAGATGAAAACGGAAATAAACTTGAGCCAATAGAAGAAATTACCATGGATCTTGATGAGGAACATTCATCAAAGATAATTGATTCAATGAATAGAAGAAAAGGTAAATTAATAGAATTAAAAGACACTGGTAAGAATAAAAAGAGGCTTATATTTCATGCGCCAACAAGAGGTTTGATGGGATATACAAGTAGATTTTTAACGCTGACAAAAGGAAATGGTGTCATCAATAGAATTTTTCATGAATATGGTCCATTTGAAGGGGAAATGGAAGGCAGAAGAAATGGTGCTCTAATTTCTATGGAACAAGGAAAGGCAGTTGCTTTTGCAATCTTTAATTTACAGGCTAGGGGAGAAATGTTTGTAACTCATAACGATCCTGTTTATCCAGGAATGATTGTGGGACTATCACCTAAGCCAGGAGATATGATCATTAATGTTATGAAGGGTAAAAAATTAACAAATATGAGAACGCAAGGTACTGATGAAAATGTTGTCTTAACTCCAGTTAGAAAAATGTCAATTGCTGAACAACTAAGTATGTTAAATACTGATGAGGCTTTAGAAATTACTCCAGAGTCTTGTAGATTAAGAAAAGCTATTCTTGATCCTCATGAAAGAAAAAGAAGTGAAAAATCAGGCGCTGCTGCCTAATCAAAAATTTTATCAACTAAAAACAAACCTAGTGCAACGCACGGACCAATACCAAAAGCGAATAAAAGAGTTCCAACCCCTACTGTTCCACCTAAATACCAGCCAATACTTACAACAGAAATTTCTAAAAAGGCTCTAACGGCTGCCACCGGTAAATTAGTTACTTTTTGTAAACCAATCATTAATCCATCTCTTGGTCCTGCACCAAGATTAGAAACTAAATAAATTCCTCCACCTATTCCAACCATCATTACAGAAATTACTGCTAGGATTAATTGATTAGGATAATTAGACGGGGTTGGTACAAACTTAATACAAAGATCAATCATAAAGGCTATTATTAAGGCATTAAATATTGTGCCCATTCCTGGTTTTTGACCAAGAGGAATCCATAAAATTAAGACAGCAATACTTATTAAAAGAGTAATTGTTCCAATACTTAAATTAACATTTAAGGAAATACCTTGAGCTAAAACACTCCATGGAGAAGCGCCTGTAAAGGAAACAATCAATAACCCTTCACCAAGGCCAAACATCGTTAGACCAAAGCATAAAAAAAAGAAAGTAGAAAATTTTGGTTTAAAATTATATGGCTTGTCAGAACTCCAATTTACTTTTGGTATTTTCTTTATTTTTAAAAACATTTTAATAAGTTATTTCTATTATAGATAAAGTCCACTAATGTAATTGCTAAATGAGAAAATTTATAGCCATTTTGTTTATTGTAATTTTTCCAGTTATTTCCATGGCACATATGGGTCACTACAATAAATATAACAAAATTGAAATGGAGATTTTTAGAAATGGTGAACTAATTGGATACAATTATTATTTTTTTGAAAGAAATGGTGAAGAAACTATTATTACAAATCAATTTAAATTTTCTGTTGATCTATTGGGAACTACAATTTTTCAGGTTGAGTCATATGGTGAAGAAAAATATATCAAAGATCAGTTGATATCATATAATTCTAAAACTCTTCAAAATGACAAAGAAAAATTTGTAAATTTAGAATTAAATAAAAAAAGTAAAAAATATGATATAAAGGGCTCCTCATTCAATGGCGAAGCAACAACTAATAACGTTATTGGAAATTGGTGGAATCATAAAATCTTACAAGCAGAATCTCAAATAAGCCCAATATCTGGAAGTATTAAAGAACAGGTTGTTACTTTTATTGGAAAAGAAAAAATTGATCTTTATGGAAAAATTTATGACGCAGATCATTTTACACTTAAATCTAAAGATATGAATATCCCTAAAGATAAACGATTAGACTTTGACATTTGGTTCGATCAAGAAAATTTAAGAATTTTAAAAGTGTCTTACTCAAGGATGGGAAATTGGGAATACAGATTGAAAAGCTTTGAATAATTTATCTTGAAATTTTTTTAAATAAATCCCGTGCACTTATCCACCCTGACTCTAGTCTTGGCCCTACAAACCAATCAGCACAAACACCTATTTTTTTCTTTGGATCCCAATAACTTTTAATTTTGAAAGGTTTTGAGTTGGAAGAATATTTCCATCCATGATTAAGAGAAAAATTAATTTTTGTTTTTTTTACATTTGTAAGTTGAAAGAACTTATCAATCATAATTTTTGAATTTTCTTTCTTATTATTTTTATTTTGATTGATCTTTTTATTTGCCCACTTAAATGTACTTTGAAGGGTCCATAAATCATATTTTGATTGAAATCTTTTTTTCGAGTTTTCATTACCCGCCCAACCAAGAATTGGATCTTCGAAAAGATAGCTACTATTTGATTTCTTGTTTTTTTTTATAGCAATCATAGTGGTTATATTTGCATCCATTTTTATTGATTTTTTTAAAAAAGAATTATTTATGAATCTTTTAGAGAGTTTTTTTAATTGTGGAAAAGGACAGGTCAAAATAATACTTTTAAAAGTTCTCAATTTTCCATCAGCAAATGATAAATGCCAAAGTTTGTTTTTATAATGAATTTTTTTTAATTCGCTTTGATAGTTGCACTTAATTTTTTTTAATAAGTACTTGCTAATATCATTGTTTCCATTTTTACCTATAATTTTCAGATGTTTTTTATTTTCTTTTTTTTTGGAGTTAAGAAAAATGTGTTTACCACCCCAAACCTTTAAAATTCTTTTTTTAATTAAATCTTTGGTAAATTTTTTAAATTCTGGGGTTTTTGGCGAAAAGTATTGAGTGCCATGATCAAAGCCTAAATTACCTTTCATTCTTTTGAAAGATGCCCGTCCTCCTGGACCTCTCGCTTTATCAAATAGGATTACTGAATTTTTTTTATTAAGAAGATTCGCAATTGTAGCTCCGGAAATACCTGAGCCGATTACGCAAAATTCACTCATTTACCAGCAACAACCATTCCCTCAATCATCATGGTTGGTGAATTGGTTGAATATTTAAACTCTAAATCATTTGCGAGAGTAATATTCTTAAACATGTCTTTAAAATTACCTGCAATGGTAATTTCATTTATAGGATACTTAAACTCTCCGTTTTCCACTAAAAAACCTGTTGCACCTACAGAATAATCACCAGTTACAATATTACTTCCGTGTCCTATAGTTTCTGTAATATAGAGACTTTTTGATTTTGAATTCAATAAATCTTTAAAACTAATATTTCCATTTTCAAAATAAAGATTGCTTGTCCCTCCACATCTTCCATTTGATTTAAGGTTTAATTTTTTTCCATTATAAGTATCAATCAAATAATGTTTTAAAATTCCTTGGTCTACTAATTTAAGAGTATCAGTTTTAACCCCCTCGCTATCAAAATTTCTTGAGCCTAAACCTTTGAGTATATCCGGTTTATCTAAGACATTAATTTTATCAGAAAAAATTTTTTGGTTAACTTTATCTTTTAAAAAAGAGGTTCCTCTTGATATCGCTGATGATGAAATCGCACTTGCAAAAGTACTTAGTATTCCCTTAGCAATTCTTTTGTCAAAAATTATAGCAATTTTTTCACTACCTATTTTTTTGGGGCTTAATTTTCTAATTGTTTGATCAGCAGCTTGTTTACCTAATTCTCCTGCGTCATCCAAGTCTTTCAGAAAACATTTACTAGAATATTCATAATCTCTCTCCATACTTTTTTCATCTTTGGCAACTGTGACGCTCGAAGCTGTAAACGAAGATGTTTTGTAGCCAGCACAAAAACCTTCACTATTGGCTAAAATAAAATTTGATTTATTTTGAGTAAAACTAGATTCTGTATTAACAATCTTTTTATCATTGGAAGCAGCAGATTCTAATTTTTTCAAATAATCTATTTTTTGATCGTTTTCTATATGGGTATCGTCATAAAGATCTAAATCCTTAACTTCTTTGGCCAATAAATCTTTATCTGGTAATGAATTAAATTCATCTTCAGGAGTATTTTTTGTTGTCTCAACACATTTTTCAATCAAAATGTTTAGATTATCATCAAGTAAATTAGAAGAAGATATTGATGACTTTTTTTTTCCAATGTAAGTGGTAATGCTTATTCCAAGATCATCTGATCTATTAGACTCGTCTAGTTTTTTATTTCTAAAATTAACTGTTTCAGATACAGAGTTATTAATAATCACACTGGACTCGGTTGAGCCTAATTTCTTAGCTAAACCTAAACAATATGATGCTTTTTTTTCTAAAAATTCTTGATCTTTGACCATTTAAAGTTTTGTGCCACCAACAGTCATCTTATTAATTAGTATAGATGGTTGAGCAACACCTACGGGAACACCTTGGCCAGCTTTTCCACATGTTCCAATACCAGGATCCATCATCATGTCATTCCCAACCATAGAAACTTCTTTTAAAATTGAAGGGCCATCTCCAATAAGTGTCGCGCCTTTAATTGGAGATCCAATTTTACCATTAACAATCTCATAAGCTTCAGTACAATTGAATACAAATTTTCCAGAGGTAATATCAACCTGTCCGCCACCAAAACTCACAGCAAAAATACCTTTGTCGACAGCTTTAATCATCTCATCTTGAGTCTGATTACCACTCAGCATCATCGTATTTCTCATTCTTGGAAGAACAATATGTCTATAGTTTTCTCTTCTTCCACTACCAGTAGATTTGGTTTTCATTAAACGAGCGTTTAGACGATCTTGCATAAAATTTTTTAAAATCCCATTCTCAATTAAAACAGTTTTTTCTGTCGGGGTTCCCTCATCATCAATCGTAAGACTACCTCTTCTGTTATCAATAGTGCCATCATCAACAATTGTAACTCCCTCACTTGCAACTTTTTGGCCCATTAAATTATGAAAAGCTGAGGTTTTTTTTCTATTAAAATCCCCTTCTAAACCATGACCAACAGCCTCATGAATTAATATTGCCGGCCAACCAGGTCCTAGCACAACTTTCATTTCACCAGCTGGTGCAGGTTTACTTTCTAAATTTACCGAAGCTATTCTCAAAGCCTCATCACAAACGCTTTTCCAGTTATCATCTTTTAAATAAGAGTCATAAGATTGTCTTCCCCCAACACCATACACACCCGTCTCTTTTCTCCCATTTTTCTCAAGCATAACGGATACATTGAATCTTATTAAAGGACGAACATCAGTTAAAGTTTCTCCACCAGATCTAATTATTTCAACCGATTTTTGTTCTCCCAAAAAATTAGCAGTAACTTGTTTAATGTTGTCATCTTTTGAACGCAAATAATTATTTACTTCATTAAGTATTTTAATTTTTTCATTAAGAGATTTTTGTTCAATAGGGTTGATGTTCTCATAATATTTCTTATTAGATTTAGGAATTTCATGATTATAGGTACCTTTGACAGATTTAAGTGTTGATTTTAAATTTTCTGAAGATTGCTTTAAGGAGTTTTTTGAAATTTCATTAGAGTGAGAATAAGCAACTACTTCATCAGAGATAGCTCTAAACCCAAATCCTAAATCTGAATTATAACTAGAATTTTTTATCTTATTATCATCTAGTAAAATTGACTCAGATTTAGAATTTTCTAAGTACAACTCACCATCATCACATTTTTGAAGAGTATCCGAAATAATATTTTCAGCCTCACTTCTTGATAGGTCAGATTTTTCAAAGAAATTACTCATAGAAGACATTAAATAGATTGTTTCAAAGATTTTTCAACTAGAGTATTTTACGCATGTACATATATGGGACAAATTAGTAATAAAACATCTAATTATGAAAGTTTATTTTAATAATTCTTGTAAAATTTGTAAGGCAGAAATTGATCTCTATAAGAAGGAAGAAATAGAGGAAATTGATTGGGTTGATATTACAGATAATGAATTAGCAGAACAAGAAACCTCTAAAGATAGTAAACAACTTTTGAGAAGACTGCATGTCAAAGATGGTGAAAAAGTTATTGGAGGTGCGGAAGCTTTTTTATTATTATGGAAAAAAATGCCAAAATATAAATTTCTTTATAAATTTTTTAAGTTACCAATCATCTTTAATATATTTTCAATTGTATATGAAATAGTAGCTTTTTTTCTATACTTAAAAAATAAAAAGCAACTTAAAAAATCTAACTTGTAAAAAATAATAAAAATTTACTTAATAGAGACATAGAAGATACAAACATCACTAAGACTATTGAGTACATTAATAAAATAATTTTATTCTTTTTTCTTCTTAATCTAACAAAGTCCTTATCATCCAAATCAGAGATATCTCTCTCACCAACTACTGGATAATCATACGTAAACCGCCATGTACTATCACCAAGTCTTGGGTCCAAATTATTAAAATATGTGATCCACGCAATAATGTATCTGAAAATTAAATATAAAATTATTAGAAAGGCAGATCCTAAAATCATTACAGATAATACCTAATTTAATATAAATGTTTAATTGTTATTTTTGGCTCTTTTCCTTGCAATGAGTTGCGTTAAAGAGTCTACCATTGTATCTGACGCTTTGAAAATATCTACATTTCTAAACTCATGAGAAAGATTTTTTTCAGGATTAGTTTTATCTTCAATAACAATTCCTTCATCTGGAGAATTATTTTTAATATAAATTAATAATAACCAGTCATCATCTTGTGACTCATCCCATTTAATAAAAACTTCACCAGTTTCAAATCTTCTGTCTATACAACGAAAAATAGACATCTCGCGGGTGATATGTCTTTTATTTAACTGAAATACTAGGCTACTTGCACTTCTGTAAAAACTTTCTAATGCAAATTCAATTTTTTGTCTTGCTAAAGTATATTCTTTTTCTTTTTCTAATAAGGTTTCTCTATCTTCATCACCTTGAAGTTTAACCCCTAATGCTTCAACCCTTTCTTTAATTTTTTGATCTCGAAGTAATCGATATTTTTCCTTAAGTTTATCAATTCTTTCTTGTAAACCTGCATAGTCTTCTCTTTTTTCTTTTAAAGAAATTTTCTCAAGTTTTTCTAGTTCCTTGACTTCTCTAATTCTGAATTTTTCAATTTGTTTATCTAGTCTTAATTGTTTTAAAAACTGTTTTTGTTTTTCAGCTTGCTCAATTCTCAAAAGTGCTTGCTCTTTTCTTAGGAATAATTTTATATCTTTTACTCGTTGTTTTTCTAATCTAGCTTCTTCTTTAAGTGTTTGTTCTTTTAGTTTAACCCTGAGAGCTTGTTCTTCCTCTTTTTGTTTAGCCAACTCAATTTTTTCTGCCCTCTCTCTTTCAATTTTTTCTATCTTAATTCTTCTTCTTTCATCACGTTTTAAAACTTTATAACTTGAAATTGTCTCTGAAATTTTATCAAAAAAACCTTGAATATGTTTTTCTAAACTAAAATTAAATTTAAAATTGAATTGAGGTTTTAGGGATAGCTGTAATTTAACTAATTTTAAAACTATACTTTCGTTTTGGGTTTTTTTAATTTGTTTTAAATAATTGGTTTTTTTTAATTTTTTAACCTTATTTTTCCTTTTTTTGATAATTCTTTTTTTTTTGAATCTTTTAACAACCCTTTTAGTTTTTTTACTTTTTCTTCGAAACTTATAAGATTTGGCTTTTTTTAATACTTTTCTTTTTTTTTTTGATTTTTTTTGTTTTTTTTTCATTTCTGAGAAGAAATGATTCTATCAATAATTTATTGATAAATATAGTCTCTAGTCACAGGGGTTGATCTATAATTTTTAGTGAGTTGAAATTGATAAACAACTTGATCACCCCACTTAAATGCCATTTCACAACCAGCGAGATAAAACTCCCACATTCTAAAAAATTTTTCATCGAACATTTGGATTATTTTATCTTTATTTTTTAAACAGTTTTCTTTCCAGTGTCTTAAAGTATGAGCATAATGAAGTCTTAAAACTTCAATGTCGGTTACAATTAAGCCAGCTTTTTCAATAGGATTCGTCACTTCACTTAAGCTTGGGGTATAACCACCAGGAAAAATATATTTTGTAATCCAAGGATGAGGATCTCTTGGTGGGTTAACAGACCCAATAGTGTGAATTAACGAAACACCATCATCTTTCAACAATTTTTCAATTTGTTTAAAAAACTTTTTATAAAATTTCCTTCCAACGTGTTCGAACATGCCAACACTCACTATTCTATCAAATTTCTCATCCAGCTCTCTATAATCCATCAGTTTAAATTTTACTTGGTTCTGTAAATTCATTTCTTTTGCTTTTTGATTACAATAGTTTAGTTGATTTTCTGATAGGGTTATTCCTGTAACTTCACATTTAGCATTTTTAGCAATATCAATTGCTAATGACCCCCAACCACATCCTATGTCTAAAACTTTTTGGTCAGGTTTAATATTTAATTTTTTAATTATATGTTGAATCTTATTATTCTGTGCAGTTTCAAGACTATCATTTTCATTTTTAAAATAAGCACATGAATATTGTCTTTTAGGATCTAAAAACAAATCATAGAGATCATCTTTGATATCATAATGATGTGAAACATTCATTTTAGATTTTTTGATAAAGTTAAAATTGGTAAGATATCGGTAAGACCCCCTTAGTTTATTTAAAAGATAACTAAAAATGTTTAACTCGTTTCTTCCAATGTTCATCAATGCTAGATCTAAAAAATCTGTAAGAGATCCATTTTCGATAACAATATCTCCATTTGTATATGCCTCCCCAAAGTAAAGATCTGGATGGAATAGTAATTTATAATGAAGTTTCTTATTTAGAATTTTTAATTTAATAGGATCGTCAGTTGGCTGACCAATAATATAATCCTTGGAGTCAGCGTCGGTCAGGATAAACCCTCCTTTTTTAAATACTTTATTAAGAAATCTCGCTAAATACATCTCAAGCTGCCAATTGTGATTTTGTTTCAAAATTTAAATCTTTTAAACTCTGCAAAAGATTTCTCTCATCAATTTCGCTAAGTAAACTTAAAGGTGGTAATAGATTTCCATAAATTTTGTTCTCTTTTGAAAACAAAGTATGAAGAGCTGAAATTAAATTATATTTTTCAAAAGTATGTCTGACATTAACTAATTTTTGGTTTAAAGAATGATCTTTCTTTTCATTAAAATCATCGTAAACTTTTCGAGCTAATTGAGATGTAGCATTGCAAGTTGCAGTAATAATTCCTGAACAACCACTTTCTAATCCTTTAAGTAATTTTGACTCTGAACCTGGCATAACTGAAAAATTTTCCAACTTTAGCTTTTCAAATAAATTGTAAGAACTATCCTTCACACCTACAATTTGATCAGGAAATTTGTGAACCAATTTTTCCACACATTCAATACTAAATTTATATCCACACAATTTTTCAAAATTATAAAGTATAATTTTAGACTCTGGTACTGCATCAATGATTTTTGTGTAAAAGTTTATTACATCCTTGTCTTGATATTTATAATAAGCTGGTGGCATGATTAAAAATTTTTTAAAGTTTAGAGAAACTGAAATTTTCATTAAATTAATTGTTTCATTTAAAGAATTTAATCCTGTTCCGATTAAATGTTTTTCTTTGTATTTACTTTCTGAAAGGTGATTGAGTAATTTAATCTTTTCAACGATAGGAATTAATTGCGCTTGGCCAGTGCTTCCAAATATTGCAGTGCCATGACAACCTTGGTCAATTAAATTTTCTGCATGTGATATAGTTTTTTCAATATTTAAGCTCAAATCAGAGTTCAGAACTGACATCGAAGCTGCATATATCCCACTTATTTTTGTCATAATAAAAATTTATATAAAATATAAATATTAGTAAAGTTTATAAATCGAATATGAAAATACTAGCTGTCCAAAATAGAATGGGTATTGGTGATACAGTAATCTTTTTACCCTTTATTAAGGCAATATCAAAAAAATACAATTCACCAGTAAGTCTCTTGGTAAGAGAAAATTCGAAAGCGACAGAGTTCTTACATCAAACTAATTACATTAATAAAATTCTTATCTTAGAAAGAGATAAAAAATTAAGTAATAAACATGGTGGTTTTTTTGGAACTTTAAATTTAATGAAAGAATTAAAAAAACAAAGTTTTGATAAAATTTTCATTTTTAATTCTTCTCTTAGATTTAATATAATAGCAAAATTATCAGGAATAGCCGAAATTTATCAGTATCCATTATTTAGTAAAACTGACCAGCACATTATCAATACGCCAAAAAAATTTTTAAAAGATAAAATAAATATTAAAGAAATTGAAGATCCTGAAATACATATTGATGATGAAACTATTTCAAAATCAGTTGAAAAATTTAACATTGATAGAAATAAAATTAATATACTCTTAGGAATTGGTGGCTCAGGCCCAACGAAAAGAGTTCCCTCAAGAATATTTATTAATTTTATGGAAAAAATTTCAAAAATTAAAAAATGTAAGTTTTATCTTGCCACCGGTAAAAATAGTGATGAGCAAATTATTCTTAATGAAATACTTCAGTCTAAATTTAAAGACGCATGTTTACCTTTAGATGATTTATCGATTAAAGAAATTTTGCCGATCATAAAAAACTGTAATCTGTCTATTTGTAATGACTCAAGTTTTAGTCACTTATCTGCGGCATTGGGGACTAAAACGATAACTTTGATGGTTGATACTCCAATTATTTACGGAAATTATAATACTAAAATGTTCCCTGTAATTCCAGATGGTGAGGAAACTGTCAAGCATCATACTTCTGGAAAAGATAGAATAAATCCACAGAAAATATTTGATAAAGCTTTAGAGATTCTAAATTAAGAAATATCGTTCAAAACTATATCTTTTGCTTCGTTTACTATTGAGGACAATCTAGCTGTCTCTGGTGAAATATCCGGATGGATTTTTTTTTGTATTTTAACATAAGCTTTATTTACATCTTCTTTTGTAATTTTTTTATTCACATCTAAATTTAATATTTTATATGCTTCAGTTACTGAAATTGAAGATGAGTTATTTAGATTCGATTGATTAAAGGAAAATCTTCCTGATCTTCTCAATGTTTGAATTAATCTATAAAGCGATATTAATTGAAAAATAGATAGACCTTTTAATTTTAATAATGCAAGACTAGCTAATGTAAAAGGCAACGTTAATAAAAAACGCCCACCGATTGCAAATAAAATTGCTAATACAATAAATCCAAGTATTAATAAAATCCTTAGACCTTTTGATATTTTTTTTGAGGAAATCTTAGTTATAAATTTCAATAGAAAGTATAAAATAGTCAAAATGACTAATGTATAAATTATGATATTCATATAGTTCTTCTTTTTTATGAAGGTACCACAACTTAGAAAAAAACTGGAAATAAAATCTTGTCACAACACGAGTTGGGAAGATAATTACAGCTGGATACATCAAAAAGATATTCTTGAAGTCTTAAAAGACAAAAATAAATTAAATCCAGAAGTAAAAAAATACTTAATTGAAGAAAACAATCATACTGACTATCATCTTAAAGATACTAAAAACTTACAGAAAAAACTCTTTGATGAAATAAAGGGAAGAATAAAATTAGATGATGAGTCTCTTCCTTTTAGAGATCACACTTATGATTATTGGACAAAAACCACAACCGAAGGAAATTATTCTATTAAACTCCGTAAAAAAATTAATACAGATAATGTTGAAGAAATTTGGAACGGAGATAAAGAAAAAGAAAAATTAGGCGTTGAATATTTTGGAGTGGGAGATTTAGAAGTAAGCCATAACGATAAGCTACTTGCATATTCTTTGGATACCAAAGGATCAGAGTATTACAAAATCTTCATAAGAGATATTTCAACAAATAAGTTGGTCACAAAAGAAATAACGGATACATCTGGCAGTATTACTTTTAGTCTAGACGATAAATATATTTTTTACTCAAAATTAGATGAAAATCATCGTGCCCGAAAAATATATAGACATAAAATTGGAGACCATTTAAGTGAGGATTATTTGGTTTTTGAGGAAAAAAGTGAAGCTTTTACAGTTGGAATAAGCTTAACCTCTGATGAAAAATATTATCTAATAACAACTTCTGATCACAACACATCAGAGCAATACTACTTTGGCGTTGATGAAATAACTCCAAAACCAAAATTAATCATTAGAAGACAAAGAGGAATTTTATACTCTATAAATTCTTGGGCTAACAATTTTTACAATCATACAAATAATGATGCTGAAGATTTTAAGATTGATATCTCTTCAAGCTTAGAGAACCAAAATTGGAAATCTTTTGTACCTTCAAAAAATGAGGTTTTAATTGGTGGTTGTGTGTTTTTAAAAAATTGGATAATTCGATCAGAAACATCTGATGCATTAGATAAGTTATTCATAAGAAATATATCAACAAATTTTGAGGAAGAATTAATTTTTTCAGATGAAAAAGTATACGTACCAAATATTTCTCTTAAACAAAAAGATCGAAAAACAGACGAAATTTACCTTGGATATTCATCGCCGAAAACTCCTTCAAGAGTTTATTCATATAATCTTTCAGATAAATCTAAAAAATTAGTAAAAGAACAAGAAATTCCATCAGGCCATAATTCAGAAGATTATATTGTAGAGAGAGTTGAATATAAATCTCATGATGGAAGAATGGTTCCTTTAACAATAACAAGACATAAGAAAACTAAGATTGATGGAACTGCAAATGTCTTATTGTACGGTTATGGTTCATACGGAAATTCAATGAGCCCTAGTTTTTCATCTACACGTTTGAGTTTGATCAACAGAGATATCATCTGGGCTACAGCCCATATTAGAGGTGGAATGGAAAAAGGTATGAAATGGTGGAAAGAAGGAAAATTAACAAACAAAAAAAATACTTTTGAGGATTACATTTATGCGGCTAAATATTTAATTGAAAAGAAATACTCTTCAGCTGGTAAGATCATTGGTATGGGTGGATCTGCAGGTGGATTATTAATGGGAGCAGTGGTAAACCAATCTCCAAAATTATTTTTAGGGATTATAATGGCGGTTCCATTTGTTGACTCTTTAACTACTAACCTTGATCACTCTCTGCCATTAACAGTTGGTGAATTTGATGAGTTTGGTAATGCCAAAGATAATAAAGATCACTTTGATTATATATTTTCTTATGCTCCTTATAATAATATAAAAAAAATGGACTACCCTCATATGTTAATTACCACTAGTTTAAGTGACAATAGAGTATTGTTTGATGAGCCTGCTAAATTTACTGCCAAGCTAAGAGACTTAAAAACAGATAATAATTTATTACTTTTAAAAACAGAAATGGATGCAGGTCATGGTGGAAAATCAGGTAGAGATGGCGCTATAGAAGAAATAGCTTTAGACTATGCTTTTGCACTAAAAATTTCAAAAAAAATTTAATTTCTCAATCTTGAAAAAACTTAAATCGTTCCTACATAACTTGCGTAGGTCGCCTAATGGGGCTTATAAATAAACTTGCTTAACAAAGGAGGATATATGACAAGTAAGGATCTATCTATATTTAACTCATTAAGACCATTCTCGATTGGGTTCGACGATATGTTTGATCAATTTGAGAATATGTTGGGAAATGGTGCAATGACAATGCAATCCAATTACCCACCATACAACATCAGAAAGACTGGTAAAGATAACTACGCTATTGAAGTTGCTTTAGCAGGTTTCAACAAAAAAGATGTTGAGGTTGAGTTCGAAGATAATTTATTAACTGTAAGAACAAAACAAGTTGATAAATCTGAAGATAAAAATGCTGATGGAGAGATCATTCATAAGGGAATATCTCAAAGACAATTTGCTAGATCATTTACAATTGCTGATGACGTTAAAGTAAATGGTGCCGAGCTCAAAGATGGTCTTTTAACAATATCTTGCGAAAGAATTGTACCAGAGCATAAGAAGAAAAAACTAATCGAAATTAGATAAGTTAAAGCCTTGCTTGCGGGGCAACTAGCTCCGCAAGTAAACTAAAAACATCCTTTTGATGAAAATCCAATTACCACTGAGTTAGTGTCTACCTCAAATTTTCTTTCACAAGAAATACCATATTTTTTTGTTTTATATACAAGAACTTGATTTCCTTTTTCGTTCTTAAAGTCTTCATCAGGATTTCCTAGATCAATTTTAAGTTCACTGGATAATTGACCTATGTATTTACCCAATCTTTTATTTTCTTGCTCAACAATTTTGTCAGTTTTTTCTTGTACGGTCTGGCACGCAGTGACCATTAAGAAGAAACTAAGTAACAACACGATTAATTTAAAATTTCTCATTTTCATATTCTAGCTTCTAAATATGACCAAAATATAAACTTCTTAGTTGAATTATGTTGATAAAATTAGATTTGGCTAAGTATTTGTCAAAAGAATCATCTATTTAGTCAGGATAGGAGGAATAATGTTAGACAAATATTTTGAGTACAAAAAACACAAGACAGATTTTAAAACAGAAGTAATAGCCGGAACTACTACTTTTTTAACCATGGCTTATATCATGTTTTTAAATCCGTTTATTTTATCAGGTGAATTTGCTGGGCCCGAAAAAGGTTTCTTTGATTTCGGCGCAGTTTACACTGCAACTATTCTAGCAACTGCCCTAGCTTGTTTCATAATGGCATTTCATGGAAAAACTTGGCCGATTGGTCTTGCGCCAGGAATGGGGATTAATGCTTTTGTAGCTTTTGGAGTTTGTGCAGGTATGGGATATACACCGCAACAAGCTTTAGGTGCTGTATTAGTTGCTGGTGTATTATTTTTAATTATATCATTAACACCAATAAGAGCGTGGCTTATCAACTCTATCCCTAAGAGTTTAAAGTTAGGAATTGGCGCAGGAATTGGTTTGTTCTTAGCAATTATCGGTCTTCAGATAATGGAAGTAGTTGTCGATAATCCTGTAACATTAGTACAGCTTGGAAATTTAAGTGATCCACTTGTTTTATTAGGATGCGCGACTTTTATTGCAATAATTGTTTTAGATAAAATGAATGTTAAAGGTAATATCATTATTGGTATTTTAGTATTTAGTATAATTGCTTGGGCTACAGGTCTTGCAAAGTTTAATGGTATCGCAAGTGCTCCACCTTCAATGACTTATCTTTTTGAATTTGATTTATCTGCAGCTATGACAGCTGGAATGTCTACAGTCATATTTACTTTATTGTTTGTAGACTTTTTTGATACTGCAGGAACTTTAACTTCAGTTGCCAATGTAGCTGGAAAAGTGGGCAAAGATGGAAAAGTTAAAGACATCAATAAAGCAATGTTATCAGACAGCGTAAGTACTGTTGCGGGGGCTGTAATGGGAACCACAACGGTAACTAGTTACGTTGAATCTGGGGCTGGGGTAAAAGCTGGTGGAAAGACTGGCATGACCTCTTTGGTAATTGGTATATTATTTTTAGCATGTATATTTTTTGCGCCCTTAGCAACTAGTTTGCCAAAACAAATTGATGGTGCTGCTTTACTTTTTGTTTCAGTTCTATTTATAAGAAATATTACTGATATAGAGTGGAACGATGTTTCAGAGTCTGCTCCAGCAATTCTTGCAATGATCGCTATGCCTTTAACTTATAGTATAAGCAATGGTATTGCTCTAGCTTTCGTATCATATGCTTTAATCAAGATATTCACTGGTAAATTTGCAACTACTTCACCAGCTATTTGGGTAATAGCAATTTTGAGTGTTGTAAGTTTTGCAGTTGCTTAAATATTAATTGAACAGGGCTAGTATAAACTAGCCCTGTTTATTTTTTTTCACAATCTCCTCAATAGACAATTCTTCATAATGTTCTGTAGGTTGAACAATCCACGGATCTGAGTCTAATCTGATAGGACAAAAATCAGGTTCGAAAGTTGACGATTTCTTTTTCCATAAACAAGCAGTTTTTACTTCTTTTATATAATCTTTAGTTGGGCCATAATTTTTTAACCACTCAATGCTTTTATTAAGCGTTAAACCGGTATCGGAGAGATCATCTATTAGAAGAACCTTATTAAAATCTTTGTTATTTGCCAAAGAACTTATTTCTCTTGCAAACATCAATTGGCCCTGTTGATCCTCTAAACCTTTACCTGAATAACTTTGAATAACAATATATGCGATTGGTAATTTCAAAATTCTTGATAAAATATCAATAATAGGAGCTGCCCCTCTCATAATACCAACTAATACAGTTGGTTTATATTTTTCATGAATTTGTATTGCTAACTTTTCAACAATTTGAGTATATTCATCAAAACTGATAATTAATTTCTCTGCCATGAAATTTATTATCATAATTAAAAATAATTAAAAAGGAGAAATCATGAAGGCTTATTGGATAAGTTTGTATACTAAAGTTAATGACCAAGAAAATTTAAAAAAGTATGCAGAGACAGTAACTCCAATTATTAAAAGTTATGGTGGTTTACCTTTGGTTAGAGGTGGCAAACATACAACTTTCGATGGTGATGATTTTTTAAGAACTGTGGTTTGGGAATTTCCAAATTACGAGCAAGCTTTAAAATGTCATCAATCTAAAGAATATCAGGCTGGTTGGGATTTAGCCAAAAAGACCACTATAAGACACATGCAAATCGTTGAGGGATTTAGTACTGAATAGGCTCAGGATCTATACTTCTCCACAAATACCATGTAGCTACTGAGCAATAAGGTGAAAATCTTTTTTGAAGTAAAGACACAAATTTTTCCGGTGGAAAATATTTTTTATTATAATTTTTAGAAATCGCTCTCAAAAGCCCAATATCTTGTATAGGCCAAATGTCAGATCTATTATAAGTAAAAAGTAAAATCATTTCAGCCGACCATCTACCTATTTGTCTTAAATTAGATAAATAAACTATAGCTTCCTCATCACTCATATTCTTTATTAATTTAGGATTAAAGGATTTATTAATGATTTGTTTTGCTAAACTTTTTATTCCTAAGACTTTTTGCCTACTTAATCCACAATTTCTTAGTTGTGTTGAGGTCAATTTAGATACAGTTTTTGGATTAATTTTATTTTTACATTTTTTCTTAAATTTTAAAAAAACTGAATTTGCTGCAGCAACACTTATTTGCTGACCAATAATACTTTTGCATAATGAAAAAAAAATATCCTTTCTTGAGGTAAGAATTGTTTCATTGGGACTTCGATAATTTTTAATTAATCTTGACATTATTTTGTCCCTTTTGGATAAATATCTTTTAGCTTTATTCCAATATTTTGGAACTTTAGTCATTGATTGTTTTAGAAGTGATTATTTTTTTATTGTAAATTTCTCTTCTAAAAATAATTAATGTTGAAATAATTACCAAAGAGGCTCCAAGAAGAGTTTTGATTGTTGGAACCTCACCCCAAATGAAATATCCAAAAATTATTGCAAACAAAAGAGCTAAATATTTTAAAGGAGTTACCAAAGAAACCTCTGAATATTTATATGACTGACCTAACCACAGATTTGCAACACCTCCAAAAATGCCTACCAAAGATAATAAAATAAAATCCTGTAAATTAGGCATAACCCATCCTTGTGGAATAGTTAAAAAACTCAGTAAGGTTATTGATAAGGAAAAATAGAATGAAATTAACCAAACTGGTTCTGTGGTCGATAACTGTCTAATTGATATCGCTACATAAGATAGACCAAGACAAAATATTATGGGAAAAATATAATAAATGTTAAGTTCACTTATCCCTGGTTCAGTGATTACTAATATTCCTATAAAACCAACTATAACAGCTAACCATCTATAAATTCCAACTTTTTCACTTAATAAAAAAATTGAAAATATAGTTGTAAAAATTGGAGCAGCAAAAGAAATACTTACCACAGTTGCGAGGGGTAATTTTCTTAGAGCAATAAAAATTGCTACTAAAGCAATTAAACCCGACAAGCACCTTAGGGCATGCAAGCCTGGTCTTTTGGTTTGATAAAAATTGTGAAGTCTATCTCTTGGTATAATGAAAAAATAAAATAGTATTCCAAAAAACCCTCTAAAAAATAAAACCTGTCCAATCGGATAATCGACTGACCACTTTACAATTATATCCATTAGTGAAAATGCACAAACAGACATAAACATGTACAAAAATCCCAATTGATTTTTACTAAGCATACGAATAATTTGTAAATTAATTTAAATCATAATCAATGGAAATAGCAGTTTTAGCACTTGGATGTTTTTGGGGACCTGAAATCAAATTCAGCAAAATTAATGGTGTTATCAAAACTGAAGTTGGCTATTGCGGTGGTAATAGTTCACAAACCACCTATAAAGAAGTTTGTACAGGGAGTACAAATCATGCTGAAGTTGTTAAAATTGATTTTGATGAGAAAGTAATTACTTATGAAGAAATTTTAAAAATTTTTTTTGAAATTCATGACCCAACCACACTAAATTCTCAAGGACCAGATTTTGGTACACAATATAGAAGTGAAATCTTTTATTTAAATGACAATCAAAAAAAAATTGCAGAAGATGTTTTGGACCAGGTCAATAAAAAGTTATCAGGGAAAGTGGTAACAAAAATTTCCCTACTAAAAAACTATTGTATTGCTGAGGAATATCATCAAAAATATTTAGAAAAGAGATAATGTCATTAGTAGAAACTGATTGGCTCGAAAATAATAAAGACAAAGTAAAAATAATTGATTGCTCGTGGCACATGCCACAAACGAAAAGAAATGGTTTTGAGGAGTATAAAACTCAACATATCCCGGAGTCCATTTTTTTTGACCTAGATGATAATTCGGACAAAAATACAAATCTTCCACATATGTTGGTTAATAAAAATGAATGGGAAAAAATAGTCTCAAAGATGGGAATCAATAATGAGGATATGATTATTATTTATGATAATTCTGATGTTGTTAGCTCATGTCGCTGTTGGTTTAATTTTATCTATTATGGTCATGATCCTAAACTAGTTCATGTTTTAAATGGGGGTTTAAAAAAATGGATAGAAGAAAAAAGAAAAGTAACAAATAATTTATCTAAAGTTATGAAGTCAGACTACAAAAGTTTTGAAAATCAGGAATTAGTTAAAAACAAAGATTCAATTAATCAAAATATAGAAACCCAAAATTTTAGGGTTGTTGATGCTAGAAGCAAAGAAAGATTTGAAGGAAAGGTTCCTGAGCCTAGAGAGGGATTAAAAAGTGGAAATATTAAAAATTCTGTTTGCATACCATTTGGCTCTTGTCTTAATCAGGATAGAACTTTTAGAAATAAACAAGAACTTGAAAAAATTTTTCAATCTTCCTTAAAAAACTTAAATGATAAAAATATTGTCTTTTCATGTGGATCTGGGGTAACCGCGTGTGTTTTGGCACTAGCTTATTCTTTAATAAATGATAAATATCGTCCCTGTATTTATGATGGCTCTTGGGCTGAATACGGGTTAATTTAAAAAAATGAAAAGATCGACTAAAACTATATCAATTATTTTAATATTTTTTCTAATCATTGCAGCGGTAATTATTGGTAGAACAATGATTGGAAATCATTTTAAAAAAAAATTCAGTAAAAGACCCCCTCCAGGAATAATTGTCACCGAAGTGGTAAAAAAAGAATTTGCTGAAACAATAGAGACATTTGGTACTGCAATCTCAAAAAAATCTGAAACTTTCAAAATAAAAAAAGATGATCTTTTTGAAGATTTAAAATTGAAAGACTTTGTTAAAAAAGGAGATGTATTAATCAAGTTGAAAAGTGGAAATATTATAGCTCCATTCAGTGGAGTACTTGGTTATACTGGTCTTACGGAAGATATTCTTGTATCTAATAATATATTCATCATAACATTAGATGATAATTCAACTATTTACTCAGACATTAAAATTCCAGAGAACTATTCGGCATCTATTAAAAAAGGTCTTCCAGTTGACGTAAAATTATCTAGTTTTAAGGATAAAACTTTTTCAGGTGAGGTTGATTTTGTATCAAGCAGGATTAACGCTGATACAAGAAGTATATTATCCAGAATTAAGGTACAAAATAATGATCTCGAACTAATCTCGGGATCTCTTTTAGAAGTAAGCGTTAAATTTAATCTTAGAAACTCATTAAGTGTACCTGATACAAGTGTGATGATTGAAGGTGACAAATCCTATGTTTACAAAATAAATGGCGAAAATGTTGCAAATAAAACTGAGGTTAAAACCGGTCTAAGAAGTAATAAAAATATCGAGGTAATTTCTGGATTAAGTGAAGGGGAAATAATCGTCGCGGAAGGATTAAAAAAAGTAAGACCTAGAGGAAAAATAAAACCTATTACAAAATAAATGTTTATTACCGAACTAAGCATAAAAAGACCAGCTGTTTCTTGGGTAATGTCTTTAATCTTAATTATTTTTGGTTTATTTGTCTTTTGGAAATTACCAGTTAGAGAATTACCCAATGGAATACAACCGCCTGTAGTCCAAGTCCAAGTAGATTATAAATCTGCATCAGCATCAATTGTAGATCAAGAAGTTACTCAAGTCGTTGAAGATGTTATTGGAGGTGCTGAAGGTATAAAAAATATAGACTCAAAATCTGAGAATGGAAGAAGCACAATTAATGTAGAGTTTGATACTAGTATTGATTTAGACAATGCTGCTAACGATATAAGAGAGAGAGTTGCGAGAGTTGTAGATAATTTACCATCTGAGTCTGATCCTCCTCAAATATTAAAAAGGGCAGCTGGTTTTACTACGACTATGTGGTTGTCGTTATCATCTGCAACTTGGAGTGATCTTGAACTAGGTGACTATGCAGAAAGATATTTAGTGGATCAGTTTTCTAGTATTAAAAATGTTGGAAGGATACTTGTTGGTGGTCTAAGAGAATTAAGTATCAGAGTTTGGATAGATCCAATTAAACTTGCTGCAAATGATTTAACTATTAAGGAAGTCGAACTTGCAATGCGTGGAGAAAATATAAGTCTTCCAGCTGGTACTCTTGAGGCAGATAACATTGACCTAACATTAAATTTAGATAAATCATACAACGATATAAATTCGATTAAACAGTTACCAATAAAAAAAACGAATAATAAAGTAATTTTGTTATCTGATGTTGCTGATATTGAATTTGGACCTGTTTCAGAAAAAACACTTTTTAAAGCTCAAACAAAAGATCAGGTTAATTTAAGGACAGTTGGTATTGGTATTTACGCGAGAAGTGGGGCCTCGACAGTTGAGCTCTCGAACGAAATCAAAAAAAAGATAGTAGAAGTTAAAAAATCTTTACCAAGTGAACTAGATTTAAGAGTTTCGTTTAATAGGGCAAACTACGTGGAGGCTGCTATTGAAGAGGTATATAAAACCCTTTTGATTGCTTTTGTATTAGTAGTGCTAATAATTTATTTATTTCTCGGGAATCTTAAAGCTGTAGTCGTTCCAGCAATCGCTCTTCCAGTAAGCTTAATAGCATCTTTTTTAGGTCTTTATATTTTTGGATTATCAATAAACATATTTGTTCTTTTAAGTTTTATTTTAGCGATTGGAATAATTACTGATGACTCGGTGATTATGACTGATGCAATATATCGAAGAATTGAAAATGGAGAAACTCCACTAGTTGCTGCTTATAAAGGATCCAAACAAATTTCATTTGCAATCATAGCGACAACATTAATTTTAGTAGCTGTATTTTTACCACTAATATTTATCGAGGGAATATCAGGAACATTATTTAGAGAAACAGCAATTGCATTATCATTTTCAATAGTTGTTTCATCATTTGTTGCTCTTACCTTGTCGCCAATGCTCGCAAGTAAATTTTTAAATAAGAAGGCCTCAAAGAGGATTTTTATTCAAAAATTTGAAAAAATATTTTTAGGATTTTCAAAATTTTATAAAGAGACTTTAGATGTAATTGCTCACAAAACAAAATCAGTAGGTTCTTTTATTATATTTATAATTATTTGCTCTGTATTATTGTTTAGTTTCTCTAAAAAAGAATTATTGCCAATGGAAGATCGTGGTGCTTATTTAATTATTGGCGCAACGGATGAAGGAAGCTCTTTTGAGTACACACAAGAACAGGCACAAAAAGTCGAAGCTAGATTAATTCCACTTTTACAAGCTGAAGATAGTCCATACTCAAGATTTATTATGAGAGTACCTGGTTTTGGTAGTTCTGCAAACTCATATAATAGTTTTATCATAATTGCACTTTTAGATGACTGGAAAAATAGGAAAAAAGGACAACAAGTTGTTTTAAGAGAGGCTATTGGAAAAATTGTTACATTACCTCAAGCTCTTGCATTTCCAATATCTCCACAATCAATCAGGGTATCTAATTATAATAAGCCAGTGCAAATGGTTATTTATGGAAGTACCTATGAGGAACTTGAAGAAATTCAAAAAAGAGTAATTAGAAAATTAAGGTCTAACAAAAGTCTCTCAAGAATTGAGTCTGATTACAATCGAAATAAACCTGAAGTGAAATTAGTTATCAATAAAAATAAAGCTAAAGATTTAGGTGTTTCAACAAAAGCAATAGGAGAAACACTTGAGACTCTTTATGGTGGAAAAAAAATTACAACTTTCAATAAATTAGGTAAAGAGTACCCAATTGTAGTTCAGCAATATTTATCCGATAGGAGGAATAAAGAGGGAGTTTCTAAAATATTTGTTCGTTCTGAGACAAATGGAAAACTAATCTCTTTATCAAATTTAGTTAGTTTTAAAGAGGAGGGTTCAGCAAAACAACTTGCAAGGTACAATAGACAACGAGCAGTCACTATATCTGCAAATATTAATGAAGGATACACCTTAACCGAGGCGATAAAATTCTTTGAGAATATCATGGCAGATATAGCTCCAAAAAATCAAATTACCTGGAAAGGTAAATCAGAGGAAATTAAAGAGACTAGTAATGAATTATTTATAATTTTTGCTCTCGCGTTGCTCACGGCTTACTTGGTGATGGCAGCAACATTTAACTCATTCATTCATCCATTCATTATAGTTTTAACTGTTCCTTTGGCAATTTTTGGTGGTTTAGTATTTATTTTATTTTTGAATAGTTCAGTTAATATTTTTTCTCAGATCGCTTTGATAATTCTTATTGGTATCTCGACTAAAAATAGTATTTTAATTGTTGATTATGCCAATCGAATAAGGACTAAAGGAAAAAGTATTGAAATAGCTGTGAAAGAGGCTTGTGCAGTAAGATTTAGACCTATCATTATGACATCATTAAGTACAATGATCGCAATGATACCTTTAGTTATAGGGAATATTGGCCCAGGTGCAGGTGAAGGATCAAGATTAGCTGTAGGAGCAACCATCTTGGGTGGTATGATAATTTCAACTTTTTTCACATTATATGTTACTCCATCTATGTATTTAGCTTTAGCAAAAAACACTAAAAGGATTGATGTAATAGACCTGGAGTTAAAAAAAGAACTCTCTAAAAAATAATATATTTATTTTTATTTAAAGAATTGCTGCAACTCAATAATTGTTTTTTATAAATATTAGATTGTTTCTCAACTTTTTTAGCTAATCCAATAACTTTTTTATTTTTTTTATAATGCTTAAAATTTCCCCAGCCCTCATGATAGGCCAAATATTGTTTAAAAGCGTCTTGTTTGGAAATTTTTAAAATTGTTTCTGATTTACTAGTATACCAACCAATGAAATCAACACTATCTTTAAATCTAGCTCTTGTTGCTAACTTATTTCCTGTTTCTTTTTTATATTGTTCCCAAGTCCCTTTTACTGCCTGAGAGTATCCAAATGAACTTGATGGGCGTTTGTAAGGGATTACTTTAAATATTTTTTGTCTAGCGGGCTTAGCTAACCAGTCAAAATCTGACTCCATTTTTATAATAGCTAATTGAATATAAATAGGAGTACCCCATTTTTGCTCTGTTTTTTTTGCATACTTGTACCAGAGATAACGCTCATTAAATATTGAACAACTATTTGCAGTATTTGATGGAATTGATGAGCATCCTGTTAAGAAAAAAATAAATAATAAAACAAATTTATTTTTTAGTGATCCCATATTTATTTATAAGACTCTTAACAAAAATTACAACTATCACCCCTAATAAATTTCCAAACAGATCTGACCACTGAAAACTCCTTTCAGGAATTAATATATGAAACACTTCTAATAAAACTGAAATTACTAAAAGATAATATAAAACTAGTTTTAATTTTTCTGAATTTAAAAAAGTTAAATATCCTAAAATAGTAATCAATCCGAAAGCGTAAAAGTGGTTAGAGGATATTTGGAGAAAATCTGATGTAATTTGTGGTTGAACTTTACAATTATCAAAAAAAACACATCCTAATAAACTCCCAGGGAATAAATATAAGATGATTAATAATAAATTAATTACATAAAAAAATATTTTAAATTTTGAAAAAAAATTTATCATTTAATTTGATAGTTTTATTTATAAATTTAATTTAAATATAATTATATGAGTTTTTTAATATTAGTAAGACATGGACAAAGTACTTGGAATTTAGAGAAAAAATTTACTGGTTGGGTTGATGTTGATTTGACCGAAAAAGGTATTTTGGAGGCAAAAAAAGCAGGATTTTTATTGAAAAACAAAAACATCAAAATTGATTTTTATTACACTTCTCTTCAATTAAGAGCGAATAATACTCTTAAAATAATTCAACAAGAATTAGATGATAAAAAAAATTTTACTAAAGCTTGGCAATTGAATGAGAGACATTACGGAGCACTAACTGGTTTGAATAAAGTTGAAATGAGTAAAAAAATTGGCGAGGATAAAATTTATGACTTTAGAAGATCATGGGATCTAAGACCAGATCCACTAAAAAAGGAAAGTCCATTTCATCCACTTAATATTGATACTTATAAACAAATTCCGAGAGAATTATTACCTGACACTGAGTCTTTAAAAGACACTTATGAAAGAGTTATAAATTTTTTTGAAGAACACGTGAAAGAAAATTTAAAAAAAAATAATGTTTTAATATCTGCACACGGAAACTCTATTAGGGCTCTATGTAAGAATTTATTTAATTTAGATAATAAACAAATTTCTAATTTAGAAATACCCACTGGAAACCCTATGTTGATAGAATTTAGAGAAAATTTTGCAATAGCGAAATGTGAATATCTTGATAAGGAAAGAGCTAAAGATCTTTTAGTTTTTTGAAGACATCTAAATTTGTTAAATGATAAAATTTTTTTTTACTTTGAAAACCATTTAATTTATTTTCTTTTCGTAAATTATCCCATATTTTTGTAATAGAAAAATTTGAGACTCTATATTCTTTAAATAAACTTTTGTTCAGAATTTGACAACCAATATATATCAAATCGTTTTTTTCATTTTTTTTTATCAAATTATTTTCCAATGTGAAATCACCTAAAAAATTTTTATCAAAACTTAATTCTTTATTTGAAAGTAGGAGAACATTATTTAGTTTATTAGAAAAATAAAAATTTTGCATTTGAGTGATTTCATGAAGATAATCTTTGTGCCATAAAGTATCAGGGTTAAAAATTATAAAATTGTTATCATCTGAATAATTGATCAAATTTAATATTCCTCCACCTGTATTAAGTATCTCATTTTCCTCTTTGATTATTTGAATATTTATTGGAAACTTTTTATTTTCAATAAATTTTGAGATTTGATCACTTAAATGAAATGTGTTGATAAAAATTTTTTGAACACCCAATTTCAAAGTTAGATTTATGCAGACTTCTAACATTGTTTTATCATTTAATTTCAAAAGAGGTTTGGGTGTCTTTAAAGTAAGTGGATTTAACCTTGATCCGAAGCCTGCGCATAGTATCAAAGCTGTTTTAATTCTCATTTAATCTCTTTAAAATTTTGACTTAATAAATTTTTCAAATCAATGAATGTCCGATTTTGATCAATTCGCATATTAATCAGTTGCCATGTGTAAGGAATAAATCTTAAGTAATTTTTTTTTCTATCCCTAAGTGATAGGCGGGTAAATATTCCAATAATTTTAAGATTTCTTAAAACTGATAATATTTCAAAATCATTCTTGAATTTTTTAATATCCAAGTTTTTTTGTTTTTTTGTATAAAAATTAAAAATTTTCTCCTTAAAAGAGTAAGGAGTTTTTAGTCTCACATCATCTATTAAAGAAGCTAAATCATAAGCTTTGTTACCAATTAATGCGTCCTGACTATCAATAAGACCTATTTGGTTTTTAAATGACATTAAATTTGAAACATGAAAATCTCTATGGACGAAAATATTATCTTTTAATTTTAATTTCAAAGTTAATTCTTTAATAATTTTTTTAAATTTTTTACAAAATCTTTTTTTCCTTAATTTTGATAAATTATTTTTTGCATACCAATCACAAAATAAATTTGCCTCATTTATTAAAATCTTTTTATCATATTTTGGAATTATATAATTTTGATTTTTAAAATTTTTTACTTTTCTATGTTTGATAGACTGTATTTGTATTAACAATTTAATTATTCGATTAAAATAGCTTAGTTTATTTTTGGCCTTTTTTTTTAATGTTTTGAAAACAGTTTCATTTCCAAAATCTTCTATTTCAATGAAATTTTTATCATATCTCTGAGTATACAATCGTGGTGCTAAAATTTTGTTCTTATTTAAAATTTTATTTATTGCATCGTATACAAGTAAATTTTTAAATTTTTCTTTTTTGGCATAAACAACGATAGAGGATTTACCATTTACTTTCTTTCTAAAAAAACTTCTAAAAGATGCATCCCCCTTTATTTTTATTAATTTTGGCATTCAGGAATAGAAGCTATAAACCTTTAATTTGCACAGATCTAGTTTTGTGATCTTTTCCATACTCGAAAACTAATTCTATCAAATTTTTTGGTTTTTCTTTGATTATTTGTGGCCATTCTACTAAAGTAATTGTGTTTTTATTATCCTCAAATAAATCTAAATTTTTAATTTCCTCACTAGATTTTAATCTAAATAGATCATAATGATTTATCTTGAAATCATTTATTTGATACTCATTTAACAAATTAAAAGTGGGACTCGTAACTTCTGTTATCTCCAATTTATTAAGTTTTTGAAATTGATTAATAAGATATCTAATAAAAGTAGTTTTTCCTACTCCGATTTCACCATATAAAAAAATAAAGCAACCAGGCTTGATTTTTTTCAAAAATGTACTGGCGAGTTCCTCTGTTTCTTTTTCTGAAGATAAATCTATTTTATCACTTTTAATAGCGGTAGGCATTAGGTTTAAAAGGACCTTCGACTCCGACACTTATATAGTCCGCCTGTTCTTTTGATAATTTGGTTAATTTTGCTCCAACTTTCTTAAGATGAAGTGTGGCAACCTTCTCATCTAAATGTTTTGGTAAAACATAAACTTTGTTCTCATAGTTTTTATGATTATTCCAAAGCTCTATCTGGGCAATCACTTGATTAGTAAACGATGCGCTCATTACAAAACTTGGATGACCTGTGGCACAACCTAAGTTAACTAATCTACCTTCTGCTAATAAAATAATCCTTTTTTTACTTGGTAATTCTATCTCGTGAACTTGAGGTTTTACTTCAGTCCATTTATAATTTTTCAAAGCTTCAACTTGAATTTCGTTATCAAAGTGTCCTATGTTACACAAAATTGCTCTATCTTTCATTTCTCTCATATGATCAGCTGTAACAATATCTTTGTTACCAGTTGCTGTAACGACGATGTCAGCTTTGCTAATTGCCTCTTCCATCAAAACCACTTCATAACCCTCCATTGCTGCTTGTAATGCACAAATTGGATCAGCTTCTGTAACTAATACTCTAGCACCACTTTGTCTTAAAGATGCAGCACTTCCTTTACCGACATCTCCAAATCCAGCAACTATAGCAATTTTTCCAGACATCATAACATCTGTAGCTCTTCTTATGCCATCAACTAAACTCTCTCTACATCCATAGAGATTGTCAAATTTAGATTTGGTGACAGAATCATTTACATTTATTGCAGGCACTAACAAAGTTTTATCTTTTTCCATTTTATTAAGAGCTTTAATGCCTGTTGTCGTCTCCTCTGAAACACCTTTCACATTTTTAAGTAATTCTTTATACTCTTGATGCATCATTGCAGTGAGATCTCCTCCATCATCTAAAAGCATGTTAGGCGCCCAATCTTTTTTACCCTCAATAGTTTGTTTAATACACCAAATATATTCCTCTTCAGTTTCTCCCTTCCAGGCATATACTGGAATGCCAGCTTTGGCGATTGCAGCCGCTGCATGATCTTGAGTTGAAAAAATGTTACATGATGACCATCTTACCTCTGCACCTAAAGCAACAAGTGTTTCAATTAAAACGGCTGTTTGAATAGTCATGTGCAGACATCCAATAATTTTCGCTCCTTTTAGCGGTGACTTTCCAGAGTATTCTTCTCTTAGAGCCATTAAGCCAGGCATTTCACTCTCTGCTATTGAAATTTCTTTTCTTCCAAACTCAGCTTGGGTCAAATCTTTAACTTTGAAATCTTCCATGGTGCGTCTTCTAACAATAAAGAATTAATTAATCAATAGAACTCTTTAAGCATTTGGAAATATAATTTCCATACTTGCTCCTTTTCTGTCTAATCTGTTAGATGCTCTTATTGTGGCATTATGTAAATCGACTAAATTTTTAACTATATTTAAACCAAGCCCTGAATGTTGTCCAAATTTATCAGGTCTATTACTATAAAATCTTTTAAATATTTTATTGGTATCTTTTTCTTTAAATCCTTGTCCTTCATCTAAAATATTTATTGAAACTTTGTCATTTTCTAATTTTGAAACTTTAACAATTACATCTTTATTATCACCACTGAAAGAAATTGCGTTATCCAAAAGATTAGCAACTATTTGTTCAATCCTATTTTCTATTCCATTTATCAAATATTTGGTTTTTCCATCGTTCGAATAAGAAATATTTATTCCTCTTTTTAATTTATAAATATTATTAAAATCATCTACTACTGATTTAATAATTGGCTCAATATCAAGTTTTTTGATTTTTTCTTTACTTAACGCAACTTCATCTTTTAGCATTTGTGAATAATCTGTAATTAATCTTTCAATTCTTTGAACATCATGACTCAAAATATCAATTAATTTAATCCTTTGCTCAACATCAGTAGTATCATGTAAAATTTCAGACGCACTCTTGAGAGAAGCTAGTGGATTTCTTATTTCATGAACTAAATCTGTTGAAAAATTTTCAGCATGTGAAATCCTTTTAGTTAATTCATTTGTCATATCATCTAGTGACTTTGAGAGTAATCCTAGTTCATCATTTCTTTTTTTCAAAATATCAAGATTAGTAACTTTCGGATCTTTATTTCTGATTGTTTCAGTATACGTTACTAAATTTTTAATTGGTTTTAAGAAATATCTATTTAAAACAAAGGAGAAAATTAATATTACTAAACCAATAGCTAAAGCTGTTCTAATTACAAAAGTCTTTCTTTCATCTATAGCTGCTTTAACATCATTTGCATTTTCTGTAATAGCTAAATAACCAATGTTTTCACCTTTTTGCATCACATTTTTAATTGTTGTCAGCTTAAATTTATTGAACTCTTCTTGAGTAAAAGTAAAAGGTGTTCCAAAATTTTTAGAAGATGCGTAATTTAAAAGCACATCATTAAGAGAAACAACGTTATTATTTCCAACATCAATATTTTTTTTCTCAGTGATTTCTTTAGTTTTTTTTTCAGTTAACACTTCAAATTCAACAATATCTAATCTTTGTGAAAATGATCTTGGATCAAGATCTAAGGTATCTGTATCACCAATTAAGTTTAGTTGATTATCAAAAAATATCACTCTATCTAAATTTTGAAAAAGAAATCTTGTGGAAAAAAGAAATTTCCTGATGTCATCTTCTACAAATTCGACATTTAATCTTTTCAAATTATCAATTGTATTATTAATCACTTCAATGTGATTAGACGATTTTTTTTTTATCAAATTTGGTTGAACATTTTTTAAGTAAATAAAAAGAAAAATTCCAATAATTGTAAAAAAAATAAAATTAATAAATAAAAATTTTTTTAATATAGATAAGTTTTTAAGAAGGTTGCTTAACATCAGCTAACATTCCACCTATATCCACTTCCATATCTAGTTTCTATAGCTGAAAATTCAGGGTCAACCTTCTTAAATTTTTTTCTTATTCTTTTTACATGACTATCTATTGTTCTGTCCTCTATATCGGTATCTTCTCTATAAGCTATATCCATCAACTGAGCTCTTTCTTTGATTATACCTGGTCTTTTTGCTAATTCCTTAACTAATAAAAATTCAGTCGTTGTAAGTTTATCTGGTAATTGTTTACCATTCCATTCACACTCTAATTGTGAAGGATCTAGTTTTAACTTACCATGAGATATTATACTTTTGTTTTCCTCTATAATTTCTTTTGAATCTTTCTTTCTAAGTTGCACTCTTATTCTCTCAATCAACACTTTAATTGAAAAGCCTCCAGATTTTTTTATGAAATCATCTGCTCCTAACTTCAACCCAAGCAATTCATCAATTTCATCATCCTTAGAGGTCAAAAAAATAACTGGTAATGAAGTTTTTTTTCTAAGCTTTTTAAGTAGTTCTTCTCCATCCATTTTTGGCATTTTAATGTCAACGATTGCTAGATCCGGCGGGGTTCTAGTTAAGCCAATTAAAGCGCTTTCACCATCAATATATGTTTGAACTTTAAATCCCTCTTTCTCTAAAGCTATACTCAGACTTGTTAAAATATTTCTATCATCGTCGACAAGGGCAATTGTTTGTTTCTGCATACTCAATTATAAAAATACTAAATTGTTCTAATTTGGGCAATTAAATTAATGAAGTGAACCCCAATTTTCTCCGGTATTTAGATCAACTGTTAAAGGTATGGAAAAAGAATGCTGTTCACTCTTAACAACACTAGACATTTCATCAATTATAATTTTACTGATTCTTTTTGCTTCTTCTTTGGGAGTTTCAAAAATTAACTCATCATGGATTTGCAATAACATTTTTGTTTTTTGATTTTTTTGATCACTTAATTTTTTATTAAGTCTTATCATGGCTAATCTCATTATTTCTGCCGCGGAACCTTGAATTGGAGCATTAATTGCTGCGCGCTCCTGGAAATTTCTAATATTATAGTTTTTATCGTTGATATTAATAAAATGTGATCGTCTTCCAAAAATATTATTCACAAATCCACTTTTTCTACAAAACTTTATTGTTCGATCCATATAAATTTTAATCTCAGGAAATTTCAAAAAATAAGCATTAAGGAATTCCTCAGCTTCATGATTTGTGACATTAATTTGTTTTGCTAATCCATATTGTGAAATTCCATAAATAATTCCAAAATTTATAGCTTTAGCTTTCCTTCTCTGATCTTGATTTACTTTTTTTATATCAACATTAAAAATTTGACTAGCTGTGAGTGAATGAATATCTTCGTTGTTTTTAAAAGCTTTTTTTAATCCTTTCACGTCAGCCAAATCAGCTAAAATTCTCATCTCAATTTGGTTATAATCTGCAGAAATTAAAACATGATCTTTTTTAGCTATAAATGCTTTACGGATATCTTTACCATCCTCAGATTTAATTGGAATATTTTGTAAGTTTGGATCGCTTGACGCTAATCTGCCAGTTGTAGTTGCTGCTAATAAAAAAGAAGTATGTACTCTTTGTGTGTTAGGATTGATATGTTCCGGCAAAGAGTCTGAGTAGGTATTTTTCAATTTAGATACCTGTCTCCAGTCCAATACTAATTGGGGAAACTTATGACCTTTAAATGCTAAATCTTCTAAAACCGAAGCGCTTGTTGCAAAACTCCCTTTTTTCGTTTTTTTTAAATCTGCAATTTTAAGATCATTATATAATATTTCCCCAAGTTGTTTTGGTGATGCAATATTAAATTTTTTTTTAGATATTTTAAAAACTTCATTTTGAATTTTAACAATCTTTTTTTCAAATTTAGTAGATAATGATTTTAAAAATTTATTATCTATTTTAACTCCCTCAATTTCCATAAAAGCAAGAATTTTTAATAAAGGCTTTTCAAATATCTCGTAGATATTTATCATTTTTTCATCCTTCAAACTTTTTTGAAATTTTTTGTATAATCTAAATGTAATATCGGCATCTTCGGCTGCGTAATCTTTGGCTTTTTCAACATCTACTTCACTGAAATTAATCTCCTTTTTTCCTGTCCCAACTAAATCTTTAAAAGATATTGTTTTATGGTTTAAATGAATCTCTGACAATGTATCCATATTATGTCTATTTTTTCCTGCATCAAGAACATAGGACATCAGCATGGTATCTTCCATTGAAGTCATATTAATTCCATGTTTGAAAAAAACTATAAAATCAAATTTTATATTTTGACCTATTTTTTTAATACTAGGATCCTCAAGTAAAGGTTTTAACTTTTTTAAAACTAAATCTTTTTCAATGCATTTGTTAGATTTATGAGCAATAGGAATATAACAAGCTTTTCCAATTTTTGAGCTTAGTGAAACACCAACTAGATCTGCCTGATGAGGATCCAATGAATTTGTTTCGGTATCTACCGCAACTTCACCTAACTCCTCAGCTTCAGTTATCCAGTTGTCGATTTGTTCCAAATTTTCAATTAAATAATATTCCTTTTTATTGATTGCTTTTTGATTTTTTTCAATTTTAACCTCGTTTTTGATACTTGTTAAATTTGGTTCTCCATATGCAGAGATAGCTGAACTCAACAATCTATTAAATTCCATCTCTCTCAAAAATTTATAGAGTTTATCTTTATCAATATTTTTTAATTCAAGATCAGTTAGATTTTTATTTACTGGAGCATCACTTTTTAATGTCACTAGTTTTTTACTTATTAAAGCCTTATCTTTATTCTCAATGAGTGTTTCTCTTCTTTTGTTTTGTTTAATTTCATGAGCAGATTTTAAAAGTTTTTCAAGGTCTCCATATTTATTAATCAATTCTGCAGCTGTTTTAACACCAATTCCAGGAACTCCTGGTACATTATCACTGCTATCACCAGCTAGAGCCTGAACATCAATAACCTTACTTGCGCCTACACCAAATTTATTTTTAATATCTTCTTCTGAAATAAATTTATTTTTCATCGGATCATAAATTCGAACATTTTTTTTATATAATTGCATTAAATCCTTATCTGAAGAAACTATTGTTGCTTTTGCACCTTCTTTTAAAATCATTTCAACGTACGTTGCAATTAGGTCATCGGCTTCATAATTTATCAATTCCAATGAAGGTAGATTAAAAGCTAATACTGATTTTCTGATATAATCAAATTGAGGAGCTAAATCATCAGGTGCTTCAGCTCTATTAGCTTTGTAATCACTATAAATTTCGTTTCTGAAAGTTTTTCTAGCAGAGTCAAATATGACTGCAAAATGTGTTGGTTTTTGTAAATTTTGATTTGACTTTGAGTCCTCTAGAAGTTTAAAAAGCATACTGCAAAAACCACTTACTGCACCCGTCGGTAATCCATCACTTTTACGCGTTAATGGTGGTAACGCATAATACGCTCTAAAAATGTAACCTGATCCATCAATTAAATAAAAATGATCTGTTTTTTTAATTTTTCCCATTAGAAATTAATATAGATTATAGACAGAAATAAGAGTATTATTTTTTATGGAACTTATAAAGCAAAATACACAAGCCCAAATAATTAAATCAATACTTGTAATTTTTTTAGGTTCTGTGTTACTTGCTGTCTCGGCAAAAATTAAAATTCCCTTCTATCCAGTTCCAATGACAATGCAAACTTTTGTAGTTCTTTTTATTGGAATAAGCTTTGGATATAAAATAGGTGTTGCGACAATTGGTTTATATTTAATTGAAGGAATAGTGGGTCTTCCCGTGTTTTCAAATTCCCCAGAAAGAGGAATAGGTTTAGCTTATTTTACAGGTCCAACAATGGGATATCTAATTGGATTTGTTTCAGCTTGTTTTTTAGCTTCTTTTGTAAAATTAAAAGATAATTTTTTAATCATTTTCTCAAAACTTATGCTTGCAGTATCAACAATCTATATTTTTGGTATTTTGTGGTTAGGTACACTAATCGGATGGGACAAACCTATATTCGATTTAGGTGTTAAGCCTTTTCTATTAGCTGAAATATTTAAGATAGTTTTACTAGTGCTTATTGCTAAAAAAATTTTAAAATTTAGAAAACTTATTTAGGTGATCTTTTAGATAAAATTCTTTGAAGAGTTCTTCGGTGCATTTTTAGTCTTCTTGCTGTCTCTGAAACATTTCTGTTACACAATTCAAAAACCCTGTGTATATGTTCCCATTTCACTCTATCTGCTGACATTGGATTTTCAGGCGGAGCCGCTTTTTTAGCGGGATCAGCTAAAAGAGCTTTTTCAACATCATCTGCATCTGCAGGTTTAGCCAAATAATCGATTGCACCCTCTTTTATTGCTGCAACAGCAGTTGGAATATTTCCATATCCAGTTAACATTATTATTCTACTTTCAGGATTAGAGGTTTGTATTTGTTTAACAACTTCCAAACCATTACCATCACCCAGTCTCAAATCAACAACAGCGAATCCTGGTTTTTTTGCTTTGACTGTATCAATTCCTTTTTGCACACCCTCAGCTTGAATAACTTCAAAACCCTTTTTTTCCATGGCCCTAGCCAATCTTTCTCTAAATGGATTGTCATCATCAACAATTAATAGTGATTTATTGTTGAAATCAGCTAAATTTTGTAATGCACCTTCGTTTTTCATAAGCACAATATGGGAATTTTTTTCCACAATTCAATAGGTCATTATTTGCTTTACATTAGGTAAGTATTGAATTAATTGCTCGATTCATTAAAGTTTTTTAAATAAAAAGGCTTTTTTTTGTTAAATTTTTTTTGGGGGGCATGAAAATGCAAAAATTTAAATCGGTTGAAGAACTAGTTAATCAACTGAGACCAGACAAACCGGTTTATTGTATAAGAAAGAAATCAATTCTTTCAGCTTCCAGATTTTTTCAAAATAACTTTCCAGGTAAAATTTTATATGCTGTTAAAACAAATCCTCATCCTGAGGTAATTAAAACTTTATTAAAAAGCGGTATTAATCAATTTGATGTTGCCTCAGTGGAGGAGATAAAAGCAGTCAGAAAATTTGATCAAGTATCTAAGTGTTCTTTCATGCACACAATTAAAAGTAGAGAAGATATAAGTGAAGCATACTTCAAATATGGAGTCAAAACATTTGCACTTGATACTAAAGATGAATTGATAAAAATTATTGAGAGTACCAGCAATGCAAAAGATTTAGAATTATTTGTAAGGGTAGCTGTATCAAATGAACACGCTGAAATTGACTTATCAAAAAAATTCGGTGCTATAAATTCAGAGGCGGCAGGACTTTTAAGATTAGTAAAACAACATTCAAAAAAGATTGGATTAAGTTTTCATGTGGGGTCGCAATGTATGCATCCAATTTCATACTCAAAAGGAATTTCCGAAATTGCAAATATAATAAAGAAAACGAAAATTATTCCTAATTATTTAAATATAGGAGGCGGCTTTCCAACTATCTATCCAGATTTAATTCCACCCTCTTTAGAGAGTTATTTTGATGAAATAAAGAAAGGTTTAAAAAATTTAAAGATTGAAAAATTACCAGAAATAATTTGTGAACCAGGTAGAGCTTTAGTTGCTGAAAGTGGTTCAACTATAGTTCGGGTTAACTTAAGAAAAAAACAAAAACTTTATATAAATGATGGAACTTATGGAACACTTTTTGATGCAGGAACACCAAATATTGTGTTTCCATCTAAAATGATAAAAGATAATTCAAACAAAATTATTTCAAAAAAATTGACTGCTTTTGATTTTTATGGACCTACATGCGACAGCATGGATTATATGAAAGGTCCTTTCCTTTTACCTAATAATATTAAAGAAAATGATTATATAGAACTTGGTCAATTAGGTTCATACGGCCTTACCTTTAGAACACAATTTAATGGTTTCTATTCTGATAAAATTTATGAAGTTGAAGATAATGCTATAATGAGCCTTTATAACAAAGACAGCAACAAAGATACTTTAGTTGCTTAATGTCAAAAAATAAAAATCTAGGACATAATAGTAAAAAAGACTTTCTTAAAAATCCAGTTGAACATATAGATATTACATCTTTTGACTCTAGAAAAATTATTTCATCAATGGAGAAAATGTCATTTGTATCAAGAGAAACTGCAAATGCGGCAAACATCTATAATGAAATGTTAAAAGATAAAGATTGTACAATTTTTCTAACTTTAGCTGGTTCGACCTCAGCAGCTGGTTGTATGAATATTTATAAAGATTTAGTCAAATACAATATGGTAGATGCAATCGTTGCAACTGGTGCCTCGATAATTGATATGGATTTTTTTGAGGCATTAGGATTTAAGCATTATCAAGGCTCTCAATTTCAAGATGATACTGAACTTAGAAAAAATTATATTGATAGAATATATGATACGTACATTGACGAAGATGAATTACAAATTTGTGATAAGAAAATTTGTGAAATAGCTGATAACTTGGAGCCTAGAAGTTATACCTCCAGAGAATTTATTCACGAAATGGGAAAATATCTTAAAAAAAACTCAGTAAAAAAAGACTCTTTAATTGAAACTGCCTATGAACACAATGTGCCAATATTCTGTCCTGCTTTTACAGACTCTAGCGCTGGTTTTGGTTTAGTGATCCATCAAGATAAGAACCCAAAATCTCATATTACAATAGACTCTATAAGAGAATTTCGAGAATTAACTGAAATAAAAATTAAATCAAAAGGTTCTGGATTATTTATGATAGGTGGCGGAGTGCCAAAAAATTTTATTCAGGACACAGTCATATGTGCCGAACTTTTAGGTAAAGATGTTGAAATGCATAAATATGCTGTGCAAATTACTGTAGCAGACTCAAGAGATGGTGCGTGTAGCAGTTCAACTTTAAAAGAAGCAAGTTCATGGGGTAAAGTTGATGTCACGAAAGAACAAATGGTTTTTGCTGAGGCAACAAGTGTATTACCTTTGATTGCAAGTGATGCATATCATAAAGGAGAATGGAAAAATAGAGATAGAAAAAACTTTACAAAAATTTTTGGATAAAACATTGCAATATCTTTCAAATAAAAAAGGGTTTCTTGGAATAGATAATAAATTCAATTTTAAAGAAAAAGTTGTAATTATTCCTTTTGGCCTGGAAAGAACTGTGAGTTATGGTGGTGGGACTAAAAATGGCCCAAAAGAAATAATTAAAGCTTCACATCAAGTTGAATTATATGATGAGGAATTAAACTGTGAACCTTACAAAAAAATAGGAATTAAAACTTTAAAACCTTTTAAGATTGATAAAAATATTAAAAAAGCTTTAAAAAAGATAGCTAACATAAATAAAGAAATTCTTAATAATAAACTTTTTCCAATGACTTTTGGTGGTGAACATTCAATCACACCAGGATGTATTGTTCCATTTGTTAAAAAACATAAAAATATCTGCCTCTTACATTTCGATGCTCATGCAGATTTAAGAGAAAGTTATAATGGTGAAAAATTTTCACACGCATCTGCTATCAGAAGATGTTTAGATTATAAAAATGTTTCAATAATCTCATTTGGAATTAGAAATATTTCTAAAGAGGAGATACCTTTTTTAAAAAAAAATAAATCTAGAATTAGTATTTTTTGGGCAAAAGATAAGGCAAAATGGAATTTAAAAAAATTTAAAAAACTTATTAAAAAAAAGACTGTTTATCTAACTTTCGATGTAGATGGATTAGATTCGAGTATCATGCCTGCAACAGGAACACCTGAACCTGGCGGTTTATTATGGGATGAAGTTTTAGATATAATTAAGATTGCAGCCAAAAACTCAAACATCGTTGGCGCAGATATAAATGAGCTCGCACCGATCAAAGGATTTAATTCCTACAATTTTCTAGTAGCAAAGTTGGCTTATAAAATATTATCTTATAAATATTTATATTAAATCTAAACTGGTTTAAGTGTTTTCAGCAGTAGTCTGAAAGGGATTAACATCATTAAAGCAACAAAAATTTTTACACTTAAATCTCCTAAAGACAATGTGATCCAAGGAATGCCTGTTCCATAAAAGGATATTGAAAAAAATATAAACGTATCAATTGTCGAACCTATCAAAGATGACGTTAAAGGTGCAACAAACCATTCTTTTTTTCTCAATTTATCAAAAATTTGAACATCTAAAAGTTGGGCAACTAAAAAGGCAGTACCCGATCCAATTGCAATTCTTATAGATATCAAGTCTGTAAAGTTTGTCGAGAATAAAAGCGTAAAGCTAATACCTATAGCAAAACCAATATAAACAATTTTTCTGGCAACTATCTTACCAAAAGATCTGTTGGCTAAATCTGTGATCAAGAAAGCAATCGGATAGCTAAAAGCTCCATAAGTTAATATTTCTTCTAAACCATAATGTTTTATAGGGAACTGAACTAAATAATTAGATGCTAAAACAACTGCTCCCATTAAAAATGAGAGTATAAAAAAAATTTTATTCATTAAGCTATCTTAGATTGAACTTGTTTTTTTTGAAATGGGGACTTAATTAATAAACTTTTTTTCATCTTCTTTAATCTTGGAGATAAATTTTTATTTTTTACAGTCTTTAAAAACTCGTCAAAACTTCCTTTTTTATCTACAGATCTTACACCAGCATTACTTACAGTAAGTTTCATGCTTCTCTTTAAAAGTTCACTGGTAAATTTTACTTTTTTTAAATTAGGTAAAAATCTTCTCTTTGTCTTATTATTAGCATGACTAACATTATGACCTTTAAGGGGAATTTTGCCGGTAAGTTCACATTTTTTTGACATAATATTTTCGATTATATAAAGCGAGTTGAAGATTGCGTCAAGTTTATAAAATTTAAGAAATTGTTTTTTTCCCTATGATTTCACTATAATGTTTAACTCCATCTTTTATCAATAATTCCCCAAGCTCTTTTTTAATAAGGTTTACAATATTTGGTCCTCTGTATACCATACCTGTATAAAGTTGAACATAACTCGCGCCAGCTAAAAACTTATTGTACGCACTTATTCCAGAGTCTACTCCACCAACTCCAATAATTTTAATTTTATTACCAAGAATTTTGTAAAATTTATTAATCAGCATTGTAGATTTTTCTTCTATTGGTTTACCTGACAAACCTCCTTTTTGATGTTTTTGAATGTCATTTAATTTATCTCGAGTAGAGTCAGAGGTGTTCGATAAAATGACTGCTTTTATATTATTGCTTAAAAGAACATCAGAAATTTTGGGTATTTCCTGATCTTTAATATCTGGTGAGACTTTTACTACAATTGGAATTTTTGAATTTAGTTTTGTTTTTTCACTATTGATTATATTTAATAAACTATTCAATTTTTCCTGATCATGAAAATTTCTCAGCTCTTCAGTGTTGGGAGATGAAATATTAATCGTAATATAGTCAGCAAATTCATGGAAGGTTTTTAAACATTCAACATAATCCCTCAATCTATCATTTGTGTCTTTATTAGGACCTATGTTAATTCCAAGTAAACCAATTTGTTTATTACTTGAAATCCTATCAACAATGTTTTTTGCACCTAAGTTATTAAAACCCAATCTATTAATTAATGCTTCATCTTCAACTAATCTAAAAACTCTTGGCTTGGGGTTACCGTATTGTTTAAGAGGTGTAACTGTGCCCACCTCCACAAAACCAAATCCCAATTTAAATAAAGAATTATAAACTTCAGCATTTTTGTCAAATCCTGCTGCCATTCCAATTGGATTTTCTATTTCTTTTTCAAATAATTTAGTCTTAAATAAGTGGCTATTTTTATTTTTATCCAAAACATTTGGCACAAAATTAAATTTTAATGACTTTATTGCCAAACCATGGGCTGTCTCTGGATCAAGTTTAAAAATTAGAGATCTTAAATTTGAAAACATTATTTAATTTTATTTATTATAAGATCTTTGGTTTCTTGAACACCAAAAAAACTTATAAAAAAACCCATTCGAGGACCATTTTCGACTCCAAATACAACTTCATAAATTAATTTAAACCAGTCTCTCAAATTTTCTGAATACCCATTTTCTTTTCCTGTTGAATAGATTAAAGTTTGAATTTCCTCAGGAGACATTTTGTCATTACATTTATCTAAGGTTGATATTAGAGCCTCTAACGCTTTTTTTTCTATCTGATCAGGTATTTTATATTTTTTTTTGGTTTTTATTACATCATTAAAATATTTAATTGCATAACCAACCAAATTATCAAAAATGGGATAATCTTTTTCAGAAATATTTTCTTTATATTTTTTTACGAACTTCCATAATAATTCTTTGTTTTCGGCATTACTTGTTTCAACAAGATTTAATAACATAGAAAATGACATAATCATTTTTTCTTTTGGAACACTACCATTATGAACATGCCATACTGGATTCATCAGTAGCTGAAGCTCATCTTGGGTTTTAGCCTTTTCAATAAATTCCAAATATTCATCGACTGCTTTTGGAACTATCTCATTATAAAGTTTTTTTGCTCTTTTTGGATTTTGATACATGTATAATGATAAACTTTCTGGTGAGGCGTACTCTAACCATTCCTCAATTGTTATTCCATTCCCTTTTGATTTAGAAATCTTTTCCCCTTTTTCATCCAAAAAGAGTTCATAAGCAAAACCAGATGGGTTTTTTTTTCCAATTAGTTTAATAATTTTAGTGGATAATATTGCGCTTTCTATCAGATCTTTTCCGTACATTTCAAAATCAATATCAAGCGCATACCATCTCATAGCCCAATCTACTTTCCACTGAAGTTTACAATGACCATCTAATATGCTTGATTCTAAATCTTTACCTTTATTATCAAATACAATTTTAGACTTAGAATTATCGATTTCTTTGACTGGAATTTCTAAAACATGTCCAGTTTCTGGACAAATAGGAAGAAATGGACAATAAGTTTTTTGACGTTCTTTTCCTAAAGTGGGCATAATTATATTCATTATTCCATCATAATTATCTAAAATAATTTGAAGTGTTGGATTAAAAAAACCCGATTTATATAATTGAGTAGAGCTCTTGAAATTATATTTAAAATTAAAATTATTTAAAAACTTTTTTAATTTCTCGTTATTATGTTCACCAAAACTATTATATTTTTCAAAGGGGTCTGGTACGTCTGTCAAAGGTTTATGAAGGTTTTTTTCTAACAATTCTTTATTGGGTACATTGTCTGGTACTTTTCTCAGACCATCCATATCATCAGAAAAAGTGATAATTTCTGTTGGAAGATCAGTTAATTGTTTTAACGCATTAACCATCATAGAAGTTCTAGCAACTTCTCCAAATGTTCCTATGTGAGGAAGTCCACTTGGGCCATACCCAGTCTGTAGTGTAATTTTACCTTTTTTTTCTAGAAAAGATTTTCTTTCTCTAAGCATTTTTTTTGCTTCAACGATTGGCCAAGAGCTTGTTTTTTCTAAGTTTTCTTTTTTTATCATGAATAATTCAACAAAATCTTTAATTAGCGAACTACTTAATTCTTATAGAGTTGAAATTTATTTACCATAAAATAATGTTCTTTCAAAATGTCTAATTATAAAACAGTTTTTTTCACTCTTGGAATTCTTCAAATAATTCTTGGTATTTTTATGCTTGTTCCAATAATTGTACAATTTATTTATGGTCAAATAGATTCTTCTTTTTTTGGTGCAGCAATTGTTACGATTATTTTTGGAACCTTATTTTTTCTCTCCAATCTAGATCATGAAAAAAAACTTAATTTGCAACAAGCATTCCTTCTAACTGCATTAGCATGGTTAAGTATTGCTATATTTGGTTCATTACCCTTTATATTCTCTAATTTGGAATTTTCAGTCACAAATGCCTTTTTTGAAAGTATGTCAGGTATTACAACAACTGGTTCAACAATCATATCAAATTTAGAGAATATGCCTAAAGGGATATTATTTTGGAGAGCAATACTTCAATGGTTGGGGGGTATTGGTGTCATAGTGATGGCGATTACATTAATGCCCATAATGAATGTTGGGGGAATGCAATTATTCAAAATTTCAAACAATGATTCATCTGAAAAAATTCTTCCAAAGTCTAAAGAGGTTGCTCTAAGATTGATTTATATTTACTCTGGATTAACAGCGCTATGTGCAATCACTTACAATATTTTTGGAATGAATATTTTTGATAGTATTACACATTCGATGACAACTATAGCAACTGGTGGATTCTCTAATTATAATCAATCCATTGGTTTTTTTAATAGCTTAGCGATAGAAACTACGGCTATGATATTTATTATTTTAGGAAGCGTTCCATTTATCGTGTACATTAAATTTTTGAATGGCAATAGGTCTATTTTTACATCAGATTCTCAAATCAAAACTTTTATTAAGATAATATTTATATCGATTTTTATTTTATCGATTTATCTTACTTTAAACAATTCAAGTTCATTTGATTTAAGATCAATTTTCTTTAACGTTATTTCTATTCTAACCGGAACTGGTTATGTCAATGCTCAATTTGACAATTGGGGTAGCTTTCCTCTAGTATTATTTTTAGCTTTGATGTTCATAGGTGGCTGTGCTGGTTCAACAACATGTGGCATAAAAATATTTCGTTTTCAAATTCTTTATTCATTTGTAATTAATCAACTAAAAAAAATTATTTACCCTAAAGGTGTTTTTGTGTTGAAATACGATAAAAATCCAATTGATGATAAATTCATAGCATCGATCATTTCTTTTATTTACATGTACTTAATAATATTTTTTTTATTGTCCGCGTTATTATCTTTAAATGGACTTGATTTTATAACCGCAATTTCAGGTGCTGCGACCTCTATTTCAAATGTTGGTCCAGGTTTAGGATCAATAATTGGACCTAATGGTAATTTTTCCTCATTACCAGATTTTTCCAAATGGATTTTAACAATCGGCATGATCTTAGGCAGACTGGAGTTATTTGCTATATTAGTGTTATTTTTACCTTCATTCTGGAGGAATTAAAAAATGATAGAAATTAAAAAACAATCCCTTTCAGAAACATTTTCAGTTTATTTCGATAAAAGAATGTTAAAAATATTATTGCTTGGTGCTATCTCTGGTTTTCCTTGGGTATTAATAGGTAGTAGTTTAAGTTTATGGTTAAAGGAAGATGGATTGAGCAGATCTACGGTAGGTTGGGCTGGTCTTATATTTGCAGTTTATGCATTTAATTATTTATGGGCTCCTTTAATCGATCGTATTCAAATACCATATCTAACAAAGAAAATTGGACATCGAAGAGGATGGATTGTTCTAATGCAGATATTAATCTTAACCTCATTATTTTTGTGGAGTTTAATTGATCCTTCAGAAAATTTAGCCCTTGTAATATCAGTAGGTTTACTCATTGCAATTGCCTCAGCAACACAAGATATTACTGTGGATGCTTTAAGGATTGAGCAAATTAGCGAAAACGAGGGTAAATCAATGGCTGCAGGCGCAGCAATGGCTGTCGTTGGGTGGTGGAGCGGATATAAATTAGGCGGAGTTTTGTCATTGTTTTCCGCAGATTTTTTAGAAAATTTAGGTTTTCAAAATTATTGGCAACTAACTTTTTTAATCTTAGGAATTTTAATAATTCTAATGAATATTGGATTAATGTTTGTCAATGAAACTGACTCGACTGAAAGACAAATTAATCAGAAAGAAAATGATCAATTAATTGCTGGTAAATTCCAAAATTCAAATTTTCTTACTAAAACTATAACTTGGATCAGTGGAACAATCAGTGGACCTATAATAAGTTTTTTTAAAAAAAATGGCTTTCAAATAGCTTTGGGGATCCTAGGGTTTGTTTTTTTATTCAAAGTTGGAGAGGCTTTTTTAGGGCGTATGTCTATTATCTTTTATAAAGAAATTGGTTTTAGTAAATCAGATATTGCTATTTACTCAAAAACTTTAGGATGGATAACAACTGTCATCTTCACTCTGCTAGGTGGGCTATTTGTAATAAGATCTGGTGTTTTAAAAGCAATGTTTTTAGCAGGAATTTTAATGGCGAGCACAAATCTCTTGTTCAGTCTTTTAGCGTGGAGTGGTAAATCTGAAATATTATTTGCAATAGCTGTAATCTTTGACGACATTGCAGCAGCTTTTGCCACTGTTGCATTTGTTGCATTCATATCTTTGCTAGTTGATAGAACTTACACAGCAACTCAATATGCTCTATTAGCCTCAATAGGTACTGCTGGAAGAACCACGTTAGCATCATCATCGGGCGCTCTAGTTGATTGGCTTAATGGGGACTGGGGAGTATTTTTTATCTTAACTGCTATAATGGTAATACCATCTTTAATTATATTATGGATAATAAGAAATAAATTAAAGATTAATGAAAAATAATTTTTTTTATAATTTTTCACTTGGAAATATAAATGCAAAACCTTCTAATAACTCTGAAACTTTATCGCAAATCTTGTATGGTGAAAAATTTAAGGTATTAAAAAATCAAAAAAACTGGGTTAAGATTAAAACTAATTTTGACAATTATATTGGTTATATTAAAAAAAATTATTTTTATAAAAATTTTAAGCCGACTTTTAAGATAAAAAAAATAAAATCTAGAATATTTATTAAAAAGAAAAATAAGTTTTTACCAACAAAAAATTATCTTTTTTTTGCATCTGGCATATCGGTTTTAAACAAAAATAAAAGGCTAATTGAGTTTAAAAAGGACAGATGGATAAAAAAAAGTGATATTGTCAAAATTGATCACCTTGAAAAAGATTTTTTAAAAATAATGAAATTATTTAAAAGTAGTAAATATCTATGGGGTGGAAAAACATCTGATGGTATTGATTGCTCTGCTTTGATCCAAATTTACTTTTATTATAACAGAATATTTTTTCCAAGAGATACAAAAGAACAGATAAAGTTTTGTAAAAGAAAAAAAGGTAAAAATTTAAGTAAAGGAGATATAATATTTTGGAAAGGACATGTCGGTATATGTTTAAGTAAGTCTAAATTTATTCATGCTTATGGACCAAAAAAGAAGGTGGTAGTAATGCCAACTAAACAAACAATTGAATTAATTGATAAAACTGCAAATCTAAAAGTTAAAAAAGTAAGTAATATTGGTAATTATTAATCTCTACCAAAGTCAGGTTTATTTACATCCTGTTTTAATTTGATTATTTTAGACCTAACTTTTTTTGTTTGAATTAATTTTTTAAGAATTGATTTATTATTTTTTGAATTAATGTCTGTCTTAAAAGATCTTAAATTTTTGATAAATATATCAATTGCTCTTGAAACATTTTTTCTATTATCAAAAAAAATGTCTCTCCACATAATTTCATTTGATGCAGCGATTCTTGAAAAATCTCTTAATCCACCTGCACTATATTTAATAAAGTCGTATTTTTGCTTTTTCTCAAAATCTTGAGCTGATTTAACCAAATTGTAAGCTATTAAATGTGGTAAATGGCTTGTAATTGAAAATATTTTATCGTGTCTTTCCGCATTCATGATTACAGTTTTTGAACCCATTTTTTTCCAAAAAGAATTTAAAAATTTTAAATGTTTCATATTTATTTTCTTATTTTTAATCAATACACACCACTTATTTTCAAACAGATTTGCCTTACCATGCTCAGGCCCACTTACTTCTGATCCAGCTATAGGATGACTTTGAATCCAGGATATTTTTTTTTTTAAATTTCTTTTAATTATTTCTGAAGATTCTATTTTTGACGAACCAACATCAGTAATAATTTGTTTTGAATTAAAATTATTGTTTAATCTTAATATCATCTTTTTGTATTCACTCATTGGCGTACAAAAAATAATTAGATTTGATTTTGCAACTACCTCTTGTAGTTTATTTACAAGAATTCCTGGCAACTTTAGTCTTTTGATCTTTGATATATTTTTTTTAGATTTTTCAAAAATGAAAATTTTTTTTGCTAATTTTTTTTTTGCAATTCTTTTTACTAATGAAGATCCTAACAAGCCACAGCCGATAATGAGCACATTTTTCATTAATTAAATATTCCTTTTACTGCTCGCATAAATCTTAAATTATCTGTTTTTGATCCAATAGTTAATCGTAACATATTTTTTATATTGTAGCCATTTTCTGTTGATCTTAAGATAATTCCTTTCATCTTTAATTTTTCATAAAAATATTTTGCTTTAAATTTACATTCCTCAAAATTTAATAATAAAAAATTGGCCGATATATTATTTGAATTAATTCCATATTGATTAAGAAAATTTTTCAATTTTTTTGCATAAATAATATTGTGTTTAACTGAACGAGTTATAAACTTAGTATCCTTAAGAGACTCAATGGCAGCTTTTTGTGCTACCTCATTAACATTAAAAGGTGGCTTAATAACATTCAGTGCTTTAATAATTTTTTTTGAACCATATCCCCACCCTACTCTTAGAGAGGATAAACCATATATTTTAGAAAATGTTCTTAAAATAAAGACATTTTGTTTATTTTTAAATAATTTTAATCCACTTTTATAATCGTTATTTTTCATATATTCTGCATATGCATCATCCACTACTAGCAGAATATTTTTTCTCAATTTTTTTCTAAGTTCTAAAAGCTCAGAACTTGTTAGGTATGTTCCAGTTGGATTATTAGGATTTGCTAAAAAAACAATTTTTGTTTTTTTTGAAACATTTTTAATAATTTCTGGAATTGATACTTTGAAATTATTTTCTTTAGCAAAAATAACTTTTGCACCAACTATTTTAGCATATATCCTGTACATTAAAAAACTATACTGAGGAAGAATAACTTCATCCTTGGGATTCAAAAATAATTGACATAGCATTTGAATAACCTCATCAGATCCAGCGCCACAAATAATTCTATCTTCATTGCATTTAAACTTTTTAGATATTTGTCTTCTTAAGGCATTAGACTTGCCATCTGGGTACCTAAAAAAACTTAAATTTTTATTAGACAAAATCTTTTTAGCCTTTGAGCTGACACCTAAGGCTGACTCATTTGCAGATAGCTTTATAACTTGATGAAATCTCTTTAGACTGGATTTACCAGGCTCATAGGTTTCAATATTTAATTTTTTAAATCTCATGGTAGCCAACTTTTATAAATTTTATGCTCTTTATAAATAAAAAAACATTTTTTTATATAGTTTAAGTGTAATTATTTTTAAAAATTGACATACTAAATAACTTCTAGTACAAAATTTATGCGCTGATTTACCTGAATTGCGAGCGCTTTAAAAAAACCGCTAAAAAAGTTTTTTTTCTCACAATTCAACTTTCAGCTTTTATTATGAATATAAAACAAAATATAAAAACGTTGATTGTTGAAAAACCACTCAAATTAGATTGTGGTCAGACTATTAATAATTTTCCTTTAGCGTATGAAACTTATGGCTCACTCAATAATGAAAAAGATAACGCAATTTTAGTATTTCATGCTTTAACAGGTGATCAATTTGTAACAGGTATAAATCCAGTGACCAAAAAGGATGGTTGGTGGTCTTATGCGGTAGGCTCTGGCAAGTCGATAGATACAGATAAGTATTTTGTAATCTGTGCAAATGTAATAGGTGGGTGTATGGGATCTTTTGGGCCTAGCCATGAAAATCCCAAGACAAAAAAAATTTACGGAACAGATTTTCCAGTCATCACAATTAATGACATGGTAAATGCACAAATTAATTTGTTGGATTTTTTTGGAATAAAAAAACTTTTTTCAGTGGTAGGTGGTTCAATGGGTGGAATGCAAGTCCTACAATTTATTAGTAATTATCCTGATAAAGCTAAAACAGCAATACCAATTGCTTGTACTTCAAGCCATTCTGCGCAAAATATTGCTTTTAATGAACTTGGCAGACAAGCCATTGCGGCAGATCATAATTGGTCTGATGGAGATTATAATTCAAAAAATATTGTACCCGATAAAGGATTAGCTGTAGCTAGAATGGCTGCACATATTACTTATCTCTCAAAAAAAGGGCTTCAAGAAAAATTTGGTAGAAAACTTCAAGAAAGAGATGATTTAAAATTTGGTTTTGATGCTGACTTTCAAATTGAAAGTTATCTTAGATACCAAGGTTCGGTATTTGTAGATCGGTTCGATGCGAATAGCTATTTGTATATTACTAGAGCAATGGATTATTTTGATTTAGTAAAACAATTTAATGGAAATTTATCTGATGCTTTTAAAAATACAAAAGCGAAATTTTTTATAATATCTTTTACCTCAGATTGGCTTTATCCAACGCAAGAAAATAAAGACATTGTAATTGCCTTAAACGCAGTTGGTGCAAATGTAGGTTTTGTTGAAATAGAGTCTGATAAAGGCCACGATTCTTTTTTGCTTAATGTTCCCGATTTTTTAAAAGCTCTAAAAAATTTTTTAGACAAATCTTATGGAGAAAAAAATTCATGAAACCAGAATATAAAATTATTTCAGATTTGATTGAGAAAGATGCAAAAGTTCTTGATGTAGGATGTAATGATGGAACTTTAATGGAATTTTTAAAGACAAATAAAAACGCTAATATCAGAGGAATTGAGATTTCAAAAGAAAAAGTGCAAATTTGTATTGCTAAAGGGCTGACTGTTATTGAAGGGAATGCAGAATTTGATTTAAAGCAATTTCCAAATGATTCTTTTGAGTATGTTGTTCTTGGGCAAACTTTACAAGCTTTTATAAATCCTGAGACAGTAATTAAAGAGCTTTTACGAGTTGGTAACAAAGCTATAGTAACTATTCCAAATTTTGGTCATTGGAAAGTAAGATTAAATTTATTATTTAAGGGAACAATGCCAATTACAAACTCTTTACCTCATGATTGGTATAACACACCAAACATTCATATGTGCACAATAAAAGATTTTGTCAGATTTTCTGAGATTATTGACTTTAAAATTTTTAAATCTTTAGCGTTAATTAATGAAAATGTTTCTGATATTAATAACTCAAATCTTATTTTTAAAAATTTATTTGGAGAACTTGGTATATTTTTAATAGAAAAATAAATGAAAATTGAAATTATTAAATGTCTACAGGATAATTATAGCTACTTAATCATTGATGAAAAAAATCAAACTGCTTGTGTCATTGACCCAAGCGAGTCTGTACCAATAATCAATTATCTTGATAATTCAAAAATAAATTTAAAATTTATACTTAATACGCACCATCATTACGATCATGTTGGTGGAAATCTTGAATTAAAAAAAAAGTATAATTCTAAGGTGGTTGGATTTATTGGGGATAAAAATCGTATTCCCGAGATTGATATATCTCTAGAGGACAACCAAATATGGAAACAAGATAACTTTGAGGCAAAAATTTATCATGTTCCAGGTCATACATCTGGACATATCGCTTTTCATTTTTTTAAAGAAAAAAAAATTTTTACTGGTGATACTTTATTCTCTTTAGGGTGTGGCAGAATTTTTGAAGGTACCTACGAACAAATGTATAATTCACTTAAAAAAATTAAATCATTACCAAAAGATACAGAAATATATTGTGGCCATGAATACACTTTACAAAACTCAAATTTTTGTATCGCCAATGACGTTGGTAATTTAAAATTAAAAAATAAAATACAAGAGATTAACAAGAAACTTAATAATGCATTACCAACAATCCCAAGTACTTTAGCTGATGAATTAGAATGTAATATATTTCTTAAAGCAAAAGATTTAGAAAGTTTTTCAAAATTGAGAGATTTAAAGGATAATTTTTAGTTAATAAGCTTGACTAAAAAAATGCCCTGACTATATTGCCAGATAAAAAAATCTATTTTATGTCATACGCAGTTATACAATCAGGTGGAAAACAATATAAAGTGAAGTCTGGCGAAATTTTAAAAATTGAAAAATTACCAAATTCAAAATCCGACACTAAAATTGAGTTTAATGATATATTAGCATATGGCGATAATAAAGTAATAGAAATAGGTTCGCCAACCATTCAAGGTGCTAAAGTTGAAGCAAACCTAATAAAAAATAGTAAAAATAGAACTGTACTTATTTTTAAAAAGAGAAGAAGACAAAATTCAAGAAGAAAAAATGGTCATAGACAAGAATATTCTATGATTAGAATTAATAAAATTTTTTCAAAAGATGGTAAGATTTTATCTGAGGCTGAGAAGATTTTTAAACAAACAAAAAAAGTTTCTGAAAAAAAGGAATTGAGTAAATAAAGGAATAAAATATGGCTACAAAAAAAGCTGGTGGATCATCAAGGAATGGTAGAGATAGTGCCGGCAGAAGACTTGGTGTAAAAAAATATGGTGGTCAAAATGTTATTCCTGGCAACATAATTGTTAGACAAAGAGGAACTAAGATATTTCCAGGAGAAAATGTGGGTATGGGTAAAGATCACTCAATTTTTTCAGTAATAAAAGGTAAAGTTGTTTTTAAAAAAACAAAATCCGATAGAACTTTTGTTTCAGTAAAACCCAATTAATATTACAACTCAAAATAGCGTTGTATTATGAAATTCTTAGATCAAGTAAAAATTTATATTAAAGCTGGTAATGGCGGTGATGGCTCTCCAAGTTTTAGAAGAGAAAAATTTATTGAGTATGGTGGACCAGATGGTGGCGATGGTGGTAAAGGTGGTTCAGTAATTTTAAAAGCTGAGAGAAATTTAAATACTTTAATCGATTTTAGATATCAACAACATCATAAAGCAAAAAGAGGTAACAATGGTGCTGGACAAAACCGGACCGGTAAAAGTGGAGATGATCTCATTCTCAAAGTTCCGTTAGGCACTCAGGTTTTTGAAGAAGATAATAAAACCTTAATTTTTGACTTTATAAAAATTGGAGAGGAGTTTGTGGCTGCTGCAGGTGGTAAAGGTGGTTTGGGCAATACCAGATTCAAAAGTTCAACAAATAGAGCTCCAAGAAAATTTACTAAGGGTACTCGTGGTGAAGAATTTACTATATGGCTTCAATTAAAAACAATTGCAGATGTTGGAATAATAGGATTACCAAATGCTGGTAAATCAAGTTTACTAGCAGCTATTACTAATGCTAATCCTAAAATTGCAAATTATGAATTTACAACATTAAATCCTAATCTTGGTGTGGCAAGCTATGATGATAAAGAAGTTACAATTGCAGATATTCCTGGATTAGTAGAGGGGGCACATAAAGGAACTGGTTTAGGAATACAATTTTTAAAACATATAGAGAGGTGTAAATCTCTTTTACACATGATCGATATAACAAACGATGATATAAAAAAAAGTTACAATCAGGTAAAAAAAGAATTGAAGAGCTATAGTTCCAAACTCGCAAAAAAAAGAGAGCTTATTGTTTTAAATAAAACCGATTTAATTGACGATAAAGAAATGAAAAAAATTGAGAAAAATTTAAAAAAAATCACTAAATCAGAAATTATTACAATTTCTACAATAAAGAAGAAATATATTTCCAAAATTAAAGCAAAATTAGTTGGTTATGCATCTTAAAAATTCGAAAATTATAGTAATAAAAATTGGATCATCACTGATTGTAGATAGTAAAAAAAAGATAAGAAAAAAATGGCTATCTTCTTTTGCTAAAGATATTCAAAAACTAAAATCTAAAAATAAAAAGATTATCATTGTAAGTTCTGGAGCTATTGCACTTGGATGTAAAAAAATGAATTACAATAAATCAAATTTAAAGCTTGATAAAAGTCAAGCAATAGCCTCTGTGGGGCAAATCGAACTTATGAATTTATTTTCTCAAACTTTTTCAAAATTAAAGATTAATATTTCACAAATTTTGCTAACTTTGGATGATACCGAGGAGAGAAGAAGATCAATAAATGCTAAAAGGACATTTGAGAACTTATTTAAGTTGGACTACATACCGATCGTTAATGAGAATGATACAATTGCAACGTCAGAAATAAAATATGGTGATAATGATAGACTTGCCTCTCGTGTTGCTCAGATAACTAATGCCGATACTTTAATATTATTATCCGATGTAGACGGTCTTTTCACAAAAAATCCTAAATTATTTAAAGACGCAAAATTAATAAAAAAAGTGAATAATCTAGACAAAGATATAAAAAAAATTTACATAAAAGGGGTAACAGAGTTTGGTAAGGGTGGGATGAATACCAAAATTGAAGCTGCTAAGATTTGTAATTTGGCAGGATGTAATATGATTATTGCAAACGGATTATATTTAAATCCAATACAGCAAATTGAAAAAAAGAATATTTGTACTTTATTTGTGTCAAGAATATCTAAATTACATGCACGAAAAAAATGGATAATAAGTTCTATTTCACCCAAGGGGATTCTTGTCATAGATGATGGTGCTAAAAAGGCACTAGTTGGTGGTAAAAGTTTATTGGCAGCAGGGATTATTAATTTATCAGGGAAATTTAACAAAGGTGATCATATAAAGATTCTAGATAATAAAAATAAAGAATTTGCGAGAGGTCTAAGCTCTTTTTCTTCTGAAGAAATAAATAAGATTATGGGTTGTCAATCAAATGAGATTGAAAAAAAACTTGGATACATAACAAAATCTGAAGTTGTTCATAAAGATGATATGGTCGAGGTTTAATGCAAAAGCTACTAACTGATATCGGAAAAAAATCAAAAAAAGCTATTGATAAAAGGTTAAGTACAAAAAAAAAGGACGAAGTTCTAAAAGATTATCGTCTTCTAATCTTAAAAAACAAAAAATTAATAATTAATGAAAATAAAAAAGATATTAAGAATGCCTACAAAAAAGGTATTAAAAATAATTTAATCCAAAGATTAATATTAAATGACAAAAAAATAGTTGCGATAACCAATTCTATAAAAAAAATTATTAGTTTAAGCGATCCTACAAATGTCATTTTAGAAAAATGGAAAAGACCAAATGGTTTAGTAATATCAAAAGTATCCATACCTATTGGTGTAATTGGCGTTATATACGAAAGTAGACCCAATGTTACAGCAGATGTTGCATCGTTATGTTTTAAGTCTGGGAATGCCGTCATTTTAAAAGGCGGATCTGAAGCTTATTATTCTAATCTTATTCTCACAAAATTCTTCAGAAAATCACTAAAGAAAAATAATGTTGATGAAAATTTTGTTCAGTTTTTAAAACTTAAAAAAAGAAGTGTTGTTGATTTTCTTCTACAAAAAATGAGTAAATTTATTGATGTAATAATTCCAAGAGGTGGCAAAGGATTAGTTAAAAAAGTACAGAATTTGTCATCTGTTCCAACAATTGGTCATTTGGAAGGTGTTTGTCATTCTTATGTAGATAAAAATGCAAATCCTAAGATTGCGAATAAAGTAATTCAAAATGCTAAAATGAGGAATACCGCAATATGTGGAGCAACCGAAACAATTCTTTTACACGAAAAAATAATTAAGAAATTTGGAAATGAAATTTTAAAAAATTTAGAAGAAAATGGATGTAAAATTATTGGTGATAATAAGATAAGAAAACTTTATGATAAAAAAATTCAGAAAGCTTCGATAAAAGATTGGTCAAAAGAATATTTATCACCTGTTGTATCTGTGAAATCAGTAAAAAATATAGATGAGGCTATAGCGCATATTAACAAATACGGAACCATGCATACGGATTGTATTATTACTCAAAACAAAAAAGCAGCAAAAAAATTTTTAAATGAGGTAAAAAGTTCAATAGCTATGCACAATACTTCAACACAATTTGCAGATGGAGGTGAATTTGGGTTTGGTGGCGAGGTGGGAATCTCAACCAACACACTTCCACCTAGAGGTCCCGTAGGACTTAATCAACTTATTTCCTATAAATATCAAGTCACCAGCAAAGGTCAAGTAAGGAAGTAATTTGAATTTGAAAAAAAGAAGAATCGGAATTTTAGGTGGTTCATTTGATCCTGCTCACAATGGTCATCTAGCTATATCTAAAGAAGCAGTAAAAAGATTTAAACTTGAAAAGATTATATGGGCCATAACAAAAAAAAATCCTTTCAAAATAAAAAGTTCTTTAAGCCTACAATCTAGAATTAAAGGATGTAAAAAGATTATTAAAAAAAATAAATTTATTGAGGTCAAATTTTATGAAAATAAAATTAAATCAAATAAAACAATAGATCTAATAAATTACTTCAACAAAAATAAAAAAAATGAAATTTTTTTCTTAATGGGAGCAGATAATTTAGTTAATTTCCATAAATGGCATAAATGGAAACAGATTTCAGAAAAATGTAATATCTTAGTTTTTGATAGATATGGATATAAGAAAAAATCATTAAATTCTAAGACATATAAAACCCTTAAAAGTGAGAAATTTAAATTTGTTTATTTTAATAAAGTCAATATTTCGTCTTCTCAATTAAGGAAAATTTGATAGTCTAAAATTAACTAATGGATAAAATTTCAGATCTTAAAAATTCTATCATCAAAACATTGGATATTAACAAGGCTCAAGACATAATAAGCATAGATCTCAAAGACAAAAGTTCTATGGCTGATTTTATGATTATTGCGAGCGGCACTTCATCTAGGCACATACAATCTTTATCCGAGCAAGTTTTGGAAAAATTTAAAGATAATGGCATAAAAAATTCAAAAATTGAAGGTGCAGATAGTAGTGAATGGAAATTAATTGATGGTATAGACTTAATTGTTCATATTTTTCACCCAGAAAAAAGAAAATTTTATGAACTTGAAAAAATGTGGTCTGAGCTAATACCTAAAGAAAAATTAATTATCTAATGAAAAAAGTATTAACATTATTGTTATTTTGTTTTCTATTTCAGCAAGTGAATTCTGCTGAAAATGATATTTACAAAAAAATTGATTTATTCGGAGAAGTGCTTGAAAAAATCAATAAAGAATATGTAGATGAAATTAATCAATCTGAGAGTATGGACTCTGCAATCAATGGCCTTCTACAATCTCTTGATCCTTACTCGGCATACATGTCTCCAGAAATATTTAATGAAATGCAGACTGAGACTAGTGGTGAATTTGGAGGTCTTGGTATTGAGGTGAGTATGGAGTCAGGCGTTGTAAAAGTCATTTCTCCTATAGATGACACGCCAGCATCTAGAGCAGGGATTAAAGCAGGCGACTATATTGTTAAAATTAATGATGTTCAAGTTCAGGGCAAATCTCTCAGCGAAGCTGTTGATTTAATGAGGGGGCCAGTTGGATCAGGAATTGAACTCACAATTCGAAGACGTGGGGAGAGAAAAGCTCTAATATTTAATGTTGTAAGAGAGATTATACAAATTCAATCCGTTAAAGCTGACATTTTAGAAAAAAGTATAGGTTATTTAAGACTAACCTCGTTTAATGAAAATAGTGGCAAGCAAATTGAAAGGGAAATCAAAAAATTAGAAAAAAATAAAGATGTTAAGTCATACATTTTAGATTTAAGAAACAATCCTGGCGGACTACTTTCTCAAGCAATAAAAATCTCCGACTTTTTTTTAGAGAATGGAGAAATCGTATCCACAAAAAGTAGAAAACCTTCTGAAAATAGAAAATGGTTTGCAAAAAAAGGTGATCTTACAAATGGAAAAGTCTTGATTGTTCTTATTAACTATGGATCGGCTTCGGCATCAGAAATAGTTGCGGGAGCCCTCAAAGATCACAAAAGAGCAATTTTATTAGGTGAAAATAGTTATGGTAAAGGGTCAGTACAATCTATCATCCCCCTTAAAAATGATGGAGCAATAAGGCTCACAGTAGCTAAATATTATCTTCCTTCCGGAAAATCTATTTCTGAAGTTGGTGTATCTCCAGATATAGAAATTGATGAGGAAAATGATGATTTCAGAATCAAAACTGAAACCGACAATCAGTTAGAATACGCCATTAAACTTCTCAAAGGCTAACATGGAAGAAAAATTCAAAAATCTACCACTTAGAAGTGGAGTGGGAATTGTTGTCCTTAACAAGGAGAATAAAGTTTTTGTAGCAAAACGAATAGATAATCCAAAAAATTTTTGGCAAATGCCGCAGGGTGGAGTAGATGATGGAGAAGAATTTTTAGCTGCTGCATATAGAGAATTAGAGGAGGAAACAAGTATCAAGAATGTAGAACTTGTAAAAGAAATAGAAGGCACACTTACCTATGAGCTACCAAAAAATTTATTGGGTATTATTTGGAAAGGTAAATATAAGGGACAAAAACAAAAATGGTTTTTGATGAGATACCTAGGTAAAGATGAAGATATTAATATTAAAACAAATAAACCAGAATTTTTAGAATGGAAATGGATTGAATTAGATAAGATAACTGAAGTGGTAGTGGATTTCAAATTTCATATTTACAAAGAACTTAAAGAAAAAATAAAAACAATAATTAATTGATTGATTTTAAAGTTTCAACTTTTTGATCAGCCAAGTATTTCAATTGATCACTAATTTCTGGTTTATTAGATTCTTCCTCTGCATTTTTTAATAATTCCTGGAACTTATTTTTCTCAATATCTTTTAGATTTAAGATGTAGCTAGTCAAAATGGATAAAGTGTTATTTTTAAATTCAATAATCCCATCCTCAACATAATACTTTTCTTCACCAGATTTTGCTTGAATGGTAACAATACCTGGTTTTAAAAATGAAATTATAGAAATATGATCTTTTAATATCCCCATTTCTCCTTCAAATGCAGGAACAACTACCTCATTGACATCCTCTTTTGATAAGAAGGATTTCTCTGGATTAACTATTTCAATTTTAAATTCGTCACTCATTAAGCTGCTGTATCTTTAGACATTTTTTCAGCTTTTTCGATGGCTTCCTCAATGGTTCCAACCATATAAAATGCTGCCTCTGGAAGATGATCGTACTCACCCTTGCATATTGCATCAAAACCCTTAATTGTGGATTCTAAATCAACAAGTTTTCCAGGTGATCCTGTAAAAACCTCAGCCACAAAGAAAGGTTGAGATAAAAACCTTTGAATTTTTCTAGCTCTTGCTACGACTAGTTTATCTTCCTCTGATAATTCATCCATACCTAAGATAGCTATAATATCTTGCAATGATTTATATGTTTGTAATATTTTTTGCACTTCACGAGCTACTCGATAATGCTCATCACCAACAATTCTAGGATCAAGAATTCTTGAAGTTGAGTCTAATGGGTCGACCGCAGGATAAATACCTATTTCAGCTATTTGTCTAGAAAGTACAGTTGTTGCATCTAAATGAGCAAATGAAGTTGCTGGCGCGGGATCAGTCAAGTCATCAGCAGGTACATAAATTGCCTGTACTGATGTAATTGAGCCTTTGTTAGTGGTTGTAATTCTCTCTTGTAAATTTCCCATATCAGTTGCTAATGTTGGCTGATATCCAACTGCAGATGGTATTCTTCCTAGTAATGCTGATACCTCTGAACCTGCTTGAGTAAACCTAAATATATTATCAACGAAAAAAAGAACATCTTGTCCTTCTTGATCTCTAAAATATTCTGCTACAGTTAATCCTGTTAGCGCCACTCTTGCTCTTGCTCCTGGAGGTTCATTCATTTGTCCATAAACTAAAGCAGCTTTAGATCCAGGACCCTCAGATTTTATTACCCCTGATTCCATCATTTCATGATAAAGATCATTCCCTTCTCTAGTTCTTTCACCTACACCAGCAAAAACCGAAAAGCCACCATGAGCTTTGGCAACGTTGTTGATCAATTCCATTATTAAAACAGTTTTTCCAACACCTGCGCCACCAAACAAACCTATCTTACCTCCTTTTGCATAAGGAGCTAAAAGATCAATGACTTTGATACCAGTTACAAGTATTTCTGTTTCTGTTGATTGATCGTTAAATTCTGGCGCTGGTCTATGGATTGGCCAATTTTCTTTTGTTTTTACTTCTCCTCTTTCATCTATTGGCTCTCCAACAACATTTATAATTCTTCCTAAAGTTTCAGGTCCTACCGGCACTTTAATTGGAGCATTCGTATTTATTACCTCATCACCTCTTTTTAATCCCTCGGTGGCATCCATCGCAATAGTTCTTGCGGTCGACTCTCCTAAGTGTTGTGCTACTTCAAGCACTAATCTATTATTTCCATTTTTACATTCTAAAGCTGTTAATATCTCTGGTAAATCACCTTCAAACTTTACATCAACAACTGCTCCTATAACTTGTGTTATTATTCCCTTGCTCATAATTATAAACTTTCTGCTCCTGATATTATCTCTATTAGTTCTTTTGTAATTGCTGCCTGACGACTTCTATTATATTCAATAGTAAGTTTATCAACCATTTCACCTGCGTTTCGAGTTGCATTATCCATTGCGCTCATTCTTGCACCCTGCTCACTAGCTGAATTTTCTAACATCGCTTTAAATACTTGCGTCGAAATATTTTTTGGTAATAAATTACTTAAAATTTCATCCTCATCTGGTTCAAATTCGTAGTTATCTTCTGAATTATTTTGATCATCACTTTTAGTATTTAACGGGATGATTTGTTGAGCCTGAGGTATTTGGGTTATTACGTTTTTAAATTGATTGTAAAAAATAGTACAAATATCAAATTCTTCTTTTTGAAACTTTTCAATTATAATTTTTCCAACTTTTTCTGCATCAAAATAATTTGCGTTTTTTGAATTTTTAAAAGAAATATTCTCAATAATTTTATTTCCATATACTCTTTTTAATTGATCGTTACCTTTAGAACCAACAGTAATAATCTTCAATTCCTTACCCTCTTTATTCAATTTAGCAAAATAACTTTTAGCTTTTTTAATTATATTCGCATTAAAACCACCACATAAACCTCTATCTGAAGTCATCACAACACAAAGATGAACTTGTTCTTTCCCTGATCCAGATAGTAATTTCGGAGCTGTTTCTTTGTCAGAGATACCACTAGATAAATTTAAAATTATATTATTCATTTTTTCAGAATATGGCCTTCCTTTTTCTGCACTATCTTGAGCCCTTTTTAGTTTAGCTGCAGCTACCATTTTCATAGCTTTTGTAATTTTTTGTGTAGATTTTACACTTGTTATTCTTTTTTTTAGATCGTCTAAACTAGCCATAAATAAATCAAGATTTAAAATTTTTCTTAAGATTAGTAATTACATCGATTAAGCTTTTTTCTGTTGCCTCTTCTAATTTACCTGAGCTCTGAATAGACTCAATTAATTCTGGTTTATCAGATTTACATCTCTCAATGATCTTGTTTTCAAATTCAGCAATATCTTTTAAATCAATATCATCTAAATATCCTTTTACTCCACAAAATACAGATATAACCTGTTCAGCAACAGTCATTGGTGAGTATTGTTTCTGTTTTAATAACTCAGTTAATTTTGATCCTCTATTCAAAAGCTGTTGAGTTGAGGCATCTAAATCTGATCCAAATTGAGCAAAAGCTGCCATTTCTCTATATTGTGCTAATTCGAGTTTCATTGATCCTGATACTTTTTTCATAGCTTTTGTTTGCGCAGCTGATCCAACTCTAGAAACAGAGAGACCAACATTAATTGCTGGTCTTATACCTTGGTTAAATAACTCAGTTTCTAAAAAAATTTGTCCATCAGTAATTGAAATTACATTAGTTGGAATATAAGCAGAAACATCTCCACCTTGAGTTTCAATGATCGGAAGAGCTGTTAATGAACCTCCGCCGTGATCATCACTTAATTTAGCAGCCCTTTCCAGTAATCTACTATGAAGATAAAATACATCACCTGGGTATGCCTCTCTACCTGGTGGTCTCCTTAAGATCAGTGACATTTGTCGGTAAGCAACCGCTTGCTTAGATAAATCATCATAAATAATCAGGGCATGCATTCCATTATCTCTAAAATATTCTCCCATTGCACATCCAGTGTAAGGAGCTAAAAATTGAAGTGGAGCTGAGTCAGATGCTGTTGCCGCGACTATAGTTGTGTACTCCATCGCGCCAGCTTCTTCCAAAGTTTTTTGAATTTGTCTTACAGTTGATCGTTTTTGACCAACGGCAACATAAATACAATAAAGTTTTTGTTTTTCATCACCCGACTCATTAATTTTTTTTTGATTGATAATTGTATCAACTGCTACAGCAGTTTTACCTGTCTGACGATCTCCAATAATTAACTCACGTTGACCTCTTCCAATTGGTACAAGACTATCAATTGATTTTAGACCTGTTTGCATTGGTTCGCTAACAGATTGTCTTGGAATTATTCCTGGTGCCTTAACTTCAACTCTACTTTTTTTAATGCCTTTATCCAAAGCACCTTTCCCATCGATTGGATTTCCTAATCCATCTACCACTCTACCTAACAACTCTTTTCCAACAGGGGTATCTACAATGCTTCCAGTTCTTTTTACAACATCACCTTCTTTAATATTTCGGTCGTCACCAAAAATTACAACTCCAACATTTTCACTTTCTAGATTTAAAGCCATTCCTTTCGATCCATCAGAAAATTCAACCATTTCTCCTGCTTGAACATTATCAAGGCCATAAATTCTTGCTATACCATCACCTACAGACAATACTTGTCCAACCTCAGAAATTTCCGCTTTTTCTCCAAAATTTTTAATTTGTTCTTTTAATATTTTTGTAACTTCTGAAGGATTTATTTCCATTTATGCCTCTATCATTCTATTTTCAATTTGTTGTAATTTACTTTTTATTGATGTATCAATCATGGTACTTCCCACTTGAACGACCAAACCCCCAATTAAACTTTCGTCTTGTATATAGTTTAATTTTATTTGAGATTTGAATTTATTTGATAATTCATCTGTAATTTTTTTAATCTCATCTTGATTAAGTAATTTTGCAGATTTAATTTCTGCTTTTAATTCACCTCTTTTTTCTGAACATATTTCAATAAATGTTTTTAAAATTTGCTCTAGGTAAAAAAATCTTCTTTTTAAGACCAAAAAATTTACAAAATTTTTAAAAAGGATTTCCAACTTAAAATTATCTGAAATCTTATTAATTACACTAGTCAAAACTTCTCTGTTTAATGTAGGATCCTTTGTAAAATTTTTAAAATCTTTATTATTTGAAATTAAATTTAAAAAAGCTTTTGCATTTATTTCTACATTAACCAATGAGTTAGAATCTTTTGCTAACTCATACAAAGCTAAAGAATATCTATTAGCTGAAGTATCTGAAAATCCTTTATTTTTACTCAATTTTTACCCTTTAAATGAATATGATTAATTTAAAATCACGATTTAATTAGCACATGCCTTTATAGTCTTCAAGTAACACATTAGCTAAAAATTAGTTTTTTTGAGCGTTAATTAAAGCTAATTGGATCAACATCAACTGAAAGTTTTATTCCTGAGGCAAATTTATATTTTGGAATTATTGATGCTAAACTATTTTGTAATTGAAGAGTTTTAGCACCTCTTATAAGTAATCGTACACGATATTTGCTCTTTAATTTAAAGATAGGAGCGCTTACTGGACCTAAAATTTTTCCATTAATATTATTAGAAATGAATAGTTTGAATTTTAAAGCTTCTTTTTCTAATTCATTTTCCTTATTACCTGTCAAAATCAAAGAAATAAATCTTTGAAATGGAGGTAAATTATTTTTTTTTCTAATTTCTATTTCTTTATCAAGAAAAATTTCTGGATCTTTATTTGTAATATCATCAATCAATTTTGTATTAAAATTATAAGTTTGAAAATAAATAGTAGACGGACTTCCTGTTCTTCCAGCTCTACCTGATAATTGATGATATAATTGTAAATTTTTCTCTGCACTCCTTAAGTCGTGACCCATTAGTGATAAATCGATATCAACTACAACAATGCAATTCAAGTTCGGAAAATGAAAACCTTTGGAAATTAGTTGTGTTCCAACTAAAATTTCAATTTCATTATTTATTATTTTTTCTAATTTATCTTTTGAGCTTTTTTTATTCATTGTATCACTAGAAAAAATTTCAATTTTTTTTGATGGAAAACTTTTTTTTACTTCTTCTGAGATCCTTTCAACTCCGGGTCCACAAAATATAAATTCACAAAATCCTTCTTTAGAACATTCTCTTTTCAAAAAACTTTTAAATCCACAATAATGGCACAATAAATTATTTTTATTTTTGTGATAAACTAAATTTATTGAACAATTTGGACATAAAAAATTATTGAAACATTTTTTGCACAAAACACTTGGGGAAAATCCCCTTCTATTAAGAAAAAATAAAACTTGATCATTCTTTTTAAGGTGAAAATTTACTTTTTGAATTATCTCTTTAGAAAGCCAAGATTGTTTATCCATTTTAACATTATTCAAATTAATTATTTCATATTTAGGTAAAGAAGCATTTTGATATCTTCGAACAAGTTTTGAACAGGTGTATTTTTTTTTCTTTATATTTTCGTATGTTTCTATTGATGGAACAGAAGTGATTAAATTTATTGGAATATTTTCAAAAGATGCCCTAGAGACAGCCATATCTCGAGCATTAAATATTATCCCTTCATCTTGTTTGTAGGATTGGTCATGCTCTTCATCAACTATTATTAACCCTAAATTTTTAAATGGTAAAAATAAAGATGATCTTGCGCCAATAACAACGCTTATTTCACCATTCGTAATTCCACTCCAAATAATTTCTTTATTTTTTTTTGTTATACCAGAGTGCCAAATTGCTGCTTTGAAACCAAAAAATTCAAAAAATTTTTTTTCAAATTGATTGGTCAAACCAATTTCTGGTAGCATTATTAATCCCTGATAACCTTTATGCAAAACATGCTTTAAAGCTTCAAAGTAGACAATAGTTTTACCTGAGCCAGTTGTCCCTTGTAAAACATGAACATTAAACTTTTTGTTCATATCATTTATTTCTGTGAGAGACTTTTTTTGTTCAGAATTTAATTGAAAAGAATTTTTGTTAAACTTAAAAATAAAGTCCTCATAAAGCTTCTTATCTGATACTTCTACTGGTTTTCCACTTAATAAGGCTAATTTGAGCGCCATTCCTTTTGGTACAATGTTATATTCTGAAAACCAGTTTAAAAAATCTAATGTTTTTTTTTTTAGTTTTGGGATTTCTAATTTTCTAATTATTTTTTTTGTTTTATATTTTTTTTTATTATCATTTTCAAAATAATCCCACACAACACCTATTTTTTTTGATTTTCCGAAAGGGACTTCAACAAAATCACCAATTTTCAAATTTAATTTACTCTCGTAGGTAAAAGGATAATTAAATATGTTTGGTATAAGAATCGGAAACTTCATAACTTAGTATATAACAATCTACAAAGTTTTTTTATTTATTACCTAATCTTATTCAATTATTATCAATTTTGGATGAACCATAAATTAAAATTCATCTATTTCTTTTTTAACAAATCTTTCAAAAATCTAGGTGTTATGCTCACAATAAAGAAATGCAAAAGTTTTTTTTGAAAAAAAAACTTATTTTTATTAAAAAAACTATCTCTTTCTTGCAAAAAATACCATTTCTTAAACTCCTTAAAATTCATTTTTCGATGTCTATCACTAAAATTTTCTCCATGTATTCGAATAGATAACAATGGTTTTTGTATTACATGTGCTTCCTCTATTTTGGATATTTTCATTACCGCATCAAAATCACCAATAATATTAAATTCCTTGTTAAAAAAATTTATCTTTTCAAGTAAATCTTTTCTTACTATTAGACTACTAATTGCTACCTGATAATTTCTAGATAAAAAATCATATATTTTACCATCAGGGAGTTCGTTTTCATAATTAATTTTGAATATATCACTTTTTTGAAAAAAATAGTTAAATTTTGAATATGAAAATTTAAATTGCTTATTTGAAAAAAAACTTTCTCTTTCTGAAAGAAAATTGTTGTACCACCAATCGTCACAATCTAAGAAAGCAATAAACTCTCCATTACATTTTCTACAAGCTAAATTTCTTGCTTCATAAAGTGAAGTAAATTTTTCAGAATAAAAATATTTAAATCTTGATTCATTAAAACTATCAAATATTGCTTTACTATTATCAGTAGATTGGTTATCCCAGAAAATTAATTCCCAATTGGTGTAATTTTGTTTTTGAACACTTTCTAATGTTTGTTTAAGATAATCTTCACCATTATAACAATTAACAATTATACTTATTAGCTTTGACATTAAAATTTTTTTGAGTTTACAAACATTTTTTATATTTTAATTCACGACATATAAACAAGTGCTTTCTTTTCTAAGAATGTATAGCCCTTTTTTCTACTGATAAAGCTGCCTCTTTAACAGCTTCAGAGAATGTTGGATGAGCATGACATGTTCGCGCTATATCTTCCGAGCTAGCTCCAAACTCCATCGCAATTCCAATCTCAGCAATTAGTTCTCCAGCGTGTGGACCTATTAAGTGTGCTCCCAATACTTTGTCAGTTTTTTCATCAGCAAGAATTTTTACAAAACCCTCTGTGTCGTCAATGGCTTTTGCTCGTGAGTTGGCCATAAATGAAAATTTTCCAATTTTATAATCTATTTTTAATTCTTTTAATTGTTCTTCTGTTTTTCCAATAGAGGCAACCTCTGGACTGGTATAAATCACACCAGGGATAGTATCATAGTTAACATGACCTGATTGACCTGCTATATTTTCTGCAACTGCAATTCCTTCATCCTCAGCTTTATGAGCTAACATAGGACCACTTATTACATCTCCTATTGCATAAATATTATCTTGATTAGTTTTAAAATTTTTGTCGGTTTTTACTCTCTTTTTTTCATCTAATTCAACATCAATTTTTTGAAGATTTAATCCCTCCGTATTTGGTTTTCGTCCAACAGATATTAATACTACATCGCATTCAAAATCTTTTTTAGAACCGTTTATGTTTAAAGTTGAGACAATTGCGTTAGTATTATTCTTTTTGATTTTCTCAACTTTATGCTGCATATGAAAATTGATACCTTGTTTTTTTAAAATTTTCATAAACTCACTAGAAATCTCTTTATCCATACCTGGTGTGATGTGATCTAAAAACTCAACTACATGAACTTCTGAACCAAGTCTAGACCATACAGACCCCATCTCTAAACCTATGTATCCTCCACCAACCACCACCATTTTTTTAGGGACTTGTTCTAACTTAAGTGCCCCAGTGGATGAAACAATTACTTTTTCATCAATTTCGACTCCAGGTAATGATACTGGAACTGATCCAGTTGCAATTATAGTATTTTCAGTTTGTATAATTGTCTCTTTATTATTGTTATCTTTTATTGCAATATCACTTTTTGATTTGAAACTTCCAGTGCCTTTAAAATAGGTGACTTTGTTTTTTTTAAAAAGAAACTCAACCCCTTTGGTCAAAATCGTAACCGCTTTGTCCTTATTCTTCATCATTTTTGACAAGTTTAATTTAACCTCACCAATTTCAATTCCTTTATTTGATAAACTTTTTGCGTTATGAAACTCCTCAGATAAATTTAATAAACTTTTAGAGGGAATACATCCAACATTCAAACAAGTGCCACCTAGTGAACCTCTTGACTCTATACATGCAGTTTTAAGGCCTAATTGTGCCAGTCTTATTGCACAAACATAACCACCAGGTCCTCCACCAATTACTACTGCTTGAAACTTATCTGTCATTTAAATATCCAAAAATAGCCTTCTTGGTTCCTCCAAATTTTCTTTTATCATTTTTAAAAAGGAAACAGACTCTTTACCATCAACAATTCTATGGTCGTATGATAATGCCAAGTACATTATAGGTCTAATTTTAATTTCTCCATCAACTACGATAGGTCTATCAACTATATTGTGCATGCCCAAGACACCTGATTGTGGAAGATTAAGAATAGGAGTTGAAAGCATTGAGCCATAAACGCCTCCGTTACTGATAGTGAAAGTTCCCCCTTGAAGATCTTCAATCGTCAATTTTCCATTTTTTGCTTTTTCAGAAATATCTTTGATATTTTTCTCAATATCAGCAAAAGATAATTCATCTGCATTTTTTAGAACTGGAACTACCAATCCTTTTTCAGTACCGACCGCAAAACTTATATTATAATAGTTTTTATAAACAATTGTATCACCTTCAATTTCAGCATTTATCGCAGGGAAATTTTTTAATGCTACTATACATGCTTTGACGAAAAAGGACATGAACCCCAATTTAACACCATAGCGATTTTGAAAATCATCTTGATTTTCTTTCCTCATTGACATCACATTTGACATATCAACTTCATTAAATGTTGTCAGCAAGGCTGCATTATCCTGTGCTTGTTTTAATCTCTTAGCAATAGTTTGTCTTAATCTGGTCATTTTAATTCTTTCCTCTTGACCATATTTTATTTTTCTTTCAGATGGAGGAGGATTGACACCCATCAAATTAATTAAATCACTTTTTAAAACTCTGCCATCTTTTCCTGAACCTTTGACTGAACTGATATCTATCTTATTTTCAGTCACAATTTTTCTTACAGCTGGAGACAAAGTTTGATCGATTTTTGTCTCAACTTCTACTTTTGTGGGCTCGACCTCTTTAGTGAGAATAAGTGGTTTTTCTTCCTCAACATTATCTTGAAAAACTTCTATCTCCTCACTTTTATCATCTTTATCTTTATCAACTTTGACAGTGGGTTGTATTTTTTTAATTTCTTGATTTTCTTTAGACTTAGTCTCACTCTCTGAAACGGATCCTAAATCAGCACCAACTTCAACGACCGATCCATTTTTTGAATTTATTTTTGTGAGAACCCCAGATACTGGAGAAGGAACCTCTAAATTTACTTTATCAGTTTCTAGTTCAACAAGTGGTTCATCAGCTTCAACAGAGTCGCCTTCATTTTTTAACCACTTAGAGACAGTTGCCTCAGTGATACTTTCCCCAAGAACTGGAACTAATATCTTTTCACTCATTAATATTTATTCAAAAACTTTCTTTATAATTTCTTGTTGTTGAGAAAAATGTCTTTTGGCATATCCTGTTGCAGGTGATGCATCTGGACTTCTTCCAATATAAGAAATTATACTATTCTTAGCCTTTATATTATCTAATGTCCATTGGATATAGTCTCTGACTGAAAACCAAGCACCCATATTTTTTGGTTCTTCTTGACACCAATAAAATTTTGCTTTTTTTGCATATGGTTTGAGCTCATTAGCAAGTGCTTTTGCAGGAAAAGGGTAAAGTTGTTCAATCCGATATAACACCACGTTGTCTTTTTTTATTTTTTCTCTAGCTTCAAGTAAATCAAAATAAACTTTTCCAGAACAAAGAATCACTTTTTCAATATCTTTTGATTTTTTTAGTTTAATAAATCCTTTTACTTTCGGATCAATAGCATGATCCCATAAAACTCTGTGAAATGAATTTTTTTTACTAAAATCATCCAAATTGGAAACACAATGTTTATGACGTAATAAAGATTTAGGGGTCATGATAATCAATGGTTTTCTAAAATCTCTATGCATTTGTCTTCTTAAAGCATGAAAATAATTTGCAGGAGTTGTGCAATTCATGACTTGCATATTGTCATTTGAACATAATTGTAAAAACCTTTCTAACCTTGCTGATGAATGCTCGGGTCCTTGTCCCTCATATCCATGTGGTAACAACATTACTAGACCAGAAGCTCTTGACCACTTTCGTTCACCAGAAGCTATGAATTGATCGATAACTACTTGCGCACCATTAGCGAAATCTCCAAATTGAGCCTCCCAGATAGTAAGAGTATTAGGTTCGACTAAACTATATCCATATTCAAACCCTAAAACAGCTAATTCTGATAAAAAACTATCTACTATTTCAAAATTTTTTTGTTTATTAGAAATATTATTTAGAGGGATATATCTCGAATTATCTATTTGATTTCTTAAAACAGAATGTCTTTGACTAAATGTTCCTCTTCCTGAATCTTGACCTACAAGTCTTACTGGATAACCCTCCTCCAACAGTGAACCAAAAGCTAAGGACTCCGCAGTAGACCAATCTATGCCTTTACCATTAGAAACTGAAAGTTTTCGATTATCTAAAATTTTCATAATTGTTTTGTGAATATTTATTTCAGACGGTATTGTATTTATTTTATCAGAGATATTTCTTAATTTTTTGGTATCAGAGCCTGTAACTCCTCTTTTGTCTTTTCCACGCTCTGGTCTATATCTCGACCATGTTCCTTCAAACCACTCTATTTTTGGTTTATAATTTTTTGCATTTTTAAATTGGTCATCTAATAGATCTTTAAATTTTTTAATGGAATTATTTAAATAATCATTTGTAATTGATCCTTCGCTTACCAGTTTTTCACCATAAACTTTGATAGTTGAGGGATGAGATCTTATCTTTTTATACATTAAAGGCTGAGTGAATGAAGGCTCGTCTCCCTCATTATGTCCAAATCTTCTATAACAAATCAAATCAATGACAACGTCTCTATTAAATTTTAATCTAAAGTCTGTTGCAATTCTTGCTGCATAAACAACCGCCTCTGGATCATCACCATTAACATGAATAATCGGTGCCTCAACCATTTTTGCTATATCAGAAGGATATGGCGAAGATCTTGCAAATCTTGGGCTTGTTGTAAAACCTATTTGGTTGTTTACGATAATATGAATTGTGCCACCTGTATTATGTCCTGGAAGACCAGACATTGCAAAACATTCGGCTACCACTCCTTGTCCAGCGAAGGCTGCATCTCCATGAATAAGAATCGGAATTACTTTTTTTCTCTCTTTATCTTTGTGAAAAAATTGTTTTGCTCTAGTTTGACCTAAAACGACTGGATTGACTGCTTCTAAATGTGAAGGATTATCGGTCAAACTCACATGAACTGAATTTCCATCAAACTCTCTATTAGATGAAGCACCTAAATGATATTTAACATCTCCAGTATCATCTTTAGACTTTGAACTTATTTCTCCTGCAAACTCATTAAATATTCTTTTGTAAGATTTTTGAAGAACATTAGCTAATACATTTAGTCGACCTCTATGAGACATCCCGATTTTAACTTCTTTAACATTTGACTGACCACCAATTTTAATTATTTGTTCAAGTGCAGGAATTAAGCTTTCACCACCATCAAGACCAAATCTTTTAGTCCCAACATATTTTGTATGAAGAAATTTTTCAAAACCCTCAGCTTGAATCAGTTTGTTAAGAATTGCCTCTTTACCATTTTGTGTAAAATTAAAATCATCTGCCTTTTCAACACGATCTCTAAACCACTTTCTCTCAGTAGGATTTGAAATATGCATATATTCATAACCTAAAGAACCACAATACTTTTCTTTTAAGAATTTTAATATTTCATTTATATTTGAGTATTGCTTATTAGTGACATTGTCTAAGAAAATTTTCTTTTGATAATCTTCTTTTTTAAATCCATAAGACTCTGGATGAAGTTCCTCTAAATAATCTGATTTTAACAATCCTAATGGATCAAGCTTTGCAATTAGATGACCTCTTTGTCTATATGATCTGATCATCGCAACGGCTTTAATTGAATTTGTGTTTGATTTAATTATATCATCATTATTTTGTTCCGTGATTTGATTTTCAAAATTTTCCTTTTTATTTATTGAAACTTTCTTAGAAGGACTCCACGAAGGACCGTTGATTTCATTTACAATTATATCGTCTTCATCTCCAACTTCTTTAAAATATTTTCTCCAGCTATCAGGTAATTCAGGATCATTATTTACAAATTTTAAGTACATTTCTTCAATGAAAGCGCTGTTTGATTTATTGAGAAAGGCTGTTTTTTTAAATTCTAAATTTTTAGAGGAAGACATTATGTTTAATCAATATAAACTGACTAAGAAATTTTTCAATCAGACAATTTATCGAACAATGTTTTTCCAATTTTGGAGGGAGAATTTGCCATTGTTATTCCACAATCTTCCATCTTTTTAATCTTATCTTTAGCACCACCTTTGCCCCCAGAAATGATTGCACCAGCATGGCCCATTCTACGACCTGGTGGTGCTGTTATACCCGCTATAAAGCCAACAATTGGTTTTTTTATTTTGTGATTTTGAATAAATTCTGCTGCTTCCTCTTCGGCTGTTCCTCCGATTTCTCCTATCATTAAAATAGACTCTGTTTCGTCATCATTTAAAAATAAATCTAAACAATCAATAAAATTTGTACCATTTATTGGATCTCCACCAATACCTATACAAGTAGATTGACCTAATCCATTTTCTGTGGTTTGAGCAACTGCCTCATAGGTTAAAGTCCCAGATCTAGAGACAATACCAACTGAACCTTTTTTGTGGATATTGCCTGGCATAATACCAATTTTACATTCATCAGGAGTTATTATTCCTGGACAATTAGGTCCAATTAATCTGGAATTTGATTTTAGTAATTTCTGTTTAACTCTCAACATATCTTGAATTGGGATTCCTTCAGTAATGCAAACAATTAACTCGATTGATGCCTCAATTGCCTCAATGATTGCTGTAGCAGCAAACTTGGCTGGCACATATATCATCGTGGCGTTGGCGCCCTCAGAGTTTTTAGCCTCTTTAACTGTATTAAAAACTGGTAATCCTAAATGTTTTTGTCCTCCTTTTTTAGGAGTAACTCCACCTACTAATTTTGTTCCATATTTAATTGCTTGCTCAGAGTGAAATGTTCCATGCGAACCAGTAAAACCCTGACAAATTAACCTAGTTTCTTTATTTACAAGAACTGACATTATTTTATGGCCTTAACAATTTTATTTGCTGCATCATCTAAATTTTCAGCAGAGATAAGTTTTAATCCAGAATTGTCTAATATAGTTTTACCTTCTTTAAAATTTGTGCCAGCTAATCTCACTACCAAAGGAACATTGATATTGATTTCTTTTGCTGCATCAACCACACCTTGAGCAAGAACATCACATCTCATAATGCCACCAAAAATATTGATTAAAATACCTTTAACATTTTTATCTGATAAAATTATTTTAAAGGCTGCAGAAACTTTCTCCTTTGACGCTCCTCCACCAACATCTAGAAAATTCGCTGGCTCTTCTCCGTTTAACTTTATTATATCCATTGTAGCCATTGCTAAACCAGCTCCATTTACCATACAACCAATACTTCCATCTAATTTTATATAAGCTAAATCGTGTTTACTAGCTTCGATCTCTATAGGGTCTTCCTCATTTAGATCTCTAAGATTTAAAATCTCTGGATGTCTAAATAAAGCATTGCTATCAAAATTTATTTTTGCGTCTAGACAAACAATCTTTTTTTCTTTTGTTAAAATTAATGGATTAACTTCAACCATATTTGCGTCCGTTTTAACAAACATTTTATAAATAGATTTAATCAAAGAAATAGCCTCCATTTTTGAACTATCCTCTAGATCGAAAATTTTGATTATCTTTTCACACTCTGCATCAGAAATTTCTTCTGTAAAATCAACTTTGTTAGTCAAAATTTTGTCTGGGAATTTTGCTGCTACTTCTTCAATATCCATCCCTCCCTCATTGCTAGAAATAAATGCAATTTTAGATGTGGCTCTATCAATTAAACATGATAAATAAAATTCTTTCTCTATATTAGAGGAAGTTTCAACATAAAGTCTTTTTACTTCTCTACCTTCTGGTCCAGTTTGATGCGTGATTAATTTTTTTCCAAGAAGTTCATTGGCTGATTTTTCTAATTCATCTAAATTATTTAAGATTTTTACTCCTCCCGCTTTCCCTCTTCCACCTGCATGGATTTGTGCTTTTAAGACATATTTATCAGTTTTTAGTTTTTTACATTTTTCAATTAAATCTTTAACAGTAAACGCAAAAACTCCCTCTGGGACAACTGCACCAAACTCTTTTAAGATTTGTTTAGCTTGGTGTTCGTGAATATTCATTTTTTAGCTAAATCAGGATCGATTTTAGAAGCTGCTTCCCATAGTTTTTTTACTGCTTCAACTGAATGTAAAAATTCAGACTTTTCTTTCTCATCTAAGTTAATTTCTTCTATTTTTTCAACTCCACTTTTTCCAATGATAATTGGCACACCAGCATAAATATCTTTTATTCCATACTCACCATTTAATTGAGCTGCACACGGAAGCATTTTTTTTTCATCATTTAGATAAGCTTTAGCCATTTCAATTCCAGAGGCAGCAGGTGCATAAAAGGCAGAACCCTTTTCTAAAAATTTTACTATTTCAGCTCCACCATCTCGAGTTCGTTGATTTATTTCTTCTAATCTTTCTTTTGAAATTTTTCCATCATTAACCAAATCTAATAAAGGTTTTCCAGACACTTTGGTAAATCTTGGAAGAGGAACCATTGTATCTCCATGTCCTCCCATAACCATCGCGTCTATCTCTTTTACAGGTACATCAAATTCTAAAGATAAAAATAATTTGAATCTCGAGCTATCTAAAATACCGGCCATTCCAACAACTTTGTTAGATGGTAAACCTGAAAATTTTTGGAATGCCATTACCATTACATCAAGTGGATTAGTTATACAAATTACAAAGGCATCAGGAGCATTTTCTTTTACTCCATTTGCAACTTGTTTAATTATCTTTAAATTAATTCCTAATAAATCATCTCTACTCATACCAGGTTTTCTTGGAACTCCAGCAGTAATTATTACTACATTTGATCCCTCAATATCTTTGTAATTATTAGTCCCAGAAAATTTCACATTAAATCCATCTACAGATGAGGACTGGGCAATATCCAAAGCTTTTCCTTTGGCAATTCCACTTGCTACATCGAATAAAACTACTTCATCAACCAATTCTTTTGTTCCTATTAAGTGAGCTAATGTTCCTCCAATTTGACCTGCACCAATTAATGATATTTTACTATTTTTTTTTGTCATTTTTTTTATTTCATTGTAGGCATCACAAATTCTGCATTTGACCTGATGCCTGAGGGCCATCTTGAAGTTATTGTTTTTAATTTTGTATAAAATTTTATACCCTCCATACCATGCATTGCACTATCTCCAAATAAAGATCTTTTCCATCCACCAAAACTGTGAAAGGCCATTGGTACAGGAATTGGCACATTAATACCTACCATTCCAACCTGAATCTTACTCGCAAAAGTTCTTCCAGCATCTCCATCTCTTGTGTAAATGCTAACCCCATTTCCATATTCATGATCATTTATTAAATTTGCTGCATCCTCAAAAGTTTTTACTCGAACCACAGATAATACTGGTCCAAATATTTCCTCTTTATAAATTCTCATTTCTTTTTTAACATGGTCGAATAAACAGCCACCAATATAAAAACCATTTTCATATCCTTGTAATTTTAGGCTTCTACCGTCTACAACAAGCTTAGCTCCCTCTTTTACTCCTAAATCTACATATCCTCTTACTTTTTCTAAATGCTCTTTTGTTACTAAAGGTCCCATTTCAGAATTTTTATCCATTCCTGGTCCTACTTTTAAAGCTTCTGCTTTTTTTGAAAGTCTTGAAACAAGTTCATCACCTATATCTCCAACTGCTACTGCAACTGATTGTGCCATACATCTTTCTCCTGCAGACCCATATGCAGCTCCCATTAAACCATTTACCGCACCATCTAAATCACAATCAGGCATTACTACCAAATGATTTTTAGCACCCCCTAAAGCTTGAACTCTTTTTTCATTCTTGGCTGAATTCTCATAAATATATTTTGCAATTGGAGTAGAACCAACAAAACTTACTGCCTTTATATCTGGGTTTGTTAAAATAGCATCAACAGCCTCTTTATCTCCATTGATCACATTAAAAACGCCATCGGGTAAACCTGCTTCTTTTAAAAGTTCAGCTAATTTAATGGAACAAGAGGGATCTTTTTCAGATGGCTTCAATATAAAAGTATTTCCACAAGCAATTGCAATTGGAAACATCCACATCGGTACCATTGCTGGAAAATTAAAAGGTGTAATACCCGCAACTACACCTAATGGCTGTCGCATAGACCAGCTATCAACATTTGTACCAACATTTTCTGAAAATTCACCTTTCAGTAAATGAGGAATACCACAAGCAAATTCAACAACTTCTAAGCCCCGAGTTAGTGAACCTTTTGCGTCCTCATAAACCTTTCCATGTTCATTCACAATTAGTTGTGTGAGTTCATCTGAATTTTTTTCAATAAGTTCCTTGAATTTAAACATAACTCTAGCTCTCACTAAAGAAGGTTTTACTGACCATTCTTGAAAAGCTTTTTTTGCTACTTCCACCGCACTATCCAAATCTTTTTTAGATGCGATTCTTACTTCTTTTTCTTGGTCACCAGTTGCTGGATTAAAAACTTTACCCTTTTTATTTGATGTTCCGGGAATTATTTTTCCACCTACAAAATGTTCAATTAATTTCATGAATAGGACCTTTTAGATTAAAAATTGTTATTAGTCTATTGTTTAAATATTAGCTGTTGCTAACATTTTTTTTATTTCAGCAATTGCTTTTGCAGGATTTAAACCTTTTGGACAAGCACTAGTACAGTTTAAAATTGTGTGACACCTATAAAGCTTAAGTTCATCTGCCACCTTTTTTAATCTTGAATTTCTCTCTTCATCTCTACTATCTATGATCCATCGATAGGCTTGTAAAAGTACTGCTGGTCCTAGATATTTGTCACCATTCCACCAATAACTCGGGCAAGAAGTTGAACAACACGCACACATTATACATTCATATGCGCCATCTAGTTTAGCTCTATCTTCTTTAGATTGAAAAATTTCTTTAGTTTCTGACTTTGAATTTGATTTTAACCATGGCTCAATTGATTGATACTGTTTATATAAACCATCCAAGTCGCCTATTAGATCTTTTTTGACCTTAAGGTGTGGTAATGGATAAATATTGATATCACCATCTATTTCTTTGTGAGGAGTTGTACAGGCAAGGCCATTTTTTCCATCCATATTCATCGCACACGAACCACAAACTCCATGAGCACAAGATCTTCTATAAGCCAAAGTCGGATCTATTTCATTTTTAATTTTATTTAAAATATCTAAGACTTTTGAGGGACAATTATCCATATCAACCTCATAGGTATCAATTCTAGGATTTTCTTCTGTAGACGGGTCCCATCTATAAACATTTACTTTTCTAAGATTTTTTGAACCAGTTTTATCCTTAAAATATTTACCTTTTTTTACTTTTGAATTGTCAGGTAAACCTATTTGAGCCATCAATAAACTCTTTCCTGAGGTGGAAAATATTGCACTTCATTAGTCAATGTTGATTTGTGAACTTCTCTATAACTAATTTTTGTATCTTTTCCGTCACACCAGGCAAGAGTATGTTGCATAAATTTATTATCATCTCTTTTTGGAAAGTCTTCTCTCGCATGTGCTCCTCGACTTTCCTTTCTGTTATAGGCTGAATCAACTGTTACTACAGCTTGTCTTATTAAATTATCAAATTCTAAAGTTTCAACTAAATCAGTATTAAAAATTAAAGATTTATCTTTAACTGATAAAGAGTCTAGCCCATCATAAGTTTTTCTTATTTCATTAACACCTTCTTTAAGAGTTTTTTCAGTTCTAAAAACAGCACACTTGGACTGCATAGTTTTCTGCATTGATAACCTTAGTTCAGCTGTTCCAATGTCACCCTGTGAATTTCTTATTTTATCAAAACGATCTAAGCATTTTTGGGTTTCTGTTTCACTGATTTCCTCGTGTGGAGTTCCTGGTTTGATTAGCTCTGCTGCACGTTTAGCAGCTGCTCTACCAAAAACAACTAAATCAATTAATGAGTTTGAACCAAGTCTGTTTGCGCCATGAACCGAAACACACGCTGCTTCACCTATTGCCATTAAACCTGGAACAGTTTTTTCTGAACCATTTACAGTTAATACTTCTGCTTTATAATTTGTTGGAATTCCACCCATATTATAATGAACTGTTGGAACAACCGGAATTGGTTCTTTGGTGACATCTACATTCGCAAATAATCTTGCAGCATCAGTTATACCAGGTAATCTACTTTCGATAATATCCTTATCTAAGTGACTTAAATTAAGATGAACATGATCTTGATCTTTTCCGACTCCTCTTCCTTCATTAATCTCAATTGACATCGATCTACTCACAACATCTCTTGATGCTAAATCTTTCGCTTTAGGGGCATATCTTTCCATAAATCTTTCACCCTTAGAATTTGTAAGATATCCTCCTTCACCTCTTGCGCCCTCTGTGATCAATGTGCCATGACCATAAATTCCTGTTGGATGAAATTGAACAAATTCCATATCTTGCAATGGTAAACCTGCTCTTAATACCATCGCATTACCATCACCCGTACAAGTATGGGCTGATGTTGCAGAATAATATACTTTTCCATAACCACCTGTTGCAATTATAACAGTGTGAGCTCTAAATCTATGAATAGTTCCATCATTTAAATTCCAAGCAATAAGACCTTTGCACGCTCCATCTTTCATTAATAAATCTAATGCAAAATACTCAATAAAAAATTCTGTATTATGTTTTAAAGCTTGTCCATACAAAGTATGTAAAATTGCATGACCTGTTCTATCAGCAGCTGCACAAGTTCTTTGTACAATTCCATTGCCGTAATTTTTGGTCATACCACCAAATGGTCTTTGATAAATTTTTCCATCTTCAGTTCTGCTAAATGGAACACCATATTTTTCTAGCTCTATTACAGCCTTTGGTGCCTCCTTACAGAGATATTCAATACTATCCTGATCACCTAACCAATCAGCTCCTTTAACTGTGTCGTACATATGCCAACGCCAATCATCCTCACCCATATTTCCTAAAGCAGCGGAAATACCACCTTGCGCTGCAGAGGTGTGACTTCTAGTTGGAAAGACTTTTGAAATACAAGCTGTTTTTAAACCAGCCTCACTTAAACCAACCGCGGCCCTTAGACCAGAACCACCTGCTCCCAAGACTACCACATCGTATTCATGATCGATTATTTTGTAAGAATTCATAAGTTAATTAATAATATAATTGTAATTGATGGAATTACCACAGCTGATACGTACAAAAAACCATTTGCGACATTTTTGATTTTATAATCTTTTATATAATCCTCAAAAACCTCACTAATACTTAATGCTGAAAAGAAATATGCAGTAATAATAAATAAACTAAATAAAAACTTAGATAATGGATTCGTAAAAAATTCCAATACTTCTGAATAACTCTGATCATAAATACTAATAAAACTTAGAATAAACCAGGCCATTAATGGAACTAATATTGCTCCGCTTATTTTTAAGAAAATCCATTTTTTTGTTGCAGCAATCATTTTAAAATAAATTTTTTCCAATCAAATATAAAATTATAGTTAAAAAGATTGACCCTATAATTACTAAAAGACCAGTTATTTTAGTTGTCTTAAGTTCAAATCCATAACCTAAATCCATTATCAAATGTCTTATCTCACTTAAAATTTGAAAACAAAAAGACCAGGTCAAACCTAAAGTAATAAATTTTCCAATTTGAGAATTTAATAGTAAATTAACAGCCTCATAACTATTTTCACCTAATAATAATAAAGATGCCCACAAACAAATTAACGTTATTCCAATTATATTTATTATACCCGTAATTCTGTGTGAAATGGATACTAAAGACGAAATATGCCATTTATAAACTTGTATGTGAGGAGATAATGGTTTTTTATTTTCCATGGTAATTGTTCTTAATAACTGTTTCTGCAATTTCTACTGCATTCAAAGCCGCGCCTCTCAAAAGATTATCTGAAACGATCCATAAATTTAACCCATTTTTAATTGTTTTATCTTCTCTTATCCTTGAAATAAAAGTTTCATCCATTCCCTCTGCTTCAATTGGAGTTGAATAACCGCCATCATTTCTTTCATCAATAACTTTACAACCTTCAAAATTATTCAAAGCATCTCTTACCTTCTCCAGAGAAAAAGGTTTTTCAAATTGTAAGTTGACTGACTCAGAATGAGAAACAGAGATTGGTAATCTCACACATGTTGCTGTTAAATCAATTTTGGTATCTAAAATTTTTTTAGTTTCGTTCATCATTTTTAACTCTTCCTTAGTATAACCATCATCTGCAAATTGATCGATATGAGGGATGGCATTAAAAGCTATTTGTTTTGTAAAATTTTTAGATGATACTTTTTTACCATCTAAAACTAGTTTAGTTTGCTCAATAAGTTCATCCATGGGAGCTTTTCCACCTCCAGAAACTGATTGATAAGTAGACACGACAATTCTTTTGATAATAAATAGATCGTGTAAAGGTTTAAGAGCAATCACTAATTGAGCTGTTGAACAATTCGGATTTGCAATAATATTTTTTTTAATTTTTTTTAGATCATCTGAGTTTACTTGCGGAACTATCAAAGGTACTTCTGGATCCATTCTAAAAAAACTAGAGTTATCAATTACCAAGCAATTTTTGGCTGCTCTTTCAGCAAATTTTTCAGAAATTTTTCCACCAGCTGCAAAAAAAGCAATATTAACTTTTGAGAAATCAAAATTTTCTAAATCAAGGACATCCATTTCCTTACCTTTAAAACCAATTTTTTTTCCAACACTTTTTGAGGACGCAACTAAATATAAATTATCTATAGAAAATTCTTTTCTCTCCAAAATTTCCAATGTTTTCCTACCAACATTTCCTGTTGCTCCTACAATTGCAATATTCATGATCTAAGTTTTATACTAGATGAAAGGTAAATCGCAAACTTTAAGAGCTAAAGAATTTCCATCAATTTCTATTGTTCCGGACGAAGATGCTTTGCAATATGGTTCTTTTATCATTGCAATACCAATAACTTTTTTAAAATGTGGCGAGTAACAAGCGGATCTAAGTTCTCCAATTATATTCTCTTCATTATTCTTGATGACTAAAGAGCTAGTTAAAAGAATCTTGGTTAAATCTATCTTCACACCCATTAGCTTTCTATCAATTCCTTTTTCTTTGATTTTTTTAAGTTTATCTTTACCTAAAAAGTTTATATCGGCCTCTAAATCGATATATTTATCAAAACCACATTGAAATGGATTATCATTGTTATCAAAATCATTCCCGTAGGAAAGTAAACCACTCTCAATCCTTTCGATTAAATTTGGACATCCAGGTCTAACATTGAATTCTTTACCGATTTCAAAAAGATGGTCGTATAACTTCAAACCTGAGTCGGTGTTTTCAACATAAATTTCAAAACCACCTTGTTTTGACCAACCAGATCTAGCTATTAAATGTTTTGCCCCATTAAAAGTGAAATAATCAAATCCAAAAAATTTTAACTCTTTTATTTTTTCACCAAAAACTTTTTCCATTAAATCAAAAGATTTAGGACCTTGAACTGCTAAGATATCTACGATTGGTTCAAAAATTTTAACATCAAATTTATTTCCTGAAGCAAGACCTTTTGCAAAAAAAATTACATCAGAGTCAGCAATTGAAATCCACCATCTATCTTCAGCTAATTTTAAAATAACAGGATCATTTACCAAATTTCCATTTTCATCGATCAAAGGGCAATAATAACATCTCCCTACTTTGGATTTCGATAAATCTCTACAAGTCATGAGTTGTACAAGTTTTGCAGCATCTTTGCCTAAAATTTCAACCTGTCTTTCTGCAGCTACATCCCATATCTGAACATTCTTTTTTAAATGATCGCAAGACTCTTCCAAGGAACCGAAAGCTGCTGGTAAAAGCATATGATTATAAACAGTATAAGCGGTAACACCTTGATTCTCTATTCTAGAAGTATAGGGTGTACTTCTAACTCTTCTTGATTTTGCTATCGGATAACTTTTCATTTAATTAAAAATTCTAAAATCTTTTCTCTCATTTCAAATGCTTTTTCAATCATTATCATATGGCCACAACCTTTAATTACATGAGTAGATGAGTTTTTTACTAAATTTGAAAATTTTTTCCCCGCATCTAAATTGATCATTTTATCTAACTCTCCAAAAATAAGTAATGTGGGAAGATCTAAAACTTTTGTTGCCTCTAACCCATTTGAGTAATTATTACACGCATTTAAATCGACTGCTAAAACTTCACTAATATCTCTCGGAGACTGAATTATTTTTTCTACTGGATTCCCACCAATAAATTTTTTTGAGCCTTCGTAACCCCATTTCATCATTAATTTTACAGCATCAGAGTCGCCATTTTTTGCAAGTTCTATTAAATCAGGATGAACTGGCATTCTATTTGAGCCTCCAACAAAAACTAATTTATTTAACCTGCTTTTATATTTGAAAGCATATTCAAGTATTTCTAAACATCCTTGAGAATGACCAACTAAAATCAAATTTTTTAATTGTAGTTTTTTAAATACACTTTCTAACCAATCAGCAATTTTTTCTATGGTATCTAAGCATGGTCCATCTGAATTTCCATGACCAGGAAGATCGATAGATAATACATTAAAATTCTTATTCGAAAAAAATTGTTCAGTTAATGACCAAACTATGTGTGAAAGGCCGCTTCCATGAAGAAATACTATTGTTTGTTTTTTCTGATCTATGCCTTGACCTGCATCGGATGCATGAATAGTTTTATTTTCTATTTCAAATATCAATCAATTACCTAAAATTTTTTTCTCAATTCAAATTTTTGAATTTTTCCTGTCGATGTTTTAGGTAGTTCACAAAAAACAACTTGTTTTGGTACCTTGAAACCTGCGAGAGTTTCTTTACAAAAACCAATTAATTCTTTCTCGGTTGTTGGCTTATCTTTTACCATCTCAATAAATGCACAAGGTACTTCTCCCCATTTTTCATCTGGTTTAGCTACAACGGCTGCAATAGATACTGAAGGATGTTTTGCAAGAGTATTTTCTATTTCTATAGAGGATATGTTTTCACCTCCAGAAATTATTATATCTTTAGACCTATCCTGGATCTTTACATATCCATCTGGATGCATGACAGCTAAGTCACCAGAATGAAACCAGCCACCAGCCATCGCTTTATTTGTAGCATCCTTATCCTTAAAATAACCCTTCATGACTACATTTCCTTTAATCATTATTTCACCAATCGTCTTTCCATCTTTTGGAACTTCAGTCATTGTTTCTGGATCCATCACAGCAATCCCTTCTGTATTTGGGTATCTAACTCCTTGTCTTGCTTTAATTTCGTTCTGCTTTTCCTCATCGAAGTCATTCCAAGCATCATTCCACGCACATTGAGTTACATGCCCATAAGTTTCAGTTAATCCATAAACATGCATAACTTCAAAACCAAGTTCTTTCATTTTTTTGAAAATTATACTTGGCGGAGGGGCTCCTGCAGTAAGGACGTATACTTTTTGCTTTAATTTTTTTCTATCAGCCTCTGGTGCACCAGTTATCATATTTAGTACAATAGGCGCTCCACCAAAGTGGGTAACATTATGTTTATCTATTAATTCAAATATCTTTTTTACATCTATATTTCTCAAACAAATTGTTCTTCCATTTAACATGGGTATAGTCCAAGGATAACCCCATCCATTGCAATGAAACATTGGGACGATAGTTAAAAAATTAAGTCTGTTTGGCATGTTCCAGGCAACTGCACTACCCGTGGACATTAAATATGATCCCCGATGATGGTAAACAACGCCTTTAGGGTTTCCAGTAGTTCCGGATGTATAGCTCAATGATATTGCTTGCCACTCGTCCTCTGGCATTTTCCAATCAAAATTTTCATCACCAGTATTTAAAAAACTTTCGTATTCTAGATCACCAATTTTTTCACACTTTGATTGGTCTGCAAACTTATCAACTATATCTATAATTGTGATTTTCTTTTTTAAAGTGCTTAACGCTTTTTTAACTTCTATGTGTAATTGTCTATCAACAACAAGAACTTTAGCATCACTATGTTCTAAAATATAAGCAATAGTTTTAGCATCTAATCTTATGTTAATTGTATTTAATACTGCACCAGACATAGGAACAGAGTAATGTCCCTCAAAAATTTCTGGTGTGTTGAAAGCTAAAAATGATACAGTATCTCCTTTTTTAATTCCAATTTTATTAAGGGCGCTTGCAAATTTAATAGTACGTTTGTAAACATCAGCCCAGGTGTATTTACGATCTTCATAGATAATTGCTTCATAATCAGGATAAATCTCTTTTGCTCTCTTCAAAAAAGTCAAAGGAGTTAAAGGAACATAATTTGCACTATTCTTATCTAAATTAGTATCGTAATGACTCATTTAATTGAATTTAAAATTCATAATATTGGAGCTTCCAGAAATTGCTGATTTGTAATGTTGTTCAGCTCTCGGTAGAACTTTATCAAAATAAAACCTAGCGGTGTCGATTTTGTCATCATAAAAATTTTTATTTTCATTATAATCTTTAAAGCTTACCTCTAGTACTTTTATCCATGCGTAAGCAATCGAAACAAATCCGAGAGTTTTAAGATAATCATTAGCAGCAGCACTTACATCATCTTTATCTGTTTTAGATTTCTCAATCATCCAATCACTAAATTTTTTTAATACATCTAAATAATTATTAAAATCTGAGATGAATGGTCTTATTTTTTCGTTGTTAGAATTACATTCATTTTTAACCTGATCTAAAAATTTATAAATTACATTCCCGTTCTTATTTGATAATTTTCTAAAAACTAAATCAGCAGCTTGTACAGAATTCGTGCCCTCGTAAATTGGTGTGATTCTATTATCTCGATACAACTGCTCTATTCCTTGATCTTTAGTATAACCATATCCACCATAAATTTGCATTGCATCACTAGTGATTTCCATTGCTAAATCTGTAAACAAGGATTTAACTACTGGGGTCATTAATGAGACATAATCAGATGCCTCCTGTCGAGCTTTCTCATCTGGATGATATAGGCTTACCTCAGTTTGTTGAGATAACCAAAAACATAAGGCTCTCTCACCCTCAATAATAGATTTCATATTTAACAACGATCTTCTAATATCTGCATGCTCAATTATAAAATCAGCACCATTTTTAGATTTTGAATTATTCGACTTACCTTGCTTTCTCTCTTTTGCGTATGAAAGTGAATTTTGATAAGCAATCTCTGATATACCCAAACCCTGTATCCCAACAACGATCCTCTCAAGATTCATCATCGTAAACATTGCACTCAAACCTTTTTCCTTATCACCAATCATGTAACCAGTTGCTTCATCAAAATTAAGAACACAAGTTGCTGATCCTTTAATTCCCATTTTTGTTTCGATAGAACCAGTCGATATTCCATTTCTTGGACCAACATTCCCATCTTCTTTTACAATAAACTTTGGAACTAAAAACAGACTGATACCTTTAGTGCCAGCCGGAGAGTCATCCACTCTTGCTAAAACCAAATGAATAATATTTTCAGTTAAATCGTGATCACCAGAGGTAATAAAAATTTTCTGTCCAGTTAATTTGAATGTACCATCAGATTGTTTTTTAGCTTTTGTTTTTAGTAGCCCTAAATCAGTACCACATACAGGCTCAGTTAAGCACATTGTTCCACTCCACTTACCTTCTACAATTTTTGGTAAATATTTATTTTTTATTTCATCGCTAGCATGATGATTAATACAATTATAAGCACCAATACTAAGTTCACTATAGAGTTTAAAAGAAAGGCTAGCAGAGGATAGCATTTCATCAAAAAATGCACTTACTGTTTTTGGCATGCCTTGACCCCCATATTTTGGATCACATGATAAAGATGTCCAACCATCCTCAATATATTTTTTATAAGCCTCTTTGTAACCCGGAGGCGTTCTAACAACTCCATTTTCTAAAATTGCAGGATTTTCATCTCCAACTTTAGCTAATGGTAAAATTAAATTTTGATTTATTTTTGCTGCTTCCTGTAGAATGTCTTTTACTAAATCTGGAGTAACTTCTTTATATTTTTCCAATTCATTATACTCTTTGTTGTTTCTTAGTTTTTCAAAAAGAAACATCATATCTTCAACGGGTGCAGTATAAGTTGGCATAATTTGATTCTAAAATAATTAATTAATTATTGCAATTTTGAAATGATCGCATCACCCATTTGTGATGTAGTCACCTCTTTTGTACCTTTTGATAAAATGTCTTTAGTTCTTAAACCATCATTTAATACATCCTGTACAGCTTTTTCCAGAGCTTCTGCCTCTTTATCTAAATCTAATGAATATCTCAAAGCCATAGCAAAACTTAAAATTGTAGCTATTGGATTAGCAATACTTTTACCAGCTATATCTGGGGCCGAACCATGAATAGGTTCATACATGGCCCTCATCTCTCCATCTTTATTTTTTGCACCTAAAGATGCAGAAGGTAAAAGACCTAAGGATCCAGTCAACATTGAGGCTTGGTCAGATAACATATCTCCAAACAAATTATCTGTTACAATTACATCAAATTGCTTTGGATTTCTCAACAACTGCATAGCACAATTGTCTGCAAGCATATGACTTAGTTCAACGTCTTTAAATTCTTTATCGTGTAATGTCTGAACCTCTTCTTTCCAAAGTTGGCCTGCCTCCATAACATTTGATTTTTCACAAGAAGTTACTTTGTTTGATCTTTTTTTTGCTAAATCAAAGGCAACTCTAGCAACTCTTATAATCTCATTGCTTGTGTAAGTGTGAGTATTAATCCCTTTTCTTTCCCCATTTTCTATTGGTTTAATTCCTCGAGGCTCACCAAAATATATTCCTCCAGTTAACTCTCTTACAATCATAATATCTAAACCTGAAACAATTTCAGGTTTTAATGTTGAGGCATCAACTAATTGTTTAAAACATATCGCTGGTCTCAAATTAGCAAATAGTTTTAATTCTTTTCTTAATTTTAAAAGTGCTCTCTCAGGTTTTTTGGAAAACTCAACATTATCCCACTTTGGTCCTCCTACAGCGCCTAACATAACAACTGCACTTTCTAATGCTTTATAAAAAACCTCATCTGTAATCGGTGTACCATGCTTATCGTAAGAACATCCTCCCGCTAAATCTTCATCCGTCTCAAAATCTAGAGACTTTTTATCATTGAACCAACTGATAATTTTTTTTACTTCACCAATAACTTCGGGACCAATACCATCTCCGGGAAGTAATAGTATCTTTCTCTTTTTTACCTTAATCACTTATAATCCATGGCTTAGAGCTTTTTAATTTTTGCTCAAAACTTTTTATCTTATCAGACTTATTTAAAGATAGCGCAATATCATCTAAACCTTCGAGAAGACATTTCTTTTTAAAAGAGTCTATTTTAAATTTAATTTCATTATTACCATAAACTATTTTTTCTTCTTTAAGGTCTACTGAAATTTCTTCTTTTCTATTAGCATATTCAGACAACTCTTTTATTTTTTCCTCATCAACAATAATTGGTAAAATTCCATTTTTAAAACAATTGCTATAAAAAATATCGGCAAAACTCGAGCTAATTACACATGTAATACCAAAATCTAATAATGCCCAAGGAGCGTGTTCTCTTGAGGATCCACAACCAAAGTTTTTTCCTGCTATCAGTATTTTTGAATTTGTAAATGGATCTTTATTTAATATAAAATCCCCTATTTTATTTCCATTATCATCATACCTCATTTCAAAAAACAAATTTTTTCCAAGTCCAGTTCTTTTAATTGTTTTTAAAAATTGCTTTGGGATAATCATATCAGTATCGATATTTACTATTGGCAAATATGCTGGAATACTTTTTAATGTAGAAAATTTTTGCATTAATTTTGATACTTTCTTACATCATCCAAATTTCCAGAAATTGCTGCTGCAGCAGCCATTCCTGGGCTCACAAGGTGTGTTCTTCCACCTCTACCTTGTCTTCCCTCAAAGTTTCTGTTTGATGTAGATGCACATCTTTGCTCTGGTTTTAATTTATCAGCATTCATTGCTAAACACATAGAACATCCTGGTTCTCTCCATTCAAAACCAGACTCTTCAAATATTTTATGTAAACCTTCTTGCTCTGCTTGTTCTTTCACTAGACCAGATCCTGGAACAACCATTGCATGAACATGAGAGGCAATTTTTTTATCTTTTAAAATCTTTGCTGCCTCTCGTAAATCCTCAATTCTTCCATTTGTGCAACTACCTATAAAAACCTTATCTATCTTAATATCTTTAGCAGCCATATCAGGTTTTAAACCCATATATTTTAGAGCTCTTTCAATAGAATTTTTTCTATCCTCATCTTTTTCATTGTCTGGGTTTGGTACTTTATCCTCAATAGTAATGACATCTTGAGGTGAAGTTCCCCAGGTAATCATCGGAGAAATTTCATTAGCTTGAAGACTTATTTCTTTATCAAAATTTGCACCATCATCAGAATTTAAACTTCTCCAGTACGCTAAAGCTTTATCCCATTTTTCACCTTTGGGTGACATAGGTTTTCCCTCCAAATACTTGAAAATTTTTTCGTCTGGTGCAATCAAACCTGCTCTTGCTCCACCCTCTATAGTCATGTTGCATATAGTCATTCTTTGCTCAACACTCAATGATCTGATTAAATCACCAGCATACTCAATAACACATCCTGTTCCACCTGCTGTTCCTATTTTTCCAATTATTTGTAAAATTACATCTTTTGAAGTAACACCTAACGGAAGTTTTCCATTAACATTAATTCTGAAATTTTTTGCTTTTTTTTGCACTAAAGTTTGTGTTGCTAGTACGTGTTCAACCTCTGAGGTGCCTATACCAAATGCTAAAGCACCAAACGCTCCATGTGTAGCTGTATGACTATCTCCACAAACTATAACTGTTCCAGGTTGAGTAAATCCTTGTTCAGGACCAATTATATGAACTATGCCTTGACGCTTATCCTCCATTCCAAAGAGTTGGATATCAAATTCCTTACAATTCTTTTCTAATGTATCAACTTGAATTTTAGATTCTTTATCTGAAATACCATTGGTTCTATCAGTAGTTGGGACGTTGTGATCTGCAACGGCCAATGTAAGCTTTGGGTGTCTTACTTTTCTTTTAGAATTTCGTAAACCTTCAAATGCTTGAGGACTGGTCACTTCATGAACGAGATGCCTATCAACAAATAATAGAGCTGTTCCATCATCTTGCTGATCAACTAAGTGTTCTTTCCAAATTTTGTCGTAAAGAGTATTAGGCATTGAAAAAAAAATTATTTTTTTTCTGGAGAAGTTTCAAGTTTTTCTTCAGTTTTAGGTTTTGTTTCAACTTTGGCTGTTTCTTCTTTTTTTGGCTCTTCCTTAGGAGTTTCTTCTTTCTTAGCCTCTGCCTTAGTTACATCTTCTTTATTATCAGATGCTTCTGTTGAAACAGGAGCTAAATTTTCCTCAGTTACTGTTTCTGGTTTTACATCTATATCAATACCAATCTTTTTTCTTATTTTTTCAGCAATTCTAGCTGATTTACCAGTTCTATCTCTTAAGTAATATAGTTTAGCTCTTCTAACTTTTCCTGAACGAATAACTTTAATTGAGTCAATTACTGTACCAAATAGTGGGAATGTTCTCTCAACACCTTCACCAAAAGAGATCTTTCTAACTGTAAAAGAAGAATTTAAATCTCTGCTTTTTTTCGCAATACATACACCTTCAAAATACTGAATTCTCTCTTTTTTTCCCTCTGTAATTCTTACACCAACTTTTACAACATCACCCGGAAAGAATTCTGGAATTTTTTTTTCCGAAAGAATTTTTTTTACGTTATGTTGATTTATTTCTTCAATCGTTTTCATTTCAATATTTATCAAGTTAATCCTTCTTATATTTTTGCCACAAATCTGGTCTTCGGACGCGTGTTATAGCCTCAGATTGAGATAAACGCCAGTCTTTAATTTTGCTATGATCCCCTGATAATAAGACATCTGGTACTGATTTTTCCTCCCAAATTTGAGGTTTTGTATATTGAGGATACTCTAAAAGACCATTTTCAAAAGTTTCCTCCGAAGATGATTTATCATTACCTAAAACTCCAGGCAAAAGTCTTAACACACTATCAAGAACTACAAGAGCAGCTGTTTCCCCTCCAGAAAGCACATAATCTCCTATACTTATTTCCTCAATATTTCTTGTGGATAGTACTCTTTCATCAACACCTTCGAAATGTCCACAAATTAAACTGAATGATTTTTCTTTTGATAAATCTTGTGCAAGTCTTTGATCAAATTTTTTACCTTTTGGCGAAAGATAAAAAATTCTTTCCCCCTTCTGGATATTTTTATCAATTGATTTTGCTAGAATGTCTGGTTTTAACAGCATACCTGATCCACCACCATATGGAGTATCATCAACAGTTTTGTGCTTATCTGTTGCTGCATCTCTTATGTTTACTACATTAAGACTCCATATCTTTTTAGCCATTGCTTTTCCATATAATCCTTTGTTTAACGGACCAGGGAAAATTTCTGGATAAAGTGTTAACACTTGTGTCTTTAACATAAGTAAACCTTAAATTACTTTTTTTCCTCTTTTGGGGCGTCTGCTTTTGGAGCTTCTTCCTTTTTAGCTTCTGCTTTTGGGGCGTCAGCTTTTGGAGCTTCTTCCTTTTTAGCTTCTGCTTTTGGGGCATCTGCTTTTGGAGCTTCTTCCTTTTTAGCTTCTGCTTTTGGAGCTTCTTCCTTTTTAGCTTCTGCTTTTGGAGCTTCTTCTTTTTTTGCTCCATCTGTTGGTGCTGCGTCTGCTTTTGCTGCCTCTTCCTTTTTAGCATCATCAGACCCTTCTTTTTTTCTATCTTTTTTTGGAATAGCTTTTTGAGGATTATTACCATTAGCAGGCATTGGCATTAACTCATTTTCACCTAAGATTCTTGCTACTCTTGTAGTTGGTTGTGCACCTTGGCCTAACCAATATTTAATTCTTTCAGCCTCTAATCCTATTCTCTCTTTTTTTTCTTTAGGTAATAGAGGATTAAAAAAACCAACTTTTTCTATGAAACGTCCATCTCTTGCAAAACGACTATCAGCTACAACAACTTTGTAAACTGGTCTTTTCTTTGTTCCACCTCTTGATAATCTAAGTTTTAACATTTACTCTCCTTTTTTATTTTAATTGATTAAATAATTCTGGTGGTATTCCTTTATCAGACATACCTTTCAGATTTCCTTTAGACATCTTTCTCATCATTTCAGACATCATTTTAAATTGTTTTAACAATTTATTGATAGTGGCTGGATCAGTTCCAGAACCATTAGCAATTCTTTTTTTTCTAGAACCATCGATTATTTTTGGGTTCTCTCTTTCTTTTTTTGTCATCGATAAAATTATAGCCTCGTTCTTAGTGATAACACTCTCGTCAATACCAGCAGAATCCATTTGTGATTTAACTTTAGAAATACCTGGCATAAAAGACATAATTCCCTCTATTCCACCCATTTTTTTCATCTGTCTTAGTTGAGTTAAATAATCTTGCATTGAAAATTGTCCCTTTTTTAAATTCTCTTCTGTCTTTTTAATATTTTCTTCACCTAAATCTTGTGCTGCTTTTTCAACTAGAGATACAATATCTCCCATTCCAAGAATTCGGTTAGCAATCCTATCAGGATGAAACACCTCAAAATTTTCAATTTTTTCTCCTACCCCTAAAAACTTAATTGGAACCTCTGATACAAATTTCATACTTACCGCAGCCCCACCTCTGGCATCACCATCAGCTCTTGTTAAAATAATTCCTGATAAACCTACAGTATTTTTAAATTCTTTTGCAACTGATGCTGCTACTTGACCTGTTAAAGAATCTGCAACTAAAAAAGTTTCAGCGGGATTGATTATATTTTCAATCTGCTTTATTTCACTCATCATTTGAAGATCTATTTGTGTTCTGCCAGCTGTATCAAATAAGATAATGTCGGCACCATTTAAATTTGCAGCACTTATTGCTCTCTGACAAATATCTGCTGGTTGTTGACCCTCTATAATTGGTAAAGTTAAGATATCATTGTGCTCACCTAAAGATTTCAATTGTTCTTGTGCAGCTGGTCTATAAATATCTAAGCTGACCATCATTACCTTCTTTTTCTTTGTATTTTCTAAATATCTTGCAAGTTTTGCAGTAGTGGTAGTTTTACCTGAACCTTGTAGACCAACTAACATCATTGGTACGGGAGGAACGGCGTTTAAATTTACATCAATGTTTTTTTCACCTAATAAATTAACTAATTCGTCATAAACGATTTTTACAACCATATCACCAGGAGATGTAGATCTGATAATTTCTTGACCTAAAGCTTTAGGTTTAACTTTTTCAATAAAATCTTTTGCGACCTCAAGCGATACATCAGCCTCTAGTAAGGCTTGTCTAATGGCTCTAAGGCCTTCATCAACTTGACTCTCATCAAGCGAAGGGGCTTTTTTTAGAGAGGAAAAAACTTCCTCAAATTTATTTGTTAAATTTTCAAACATATTTATTTCACACAGCAGTAATCGCACTAGTGGGCGAACCCTCGCTGACTAGTGTCGATCTCTTTGTTTCCAAAGACACCGCAAATTTAACGTTTTTGCGGAAACTGCCACAAACTATAATAGAGGTTCAAAAAGTCAATAAATAAGTTAAATAACTATATATGGACATTAGAGCTTTTAAAATGGATGGATTAGGTAATGATTTTGTAATAATTGATAATAGACAAAAGATTACCAATTTGACTAAAGATCAAATCATAAAAATTTGTGATAGAAATTTTATTGGCTGTGATCAATTAATATTTATTGAATCTAGCAAATCAAGTTATGCAAATTTAAAATTTTTTAATTCTGATGGAGGAGAGTCTGGTGCGTGTGGAAATGGTACTAGATGTGTTGCAAAATTAATCTCCGAGGAGACAAAATCTGAAAACATCATTTTGTCAACTTCAAATGGAAATTTAGAGTCGAAAATATTAGATAAAAACATTGTTACGACTGAAATTGGTAAAGCTAAATTACAATGGAACGAAATTCCTTTATCAGAAAAACTAGATACAAAAAATTTAAATATTAAGATTATTGACTCAAATAACAAAGAACATTCAGGTGGGACGGCAGTTAATGTTGGAAATCCACATATTGTTTTTTTTGTAAACGAAATTGAAAATTTTAATATTGAAAAAATTGGACCCGAAATCGAAAATCATAAAATTTTTCCAGAAAAATGTAATGTTACAATTGCTACAATAATTAATAAAAATTTAATTAGAGTGAAAGTATGGGAGAGAGGAGCGGGGCTGACCAAAGCATGTGGAACAGCTGCATGTGCAACAGCATTTGCTGGTAAATTAAATGATCTTACTGAAAATAAAACAGACATAGAATTTCAAACAGGTAAATTATCAATTCTTATAGATGATAAAAATTCAATCCACATGAAAGGACCCGTTTCAGAAATAAAAGAAATTGAGTTCAAACTATAATGGGAATTTTTGATAAATTTAAGATAGGCTTTAAAAAAAGTGCATCTGCACTGACATCTGGACTAAAAGAAATAATTATAAAAAAAGAGATTGACGATAAAAATTTAAATAAAATTGAAGAATTTTTAATTGAGTCAGATGTAGGTGTCGAGGCTGCGTCTGAGATCAAGGAAATCATTTCAAGTAAAAAAATCGATCCAAATAAAGATTTATCAACCGAGATAAATCTTATTTTAAAAGAATATATTATTAATCTAATGAAACCTTTAGAGAATAATTCTTTTTTCGAAAAAAAAGATAAACTCAATGCAACATTAATCTCAGGTGTGAATGGTGTTGGCAAAACAACAACTATTGGTAAAATAGGTAAAATTTTAAAAACTAACGGGAACAAAGTTATGTTTGCCGCTTCTGATACTTTTCGAGCGGCAGCTATTGAACAATTAGAAAACTGGGCAAATAAAATTGACGTTAAAATAACTAAATCATCTCAAGGTTCTGATCCAGCATCAGTCGCATATAAAGCAGTTGAAGAAGCAATCAAAAATAATTTTCACCAAGTATTAATCGATACTGCTGGAAGACTACAAAATAAAAAAAATTTAATGGAGGAATATAAAAAGATAGCCAATGTAACAAAAAAAATTGACCAGGATGCCCCTCACAACATTATTTTAGTTTTAGACGCAACATCGGGACAGAATGTAATTAATCAAGTAGAAGAATTTAACAAAATTATTCCATTAACTGGTTTAATCATGACCAAATTAGATGGAACTGCCAAAGGTGGTATTCTATTGGCAATAGCAAAAAAATATCAATTACCTATTATTGCTTTAGGCTTGGGCGAAAAAGAAGACGACTTACAATTATTTAATGCAGAAAAATTTGCTGAAGCTTTTACGCAGATTAATTGATTAAATTACTCGAGATTAAAGGTTTATAAATACTACACTTATAATTATCTTTAAATTTATAATGCCCACAATCCTTAGAAAAAGACGAAATAATAAAATCAAATTTTCCTGTAGTGGGGTAAAGTTCAAGTTTCTTATTAAAAATATCATACTTAAAGTTTGCGTTTAAACTTTTAACTGCACTAATCATCACCAGTGTTTTATCATCTTTTAAAAGATAATAAGCAAAGTCATCTGGAAATACAGGAAAGTCATATTCCTCTAAATGAAACTTGGCTTGAGAGGGAAACCAATCATAAGAGATCAATGGTGAAGAAGACTTTGTTGAATAATTATAGATATAAAGATCTTTTGGATAATCATTTATATAATTACTTTCTTCACCTCTAGCTAAAATCGATTTCTCTCGCCCCTTAAAATATAGCGCAAATTTTTTGTTGTGAGAATCCATATGATCTATGTGAAATAAATCATCAGGATAAAATGAATTATCTTTCGAAAAAGCAAAGCTTTTTAAAGTTATGAATAAAATTATAATAATAAAAACATTTTTCACTTTTTAAACTTAATCTTAAATCTTGAAAAATATTTGTTTAGAATACGGCTTAATTTAAATTAATCAAAAAAGAGTTTAGTGCTTTTACAAGACTCTCGTCATACTCCATCATATGATTGTCATATTTGGTAAAATACGAATATTTGGGTTCATTAGCTATCTCAAATATCTTTTTACCCATCTCAAAAGGAACAATTTGATCTTTTTCACCATGCATTATTAAAATTGGAGATTTAATATTTTTAATTTTGTTTTTATTTTCAAATTTATCTTTGAGTAAAAGACCAACAGGTATATATGGATAAAATTTTTTAGCCGCATCAATCATTGATGTAAATGGAGTTTCTAAAATAACACCTGCAAACTCTTTGTTCTGGGATAAATGTGTTGCAACTCCTGTTCCTAATGATTCTCCGTAAATTACTATATTTTTTTCATCTACACCTTTTTTTACCAACCATTTAATTGCACTTTCACCATCCTCATATAACCCAGACTCTGATGGTTTACCCTCGTTACCACTAAAACCTCTCCAAGCAATTATTAAAAAATTAACACTCATGTCTCTAAAATGATTTAACTTATGAATTCTATTTTCTAAAGATCCAGCATTTCCATGAAAAAATAGAATTGTTTTATTTTTTTTTATATCTTTTTCATGATACCAACCCAGTAAATCTAATCCATCTTGGGTTGGGACTTTTACTTTTTCAATATAAACTGAGAGTTTGTCATCAAAATAATTATTTTCATCAGGATGATACATTAAGTTCCTTTGATAAAAATAAAGAAATACTAAGAGAAATAGGTAAACTAAAATTGTTAGTTGTAAAAATAATAACAAACTATTCCTAAACCTTTTTAACATTATTTTTCTTTGCTAAATATACGCCAAAAAATACCAGAATAGTCCCAATAATATGGTAATTTTCAAATTTTTCGTCAAATAAAAAGTATCCATAAATTGCACCGTAAACTGTAAAAACATAAAGCGTAAAGCCAGTTAAAGATGCACCTAATTTTTTTTGAGCTATAGTATAAAGTGTAAAGGCAATTATCCCTGGCGATATAGCAGCAAAAATCACCCATAAATAAAATTCTGTTACAAAAATAGTCTCTTTATAAAATAATTCCTCACCAACATAAAAGGGTAACAAACTTAAAGCACCAAAAAAGGAAATCATAGCAAATCTATCGAAAATTTTTAATTTTGATTTCCAATAAAATAAATAAATAGAATATAAAGCCCAACCAACTGCAGCAGCTAACATCCATAAATCACCAATTGTAAATCTAAGATTAATTAATAAATCAATATCACCTTTAATAATAATGACAAAAACACCAATCAAACAAGCAATTAAACCAATTACCTTTGTCAAATTTATTTTTTCTTGAAAAAAGAAATATGAAATCAAAATAATAAATACTGGAGAGGATGTATAAATTATTCCCATATTAGTTACAGTTGTTGTCTCACCAGCTAAAAAAGGGAAAGCGCCACATACACCACACCCCATTGACCCCAAAAAAAATAATTTTTTATATTCCTTTTTAATTATGTGAAAATTATTTTTTAAAGTTACATAAGTAAATGGTAATAAAATCAAAAAAACCACTGTCCAACGCCAAAATGCAAGTGAAATAGGCGGGACAAATTCAACACCACCTCTAGCAACAACTAAGTTACTAGCCATAAAGATTGGTTGTATAAATAGTAATGATAATGGAAATATATCTGTCTTAATATTTTTCAATTTAATTGGTATTAATCTTTATCAAAAAAGGCTTCGTATATCATCATGATGATAGCTGCACCCATTAAGAGATAAACTGGAATAACATCCAAGAAGCCTATCATCATTGATCTTGTCAAAGTTGTAGCTAAACCAATTAAAAAGAAAACTGCAAAAGATAATCCTATGATTGTAGTAATTTTATTCATTTTATTCCTGACATTCTTTTTCTAACCAATTAGCAACTCCTAGAAATCTATGATCATCATATTTGTTGCCAATTAGTTGAACGCCTAATGGTAAATTATTTTCTCCTTCAAGTAAAGGTAACGAAATACATGGTGTGCCAAGATAAGACCAAACTTTATTAAATTCTGCTGTTCCTGTACTTTTTAAACCCTTTGGTGCAACACCCGGGCTAGCTGGTGACAAAACTCCATGATAATCCTCAAAAACTTCCTCGTAAGACTCATAGCCTCTTTTCATAAAATCAATTGCTTCTGCGTATTCTTTCGCGGAATGTTTATTGCCTTTTGTAATTGCATCTTGCATATACTTCGATAATTTCTTTTTAAATTTTTTAAAATACACTGAAAAATTATTGGCTAAATCAGTCTCATGAATAATTTGGTGATACTTGTGAATATCCTTAAAATAAGAAGGTGTATCAAAAATCTCGATATTTTTTTTGAATGAATTAATAAAATATTCAAATGACTCTCTAGACTTTTTATCTATTAATTTCCAATGTTCAGTTTTATAAAAAATAAATTTAGGATCAAATAAAGGTCCTTTTTTTGTCTCAGATAAAATATTTTCAGTTGAGTAATGTATAGTTGCTGGATCAAATTTATCTTTTTTTATCAATACTTTTGCCAACATAGCCACATCCTCAACTTTTCGGCCAAAGATTCCTATATGATCTAGATTGTAAGAAGTTCTTAAAACACCATTTCTAGATATCAAACCATAACTAGGTTTATAACCCACAACTCCACAATAGGATGCTGGTCTAATAATGGATCCTCCAGTTTGTGATCCAATTGATGCAGGTGCCATAAACGAAGCCACTGAAGCAGCTGATCCGCTTGAAGAACCACCTGGTGTTCTTGTTTTGTCATGTGGATTTGTGGTTGCCGGGGGTCCTAAATAAGCAAGTTCTGAGGTTGCTGTTTTACCCATTACAATCGCTCCGGATGCATGAAGCAGATCAATTATTTCAGCATTTTGTGAATATGATTTACCTTTTCTAATAACTGTTCCACATTCGGTTGGCATATCAACTGTCCCAATAATGTCTTTAACCGCAATAGGCACTCCATGAAGTGGACCAATTGGTTTTCCAGATCTTCTATGATCGTCAGCTTCTGCAGCTTTTTCTAATAAAACTTTTTTGTCAAAATGGGCCCAAGCCTTTATATCTTTGTCAAATTTATTGACTCTCTCGATATACTTTTCACAAACATCAACAGAAGTGAGTTGAGCATCTTTAATCTTTGTAGCAAGTTCTTCAAGACTTAAAGAAAATATATCTGTCATCTAAAATTAATTTGCAAATAATGTCTCTGGTAACCAAAGTGCTATACCTGGAAATAAATACATTAGAACCATAGCTAAAATCACAATACCTAAAAATGGCATTATTCCTCCAAAGATCTGCATCAATTCAACATTCTTTGATTGAACTCCCTTTAGGTAGTAAGCAGACATTGCCATGGGGGGTGTCAAAAATGAGGTTTGTAAATTTAGAGCAATCAACATTGCAAAGAAATACGGATTTACTCCAAAAAATTCGACTAATGGTAAAAATATTGGTACAAAAATAATTAATATCTCCGTCCACTCCAATGGCCAACCTAATAAAAATATAATCAATTGTGTAATTACTAAAAATTGCCAAGGCTGTAAATTTAGAGATTTAAAGAAATGTTCAAAAACCTCGTGGCCTCCAAGATAAGAAAATACAGAAGCAAATGTCCACGATCCTATGAAAAGCCACATGATCATTGCAGTTGTTTTAGCTGTCAAAAAGACGGACTCTTTAAAATTTTTCCACTTAAGGGTTTTATAAAAATATGAAAGCACCAACGATCCAAATGCACCGACGGCTGCAGCTTCAGCAGGTGTTGCTATTCCAGCTAAAATTGTACCTAGAACTAAAATTATCAATGAAAATAAAGGTAAGAAAGAGACAAGAACTTCTTTAAGAATTACTGCAGTAGGAGGTATTTCCTCAGCTGCAGGTTTTGGCGCTATTGATGGATTTAACCAAGCTCTGAACACTGCGTATGCAATGTAAAGTCCCGCTAACATAAGTCCTGGAAAAATAGCAGCTGCAAATAACCTTAGTGGTGATAGTTGAGCAATTACAGAGTAAACAATCAACATAATACTAGGTGGAATTAAAATTCCTAAACATCCACCTGAACAAATTATTCCAGATGCAAATTTTTTATCATAACCAGCTTTAATCATAGCAGGCCATGCTAGTAATCCCATTAAAGTAACAACTGCACCTATAATACCTGTTGCTGTTGAAAATAGGGCACAAGTAATCAGTGCTGCAACTGCCATTGATGCAGGAAGCTTATGAGATGCTAATCTAATTGCAAAAAATAGTTTTGCTACAATACCTGCTCTTTCAACTAAATATCCCATGAATAAAAAGAGCGGGACAGCAGTAAGGACATTATTATCCATAACAGTGTAGGTGTTTTGAACAAAAAGTTGGAATATCCTATTATCAAAAAGATGTTCCATCTTAGTTGGATCAAAGTAAGCATAATATCCAAAACCTAGTCCCATCGCCATTAAAGTAAAGGCAATCGGAAAACCTAATAGTACGGCAAATAAAAATATACCCATCATCATAATTGCCACTTCAGGATTTGTCAGACTAAATAACATCTTCTTTATTTCCTTCTTGTGAAGTTCTCATTAATACTTTTTCAGTTTCTTCGGCATCACGCTCTGTTCCTCTTTCTGGCCAACTACCAGTTTTAATACATATAATACATCTGAACACTTCACCTATACCCTGAAGGGTTAACAGACTTCCAGATAAAGGTATTAAAGATTTTGCCATATAAATTTGAATTTGAGCTGGACTATTCCAACTTGTTTCTTTTATTTTCCAAGCTAGCGCAGCATACTCGTAACCATAAAAAGCTAATGCAATTACACCAGGGAAAAAGAAAATAAAATATAAAACTATATCTATCCAAGCTTGTACTCTTTGAGAAAATAATCTGTAAATGACGTCTCCTCTTACATGTGCCTCGGTACACAAAGTATATGCACCAGCCATCATAAAAATCGCACCATACATTTGAAGACTAAAATCGAAATTCCATAAAGTTGGTGCATTTAAAGCATATGCCATAAAAACTTCATAGCACGTTCCACCCATTAAAATTACAATACACCAGGAAAATGCTTTACCCATTGAGACGCTTAATCGGTCGGCAAATTTTATATAAGATCTCATCATAGATATAGACTCTTATTGAATTGTTTTTAATTAATCAAATAAAAAGGGGGCCGAGGCCCCCTCATTAAAATTTATGAAAAGTTAATTATAACTTAACTTTTGCTATTGGACCAAACTCATTTTCATACGCAAGTTTGTAATTCGGCTGATTCATCAGCAAGTATTTCATTACTCTCTTCGCATACGCTTTCTGAGAATCTACGATTTTCTTAAAGAAAGGATCTTTCTTATTGAAATCACCGATTACCTTATCCCAACCTTTTAATTGTTGAGCTAAGATTTCATCAGAAGTTTGGTAAACATTTACTTTATGCTCATTCATTAACTTAGCTAAGTCAGCTGAGTATCTTACTAAAGCTTTAAAGTAGTTATCACTATTTGCAGCATAAGCAGCATTTTTCAATATTGCTTGGTGTGCAGGTGATAAACTATTATATGTTTTTTTGTTAACTGGTATCTCAAACATCTCTTGAGATTGGTGGAAGCTTCCTAAGTGATAGTGCTTAGAAACATCTTGCATACCAAACTGAGAGTCTGAAGTAGGGTTGTTAAACTCAGCAGCTTCAATCAAACCAGTTTTCATCGCTGGCTGAATTTCACCACCTGGTAATTGTCTAACTACCATTCCCATTGCAGTTAAAACGTTAGTCGCTAAACCAACAGTTCTGTACTTCATACCTTTAACATCAGACACTTTAGTTACGTTCTTTTTGAACCAACCAAAAGGCTGAGCTGGCATAGGCATATGGAAAAAACCAACATAATCGAAACCAACTTTTGCAAGTGTTTCGTCATATAATTTTCTTCCTCCACCATACTCCATCCATCCCATAACTTCTTGAGATGACATTCCGTATGAAGGACCAGTTCCAAATAATGATGCAGCAGGGTTTTTACCATACCAATATGCAGTCACCCAGTGACCCATATCTACTACACCGGAACTAACCGCTTGTCCGATTTCTGAAGTCTTTACAACTGCTCCAACCGGTTGAAGATCAATCTGAAGAGATCCTCCAGACATTTCTTTAACCATGTTACAATAGTCTCCAGCCATTTCGAAAAAGATGTTAGCTCCACTTGGCCATGCAGCTTGCATCTTTAAAGTTGTTGCTGCATTTGCCTTCACATATGGCATTGCAACAGCGGCTGCAGCTATAGCACCAGTCTTAGCAGCAGTTTTAAAGAACTTACGTCTTGAAGATGTTTTCACCTTCAATGATTTATTTTCTTTAGTCATTATTACTCCTATTAAAGTTAATTAACTTGATTAATTAAAACATAGAATCAGATTAGAGTCTTTCTAAAAAAAGGCGTAGATGTCGCAATAGTTGAATTAGATTCAATCCAGAGTAGAATTAATTTACTTTATTTTTACAATTTCCAGTTTTAAAAAACTCATCAATATTATCGATTGCTAAGTTTGCCATTGCAATTCTTGTATCCTTTGTTGCGCTTCCTAGGTGTGGAAGAATAAATGCTGACTTAATTTTATTATAACCAGGATTTAAGTTTGGCTCATTTTTATAAACATCTAATCCAGCTGCATATATTTTTCTCCGGTTTAATGCATCAATCAAGGCTTCATCATCGACTATATCTCCTCTAGCGACATTAGTAATTACTGCTCCTTTAGGGAAATATTCAACTGTTTCTTTGTTAATCATGTTTTCTGTTTCTTTAGTAGCAGGACAACAAATTGATAGGACATCAGAAACTGAAAAAAGACTTTTAATATTATCATGATAAATCGCTCCCTGTTCTTTTTCATCACTTAACTTTGATCTATTGTGATAATGAATTATCATGCCTAACGACTTTGCAATCTTTGCAATTTTTTGTCCAATTCTTCCCATGCCTAGAATACCAAGTCTGGAGCCTGTCAATTGCTTACCTATTAAATAGTCTGCTGACCACTTCCATCCACCTTCTTGAGCAGATACTATTCCCTCAGAGGCTCTTCTACATGCGCCTAGAATTAAAAGTATCCCAATTTCAGCTGTCGCATCGGATAAAACCTCAGGAGTATTCGTCACTGCAATGCCTCTTTTTTTTGCAGCATCTAAATCAATATTTCCAAATCCAACTGCAAAATTCGAAATAATTTTTATCGTGTTTGGCAATTTATTGATTGTTTCTTTATCCATTTTATCTGTAAGAGAAGATAAAATTCCATCACATCCTTTGCTCATTTCTATTACTTTTGACTGAGAGTATAGCTCATCATTATTATTGAATATTGGATCAAAAGTTTTAGTGGCTTTGTCCTCACTCTCCTTAATTAATTTTCTAGTGATTAAAATTTTTTTCATTAAAATGATAGACTTAACTAATTTAGATCAAATATTTTCCCAGGATTCATTATATTATTTTGATCAATGCTCCTCTTTATCAATTTCATTAATGGAATGTTGTCAGCATGTTCTTTTAAAAGATATTCTTTTTTATGTAATCCAACTCCATGTTCTCCGGTGATTGTACCTTTCAATTCAAGCGCTTTGTTAATTAATAAGTCGTTAAATTCTCTTATTTTTTTATATGTCTCTTTGTTTTCAGGGTCAAAAGGCAAAAGCACATGAAAATTTCCATCGCCCAAATGACCTACCATCGGAGCTCTTAATCCAAATTTTTTTGCTTGCTCTTCTGCATAATTTACACATTCAGTTATATTTGAAATTGGTAAACACACGTCAGTTGAATAAACTCTTCCATTATTTATCAATGCTTTAACGGAATAATAAACATCCCATCGTGCTTTCCAAAGCTTATTTCTCTCTTCTAAATCTTTTGCCCATTTAAAAGAGCTTCCATTATTATCTTTCGATATTTCCTCAACAATTTTAATATTTTCATTATTAGATGCCTCGGATCCATGAAACTCAAAAAACAAAGTTGGCACTGCTTCGATATCTTTCAATTTAGAGTAATTAATACTAATACCCATTTGATCTTTGTTTAGCATTTCAATTCTAGCGATCGGGACTCCATATTGAATAACCTGTTGGGCAGTTTGAACTGCATTTTCTAAAGTTGGGAAATGACAAACTGCAGACATAATGCTTTCTGGTATTGGTGATAATCTCAATTGAACTTCTGTAATTATGCCTAAAGTTCCCTCTGAACCTATAAATAAATTGGTTAAATTATAACCTGCTGATGTTTTTTTAGTTCTGCTACCAGTATTTACAATATCTCCATTAGGCAAAACAACTGTGAGTCCACTGATTACAGTTTTCATTGTTCCATATTTTACAGCCATTGTCCCTGAAGCTGATGTTGAAGCCATTCCTCCAATTGCTGCATTAGCGCCAGGATCAATCGGGAAAAAAACTCCATCTTCTCTCAAATAATCATTTAATTGTTCTTTAGTTACACATGCCTGAACTCGACAATCAAAGTCCTCGACATTCACACTTAAAATTTTATTCATTTTTTCAAGACATATGGTTATGCCTTTTTCATTACCAACAACATTACCTTCTAAAGATGTTCCTGTTCCAAAAGGTACAACAGGAATTTTGTGCTCATTACATAAACGAAGCACTTTAGAGACTTCTTCATTTGTTTCAGGAAAAACTACAGCTTTAGACAAAACGGGATCATAAGTATCCTCACCTCTAGCATAATTTGCTCTTGTTGACTCAGAGGTGGAAAATCTTCCATTAAAAATTTTTTTAAACTCTGCTTGGACTTGCTCGTTCATTAAAAGAATATTAGTAAAAATTTTATCAAAAATACAGCTTATTTAGTCAGCATTTTCTTTATGTTTTCTAAGGCCTGTAAAATGTTATCTCTTGATGCTGCAAAACTAAATCTTACGTAATCATTACAAGTTTTACCAAAAGCAGTTCCTGGTACTATTGCTACTCCAGCCTCATGCATTGCTTTTTTACAGAATTCAGATCCATTCATTCCTGTACCAATTACTTTTGGGAATGCATAAAAAGCTCCTCCAGGTAAACTACACTCCACTCCTGGTAGATCATTTAACCCCTGATGAATTAAATTTCTTCTCAGAGTAAACTTATCTAACATATCTTTGATGGAGTCATCGGGGCCATCTAATGCAGCAATACCAGCATATTGTGCAGCAGCATTTACACATGATACGCTATTAATTAATAATTTGTTTACGTGCTCAATAAGTTCTTTAGGCCAATAACTCCAACCTAATCTCCATCCAGTCATCGAATAAGCTTTGCTCCAACCCTCTAATACAATTAGCCTATCTTTTAAATTTGGATAATGGAAAAAAGAAGGCATTTCTTTGTAGTCAAATATTTGTCTACTATAAATTTCATCACTTAAAATAGTAACATGAGGATGTTTTTCTAACTCCTTTGCAAAATAGTCAATTACAGGTTTCTCAACAAAACTTCCTGTTGGATTATTTGGATTTATTAAAATCAGTAACCTAGTTTTTTTAGTTATAAGAGATAAAATTTTATCCGGATCAAATTTAAGATCTTTATCCTCAGTTAAATCATATGGGACAGGCGTTGAACCTGTATAATTAATCATAGACTCATATATTGGAAATGCAGGTGTAGGATGGATTATTTCCACTCCCGGTTCTCCGTAACATTGTATCGCGTAACTCATTGTAGGTTTACCGCCTGGCATGATTAAAATTCTTTCAGGATCTATCTCAGCTTTATAACGTTTCTTAATCCATCTTGTTACAGCTTGTCGACACTCAGGTATTCCATTTGACATCACGTATCCGTGATGACCATCATCCAAAGCTTTTTTTGCCGCTTCAACAACATGTTTAGGTGTTTTAAAATCTGGTTGTCCTAGACCTAAATGGATCATCGGCTTACCTTGGGCCTCTAATTTCTTTGCCTCTGCTAATACCGAAAAAGCAGACTCTGTTCCTAATCTATCTAAACTTTTTGCTAGTTCCATAAATTTTATATTTTATTAGAAGTTCTATAAATTAATTTTGAACTATTCAACTCTTTTAGGTTCTTACATCCCATTAAAACCATATTTCTGTTGATTTCCTCTTGCATATTTTTAAGTAAATGCTCAACACCTTGTTGTCCCCCTGCGGCTAAAGAGAACAAAAACATTTTACCAAAACTACAGGCTTTTGCACCTGCAGCGATTGCTTTTAATACATGAGTTCCTCTTCTCACTCCCCCGTCTAATATGATTTCCAATTTATCTCCAACTGCATCCGAGATTGCTTTGACTTGATCAAATGGCGATCTCGATCCATCGAGTTGTCTTCCACCATGATTTGAAATCATGATTGCCGTACAACCAATATCTATTGCTCTTTTCGCATCTTCAACGGACATAACACCTTTAAGTGCAAAGGGTCCATTCCATTTCTTCACACAATATTCTGCGTCCTTCCAGTTCATTGCTGGATCGTATTGTTCATTGATGTACTCTATAACTGATTTTGCAATATTGGTGCCCTTATCTGTTTTTGTAGCCACATTTGCTAATTTAAATTTCCCATGTGTAAGATAATTAAATACCCAACTAGGATGAAGAGCAAAACTCATTAAACTTTGTAAAGTTAACTTTGGCGGAGTTGTAAAACCTGTTCTATGATCTCTTTCTCTGTTACCTGCTACTAAAGTATCTACAGTTAAACACATTCCATCAAATCCTGATCTTCTACAACGATCAATTAAATCATCAGTAATTGATTGATCTTTGTGAACATAAAGTTGAAATAACTTTGGTCCACCTGAAATATTTGAAATTTCTTCTATAGTATTATTTGCCATCGTAGACATACTATAAAATGTTCCAAACTTATCAGCTGCTCTAGCAGATGCTTTGTCACCGTCATGATGATAAAGTCTTTGCATGGCACATGGTGATAGAAAGAGTGGCATATCAATTTTTTTTCCAAAAATAGTTGTTGAGAGATCTGGTTTTCCGACACTTGCTAAAATATTAGGAACTAAATCGCATTCATCAAAAGATTTTGTATTTCTTTTGAGTGTTATTTCATCATCTGCACCACCATCAATATAGTGAAATATTGGTGAAGGTAATTTTTTTTTTGCAAGTTTTCTAAAATCGTCAAAATTATAACAATTTTGTAAACTCACTATTTTCTAAATCTAAGATTATTTCTATTAAGATCTGAAATTTTTGTACATCCCATGAGCTTCATATCTCTAACTAACTCAGATTTATACAACTCAAGAGCTCTTTCGACGCCTGGTTGGCCTGCCGCTGCAAGCGCATAAAGATAAAGTCTTCCACCAGAACATGCTTTTGCACCAAGAGATAATGCTTTAAGCATATGTGTTCCTCTATGAATTCCTCCTTCACATATAACATCAAGTTTATCTCCAACTGCATCAACAATTTCTGCGAGCTGATCAAATGGTGATCTCGATCCATCAAGTTGTCTGCCACCATGATTTGAAACCATTATACCAGTACATCCAATATCAACTGCTTTTTTAGCATCTTCTACACTCATTATTCCTTTTAGTGCAAAATGACCTCCCCATTGAGAACAAAGTTTTTCAGCATCTTTCCAATTCATAGATTGATCTAACATTGTTGAAAAATAATTTCCTATGGAAGAGTTTGTACTTGTACCTTCTTTTACAAAGTCTTGAAGGTGAGGTAATTCAAATTTACCTTTTGTTAAATAATTTATTCCCCACATTGGTTTAGTCGCAAAACTAAATAAGCTTGATAGAGTCAATTTCGGCGGAGAGGTAAAACCAGTTCTTAAATCTCTTTCACGATTTCCTCCTGTAATGGTATCGACTGTTAGAGCCATTACATCAAATTTAGCAGCCTTAGCTCGCTCTAAACAAGAATCATTTAAACCTCTATCTTTGTGAAAATAAAACTGAAACATTTTGGGTGTATCAATCAAAGAGGATATTTCCTCTACGCTAACTGTTGCTAATGCAGAAACACCAAACATTGTATTAAATTTTTTAGCTGCTTTTCCAACTGCTCTTTCACCATCATAATGAAAAAGTCTTTGTAATGCTGTTGGTGAAAGATAAAACGGTAAATCTAACTTTTTACCAAAAATTGTTGTGGACAAATCTACATTCTCAACACCTCTTAAAACATTTGGAACTAAATCTACATCGTCAAAGGCACTTGTATTCCTAGCATATGTAATTTCATCGTCAGCTGCACCATCAATATAATGAAAAATAGGCGATGGAAGCTTTAGCTTAGCAAGTTTTCTAAAATCACCAAAATTGTGACAATCTTTCAATCTCATTATCATAGAATGTTTGTTTAAAAGGTTTTAAGAAAATTAAACATATAACTATTTGCCCCAGGATTTTTATCTCCCAAACTTGCATTGGATAAATGATTATATGATAAGCCTAATTGGCTATTTTGGAATAAATCTAAAGAAATCTGAACTTCGCTTTTAAATTCTAATAAATGTCCAAGATCTTTGCCATCTCCCTGACTATAAAGTCCTGGGGCAAAACTTGGTATAATATTTAAGGCTCCTAAGGAATATTGTGCTTGCACACCAGTATACAGGTAAGCTGCACTATCAGCAGTAAACATAAGTCCTGTTATTGGAGAAAGATTACCAAGAAAAGTATCTCTGTTTAAATCTGTATTTTGATGTTGAAACCCAATTAAAGCAGATCTCTTTCCATTATCACTAAAGTCAAACATCCCTGAATAAACGTTAAACTTTGTATTATCATTACTTACTTTAGTGTCTTCTGCAATAATTGAAGAAGAAATTAAAAAAGACAATATTACCAAGTAACAAATTTTTAGATAATTCATAATTTTTTTTTTTTTAATATAACTTTCTTGAGTATTATTGCACCACCAAATACAAACATCAATATAGGTAATAACCAAAGAAAATAGGTATTTTTACTGAATCCTGGATCATAAAGGATCCAGTCTCCATATTTATTTTTAAGATAAGCATATATTTGTTTTTCATCTAAGCCTTCATTTAATTTTTTTTCTACTAAAATTTTTACGCTATTAGCAAATTCAGAGTCTGAATCGTACACTGATTGTCCTTGACAAATTAAACATCTTAAATTTTTTGTTATTTCAATTTCTAAGTTTTTAGCTTTTAAATCAGAAGAAAAACAATAAATCAAAAAAGTCACAGAAACTAAAAATTTTAAAATATTCATTGTGTCAATTCTTTTATCTCAGAAAGTAATTTTTCATTCAATGGACCAATAATTTTTTTAATAATTAGATTATTTTTGATAAGAAAGGTTTCGGGTACTCCATATGCACCCCATTCAATTGCTATTGTACCATCGTTATCGAAAAAAATTAAATCGTATGGATTATCTAAATTTATCAAAAAATTTTTTGCATTATCAAAATTATCTTTATAGTTTTGTCCAATAATTTTGATATTCTCTTTTTTACTTAAATCCATTAGATATTTATGTTCCTCTTTGCAAGGAACACACCACGAAGCCCAAATGTTTAATAAATAATAATCACTTCCTATAAAAATCTGATCTGAATTTATTTTGTCTTTTGAAAAAAACTCTTTTGTTTCAAAATTTGGAATTTTAATTTCTGATTTTGTTTCAGGAGTATAAATATTTGTATTTTGTAAACCTTTGTAAAAAACAAAAAAAATTATCGAGAATGTAAAAATTAAAAATAAAGAAAAAATTTTAGTTTTCATATTTTTTTCTAATTAAAGATAAACAGCCACTAAGGCACAATAGAATTGTAGAAATCCAAATCCAAATCATGAATGGCTTTACTTGATAACGAATATTAAAATAATCTTGATTTTGGACATAATTCATTGTCATAAATTTATCAGTGAATATATTAGTTTTGATATCAGCTTCACTAGTAACAATATTTGGTTGATTATATATTCTTAATTCAGGTTGCATGACTTCAATTAATCCACTTTGATCTTCTACAATAAACTTTCCTCTAATTGCTTTAAAATTTTGTTTATTTTCTTGCTCAATGCTCTCAAAATTAATCTTCAAATTTTGAGCTTGGTAAGTTTCATTAATTTTTAAATTTGTAATAACTTCAGATGAAAAAATATTATTAAATAAAATACTAAGTATTAAAATGCTAAAACTAAAATGAGCAGTAATTTGTGACAGATTTCTATATTTTCTGTGAAAAAAATCTCTAAGAGTTATAAAAAATAAATAAAAAGCTGCTGTAATTAGAATAGTATTATAAAGAAAATTAATATCTAAATTTCTAATTATCAATACTGATAAAATTAAAGAAATAACAAAAAATAAAATTAAATAAATTTTGTCTTCAATATCCGATTTAATCCACTTTAATTTAGGACCTATTGCCATCGCTAACATAAATGGAATCAAAAATGGTAGGATCAATTTGTTAAAAAATGGTGGACCTACAGATATTTTTTTAGATGAAATTACCTCTAAAAATATTGGATAAATTGTTCCAATTAAAACAACTGATAAAAAATACATCATAAACCAATTATTAACTAAAATTGATGTTTCCTTACTTAATAAGTAGAAAGTTTTGGAATTATTGTTTTCACTTTTATGAAAAATTAAAAATATAAAAAAAGATAAGAATATCAAAATAAATAAAAATATTAGAATATACAAACCTCTCTCTGGATCATTAGCAAATGTATGAACAGAATTTAAAATACCTGATCGAACCAAAAAAGTACCACACATACTTAAGGTAAAAGTTGCAATAGATAACACAACAACCCACGAGGTAAGAATTAGCTTTTTTTCTAAAACTAATACACAATGTAATAAGGTTGTTAGTGCAAACCACGGCATTAAAGATACATTTTCAACAGGATCCCAAAACCAAAAACCTCCCCATCCTAACTCATAGTAAGCCCAAATAGATCCAAGTAAAATTCCTAAAGTTAAAAAAATCCATGAAACTAATACCCATTTTTTAATGTGTGATGCCCACATTTTTGTAATATTATTTGAACAAACTGCTGCTAGTGCTGAGGAAAAAATTATAGAAGTTCCAACGTAGCCTAGATATAAAATTGGCGGGTGAATTGCTAATGCAGGGTCTTGCAATATAGGATTTAAACCTAATCCCTCTTTTGGAACTGGAAAAACATGATTAAAAGGATTGGAAGTTTGTATAAGAAAAATAAAAAAACCGATTATAATTATCTGTTGGAATAATAAAGTTAAAATTTTATATTGTTTTGGTTGATTTTTTGACCTCAGTAAAAAGACAAATATAAATAATGTTAAAACTAACAACCATAATAATAGACTACCCTCATGATTACCCCAGGTCCCAGAAATTTTATAGAAAAGAGGCTTAGTTGTATGGGAGTGATTAAAAACTGTCTCGTTACTAAAATCTGAGTTAACAAACGATAAAATTAAGCCTGAGAAGCTAATTATCACAAATAAAAGTTGTAAGAATACTAATGATATTACTTTAGTATCTAACTTCTGAGTATCATTAAAATTTTTAATCGAAAAAAATATAACTAAAATTGAAACACCAACACCAAAAATTAAAGAATAATATCCAATTAAACTCGACAATTTATTTCTCCTCTAAAGCAGCCTTTACTTCAGGAGGCATATAATTTTCATCATGTTTAGCTAAAATTTTCGTTGCTGAAAAAAAATTCTCATCTTTTAAAAATCCCTCTGCAACAACACCCTTACCTTCTTCAAAAAGGTTGGGTATTAATCCTGAGTAAACAACATTTATTTCACTTTTAAAGTCTGTAATAACAAAACTTAATTCTTTATTTACAATAGAAATCGAGTCAGTTTTTACCATTCCTCCAATTCTAATCTTTTTTTGCTGCATTTCAGATAAAGTTTTTATCTCAGATGGAGATTTAAAATATACAACATTTTCTTCTAATGATTTTAGAATTAGGAATATCGTTAAACTTAATGTAACAGCGATTAAGAATATAAAAAAAAATCTTAGTTTAACTTTACGACCATACATGGTTTAAAAGTTAAATAGTTGAAGTGTTGGATAGAATCTCTCTATTAATTCTTTGTAGTCTAGCAGAGGCAGCTCTCTCAGAGTTTAGGTTTCCAAATTTAACAATAAACTTATTTTTTTCTTTTTCATATTGATTTTTGATTACCAGATACAGTGACATAAAACTTAAAAAAGTAAAAGCAAATGAACCCCAAACATAAATTCCATATCCATTCATATAAAAAATTTCATTTATCATAATCTGTCTAAACCCTTATTTTTAATTTTTATCAGTTCTGTATTATATTTCATTAAAAAAATTAGCAATGAGAATAGGGCAAATGCCGCAGTCATAATCAGTAAAGGAACGAGCATCGAAGAATGAATAGTAGATTTTGATAATATATTAATTGATGCAGGCTGATGAAGTGTGTTCCACCAATCTACAGAATATTTAATTATAGGAACATTTATTATTCCTAAAATTGTAATAATTGAAGTTACTTTAAAAACTTGTTCTTTATCTTCGTAAATTCTCCAAGCAATTAAATACATCAAATAAAAAAATGCCAATATTAACATAGAAGTAATTCTGGCATCCCACGCCCACCATGTTCCCCACGTGGGCTTTCCCCAAATAGAACCAGTCACAAGTGCGATTACATTAAATACAAATCCTGACGGCGCCAAACTCTTTGAAATTAAAAAGAAATTTTTAATCTTAAATATATAACCAACGATAGAAAGAACAGTAATAGTAGAAAAGATACCTAGTGAGATCCATGCAGCTGGAACATGAACATACATTATTCTTACAGAGTGACTTTGTTTATAATCTTCTGGTGATAGAATCAGAGCCTCAGTCAAACCTATAGAAACTACCAAAATGAATAATAATAAAACGTATTTTGGTGCTTTAGAAGTTATAGAAAAAATTCTATTAGGTTCTAATAATTGAAACATAAAATTTTATTTTTAAAATTAGTATTAGGGTTATTTAGTACGAAATAATTATCTGATCAAGAATGTAGAGGGAGATAATAACGAAGGGTAAAATTTAACACTCTTGATCAGAATTAATTAAATCTAACAATGCCCTGTGACAAAGATTTGAGCTAAATGTGTTTAAAAAGTGAAATTACTTAATTTGACGGCTTAAAATAGCTAGAACCTTTTTTACCAGAGAAAATTTCCTCAATTAATGGATGTTTTATTGGCTCATCAGAGTCATCAGTCAATAAATTTTGCTCTGACACGTAGGCTTCATAAGTTATTTCATCATTTTCAGCTAACAGATGATAGAATGGTTGATCTTTTCTTGGTCTAACATTCTTAGGGATAGATTGATACCATTCTTCAGAATTATTAAACTCAAAATCTACATCATAAATCACACCTCTAAACTCAAAGTGTTTATGTTTTACAATATCGCCTATTGAAAATTTAGCTTTTTGAATTGCCATTAAGATTAGTATGGGTATTTAAAAATAAAAATCAATAAGAAAAATTTATAGTTTTTGTGAAAATATTATTTATGTTAATATTCTTCCAGTGAATAAATCTTTTTTAAAGTTTCTTACTGATTTTGGACCTTTAGTAATTTTTTTTTACTACTATTACGATAGTGGAAAAGATTTAAGAGTAGCCATTCCACCATTTATAATTGCGACAATTATAGCATTAGCGATTGTTTGGTTTTTAGAAAAAAAAATACCCAAAGTTCCTTTGTTGAGCGGAATATTAATTACTTTTTTTGGTGGCCTTACAATTTATTTTGATAATCCAGTTTTTATTTATATCAAGCCAACAATCATTAATATTTTATTTGGTCTGGCTTTAATATTTGGAAGATATTTTACAAATGAACCTGTTTTAAAAAAATTAATGGGAAAATCAATACCGCTTACAAACGAAGGTTGGGAATTGTTAAGTAAAAGATGGATATACTTTTTCTTTGGACTTGCTATTTTAAATGAATTAGTTTGGAGAACACAATCAGAGGAATTTTGGGTCAACTTTAAAGTTTGGGGTTTACTTCCAATAACTTTCATTTTTACAGCCTTTCAAATCGGTTTAATAAATAAATACAAAACTCATGAAGAATAATTTAAGACTGGTTGTTAATAATCTTGATAAAAAAAAATTTAGTGAAAATCATTTTTTTGAAAAAAATGAGCTTAAAATAATATTAGATTTATATGCAAAAATGGTTTCAGAAGGTTCTTGGAAAGATTACGGTCTAAATATTTCAAGCAAACAGGTAGGGTTTAGTGTTTTTAAAAATGCAGCTGAAAATGCTATTTATAAAATTTGCAAAAACTTTAAGCCAAAAAATAAAAATTTAAAATATTTAATTACTGATACCAATGGTAAAATACTGAAGAATTCCTCAGAACTTAATTTGTTGTTAAAAAATACTAATTGGAAAAAACTTTAAAATAAAATTATCTTCTTTGACCGAAAAGTCTTAAGAGCATAATAAATAAGTTAATGAAATCTAAATAAAGAGTCAGAGCACCCATTACCGCTTTTTTACCCATTAACTCGCCAGCATCACTAGCAGAATACATGTTTTTTATTTTTTGAGTATCATAAGCAGTAAGGCCGACAAAAATTAAAACTCCTAAAATTGAAATCACGAAATACATCATTGAAGATTTTAGAAAAATATTAACCAAGGATGCAATAATAATTCCTATTAGTCCCATCATCAAAAATGATCCGAACTTAGTTAAATCTCTCTTTGTTGTATAACCATAAATGCTCATAGCACCAAAAGTAGCTGAACAAATAAAAAATACTCTTGTTACACTTAAACCTGTGTAAACTAATAAAATTGAAGAAAGTGATAAACCCATTAATGCAGCAAAAATCCAAAAAGTTGTCTGAGCTTTTGATGCACTCATTTTGTTGATCCCAAAACTCATATAAAATACGACACCCAAAGGAGCTAACATAACTATCCACTTAAGTCCTGATAAATAAATGGCATTTCCAACTTCAGTTAAAGCCACAATAGAACCACTTGCATCAGTAACAACTGACATCTTAAATGTTATCAACGCTATAATTCCTGTGAGTAATATTCCAGTCGCCATGTAGTTATAAACTTTTAACATGTAGGCTCTTAAGCCCTCATCAGTAACCGCAGTAGTTTCACGTGCTGCTGCTCTTGCTCTTGCTAGAATACCTTTTTTGTCTGTTGCCATAATTTCTATAGATATATAGTCTTTTACTAAATATTCAAGATACCTTAAAAGATTAATAAAAATTATACTTTAAAAATCACTATGAATTATAAAAAATTAGGCAATACGGATCTTGATGTGAGTACAATTTGTCTCGGTACTATGACCTGGGGCGAACAAAATACTCAAGAAGAGGGATTTCAACAAATGGATTATGCTTTAGATCATGGTGTAAACTTTTGGGACACTGCTGAAATCTATTCCATTCCCATGAGAGAAGAAACATATGGGGAAACAGAGAGAATAATCGGTAACTGGTTTAAAAAAACAAAAAAAAGAGACAAGGTTATTATAGCAACAAAAGTTTGTGGTAATACTTCAAACAAATATATTAGGGGTGGTGGTTATAATTTTGGAAAAAAAAAAATTTCTGAAGCTTTAGAGGAGAGTCTCAAAAGATTGAAAACAGACTATATCGATCTCTATCAACTTCATTGGCCAGAGAGAAATACAAATTTTTTTGGGAAACATGGTTATGAACACGACGAAAACGATAAAGATTGGACACCATTTGAGGAAATACTTGAAAGTTTAAAAAAATTTATTGAACAAGGTAAAATTAGATACATTGGTCTATCTAATGAAACTGCATGGGGTTTGTCAAAATTCCTTGAAATATCAAAATTAAAAAATTTACCAAAAATGATGTCGGTGCAAAATCCTTACAATTTACTTAATAGAACTTATGAAGTTGGACTTGCAGAAATTTCTGTTAGGGAGAAAAGTGGTTTGTTAGCCTACTCGCCTTTAGCATTCGGATACTTAACAGGAAAATATAGAAATAATAATTTACCAGAAAAATCAAGAATGAAACTATTTAAAGATTTCACAAGATATAAAAATGAAAATGGTCAAAAAGCTATCGAAGAATATTATAAGTTATCACAAAAATTCAATATTGATTTTACTCAAATGTCACTGAAGTTTTGTGAAATTCAGCCATTTATGACAAGTGTGATAATAGGTGCAACGACAATCGAACAGTTGAAAACAAACATAGAAAGTGTAAATGTAAGTTTAACAAGCGAAATTTTAAATGAGATTAATAAAATTCAAAAAATGTTCCCAAACCCATGTCCATAATTAAAAAGATTTTATTCATATTTATACTTTTTACTTTTTTATTCACATCGAAATCTTTTGGGGACGATCTAAAAAAAATTGGTAAATATAAAGACTGGGAAACAATAGTTTTAGCGGAAGCATCTGGTAAAGTATGTTTCGCTCAGTCTTCTCCAATTCTGCAATCTCCTAAAACAAATAAAAGAGATGCTAGATTATTTGTAACATTTAGACCTGGTGAAAAAATTGCGAATGAAATCAGTACTACTGCTGGTTATGAATTTAATAAAAACAATACTGTATTAGCAACCTCTGGAAATAACAAATTTAAATTTGATATTAAGCAACAAGGTTTTGCATGGATGACTAGTAATAAAAAAGAAAAGATTATGGTCAAGATTATGAAAAAAGGTTCAAGAATAATGGTAACTGGATACAATGAAAAAGGCTCTCAAACAATCGATCATTATTCATTATTGGGATTCACTAAAGCATATAACACTGCAAAAAAAGCTTGTAGCTAGTTAATGAAATCAAAAAAAAGAATTGTTTTAGCTTACTCAGGCGGTTTGGACACATCTATTATTCTTAAATGGCTTCAAGAAAATTATGATGCAGAGGTAATTTGTTACACCGCAGACATCGGACAAGAAATAAATAGAAAAAAAATTTTTTCCAATGCAAGAAAATTTGGTGTCACAAAGATAATTATAAATGATTTAAAAAATATTTTTGTTAAAGACTATCTATTTCCAATGATCCGTGGTCATGCAATTTATGAAGGTGTTTATCTATTAGGAACCTCTATCGCCAGACCTCTGATAGCAAAAGATCAAATAAAGGTTGCAAAAAAATTCAAAGCATATGCAGTATCTCATGGGGCTACTGGAAAAGGAAACGACCAAATAAGATTTGAGCTTGGTTATCATTATTTTGGTCCCAAAATAAAAATTATTGCACCATGGAGAATATGGAAATTAAAATCTCGATCAGATTTAATTAATTATGCTAAGAGACGCAATATTCCTATCCCAAAAGACAAAAAAGGTGCATCTCCTTTTTCAGTAGATGATAATTTATTTCATACATCAACTGAAGGTAAGTTGCTAGAAAATCCAAAAAATTCTGCACCAGAATTTATTTTTCAAAGAACTGTCTCTCCAGAAAAAGCTCCTAACAAAGCTACTCATGTAACAATTAATTTTAAAAATGGTGACCCCATTGGTCTTAATGGAAAAAAATTTAGACCAGCAAAATTATTGTTAAAACTTAATCAATTGGCGGGAAAAAATGGAATTGGAAGAGTTGATCTTGTTGAAAATAGATTCCTAGGCATCAAGTCTAGAGGAGTTTATGAAACTCCAGGAGGTACATTGTTAATCCATGCACATAGAGCGATTGAGTCAGTTACGCTTGATAAAGAAACAATGCACAAAAAAGATGCAATAATGTCAAGGTACGCAGAATTGATCTATAATGGATATTGGTTTTCAAAAGAAAGATTTAAACTTCAAAAAATTGTGGATTTGAAAAAAAATAAAATAAATGGATCTGTTAAACTAAAACTTTATAAGGGAAATGTTACAATTCAATCAAGAATGACAAAAAGCAATGCTTACTCAATGAAAAAAGTTTCGTTTGAGGAAAATAAATCATTTATTAAATCAAATGTTGAGAAATTTATAAATTTTCATAAAAAAAAGTTAAGAAACTAGCTAATTATTTGGTGACAAATTGGGGATTGTTTATTTTTGAAAAAAACTTAATTTAAATTTATGGAATCGTTTAAAAATTGGATGAAAGATACAGCAAACATTTTGTTCGATGATAGCAAAAATGATCTTAGATCATTACCTAAAACTGTAAGATTGCAAATTTTATTGGTGTTAAGTTTTATTTGGACTACTGTTTTTAGTTTGTACGTATTCTCATATACAACTTTTGTATTTGGGTGGACTGGACTTTTTTTAGCCCACATTGGATTGATATTTGCGGTATATTTGACATTTAAACATTTTCATAGAGCTGAGGAAAATTCTGCCAGCGTTTTTAAAACAAAAAATTTTGACCCCTTTAAAATAATGGTGCTCGTTTTTGTAATTGTTTTTATATTTGTGTTTTCAAAAGGAATTGAAGTGTTGACAAGTCCAAATCCATATTCTTATTCAATTCCGTATGATGGATCCTCAAAATCAGTATTTGAAAAATGGTTACCATTTAGTAAAGATAAATAATGGAAAAGATAGCTAAAAACCTACAACTTCTTTTAATGTGTATCATTCTAGTAAGCACTGTAATTGCAGTCGGAATAGAGATTTATAAAATGTTTGAAAATCGATCAGTAACCTTAGCTGATTTGCTGCTAATGTTTCTTTACTTAGAAGTGCTAGCGATGGTAAGAGTTTTTTGGAACCAGCAATCTATAAGCATTACATTACCACTACTTATAGCTATTACAGCATTAGCACGATTTATTATTTTACAGGGAAAAGAAATGGATCCAAGTGCATTAGTATATGAAGCGGTAGCAATAGTTTTAATTGCAGGTGCTATTGTAATCTTGAGATTAAGACATAGCGATAAATTAGGTCTAAAGAAAAAAAAATCGAAATAATTAAAAATGAATTTTGAAGCTTCAAGGGCTAAAGCCTTAGACAAACTAAATCATTTTGTGGAAAACAACCTCTCAGAGTATTCAAAACTTAGAAACTTTGATTACGGACCTGACAACAGATCTAATATTTCTTGTTTATCTCCATATATTACTCACGGAATTATCAATGAAAAAGAAGTTATCAAAAAATCTCTTAATAAATTTTCATTCGCAAAAAATGAAAAATTTATTCAAGAAGTATTGTGGCGTACATATTGGAAAGGTTGGTTAGAATTAAGACCCAGTGTTTGGACAGATTTTTTAATTGAACTAAAAAAGATTAAAGAAGATTTTCAAAACAATCAAACTTATAAAAACGCGATTGAGGGAAAAACAAAAGTAGAGTGCTTTAACTATTGGGTCAACGAACTCAAAGAAAATAATTATTTGCATAATCATACTAGAATGTGGTTTGCCAGTATTTGGATTTTTACGCTAAATTTGCCATGGCAATTGGGAGCGGAATTTTTTATGCAACATCTTTATGATGGAGACGCTGCATCAAACACTCTTGGATGGAGATGGGTTGCAGGTGTTCAAACACAGGGAAAACATTATTTAGCAAGTGAGTGGAATATCAAAAAATTTACTAATAATAGATTTAGTAATATTAAATTAAATGAAAACGCTCCACCCAAGATTTCTGAAAAAAAATACTCAATTTTAAAACAGGATTTTATTAACCCTGAAAATATTGATCAAAATAATTTGATAATATTCGAGAATAACCTCTGTTTTGAAACAAGTGATTTTCAAAATAATAAATTTAAAAAATTTTATATAATTTCGAATAAAAATGAAAATAGATGCATCAAACTTAGTGAAAAAGTTCTAAAATTTAAGTCATCACTTATTCAAGACCAGGAACAAAGATTTAAAAATCAATCTATTGATTGTGAAGTTATAGATATTAGCGAAATTAAAAAGATAGAAAAAGCAGTCGGGTTGTATCCAACTATTGGAGAAAATTTAGATTATTTGAATTCAAATACTTTTAAAATTAATTTCCTTTATAGAGAACTTGATCAAAACTCTTGGCAATATTGTAATAAAGGTTTCTTTAACTTTAAAAATTATATTCCAAAAATTATTTCAACACTTAACTAAAACCATCTAAACATTCCAATAATCCCGGCTGTAGCATAAAAGAATTGTAAAAATAATATTCCTCTATGACCGCCTCGATAAGCCCAAATTCCAATTAGAATTGCAGATATTAGTAGTAAACAAAAACCAAAAAACTCTATACCAATATTCATAGCTACAAATAATGAGTACAATATTGCAGTGATAACACCTGCCCACTCAAAAATTTTATTATTCATATTTATTTATCTCGCGAGTTTTATAAAAATATCACCCATTCCAGCATCTAAATTTTCTAAAGGTGTATTATTTCTCAACTCGCAATATCTACCCGTCACTTGATGACTTTTAACAAAGTCTACCTCATCTTTCGCACAATTTTTTCCATTGTGCAATAAACCTATTACTATTCGATCGTTAAGACTATACACTTCTGATTTGTTGATTTTTTCACCATTACAAAAATAATCTTTATTAACTCTATTGGGAAAATCTTTTTTAGCACAAGGATTTTTTATTGTTAAAACATAGAATTCTTTAAAACCATCCTCAAATTTATGTTTCATCTTTTGAGCTTCAGAATACTTCATAAGATCACACGAACATGGAACACAACACCTATAATAGTTTCCACAAATTTTTTTATTCGTTTTACTTTCTTTAATAAATAAGAATTCTGAGTCACTATTTGGGTCAATTAAAGACCCAGAAACTGCACAATATAATTTGTTAAATTCAACAAAGTCTTTGTAAGTAATTTTTTTATCTATGATATATTTAAAAAATTTTGGTCCCGCGGCATTTCTATTTTTATCAGGGAATATTCTAGACCAATCAGTAATAAGCTCTTTGTGATAATTTTTTTCTCCAGCAAACGACTTGAGTTGAAATGATATTAAAAATACAATTAAAAATATATTGAATATTTTTTTCATTTCTGTCTTACAATAATTGTTTGGTTAAGTTTCTTTATATTAATCATTTCTTTACTTCCATTTGTCCATCGAATTTCTACTTTAAAATTTTTTTCTTTTTTTCTAATTCCATAATGTGCCACAGGTTCCATTTGGCATAAGTAACCAGATCCTGCATCAATTGTTTTTGAATGTTTTCTTTGATTAGTTATTAAGGTAACAGTGGCTCCTCTTGCTGGCGCACCATACTTATTTAATGGTTTAATCCTTAAGTATTTACTTCCTTTATCAACTTTTGCTTTATACAAAGTTAATGTTTGTGCTTTACTTTCACCACGAGAAACTAATAATTCTAAAATTCCATCATTGTCTATATCCGCGACTGCAGCACCAGTTCCATATCCATTAGCTTCGAGTCCTACCTGAAAATTTATCTGCTCAAATTTTCCATTATCTTTAATACGAAATAACTTATTTGGTTCTGCTATATTGTTCATGAAAACTTCATCAAAACCATCATTATCAAAATCTGCAGAAATAATTGTTCTTATTCTAGAGGGTTCATCAAAATCTTTATTTCCAATGTCTTTAAATTCATTATTCTCCAGGACCCAAGCTCTGTGATATCCAAGCCAATTACCACTTAAAATATCCAATCTACCACGATAATATATGTCTGATAAAGCTGTACCCCGTCCATTTTGGATTGCATCATCTACTCTATAATCAAATGCAACATCATCAAAATTTCCATTATTATTTTTAAAAAGAAAATTTGCTCCTCTCTCATTAGCTGCAAAGATATCGGCTCTTTCTGTCAAGATATGCCCAGATACAACTGCTCTTCCACCAGTAATATTATCCAGATTTAAATTCTCAGCTTTATCTTTGATAAGTTCAT